>JBBQZR010000056.1:0-41642 GCA_038207515.1 Lysobacterales bacterium | reverse complement strand
GGCCTGGGCTGCGCCGTGGTCGCGTTCGCGCTGGCGCCGCTGCTGCGACGACTCATGCACGGCGTGCGCTGAGCGGGACGTCCGCCGGACGCGCGCGCGGCGCGTCGGCGACGATGTCCTCAGCGAGACCGAACGCGGTCGCGAGGAACCAGGTGCCCATCATCAGGCTGACCACGCGCGGCACCGACAGCTGGCTCACCGCCGACAGGCCGACCGGTGAAAGACACATTTCCCCAAGTTCCAGAATGAAATACGCGGCAACCAGCCACCACACGCTGGCCTGCTGGCCGGTCGCGCCGGCGTGCTGCGCCGCCCACAGCAGCGGGAGGAAGGAAAGCCCGGCCAGCAGCAGGCCCAGCGCCGACTTGACCGGCTTGGACGGATCCGCGCCGCGCGCGTCGAGCCAGCCCCACAGACCGCTGAACAGTGGCGCGAGCAGCACGAGAAACAGCGCGCCGAGGTAAGTCAGCGAACCGGCGGTCTGCGGCAGCACCAGGCAGTCGCGCACCAGCAAGACGAGCGCGATGACGACGACGCTGCCGAACAGCACGCGCGGCGCGCGCGACTGCGGGTCGCGGTCGGACATGCGCGCGGCGACGACGAACGCGCCCGGCGCAAGCAGCAGCACGACGATGGACCAGGGCGCGGTCTGCACGAACAGGCTCACGTTGGCGAGCCAGTCGACGCTCCAGGTCAGCGCCGGCGTGGGCTGCACCAGTGCCGGAACGAGATCCTTCGTGAGCAGGCGATCGGTGAAGGTGACCCAGGAGCCGTAGGTCTGCTCGTACAGCGTGAAGAACACCAGGCACATCGCGATCATCGCAATCAGCGCGATCATCTGGTGGCGCTGCACGCGGTTGCATTGCGTCGTGATGAACCAGGCGAACCAGCCGAGCACGGCCAGCATCATCAGGATCATCAGCGCGAGTGCCGGCGTGATCTCGCCGCCGAGCTTGAACGCGCCGTTGGCCACGGCCCACATCAGGCCCGCGACCGGCAGCAGGCCCGCGGCGGCGCCCGCATAGATCAGCCATTCGCGCGGCACGCCGGCGATGCGTTCGCGCAGACGCACCGGATCCGGCGGCTCGGCATGACCGCGCAGGTATTTCTGGCCCCAGAGGAATTGCAGCAGGCCGAGCAGCATGCCGAAGCCGGCGATGCCGAAGCCGTAGGCCCAGCCCAGGGTCTGGCCGAGATAGCCGCAGATGATGGACGCGAGCAGCGAGCCGAGGTTGATGCCGGCATAGAACAGCGCGAAACCGGAATCGCGGCGCGGATCGTCGGGCGCGTAGAGCTTGCCGACGATGGTCGAGATGTTGGGCTTGAGAAAACCCACACCCATGATGATCAGCGACAGCGAGAAATAGAACGCGAACAGCGCGCCCTCGTCGCGCTGCGTCACGCCGTTGACGATCTGCGCCTCGTGCCCTTCGAACGCCATGCCCGCATGGCCCAGCACCAGCAGCAGTCCGCCGAACAGCACCGCCTTGCGCATGCCGAGCCAGCGATCGGCGAGCAGGCCGCCGATGACCGGCAGGCAATAGACCAGGCCGCCGTAGGCGCCGATCACGTCGTAGCCAACCTTGTCGCCGAACTTGTGATGCTGCAGCAGATACAGCAGCAGCAGCGCCTTCATGCCGTAGAACGAAAAACGCTCCCACATCTCGGTGAAAAAGCAGACGTAGACGCCTTTGGGATGACCGAGGAACGTGTCGGTCGCGTCGTAGGGCGCGGCCTGCGGAAGGACGGCGGACATGCGGATTCCGGTAGTGCGGGGTGGCCGGAGTATAGCGATGCCGTTTCGTTGCGCCGGCGCACACGTCCGGACGGCATGACTGCGGCAACTTGCCGACGCGGCGCCGAATCGCTACCGTTTCCGGATGAACAGACCTCTCCGATCCTGCATCGCGTCACTCGCGCTGGCCGTCCTGCTGTCGGCCTGCATCCCTTCACCCCGGCCCGAGATCGCCTCGGCCTCCGCCGAGATTGCCGCGGACGCCGCATCGTCGCCGCAGCACGCGTTCCTGCTGCGCCTGCGCAGCCTCTGCGGCAAGGCCTTCGCCGGCCGCATCGTCGCCGACACGCCGACGAGCGCGAACGATCCGTTCGCCGGCAAGCCGCTCGTGATGCACGTGCGCGACTGCGACGACGATACGGTGCGCATTCCGTTTCACGTCGGTGACGATCATTCGCGCACCTGGGTGATCACGCTCGACGCCCGGCGCCAGTCGCTGCGTCTCAAGCACGACCATCGTCATGCCGACGGCAGCGCCCACAGGACGACCCTGTACGGCGGCAACAGCCGTGCGCTGACGGAAGAAAAGCTGGCGCAACAGATGATGGACCGCTGGCGCTTCGAGTTTCCCGCCGACGTCTATTCCAAGGCGCTGTTCCGCGCGCGCAAACTGACCGCGTCGTTCGACAACGTCTGGGCTGTCGAACTCGACGCACAGCGCTTCGTCTACGAACTCGCACGGCCGGACCGGCTGTTCCGCGTCGAGTTCGACCTGACCCAGCCGCAGCCGTTGCCGCCGCCGCCCTGGGGCGCTGGCGCGTCCGGGACCTAGGCCAAACGGCCGTGGTGGTTCGCGTGGTGAGGCTGGGCAGTCCGAGAACGCCCGACGAAGGCACGCGTATCGGCACCGTGCGCCGACCGCCGCGCGGTGTGCCCCGCGCGGCGGTCGCGGCACAGGACTGGTACGACGTCTGGTTTCCGAACCTCGCGCCGAGCGCGCAAACCGTCAAGCTGGCGCAGTTGGCCGAAACGCCGGCCGAATGGACCACCTTCCGCAGACGCTACCGGTCGGAAATGGCGGCTCCCGACGCACGCCGGACGCTTGAACTGCTGGCCGCGCTGTCGCAGCAGTCCAATTTCTCGGTGGGCTGCTATTGCGAATGCGAGGACCGCTGTCACCGCTCGGTGCTGCGTGCGCTGCTGCAGGAATACGGCGCGGCCCTGGGCTGACCGCCAGACCTGTTCGGCGTCGCGACGCCGAACAGGTCTGCGCCGCGTTCGAACCGGCAAGGCCGGCCACCGACAGCGCGAGGCGCCGCCGGCCGCGGCGCGATGCGCATTAATCCAAACCTGTATTTGTAATCGAGTAGCGGCGTTTCTCCGCCGCTCCGGCACCGGTTCGTGCGGCCGACTTCGTCACTATGCGGCGATGCAGCATGAATGCGCGACGGCGCGCCGGGTATCGGACCGTCGCCATGCGGGCTTGCTGCGCGTATCCGCAACACGGCGCAGGCGACGGACAGGTCGTCTGTCCGCGCTGCCCGGTCGGCGCTGCCGGCCGCCCGCAACGCGGTTATGCTTGGCGCCCCCGCGCCAGCCGTGCGGGTCGTTATCCATCCCGGAGTCCGCATGAGTACACCTGCCGTTCCGCAGCTGACTGTCCGCGCCGTCATCCTGTCGGTGGTGCTGGCGATGATCCTCGCTGCCGCCAACACCTACCTCGGCCTGTTTGCGGGCCTGACCATCGCCACGGCGATCCCGGCCGCGGTCATCTCCATGGCCGTGCTGCGCGTGCTCGGCGGCGGCACCATCCTCGAGAACAACATCGTGCAGACCGGCGCCTCGGCCGGTTCGTCGATCGCCGCCGGCGTGATCTTCACTATCCCCGCGCTGATCATCCTCGGCTACTGGCAGGACTTCCGCTATTCCTGGGTGTTCGCGATCGCCGGCCTCGGCGGTCTGCTCGGCGTGCTGTTCTCGGTGCCGCTGCGCCGCTCCATGATCGTCGAGGATCCGCTGCCGTTCCCCGAAGGCAAGGCCGCGGCCGAAGTGCTCAAGGCCGGCGAGAACCCGGGACCGGGCATCCGCATCCTCGCCATTTCCTCGGTGCTCGGCGCCGTGGTCAAGCTCATGGCCGAAAGCGGCCTGCGCCTGATTCCCGACAATGCCGCGGTGGCCGGTTTCTTCGGCAAGTACCTCGGCTACATGGGCACCGGCCTGTCACCGGCGCTGCTCGGCGTGGGTTACATCGTCGGCCTCAATATCGGCATCGTCGTGCTCTCGGGCAGCGTGCTGTCGTACAACATCGCGATTCCGATCTACCACGCCTTCGCGTCGAGCTTCGATCCGGAATTCGCCGCCCGCCTGGTCGGCAAGGGCGCCGCGGAAGCGGCCGGCATGATCCGCGGCGAGAAAGTCCGCTACCTCGGCGTCGGCGCGATGCTGATCGGCGGCATGTGGACACTGTTCTCGCTGCGCAAGTCGCTGCTGTCGGGCATCAAGAGCGGCATCGCCGCGGCGCGCAAGGGTACCGATGCGAACGTGCCGGAGACCGAACGCGACCTGCCGATGAAGTGGATGCTGATCGCGCTCGTGATCTTCGTGCTGCCGCTGCTGCTGCTGTACCAGGCCATCGTCGGCAACTGGCTGGTCAGCGTGCCGATGGCCATCATCATGGTCGTCGCGGGCTTCCTCTTCGTATCGGTGTCGGGCTATCTCGCCGGCCTCGTCGGATCGAGCAATAACCCGGTCTCCGGCATCACCATCGCGACCATCCTGTTCGCCTCCGTCGTGCTCATGCTGCTGCTCGGACGCGATTCGCCGATCGGCGCGGTCGCCGCGATCATGATCGGCGCGGTGGTCTGCTGCGCGGCCGCGGTCGGCGGCGACAATCTGCAGGATCTCAAGGCCGGCTATCTCGTCGGCGCGACGCCCTGGAAGCAGCAGGTCATGCTCGCGATCGGCTCGCTGTCCTGCGCGCTGGTCATGGCGCCGGTGCTGAACCTGCTCGCCGTCGCCTACGGCATCGGCGAACCGACGCCGCAGCATCCGAATCCGCTCAATGCGCCGCAGGCGCAGCTCATGGCCTCGGTCGCCAAGGGCATGTTCGGCGGCCACCTGCCCTGGAACATGATCATCGCCGGTGGCGTGATCGGTGCCGTCATCATCGGCATCGACGAATGGCTGAAGTCGCGCAAGGCGCATTTCCGCGTGCCGGTGCTGGCCGCCGCGATCGGCATCTACCTGCCGCTTGAACTCATGGTGCCGATCTTCCTCGGCGGCGTGCTCTCGTATTTCGTCGAACGCCGCTTCGGCGTGCCGGCGACGGACGAGGAAGCGCGCGACCGCGTGCATCGTCCCGGCACGCTGTTCGCCGCGGGCCTGATCACCGGCGAGGCGCTCATGGGCATCGCGATCGCGATCCCGATCGTCGTCAGCGGCAAGGCCGACGTGCTCGCGCTGCATGGCTGGGAACTCGGCCAGATCGCCGGCCTCGTCGTGCTCGCGTTCATCGGCGCGCTGCTCTACCGCAGCGCGATCAAGGGCCAGCAGAAGGCCTGATTGTTGTTTCCGTCGCCGCGTCCATCGCGGCGGCGGTCTCGCCGGATTCCCCTGGGGGAGTTCTGAACAAGTTGTTTGGACTGCCGCTCTTGCGATGTACACCAGATCCCCACAACCCCGCCAAACGCCTGCTGCGCAGGCATTTGGCCGGTCCGGCCCGTTGGGCGTTCAGAGCGATCAGAACCTGCGGTTCTGAGCGATCACTCTTCACCCCCTTGACTCAAGGGGGCTCCAGAATCAAAAGCAAACTTCGACTTGTTCACAGGTTTCTCAATGGATAACGTCATGAAACTTCCCGTTTCCCTGGGCTTCGCTGTCCTCGCCGCGCTGGCTTCGGATGTCGCATTCGCGGCGCGCGGCCTCGACGTCAACGATCTCGTCAACCTCGAACGCATCAGCGATCCGCAGCTGTCGCCCGACGGCCGCTTCGTTGCCTACCAGCTGCGCCAGACCGATTTCGCCGCGAACAAGGGCGTCAACAGCCTGTGGCTGCTGCGCCTCGATGGCAAGTCCGCGCCGTTGCGGCTGACTGCGGAAGGCGCGAGCAGCGCCGGCCCGCGCTGGTCGGCCGACGGCCGCAGCATCTTCTATACCGCGGTCCAGGACGGCGTGAACCAGCTCTGGCGCATCGACGTCGCGCCGGCGCTGTCGCAGCGCGAGCAGGATAAGCAGGCGCTGATGCGCAACGCGTTCGAGGCCGCTCCGGGCGCAGCAGTGGTTTCCAGCGGCCTGCCCGTCGACGTCGGCAGCTTCAAGCTCTCGCCCGATGGCAAGCATGTACTGCTGTCGCTGGAAGTGTTCACCGACTGCCCCGACATCGACTGCACCAAGAAGCGCCTCGACGACACCGCCGCGGCCAAGGCCACGGGCCAGCTCTACGACACGCTGTTCGTGCGTCACTGGGATACCTGGTCCGACGGTCGCCGCAGCCAGCTGTTCCTCGGCGAATTCGGCGCCGACGGCAAGCTCCTGCCCAAGCTCAAGCTGATGTCGCGCGGCATCGCCGGCGACGTGCCGTCCAAGCCCTTCGGCGACGATTCCGAATATGCGTTCTCGCCGGACGGCAAGACCGTCTATTTCGGCGCGCGCATCGCCGGCAAGACCGAGCCCTGGTCGACGAACTTCGATCTGTACGCCGTGCCCGCCGACGTGTCGGCGCCGCCGCGCAACCTCACCGAGGCCAATCCGGCCTGGGATGCGAACCCGCTGCCCTCGGCCGACGGAAAGACGCTGTACTACCTCGCGATGAAGCGTCCCGGTTTCGAGGCCGACCGCTTCGGCGTGGTGGCGCTGGATCTGGCCAGCGGCAAGAGCCGCGAGATCAACGCGGGCTGGGACCGTTCCGCCGGCGCGATCCAGCTATCACCCGACGGCAAGAGCATCTTCACGACCAGCGACGACAACGGCCAGCATCCGCTGTTCGCGATCGACATCGCCAGCGGCAAGGTGCGCACCGTGGTCGGCGACGGCCACATCAACGGCTACGACCTGGCCGGCAACACCCTCGTGTTCGGCCGCGATACCTTGAAATCTCCCAGCCAGCTGTTCCTGACCACGCCCAAGGGCGGCAACGCGAAGCAGATCACCACGAACAACGCCGACCGGCTCAAGGATGTGGTCTTCGGCGAGCCGGAGTTCTTCGACTTCCAGGGCGCGAACAACGATCGCGTGCAGGGCTACGTGGTCAAGCCGTGGAACTATGAACAAGGCAAGAAGTATCCGGTCGCCTACCTGATCCACGGCGGCCCGCAGGGCGCCTACGGCAACGACTTCCATTATCGCTGGAATCCGCAGACCTATGCGGGCCTGGGCTTCGCCGTGGTCGCGGTGAATTTCCACGGCTCGACCGGCTACGGCCAGGCCTTCACCGATGCGATCTCCGGCGACTGGGGCGGCAAGCCGCTCGAAGACCTGCAGAAAGGCTGGGCCGCGGCGCTGGCCAAGTACAGCTTCCTCGACGGCGATCGCGCCTGTGCACTGGGCGCGTCCTACGGCGGCTACATGGTCAACTGGATCGCCGGCAACTGGCCGCAGCCGTGGAAGTGCCTGGTCAACCACGACGGTGTATTCGACGCGCGCATGATGGGCTATTCCACCGAGGAGCTGTGGTTCAGCGAGTGGGAAAACGGCGGCACGCCGTACGACAAGCCGGAGAACTACGAGAAATTCAATCCGGTCAACCATGTCGCGAAGTGGAAAGTGCCAATGCTCGTGATCCAGGGCGGCCTCGATTTCCGCATCCCGCTGGAACAGGGCCTGGCGACCTTCACCGCACTGCAGCGCCGCGGCATCGAAAGCCAGTTCCTGCACTTCCCGAACGAAAACCACTGGGTGCTCAAGCCGCACAACAGCGTGCAGTGGCACAACACGGTGAATGCGTGGATACAGCGTTGGACGGCGAAGTAACGTTGCAGTAGCAGCGTGAGCTTAAGCCCTCCCCTTCAAGGGGAGGGTTTGGGTGGGGATGGTGTGAGGTTGCTTCGGATCGGAAAAATATCTGTTTTTTGGCAGCGCGCGAAAAAGATCGGTGGGGCTACTTCATATGTTCCGCTGAAACCTTTGCTCAATGTTCTTTGACTATTTGCCGCCGAATGCATGCGGCAAGAATTACACCATCCCCACCCAACCCTCCCCTTGAAGGGGAGGGCTTTCCCGCGCCGATGCCGAGCCTGTGAGTCGATCTAACGACTGCGCGCCCGCACCACGCCGCGGTCGGGTTGATCCGTGAAATAGCCGTCCACGCCAGCGTCGAGCAGCCGGTTTATCTCGTCTTCCATCGTCATGAGGGCGCCGTCGCGGTCGTGCGGCAGGAGCGCCGGCTCGGCGCGCAAGGTATAGGTGTGTACCTTCAGTCCAGCGCTTTTCGCGGCAGCAATCAGCAAGTGCGCCGTACCGTCCAGTCTCGTGCCGTCGGTCACATCGCGCGCGCGCGGCAGAAGGTTGTCCTTCCAGGGGGCAATGCCGTAGGCGTAGCGTCCATGCATCCACGCCAGCACGCGAGCGCCGGTCAGGTCGCCGTAGGAAACTTCCGTCGTGCCCAGCGCCGGCAGGCGTTCGCGCAATCCGGGATAGCGCACATCGAGATCATCGCCATGTGCCGCATGCCAACGCAGGTCATAGGGCAGGGCGAAATTCTCGTTCTGCGGCGTGACGGCGTCCGTATCGCCGAACAACTGCATCAGGCGCGCATCGAGGCCGGCGGCAGGCAGCAGGCGCGTGCGCAGCTCGATCAGGTTCGCCAGCTCGAATGACTGGATATAGATCCGCGCCGGATCGCGGAACCCGCTGCGCACGAGTTCGTCGACGAGCAGCGCCGAGATCGAGCGTGCGATCGGTGTGCCATCGAGATGGCGGCCTTCGTGCTCAAAATGCGTCGGATGCTTGGTCTCGGGATAGATCGCGACGGGCCGCGACGCGTTGGCGGCCAGCGCAATGACCTCGGCGAACGTCGGGATCGCGAACGCGCCGTCGTAGCGCGTGTTCGCCGGACGTAGCTCCGGCAGGCGCTCGCGCGCGCGCAAGGTGCGTATTTCCGCCAAGGTGAAGTCTTCGGCGAACCAGCCATCGATCTCGTCGCCATCGATGCGCTTGCGCGTGCGCCGGTCGGCGAATTCCGGATGCTGCGCGACGTCGGTCGTGCCGCCGATCTCGTTTTCGTGACGGCAGATCAGCACGCCGTCGCGCGTGACGACGAGATCCGGTTCGATCGCGTCGGCGCCTTGTTCGATCGCGAGCGCATAGCTTTCCAGCGTGTGCTCGGGCCGGTAGCCGCTGGCGCCGCGATGGGCGATGACGAAAGGGCGTTCCGCGGGCATGCGCGATTCCGTAGTGGGGACAGCCGTGTGCGGGCTGCAGGCAGCCTGCAGCGCGATCAGAACAGCCGGCACCCAGCGGCGCAAGCCTGTGGTCTTCCGGTTCGACCCCGTGATGTCCATGGCACGCCCGGCGAAGGTTACGGACGCATTGTCCGCGCGCCGTCTTACCGTTTGCGCACGTGCTGGACGATTTGTCCGGCGCGGCGCGGGGGCTACCGGACAAGCTGGTGATTCTGCAATCGCCACGCGGTCCGCAGACTGGGTTGGCGGCATCGATGGCGCGTCGTATCGACGCGCGATACCGCTTCCCTGGACCTGCATGAACGGAGCTTCCATGAAACGCACGATTTCCTCGATCTATCTGCCGCCCTCGCGGCGCGCGCTCGCGACTGCGGTGCTGGCGGCTATCACGGCTTGCGCGAGCGCTGGCGTCAACGCCGCCGGCGCGCCGGGCAGCGCGGCCGGCGCGCCGGCGCGCTACAACCTCACTGCCTCGGGCGCCCAGCAGCAGGCGTCGATCGCGAGCGATGCCGACGGCGACGCCGTCGCCGTCTGGTACAGCGCGCCGGGCTGGCCAGCGGCGCAGGGGATACGCGCGCGGCGGCTCGATGCGGCGGGTATCGCGTCCGGTGGCGAGATCAGCGTCAACGGCACGCCGCTGTATGGCTCCGGTCCCACGCCCGAAGTTGCCGCGGACAAGGACGGCAACTTCGCTGTGGTCTGGAGCAACCTCGGCGCAACGCCGGGGACCTCGTCACATGTATACCGGCGCCGCTTCAACGCGGCCGGAACCGCGCTCGATGCGGAAACGCGCCTCGACGGCCCCGCCACGAGCGAAGCCGCTTCGCCGACGATCGCGATGAACGCGAGCGGCGCCAGCGTGGCGGCCTGGTACGCCTACGGCGGCGGCACGCAGATCCGCGCGCGCCGCTTCGATGCGGGCGGCGTGCCGATCGGCGCCGAGATCAGCGTCGCGACGATGGCGAGCGTCAACTATGGTCCGCAGATCCGCGTCGCGATCGACGATGCGGGACGCTTCGCGGTGGCCTGGACGGAAGACAGGAACGATGGCGCGAACTACGACGTCTATCGCCGCCGCTACGACGCGTCGGGTTCGCCGCTGGGTCTGTCCCAGCGCGTCAACAGTGCGATCACGGGTCCGCAGCGCAAGGTCGACATGGCCATGGACGCGGCCGGCAATAGCGTCATCATCTGGGACAGCGCGATCTCGTCGAGCAACAACCGCATCCTCGGCCAGCGTTACGACAGCGCCGGCTTCGCCGTCGGCGGGGAAATCGTGCTCGCGTACCAGCTGCCGTATCCGCAGCAGGAGGCGTCGCATGCGGCCGTCACGATGGCCCGCGCGAGCGGCGAATTCGCGGCGAGCTGGCGCCGCCGCGACGGCCAGGTCTACCTGCGCCGCTACAGCGCGGCGGGTGTTGCCTACGGCAACGAAATCGCCGCATCGACGACAGGCACGGGCAACACCTATCCGCGTCTGGCCAGCGATGCCGACGGCGACGTCAGCCTGCTCTGGCGCGACGACGAATCATCGACCAGCAACGACTACGGCGTGACGGGACGCCGCTACGCCGGGCAGGCCAGCATCGATCTCGGCGCTGATCTGAGCGGCAGCATCGATGCTTCGACCGCACCGGCGACGCTGGAATACCGGCTCGATGTACAAAACCGCCAGCCCGCGACGACGGTACCCGGTGTCGGTAGCGCCAGCGGCATCGTCGCGCTCGTGAATCCACCGGCCGACGCGACGCTGCTCAGCGCCGCCGGCGTGAACTGGTATTGCGACACGGGCACCGGCGTACCGCGCTGCACGCATCTCGCACCGCTCGCGGCCGGCGCCGTGGCGGCACCGCTGATCGTGCGCGTCAGTGCCGGAGCGAATCCGTCACCGGTCGCGAGCGTTCAGATCAGTGGCAATCAATACGATGCGGTGACGGCGAATGACGCCGATACGGTGGTGCTGAATCTGCACTAGCGGTTGCAACGCATACGTTGTTTTCCTGGTCGGTCTTCGCCCTGGAGAAACGAGCGTCCCGGCCACATCCGGCTGAGACACGCGGGCATGGTTGCCGCGCGCGCTAGCCCTCTCCCCCAGCTTGCTGGGGGAGAGGGTTGGGTGAGGGGGAGAAACTTCAGCCGGACGCGCTGCTTTGCTTGTCGCGGAATGTCCTCTCCGGCTCGTTGGGCGTTCGGGGTGCCAGAACCTGTGGTTCTGAGCGCCCCGCTCATCCCTCCGATGTAGTCGGGGGAGAGGGAGCGTCCGGCCATTTCCGGAATTGCCGAACTTGCCAGACAATCAAAGCACCCGCAACCGCTGCGAGAACGCCGCATAGTCCGCCGCCAGCGGCTCGGCCCGCGCCGGCCGTTGCAGCAACGCCGCCAGCGCCGGAGGTACTTCGACCGCGCGGCCGATCAGCGGCTCCACCACGCTTTCGAACTTCGCCGGGTGCGCGGTCGCAACCACGCACCAGTCGCCATCGGCGCCTCCGTCGCGCAGATCTTCCAGCACGCGCACGGCGGTCGCGGTATGCGGGCAGAAGATCTCGCCGTGGTCGCGCCAGCGGCGCTGGATGGTGTCGCGGATCGCCGCATCGTCGACGCACCGTGCGACGAAAGCCTGACGCAGCTGCGTGTCATCGGGATACAGCCAGCGCAGGCGCTCGAAGTTGCTCGGCGCGCCGACGTCCATCGCATTGGCGATGGTCGGGACACTAGCCTGCGGCGCATAGTCGCCACCGTCGAAGAATTGCGGCAGCACGTCGTTGGCGTTGGTCGCGAGCACGATGCGGGCCAGTGGCAGACTGATCGCGCGCGCGAGGATCGCGGCGAACGCGTTGCCGAGGTTGCCGGTCGGAATCACAAAGTTCAGTGGCTGGCCGTGTGCGCGCCAATGCGCGAGCGACGCTGCGGCGTAGTAGCTCATCTGCGGCAGCAGGCGGCCCAGGCTGATGCTGTTGGCCGAACTCAGCGGCACCTGCGCCTGCAGGTCCGCGTCGTTCAAGGCCTGCTTAACAAGAACCTGGCAGTCGTCGAACGCGCCGCTGACTTTGTACGTGTGGATATTGTCGCCAAAGCAGCCGAGCTGGTGGGCCTGGCGCGGCGACACGCGTCCGTCGGGATACAGCACCGCGACGCGCAGCCCGGGCCGGCCGTGGAACGCCGCGGCGACGGCGGCACCGGTATCGCCGGACGTGGCCACGACGATGGTCAGCGGCACGCCGTCGACGCGCGGCAGCCGCGCGAGGCAGGCGGCGAGGAAGCGGGCACCGAAATCCTTGAACGCAGCCGTCGGACCGTGAATCAGTTCGAGCACGAAATCCCGCGGCGTCGCGAGTGCTTTCAGCGGTGCGGGGAAGTCGAATGCTTCACGGCAGATCGTCGCGAGATCGCCGGCCAGCGCATCGCCGGCGAGTGCATCCCCGGCAAAAAAGGGCTGCAGCAGCCGTGTCGTGATGCCGGGCAGATCCTCGCAGCCGTCGAAATCGCGTACCGAGAATTGCGGCAGTTCGGCCGGCACGTAGAGGCCGCCGTCGGGTGCGAGTCCCGCGGCGATCGCGGCGCCGAGGCTGCAGGGCGCCGCGTGGCCGCGTGTGCTGACGAAGTTCATGCGATCACCTCGGCGGCCGGGCCGGCAACGGGAGAGAGATAGGCCTGGCTGGTGTAACCGGCCGCGGCGAAGGCGGCCTGCATCGCCGGTGCGGCGCGCTGTGCCTGTACCGGCGACTCGAACCACGCGAACACGCTGGGGCCGGCGCCGGAGATGCTCGCGCCCATCGCGTCGTGATCGAGCGCGGCCTGCTTGACCGCGCCGAAGCCTGCGATCAATGGCGCGCGGCGCGGTTCGACCAGCACGTCCTCGAGGCCGGCACGAACGAGTGCGGCATCGCCGCGCCAGCAGCCGGCCAGCACCAGGCTCAGGTTCGCGCTTTGCGCGACGAACTGTTTGAGCTCGTACGTACCCTGCAGCGCCGCGCGCGCGCGGCGCGTTTCCAGTACCGCATCGGGGTGTACGAGTACACAGGTCCACTCGGACGGTACCGGTACGGAAATCGTATGTTCCGCCGTGGCAATGACGACACCGCCGAGCAGCATCGGCCCGACATTGTCGCCGTGGCGGCCGCCGCTCGCGACCGCCTCGCCGGTGACCGCGAACGGATACAGCGCGGCGCGCGGCAGCGGTTCGTCGAGCAGCGCGTTGGCCGCGACGAGTGCGGCAACGCACGACGCCGCCGAGCCGCCCATGCCGGAGCCGAGCGGTATGCCTTTGTCGATTTCGATCTCGAAGCCGTAGTCCAGCTGCAGTGCCTCGCGCAGCGCGATCAGCGCCGCGCCGGCGGTATTCGCCGGTGCCGCGAACGGCAGATCGACCGTGCTGCCGCGGATCGCGGTGATACGCACCTCCGGCTCGGCGATGCGCCGCACCGTGGCACGGTCGCCGGCGCCGGTGATCGAGTGGCCGAGGATGTCGAAGCCGACGCCGATGTTGCCGACCGAGGCCGGCGAAAACGCAGTCGCGGACGTACGCATCAGACGCGTGCTCCGAGGTTGCCGGCGACGCGCAGCAGGTCGGCGAACACGCCGGCTGCGGTGACCTCGGGTCCGGCGCCGGGCCCCTGTACCACGAGCGGGTTGTTGCAATAGCGCCGAGTGGAGAATTGCACGATGTTGTCGGTCTCGCGCAGGTGGGCGAACGCGTGGTCGCGTCCGAGTTCGACCAGGCCGACGCTGGCGCCGCCGTCGCGGTCGAGCCGCGCGACGTAGCGCAGCACCTTGCCGGCTGCCGCGGCCGCGGCCTGGCGCTGCGCGAACGCGGCGTCGAGTTCGGACAGGCGCGTCATGAACTCGTCCGGCGCGGCATTGCGCAGCGCGGCGGGCACCAGGCTTTCGACCTGCACCTCGTCCAGCGCCAGATCGCGACCGGCTTCGCGCGCGAGGATCACGAGCTTGCGCGCGACGTCGGTGCCGGAAAGATCGTCGCGCGGATCGGGCTCGGTATAGCCCAGGCCGTGCGCTTCGCGTACCAGCGCCGAGAACGCGGTCGACCCGTCGTAGCGGTTGAACAGCCAGGCCAGCGTGCCGGAGAAGATGCCGTCGATCGCGAGCACGTCGTCGCCGGTGTCGAGCAGATCGCGCAGGGTGCTCAGCACCGGCAGGCCGGCGCCGACCGTGGCTTCGTAGCGGAAACGTGCACTGCCGCTCGCCATGGCCGCGCGGATCGCGCGGTAGCGTGCGAGCGGTCCCGCGCCGGCCTGCTTGTTCGGCGTGATCACATGGATGCCCGCGGCGAGCCAGCCGGCATAGCGCTCGGCCACGCGATCGCTCGCGCTGCAGTCGACGATGACGGTATGCGGCAGGTGCGCGGCCTGCAGGTGTTCGGTGAACGCATCGAGATCGGCATCGAGCGCGGATTCGTCCAGGCGGTGCTGCCAGTCCGCGGTGTCGCCGCGATCGTCGAGCCACATGCGTCCGCGCGAAGCGACTGCGCGCAGGCGCAGGTCGAGGTTGCTGTCGCGCTTGAGCCTTGCCTGCGCCGCATGCAGCTGGTTCAGCAGCGCCGCACCGACCTTGCCCGGACCGATCACACCGACCGAGAGGGTTTGCGCCGACAGCCAGAAGCCCGCATGCGCGGCGCGCAGCGCCTTCTCCGCGTCGGCGCTCGCGACGGCGACGGAGATGTTGCGTTCCGAAGCACCCTGGGCGATCGCGCGGATGTTGACCCGAGCCCGTGCCAGCGACGCGAACAGGCGCGCGGCGACGCCCGGTGTGCCGGCCATGCCGTCGCCGACCGCGGCGAGCACGCTGATGCCGCGGATCAGCTGTACGTTCTGCACCTGCGCATTGGCCAGTTCGCGCGCGAACGCGGCCTGCAGCGCGCGGCGCGCGGTGTCGGCTTCGCTCTCGCGCACGACGCAGCAGATCGAATGTTCGGACGAGCCCTGCGAGATCATCACGACCGAGACGCGCGCGTCGCGCAGCGCGGCGAAGACGCGCTCGGCCGTGCCCGGCACGCCGATCATGCCGGCGCCTTCGAGGTTGAGCAGGGCGAGATCCGGCGACAGGGTCAGGCCCTTGACCGGGCCGGCGTCATCGCCGACGGCGCTGATGCGCGTACCCGGATGGTCTGGCCGGAAGCTGTTGCGGATCAGGATCGGCAGGCCGCGGCTGATTGCCGGCGTCATGGTCTGCGGGTGCACGACCTTGGCACCGAAGTAGGCCAGCTCGCAGGCTTCGTGATAGGACAGCGCGGCCAGCGGCACGGCCTCCGGCACGAGGCGCGGATCGGCCGACAGCACGCCGTCGACGTCGGTCCATATATGCAGTTCTTGTGCTTTGAACAATGCCGCAAAAATGGCGCCGGAATAGTCGCTGCCGTTGCGGCCCAGCGTGGTGATGCGGTTGGCGCCGTCGCGGGCGACGAAGCCCGTGATGATGATTCGCGGTGACGGATGGGCTTCGCGCCAGCGCGCCAGGCGCGCCTCGCTGGCAGGCCAGTCCACCGCGACGCCGAGATCGCCGTGATGGACGACGAGCACCTCACGCGCGTCGAGCATGGCGACGTCCTCGCCGAGTGCGCGCAGGTGTTCCGACAGCAGGCGTGCCGAATAGACCTCGCCGAGTCCCTGCACGCGTTCCAGCGCCTCGCGCGTCGGTGTCGCGAGCACGGCCAGCGCGTGCAGCAGTTCGGCCAGTTCGTCGAACTGGCGCTGCAGCCAGTCGGCGCTGGCCGCGGCGTGCTCGACTAGCAGTTCGTCGGCGGTGCGCAGGTGACGTTCGCGCAGCGCGTGCCACGGCGTGCGCCAGTCGCCGCCGTCGGCGGCGGTGTGGGCCAGCGCGATCAGCGCGTCGGTGACGCCCTTCATCGCCGATACTACGCTGGCCTGTATGGCCTCGCCGCGTGCGAGCAACAGCCCGGCGACATGGCGATAGCGCGTGGCGTCGGCGACGGACGAACCGCCGAACTTGTGGGCGACGACGGAAAGGGGCGCAGGTTCAGCCGCGTCGGCGGGTTCACGATCCTGCAAAGCGACAGCGGACGAACTCATGCAGCCTCCGTTGAGGCTCCGCGTTCCGCAGGATTCGGGACTCGCGCCCGCATCCTGTAGGAGGTGCGGGGCCGTTTGCGTTTAGAAACTTATTCGCGCACGACTCGCCGCACCACGCTAGTCGTGGTGGACGTCGTAATCGTCGTACCGGCACCAACGCCGCAGGCCGCCGCGGGGGCGGTCGCTGAATTCGGGCGATGGCGGTTCGGTGTGCGCATGAAGCCCGAGTGAAACGGATGCGCCGGCGGTGTGTCAAGCAGTGCGAAGGAATATGCACGATCGACAGGAGATCGGCCCGAGCTCTTGAGCCCTCCCCTTCAAGGGGAGGGTTGGGTGGGGATGGTGTTGATGTTGCTTCGTACGAGTGAGAAACATCCGCTTCGCAGTCACGCATCAATTTTGAGGCGCTACCCGACATGCCACGGCAGAACCCATCCCCACCCAACCCTCCGGCCCGTTGGGCGTTCAGGACGATGAGAACCTTCGGTTCTGGGCCATCGTCCTTCACTCCCCCCTTCAAGGGGTGGTTTGGGTCGGGTTGGGTTTGGCGCGATGCAAGAGAACGGACATAGATTTGCTATATGCACCGAAGGGAACGTGCTTCCCCTCGCAGCAACACCATCCCCACCCAACCCTCCCCTTGAAGGGGAGGGCTCCATACTTCCGGCCCGGTTTGGCTCGTCCTGAATCCGTAGAGGCACAAAAGGCGGCCACTACGACGGTGTCGTGCGACGTTGCTAAAGCTTCCCGCTCAGCGTCTCGAACAGCAGCGCCTTGCGCCAGCCCTCGAGCGCCTCAGGCCATTGCCGATCGAACACGAACGCCTCGATATGCCGGCGTGCGCACAACAGGCCGTCGGGAATCTCCAGGCCGGTCGCGATCGCGACGACGGCTTCTTTCATTGCGGCGATGGTGCGTTTCTGCGTCGGCGTCGGCATCGGGAAGATCGGCGCGAAGTCCATCTCCGCGTCCGCCAGCGGTTCCTGCAGCACGACTAGCAGTTCGTCGCGCTGGGCGCCGCGCAGGGCGCGCAGACCCTTGGCGCGCTGGAACAGTTCGTCCGCGTCGCGCGGGGGCTTTGTTACAAAATCCATTATGTGCAGATCGTCGAGCAGCCACGGGCGCGGCTTGTCCACGCGCCGCGCGGTGGCCTCGCGCCAGAGCAGTACGCGGCGCAGCAGCGCCTGGCGTTCCGGCGGCCATTCCGCGGCGCTCTTGAAGCCGCGCTGCGGCTGGGTGTCGCCGTCGCGGCTGCGCGCCTTGTGCAGCAAACGGTGGCAGTCTTCCTCATGCCACTCGCGGCGGCCGAGCCGGGCGAGGCGCGCATCCAGTTCCGCATGCAGCATGGCCAGGTGGATCACGTCCTGGGCCGCATAGTCGAGCTGTTCGGCGCTGAGCGGACGGCGCAGCCAGTCGGAGCGGGTTTCCGCTTTGGGCAGATCCACGCCGACGATCGCGGCGACGAGCTTCTGGTAGCTCAGGCCGGCGCCGAAGCCGGTCATGGCCGCGGCGATCTGCGTGTCGAACAGCCGGGCCAGGCCGGCGGGCACGGCCTCGGCCAGCGCTTCGAGATCTTCGCTCGCGCTGTGCATGACGCAGGTGTAGGCCGGGTCCGCGAGCAGTGGCGCCAGAGCGCCCACACCGGCCAGCGCGAGCGGGTCGAGCAAGGCGATCTCGCTGTCGAGGTTCACCTGTACCAGCGCCAGGCGCGGATAGAAGCTGTCGATGCGCATGAACTCGGTATCGAGTCCGATAAGACGGGTGGAGGCATGCCGCGCGACGAGCGCGGCGGCAGCCTCAGGCTGCGCAATCCAGTGGTGCACGCAAGACTCCAGTAAGGGCGTGCGGCGCACGCGGTTGTCAGGCAGAACGCGTTAGCCTAAGGTCAGTTGTCCCTGCTGTCACATTCGACGCGCGCATGGCTGGTTCCGAAAACGTCCGCAAGCAGACCACATGGGGTGGGGCAGCGGGTATCGCCTTGCTCGGTTTCGCGCTCGTTTACCGCTTTTTTCCCGAGGTCATCCACGTATCGCCGGGGCAGCGTCCGACCAGCCTGCCGGTACGCACGAGTGCGCCACCGCCGCCGATCGACGTGCGCGCCAACACCCAGTCCATCGTCGAATTCGGTCCCCCGCGCGAGCTGGCCGCAGTCCCCCCGTCAGTCCCCGAACTGCCGGCCGAGCCTGAAGTCCCCGCCACCGAGAGCATCGCCGCCCTGCTCGCGCGCGCCGACAAGGCCGTCGCCGACGGTGATCTGTTCGAGCCGGCGGACGCGAACGCGCTGGTGCTGTACCGCCAGGCGCTCGACGAGGACAAGACCAACCGGCGCGCGCGCAGCGGCCTGGCCGCGGTGCAGGACCGTCTGCTGCAGGATGTGGCGGCTGCGTTGGATCAGGGCGATACCGTCGAAGCGCAACGCATCCTCGTGGGTCTGGACAAGGTGCCGCACGAAGCCGCGCGCTTTGCCGAGCTGCGCACGCGGCTCGCGCTCGCGCAGGAGGTCGATCCGCTGCTCGCCAGCGCGGTCGATCTGCTCAAGCAGGGCAAGGGCCTCGAACCGGCCGGAGCGAGCGCGCTGGATGTCTATCGGCGCGTGCGCGAACTCGATCCGGGCAACGTGCTCGCGCAGCAGGGCCTGGAACAGATCCAGCGCGGCGTGCTCGAACGCGCGCTCGCCGCCGTCGCGAGCGACGATTTCGCCGCGGCCGACGCGGTGCTGGCCGAAGCCGCCGCGATCGCGCCGGGCTCGCAGGCGCTGCTCGACACGCGCACGCGCACCGAAGGCGTGCGCCGGCAGCGTGCCGAGACCGTGCTCGCGCAGGCGCAGTCGGCGCTGGATTCGGGCAACGCCGACCAGGCCGAGCGTCTGGCCTTGCAGGCCCAGGGCATCAGCGCCGACCTGCCCGGTGTGGACGAATTTCAGGACAAGCTGCGCAACGCGCGGCTCTACGCCAGCATGAAGCCGGGCCAGCTCATCAGCGATCCCTTCCTCGATCGCGCCGGCACGGCGCCGGCGGTGCTCGTGGTGCCGACCGGCCGGTTCCTCATGGGCTCGCCCGATGCGGAAGACGGCCATCGCAACGCCGAAGGGCCGCAGCGCGAAGTCGTCATCGACACCGGTTTCGCGCTCGGGCGCAGCGAGGTCACGGTCGGCGAGTTCCGCGAGTTCATCCGTACTAGTGGCTACCGCACCTCGGCCGAGCAGGAAGGCGGCTCCAGCGTCTACGACGAGAACTCCGGCCGCATGGTCGAGGGCAAGGGCGTGACCTGGCAGGACGACTACCGCGGCCGCCGCGCCGCCGACAACCTGCCGGTGATCCATGTCAGCTGGGATGACGCGGCCGCCTATCTGGTGTGGCTGGCCGAGCGCACTGGCAAGGCCTATCGCCTGCCGTCCGAAGCGGAATACGAATATGCGCTGCGCGCAGGCTCGGCCACGCGCTTCCCGTGGGGCGACGGTGATCCGGTGCGCGCGATCGGCAATTTCACCGGCGCGGGCGACCGCTCGCCGGCGCATCGCACCTGGCGCAAGGCGTTTCCCCGCTATACCGACGACCACTGGGGACCGGCGCCGGTGCGCAGTTTCCCGGGCAACCCGCTGGGCCTGTTCGACATGGACGGCAACGTGTCGGAATGGGTCGAGGACTGCTGGCACGACACCTATATCCGCGCCCCGCGCGACAGCCGCGCCTGGGTCAATCCCGGCTGCGAGCGCCGCGTCGTGCGCGGCGGTTCCTGGGGCAGCGATCCGGACCAGGTGCGCTCGGCGTTCCGCCTGTCGGCATTGACGAAGACGCGCAGCGGGCGCGTGGGGTTTCGGGTGGCGCGGGATTTGTGAGGGTTGGATGTTTCGATGCTGCGCGCCGTGCGGTGCTGGGGCGGGCGAGTCTGGGTTGCTCGCGAGGCGCGGTTAGTGCGTCTGCGGAGCTCGGATTGCTCGCGAAACGCGGGTGGTGCGTTTGGCGGATGTTTCTCCCCCTCACCCCAGCCCTCTCCCCCGACGCGGTCGGGGGAGAGGGAGCGTCCAGGCTTGCGGCCGGGAGAAACGCTTAAGCCCTCTCCCCCAAGCTCGCTTGGGGGAGAGGGTTGGGTGAGGGGGAGAAGCGCAAGTTTGCTGTAATGTGCTGATTATATATTTGTTGCTTTTACCGCAAATTTACTTGCTCGCCTTGCACGCCACCGGCTTGCCGTACTGCTTGTACTGGCCGTACTGCTCGAAGGCGACCTGCATCTGCAGGGAGGTATCCATGCTGAGCAGGCCCTGGTACTGGCCGCCGGTATAGGCCATCGGGAACTGGTTGTTGCTGAAGTACTGGGCGTTGTCGACCGAGTTCACGACACACTGGCCGTTGAAGCCGAAGATCGGCGGCGCGGTGGTCGGCGTCGCTGCGAAGCCGATCGGCGGAGCGAAGCCGCCGCCGTGGCAGGACAGGCAGGACGACAGCTTGTTGTCGACGGGACCGGCGAGGCGGTCGTTGCAGCCGAAGTGCTGCGGCGTGCCGATGGCCTTGTTGAGCACACTCTCGTGCGCCGGGATGCTGCCGGACTGGCCGACCGCGGGGAAGGTCCACGGATCGCTGCCCCACTGCAGGCCTACCGGTTCCAGCTTGTCCCAGGCGGTCTTGCCGGCCTTGTTGCCGTTCCAGGCGAAGGTGCCGAACACCCAGCGCGTCGGCGAGCGCGAGTCGACCACGGCGACGTCGAGCTGGATCAGGCGCACGTCGGCGACCTTGCGTTCACAAAGGAAATCATCGCCTTTGGGAATATGCCGGTCGGTCTGCCAGGCCGGCGAATCCTTGAGATAGGACACGTCGGCCGGCGTCGCGGTCGTGAACAGCAGCTTGGCGACGACCGTGCCTTCGGGAAAGGGCAGGCCGGCCGGGGCCGGAACGCCGCCGTAGGTGCCGGCGATCGGCACGCCGTCGCGGCCGATGCTGCGGCCGATCGCATAGGCGCCCCAGCGGTTGTAGACGCCGAACGCCCAGGTCTCGAAGAACTGGGTCGATTCCTGGCCGTTGGCGAGCAGCAGCTTGCTGACGCCGCGGTCGATCTCGACGTCTTCGCCGAAATCGGAGAGCGTGGCCGTGCGCTCGTTCGTCATGCCGTGCACGTATTCGCGGCCGCGCGTCGGGTCGTAGGCCATCCACGGCACATGGAACCAGCGGCTATCGCTGCCGACCGTAGCCTTCCAGCCGATCTCGTTGCGCAGCGCCGGATCCTGGCCCTTCCTGACGTAGTCGAGCACGCGCTCGATGTAGTCCGACCACGGCGCGCCCCAGGTCGGCGCGGGGCCGCTCAGCGGCAGCGTGAAATCGACCTTGAGGTCGAGCCAGGTGCATTCGGATTTCGGGCAGGTGCCCGGGTCCTGCGTCGGATAGTCGTGGCTGAGCGTGAAGGTCGGGCCCTTCCAGCCCGGCGGCGCGGGCACGACCGCGTTGCGATAACCGATCGTCGCGGCGTCAGTGCGCAGCTGCGGCTCCGTGCCGCCGCGATCCTGCGCCTGGGCGCTGGTACCGGCGAGGACGGCGAGCAGGGTTGCGGAGAATACGGTGGCGGTCTTGGACATGACGGCTTCCTGTTCAGCGCGTGGGCTTGGGTTTGTCGGGCGACTTGATCGGGCTGGCGACGGGCTGCGGGCTCCAGGCGCGCAGCGCCAGGATCCAGCTGAAGTCCGCGCCGGAGCGCTGCGCGCCCTGGTGGCAGTTCTGGCAACTGTCGTACTGGTGATACGTCTCCATCGTCACGTTGGAGACCTGGCACTGCGGGAATGCGAGCCCGCCCTGCGCCGGCGGTGTGCCGTCCTCGCAGCCGAAGTCGTTGTTCAGTGGCGTGGTCGGCGGTACCGACGGCGCGGTCGACCACTGCGTGCCGACCAGCAGGTAGTTCTCCCACACCGTGCCTTTGAGCAGCGCGCGGTAGCGCGCGTTGATGTCGGTGGTGGAGTTGCCGGCCGGCGTGCTCGGTATCGCCGACAGGCGCACGACGTTGATCGGCGCCGGATCGTAGTCATCGGGGCCGGGAACGCGGCTCGCGCCGGGATGATCGGCCGGATTCGAACGCGGGATCTTCTGCTTCTTGTACAGCTCCGGATCGAAGTACGAGGCCTGCATGTCGGCTGGCGTGGTCGGGTCTTCGCCCAGATTGTCCACCTGTTCAAAGGTGGACCAAACCCATTGCGGGAAGTCGGCGGTCTTGTGCGCGATGTGAAAGCCGACCAGGCCGGCCTTCATCGGCTCGCAATCGCAGGTGGTGCGGCCGCCGCTCTCGGTCTTGCAGGTGCCGGGCTTGGCGGCGAGCGCATCGATCGCGAAGAAGCGCGTCTGGAACTTCGCCGGCACCTTGGCCAGGTTGCGCCAGGCCGCCTTGACCTCGATCGATCCCAACTGGTCGGCGGAACTGGCCGGGAAGCTGATCGGCGGCTTGCCGCTGGCCGGCCAGTTGCCGCGGTTGTAGTAGCCGTTGCTGCGTACGTAGTCGTATTCGACGCGGTTCACGCGCACTTCGAAGCGCGTGAAGTAGCCGGTCTGGTCGGGCAGCGGTCCGGCGAAGGCCTCGTCGATCTCGTCGGCGATGCTGCCGAACTCGCTGGTCATGTCCAGGCGCGGACGCTTGTCGTCCGCCGGTACGTTGCGGCAGACCGCGTAGCCATTGGGCTGGTCCCAGGCCGGCGGCTCGCTGCCGTTCTGCGGGTAAAGATCGAACGCGGTCTTCCAGCGCATCCACGCCGGCGCGAAGCGCGCGTCGTACTTGCCGAACACCGATGCGTTGCCGGGCTGGTAGGGCGCGCCGTGGTCGTCGGCCAGCGACGGCCACATCACCGCGATGAAGTTCTGCCACGCAAAGGTGTCGAACATCGGCCGCGTGTCGATCGGGAACGCCGAGAACGGGAACGACGGCACCGTACGCGGAATGTTGCCGTCGATGGTTGGTTTGAGTTTGGAATAGTCGGGCGTGGTCTGGGCCAGCGCCGGACTCGCGGCGACGAGCGCAGACAACAGCACGCCGCACGCGGCGCCGAGCGCCGCATTGCCATCACGTTGCATTGAAATTCTCCCCTCGAACGTTTCGGAACAAGCCCTGGCGCGTCGCTCGCGTCCCTTGCGCCCGATCTCCACCACCCGACTGCACGCCTCGTGTCTGGCCGTCCGTCCCTTGACTCAGGAGGACTCCGAAACGGTGAAAGGCCTTCCCACCCTTCACCGTTTCGGCGCGCTGCAGATGTATCGCGTTGCCGCGCAGCGCGTATAACAGTGGACCTTTGCAACTAGGGTGTCAACGCGATTTCGCGGTGGATTCCGCGTGATAGGCGAGGCGTGGATTCGACGCTTTGCTCGTCGGTTGAGGCGAATCCCGGCACCGCTAAGGGCATGCGTCTCACGGTGCTTTTCGCGCGCGTATCGGGGGGCTTGCACACGACGCATCGCGCGCGTTCGCGGCATCGGCCAAGGTCCAGGCGCGCAGCGCGCGGCGATACGCTAGCATCGGTCCACCTGCGCGCCGCAACGGCGCCAGCGACAGGGGACGGGCATGCGGTCGGGCACAGTACGTCGCGGATTCGCCGGCGTGATGCTGTGGCTTTTCGCGTCGATGCTGTGGGCGGCCACGCCGCTGATGACGCGCTTCCCGCCCGACCTCGACGTCTATCCGCAATACTTCTCGGTCGCGCGCAGCAGCGACGGCCTGCTGTATGTCGGCACCATCGACGCCGTGCTGCGTTTCGACGGTGTGCGCTGGGAGTCCTTCGCACTGCCGCGCCCCGGTGCCGTGCGCGTGCTGCAACGCGACCGTCGCGGCCGGCTCTGGTTCGGCGCGAACGACAGCTTCGGCTGGATCGAGCGCACCGCCGACGGCGGCGAACGCCTGGTCGATGTGACGGCCGCGTTCGAGGCCGACGTCGGCGCCATCGGTTTCGCCGATGTCTGGGATAGCCTCGAGCGCGACGACGGCATGTACTTCCGCGCACTGCGCTGGCTGTTTCATGTGGACGCGGACGGACGCCGCCTGCACGCCTGGCATGCGCCGGACCGTTTCGGCGGTATCGCCGAACACAACGGCGAGCTGATCGTGAACTGGCGCGGCGAAGGCCTGAAAAAACGCGTCGGCGATCGCTTCGAACTGATTCCCGGCGGCGCCAGCTTCGCGCAGCAGCCCGCGTTCACCCTGCTTTCGCTCGATGCGCATCGTCTGCTCGTGCATGACGAGACGCCGCGCCTGGTCGTGCTCGAGGACGGCGTAGCGCGCCCTGTGCCAGGGATAGGCGACGGCGACACGGGGCATTTCCAGGACGGCCGCGTGCTGGATGCGCGCCATGTGGTGTTCGCCAGCGATGACGGCGTGCTGCGCATCGTCGACGTCGCCAGCGGCGCGCTGCGCCGCATCCGTCTCGGCAGCACGTTTCAGAACGGCATGGATGTCGACAGCGACGGCGCGTTGCTGGTCGTCGACGACGTCGGCGTCGTGCGCCTGCCGTGGCCGGTGGCGTGGAACGTCTACGGCGAGGACGACGGCATCAGCGGCAGCGTGCACGATGCGCAGCTGCTAGCCGGGGAACTGCGCCTGCAGACCGCGTCGGGCGAAATTGCCGCGCCCTGGGATGAACATGGTGCGCGCGCGCGTTTTGCCGGACAACGCGACCACGGCGGCGAAGCCTGGAGCCTGCTCGTCGACGGCGACACGCGGCTGCTCGCCGACACCTATGGCCTGCAGCGCATCGACGGCACGCCGGCGCGCGTGGGGCCGGACGATCTGTATCCGCGCCTGCTGCTGCGCTCGCGCTTCGATCCGGCACGCGCCTGGGTCGGCGCCGAAGCGGGCTTCGCGGTCCTGCAGCGCGACGCCGACGGCTGGCAGCTCGCCGCGCGGCATACCGACATGCGCGCGCGCGTCATGAGCCTCGTCGAAACCGCGAGCGGCGAAGCCTGGCTCGGCAGCGAGGACCACGGCCTCGTGCGCGTGCGCCTGGCCGCCGATCCGGCGCAGGCGCCGCAGATCGACCGCTTCGAGGGCGAGCTGGGCCTGGCGCCTCACGACCAGGTCGTGGTCAGCGAACTCGCCGGTGTGCTCTACGCGAGTGCCAAGAGCGGCCTGTTCCGCTGGGACGGCACGCGGTTTTCCGCGGACGCCATCGACGGCCTGGCAGCGCTGTTGCCGACGCAGGAACTCGTGCGTCTGCGCGATGGCGTCGACGGCGTGGCCTGGGCTTACAGCTTTCGCAGCGTCTACAAGCGCGACGCGGCGCTGCGCTGGCAGCGCATCGATGCGGTGGACCGCAGCGCCGGCGCGATCGAAGTCGTGTCGGCGCTGCCCGATGGCGACCTCGTCATCGGCAGTTCGAGCCGCCTGCTGCACTACGATGCCGCCGCTGCGCTCGCGCGCTACGCCGAGCCGCAACTGCGCCTGCATTCCGTGCGCCTGCAGCCGCGCGAAGGCGTTAGCCGCGCGCTGGCGCTCGACCAGCTGGCGCAGATCGACTATGCCGCCGGCGGACTGACCTTTCGCGTCGGCCTCGTCGATCTCGCACGCACTTCGCCGCCGCAGTTCCAGGCGCGCGTGGCCGGCCTCGACGAGCAGTGGTCCGACTGGAGCCCGCGCGCCGAATTCAGCTATGCGCAGATCCCGCCGGGCGACTACCACTTCGAGGCGCGCGCGCGCAGCAGCGGCGGCCATGAATTCCCGTCGCAGGTATTCGATTTCCGCATCGTGCCGCGCTGGTATCAGCGCACCGGATTGCAGGCGCTTGCGGCATTGCTCGCGTTCCTGCTCGCCGGCTTCGCGCTGAGCCTGACCCTGCGCGCACGCATACGCCGGCTCGATGCGCGCAACCGCACCTTGCACGCCCTGGTGCGCGCGCATACCGCCGAGCTGGAACTCGCGAACACGCAACTGCGCGACCTGGCCGAGCGCGACGGACTCACCGGCGTGGCCAACCGGCGCCGTTTCGATACTTTCCTTGCGGCGAGCCTGGAGGCCGCGGCGCAGACGCGCCGCCCGGTCGCCGTGCTGCTCGCCGACGTCGACCACTTCAAGGCCTACAACGATGCGCACGGCCATCTCGCTGGCGACGGCGTGCTGCGCTGCGTAGCCGCGGCACTTGTCCACGGCGTGCGCGAGAACACGCTGGTCGCGCGCTTCGGCGGCGAGGAGTTCTGCCTGGTGGTGCCGCAATGCGAACTCTCGGCGGCGGGCGAACTGGGCCGGCGCCTCTGCGCGGTCGTAGCCGAATCCTGCGGTGTAACGATCTCGATCGGCGCCGCGGCCACCGTGCCCGAGGCAACGGATGCGGTCGACCTGCTGCTCGCGCGCGCCGACGCGGCGCTGTACCGCGCCAAGGGCGGCGGCCGCAACCGGGTCGAGGTCGACGCGCCCTAGTGAAGACAGACGAAATACTCGGCTACCGCGAAAGCCGTAAAAGCCCTCCCTTCAAGGGGAGCCGTAAGAGCCCTCCACTTCAAGGGGAGCCGCAAAGCCCTCCGCTTCAAGGGGAGCCGCAAAAGCCCTCCGCTTCAAGGGGAACCGCAAAAGCCCTCCGCTTCAAGGGGAGCCGTAAGAGCCCTCCCCTTCAAGGGGAGGGTTGGGTGGGGATGGTGTTGATGTTGATCTGGAACAAGTTCTCGCATCAACGCGCTGTGCTCGGCTCCAGCTAGCCACAACCCTGCGAAACGCCTGCTGCGCAGACATTTCTCCGCCCGGCCCATGGGGCGTTCAGCGCGATAAGAACCTGCGGTTCAGAGCGATCACTCTTCGTCCCGGCCCGTTGGGCGTTCAGAGTGATCAGAACCTGCGGTTCTGAGCGATCACTCTTCACGCCCTAGACTTCAAGGCGGCTCCAGAATCAAAAACAAACATCGACCTACTCAGAGGCTTCCTGATGCGGATGCTCGTCGTTCGACCCCGCACGGCGCAGCCCGCCGATACACTGCGCTCCGAACTCGTACAGGTATTGCCATGCGTCGTCGCTGGATCGTCATTGTGTTGGTTGCAGCACTCGTTGCCGCGGCGCCCTCAGCCTGGGCCCGCGTCGGCGGTCGCGTCATGAGTGCGGTATCAGGGCAGAGCCGGCCCGAACAGGCCGCAGCGCGCGTCACCCCCGGCCTGCAGCGCGATCTGCGCACGCTCGGCCTGGCCCTCGGTGCACCAGCCTTCATCCGCCTGTTCAAGCGCGAAGGCGAGCTCGAGCTTTGGCTCGGCGGCAAGGACGGCCGCTATCAGCTATTCCGCACCTATCCGATCTGCACCTACTCGGGCCAGCTCGGCCCGAAGCGCCGCCAGGGCGACAACCAGGCGCCCGAAGGCTTCTACCGCGTCGCGCGCGGCCAGCTGAATCCGGCCAGCCGCTACCATCTCGCCTTCAACCTCGGCTATCCCAACGCCTACGAGCGCGCGCACGGCTATACCGGCGATTTCCTCATGGTGCACGGCAACTGCGTCTCGATCGGCTGCTATGCGATGGGCGACGCGGCGATCGAAGAAATCTACACCGTCGTCGACGCCGCACTGCGCGCGGGCCAGCCCGCGTTCGACGTGCATGCCTTCCCGTTCCGCCTGGACGATGTGGCGCTGTCCGCCGAGCGCGACTCGCCGTGGTTCGATTTCTGGTCCGAGCTCAAGCCCGGGTACGATGCGTTCGAACGCGTGCGCCAGCCGCCGCGCGTGAGCGTGCGGGACCGGCGCTATCGCATCGAAGGGTAGAGGGACAGATGACGACCTTGCAGTCGGGACAACTGGATTCGATCTGCGCGCCCTGGCCGGGCGTGAGCACGGCCATCAAGTGGGAAGTCGACCTGGTCTACAGCGTGGCCGGCAAGATGTTCGCCGTCTATTGCACGCTGGGCGTGGAACGCGGGCGCGTGTCCTTCAAGGTCGACGCAGACCGCTTCCTCGAACTCACCGAACAGCCCGGCTTCATGCCCTCCCCGTACATGGCGCGCGCATTCTGGGTCACCCTGACCGATCCGGACCAACTTGCCGCGGGCGAGCTCGAGCGGTTCCTGCGGCGCTCCTACGACCTGGTCGTGGAAAAACTTCCGCTCAAGGTGCAGCGCGGACTGCGCGCGACCGACAGCGCGGAGTGAACATCGCGCACGCGGTGCGTGACGGTGGGTCGTTCGATGGGGATGTAGCGTGTGGACCGGCGCGAACCGGGCGATGCGCAGCAACGCAGCACCGCACTGAATTCCGCAACGTACGCCGTGCAGGGCCGGACTGAACTCCCGCAAATCACGCATTTCGCATTTGTCGCTTTATTGCTTTTCTTCGCGAAGCCTCCCCGAATGCCCAAGACCTACGACCGCGCCTATTTCGACAAGTGGTACCGCAACGACGAGCATCGCGTGATCTCGCGCGACGTGCTGGGGCGCAAAGTCGCGATGGCCGTCGCGATGGCCGAGTACTACCTCGGCCGGCCCATACGCAACGTACTCGACGTCGGCTGCGGCGAAGGCGCCTGGCACGCACCGCTGCACGCGCTGCGGCCGCATGCGCATTACCTGGGGCTGGATCCCAGCGACTACGCGATCGCCCGCTGGGGCCGCACGCGCAACCTGCGCCTGGCCACCTTCGCCCAACTCGAACACCTGCGCTTCGACGAACGCTTCGACCTGATCGTCTGCGCCGACGTACTGCACTACCTGCGCGCACCCGAAGTGCGCCGCGGCCTGTCCGGCATCGTCGACCAGCTCGAAGGCATGGCCTACATCGAGGTCTATACGACGCGCGACAAACTGGTCGGCGACCTGGAAGGCTTCCAGCGCCGCTCGCCGCGCTGGTACAGGCAGACGTTTGCCGAGGCGGGGCTGATGGCGGTTGGATCGCTTGGGTGGGTGGGGCCGAGGCAGGCGCCTTGGGTTACGGCGATGGAGGGGGCGGGGGGGTGAACTGCGGGCGCAATCTGCCGCCGTGGATGTTTGTGTCGGCGGTGTTGGGCGACTCTCCGTCCCGGCGCTTTGGTGGCTCAGCACAGAAGTTGTCGGTGCCTGACATCTGCCTGAACCGGAGCGGAGGTGTGGGGCTCGGATGGAACGACTTGTTAGCAGTCAACTGCGCCACTAGTTGCATGTTTCAACGCCGACGTAATACGCAATAGAGCCGTGGACGATACTGTTGAGGGCTACCACTCAGCATGAGCGGCGGCGCGTAGCGCCGTCCGCTGCATGCTGTTGTTAGCCGGCGGACTCGACGACTGGCATTTTCGCAGCCACAAGTTCGCGTTTGAGTTCTTGTTGCCATTGCTGCCCTTCATCCATGCGGATGTACACGATACCGTCGAAATCCGATGGCGTTTCGAGGCCGGGAGAAATCAGCGCGCATACCTTCGCCTGACCAAGATGAGCCAGGAAGTAACCCAACTCAAGAATCACGTTCTGGCGAGTCCGAGGCGCAAGATTCCCACCCTTCAGGCTTCCTACATCATCGTCGCTCATCAGGACTACAGCGAATGTCACCAGATCTGCTTCCTGGATGAACTTGGTGAGAAGATGGCGTCCCATATTGGGTTGTTCATGAAGGACGACTCCTACCAACCCAATACTCGTCAAAAAAGAGACGACTGCGGTGCGGGCAGAGTTGTTCTGACCGTGCACCACAAAGACGCGATTCGGCGACCGGTCGGAAAAATCTGCATCGGGAGCTGTGTCAGCGTTGGGCGCCAAATCCTGAGTCAGAGGCGGGGTGGTTTCCGCTTCGCCCCGTCCGTGCATCGCGACAGCTCGTCTGACGAGATATGCGGAGAGCAGCGAATTCTCTGCAGTTACAGTCGCAGCATTCTCCATCACCGAGCGAACTATCGCATTGGCTCGATCTCGGCGACTACCTACTTCCCGCCCTGCAGAGAGACTCGCAACACCTGCTTCCAGCAACAGGTCATCAATCTCTGTGTGGCTCCATTCGGCGATCACGTCCCGCGCCCTCAGGAGAGATGCCCGAGTAGGTGCAGGGAGGGGCATTTCTTCGGAGCCACCGAGAGCGGCATTGTCGAACTCATGACCAGCAGCGCGAAGAACTGAGAGTAAATTCCGCTCTTTAATCGCCCAGTGATTTCGGCTGAACTCAAACTGGCCGATATCCAACTCCTCTCGGATTCGCCACAAATGGTCATTTAGGATCGGAGCCTCGCTCGGACACAGACTGACTATTAGTCGAATTTCCGAACCTAGATCCCGCAATTCAGCGATGCGTGCGACGCGCACGAGTTCTTCTGCGCGCCCCTCCTCAATCAGCAGGCAGGGCCACGACTGAATGCACTCGATGGCTTCTATCGATAGAGACCGCAGTTGCTCTTTGATGGATTCACTCGTGTACTCCAGAAAGCGGCTCTTATCGAATCGGAAGGTGCTCCCCTCCCAGTCCTGAAATTGATGTGACACCAGCAGGCTATACACGGTGAACGATCTCCATCATTGAAATGCCAGTGCCTCCGCCGGCTAGCGTGTGAATTCAGCGGCCGCCGAAGGTAGTTCGCCGGAATAAAAGATTGGCCGATAGATCTGTGTGGCCGCTAAGCGCACTGTACCAACAGCGCGCTCCATTCCAGTCAGAAACCGAAGGGAGGTCCAGGAGGAAGTTCAAAAAGAAGCAGCCAGATACCTGCACCAAGCATAACCAGTCCCTGCGCTGACAAAATCCAATCATTCCGCTGCAAACTGGTCGCGCTGTCCCAACTTCTTCGCACTCGCCAACCGAATATAGCGAACGCGAAAAGCCCCATACCGAACATAGAATACGGGGCAATTAGCCCCCTCCAACCTTGGCGTTCCAAGTAAACCTCACCCGGAGTCGAAATAGGTCTCCTGTATTCCATTCGCACAATTTCCGACTGGCCCTCAAGAACTGCGTGAGCTTCAATGGCCAATTCGTCGCCACCAGAGTAGACGATCTGCAAGATGCCACCATCGTTCTGCTCCAGAATGTTCCACCTAATTTCGACTTCGCCTGACGATTGAGCAGATGAGCCAAGAACCAATCCGACAACGTCGCGGCTAGATTTTTGAAGGCGGGCCTCCAGAATTCGAGCTTTGTTTGCCGTGCGCACGACCAGCGGTTTCAGAATATCTCCGCCACGAATTGATCGGCGGCCAGCGTTCCAAAAGGCGACCTGTGCTGCGGTGATGTCGCCTGTAACGTTCTGTCCGTCAAACTGGACAGATAGGCGCGATGTTTGGTCGGCCCTAACAACTGCCGCCTTGGCCGGATGAACAAAATACGTCAACTCGGGTGTCTCCTTCGACGCCGCGAAGAAATAGATCGAAAGAACAAATCCAACAATGCTCGCGATCGAACCCACTATTCCAACTATTGGACTGCGAAGAACCCCAGCAGGTTGCTTGTCTTGCTGTCAACGTTATTCATTGTGGGTTTCCTGGACGGCTAACACCTGAATTAGGCGGCCTCGGGAAGCGACATTCGCTCTGAATGATACTGTTACGCGTCATCGACGAAGATCTCGCAGAACGTCGACGAGTTCGAGGGTTCATCTGTGTCCGGCGCTGAGTACTTTGGCAAGGCGGAGGCGTACCCATAAACGTTCCAAACGTGGCATCTCGGCCTAGAGCGCCAGGAGATGTCAGATTTGACTGACAAACGACAGCGGCGCTTGGGTGCATAAAGTCGCGCAAACGCAAGTGGCTTCCAGTTAGCAGAAGGGAAGCCAATTTCGAGATCAGGCAGCACTCTTCTGACTGTTCCAAACTATAGGCCGTCGACTCCAATGCTCAACGATAGACTGGGAAAAATCGGCACGAACGATTTTCGCCCTACCAATCGACCATTGATCATCGTCCTTTCTAACCACAAGGCCTTCCGCAACTAAATCGGAATATGCGCTTACAGTTCTCTCTGCCAGGTCAGCTAACTCTCCAACAGAGGTTTGGCCGCAAAAAACGGTGGGAACTGCCTTGAAGCCGTGAGCAATAGCCCACTCATTTCTTCGAGTAACGCTCCAAAATTTTCCTTCCCCGCGGTCATAGATATCAAATAGCAGCCACCAGTCCGGTAGCTTGTCGTACGCAATGGTGTGCCTCGCCGCGCACCATTCTCCGAATGCAACAAGCTCGGTACCAAGCCCGTCAAACAACGAATCTTCGTTGCTTCCGATCCAGCTATTCAGCTTGGAAAACTGGCCTGAGAAGGGTGGCGTTAGCCTCGTCCCTCTGTTCTGACAAGACAAAGCTCCAGCCTCGTCGAAAGAAAAGCCAAGGTTAGCCCCATCGAACTTCTCCTCAACTACCACGGTGCCGCTCAAGAGCGCACGCTGCTCATTGTCAGTGAGAATCTTGTCCGACCGGGGCGGCGAACTGGACTGCCAGAGGAGGTGCGGCGTTTGCGGAAATCTGAAGCACATCGCTAAGGAAGCCTTGCTTGTCCACGTTCAGGAAACTTTCTATGATAATACTCACAGATATCATCCGGGCACAGAAACCGCACGGTTATGCCTGCGCTCTTGAGCGCCTCCCACCAGCCAACCCATTTGCAGTCGACGGCCTGCCAGATTTCCGGCTTGCGCGGATGCAGATTGGCGACCGTCGGAAATTTTCGATCGCTAGGATCGAAGTGCTCCTGAAGTTCGGCGCACGGAAACTCCGAGTACAGGCCATCTACTGCGGGCTTTACGGGGATTCTATGTACCCTTGCGGAGCCAAGCTGTTGAGCTACCCATTTTATGAACTTGTCGCCTGGGCGAGGCGCCCGACCGAAGGGCTCGGCATTCTTAAGATACTCACTCAGGATCGCGCCGTCGTCATCTAATACAACTGTGCCCTTTTCGATTATCCATTGGAGACCCTCAATGCACTCCTTTAAACAGGCCTCCGATACATCATGTTGCTTGTTTGCAACGCATACTACGTTCGTGTCAACAATCACTACTGTCATTTCGCCCCCTGGCGACTTCTAGACGCCATGCCGGCCTTGACTCTCTCCGCAATCTCGGTCATCTCGTCGCCGAAAAAATTTGTGGGCCAGTTCGCTATCTCGCCGAAATCGTTCAATTCAAGTGGTTCAATCTCCGCACTTTGATCGCCATGGTGAGCGAAGTAAACTGCCACGTCGGAAGCGGGGATGACTCCCTCGGCGATCCGCCGTTGTAGTCGCAACAACAGATGCTCTGAGTGGCTTTCAATAATTAGCTGCGCATTTCTCTTTTTTCCACCTTCGTAGGACTGAACTGCACTTATGAAAACATCCGCCAGCTTTGCTTGAACCTGGGGATGAAGGTGTATTTCAGGTTGCTCCATCCAGACTGTTGACCATGGCGGAGCGTAAAATGCTTGTACCAGCGCAGGCAGCAATTGCGAAACTCCGAACCCTACATCCGTTAGCTTGACTTGTGGCGCGCCTACATGCGTTCGAACCAGGACTTCATAGTCCTTTCGCCCCGGAGCCACCTGCGATACTTCGAAACTCTCAATTACGCCTAGTTCGCGCAGCCAGTCTGCGATGAAAGAGTCGAAGCGGTAGGTATGCTGGCGATGCCGTCGGTTTAGTCTTCGATCTTCTTGCGCAGCTCCGAGTAGCGCGGCTATCGCGTACTGGCCTTCGGCGCCGACATCCGTAACTGTGTCACCTGCCCATGAATAGGTTCGCTTGGGATAGTCCCTCAGAGGGCCCAAGTAGCTTATTCCCTCAAACATAAGTTCGGCTTGAAGCGAGAATCGCTGCAAGAAGCTCGCGTTCTGGTAGCGAGCCAGTGTGACATCAGAAAACCGGTAGAACTTCTCGGGCCGTTCAAGCGCCCATGCTCGGCCGGTAGCTTTTACTAAGCGAAGAGGAGTCGCTTCGACTTCCGACTTGCCGTGCTTGTTGACGCCATGCCGCACCAAGAGTCTGCTGACTTCGTCATCGAAAAGTTCGTACTCGAAGCTGTTGAGCTCCGGCAGTTCTTTCGAGTCAGCAATGATCGACGCAGATAGGCGCATGCTATTGCCCATATAGCGAGTGGTCGGTCTCAGAGGGTCATAGATCGTTAGCCCGGTCGGAAGGCGCCACTCGACGCTGAACTCCAGAGCCAAGTCTTTGTTATGTCCGTGCAAGCAATCAATAAACGTGCCCAGATCAATGAGCGAATTCTGATCGCCGAGGTGCAAAGCTCGCTTGCGGTCGGTAATCAGCGACGTTTGCTTGAGGGCTAAGAGCAGGTGTCCAAGGCTGCTTTTTCCCGCGCTATTGGCGCCGAATATGATCGTCAACGGCGCTAGACGCAGATTTCCCGTCGACTTCCATGCTTTGAAGTTATTTATTGAAAGCTCGGTAAGCATCGGAACTCTTCAATGAAAATGAGAATGGCGCAGCAAAGATACCGGAGCCCCTTGGGTTTAGGGGGCGGCCAAATGCCTGCGTAGGAGGCGCTTGGCGGGGTTGCGGAGATCTGGTTCTGAGCACAGGTAGTCCGGGACTTGTTCAGAACCTCCTTAGGTCAACTTCCAGCCTCATTGAAACACCGCGGGGCTCAAGCTGCGCCTGATTACGCCGCAGGAGACGCGTCGTTCGTGCCAACGCCACTTTGCAGTCTGTCGTCAGAAACAGCAACCTCCAACCGTTGAGCGAAATACACTCTGTTCGCGTTGGGGACAAATCCGTGCCCTTGACGCCGCCCGCCCCCAGGTAAACAATCGCGCCCGTTGCCGCCAATTCGGCAACCGGGCTTGGCAGCCTGCATCCACGGCGCATACCGCGCCGCACTATGTCCGGCGTTTTTTTGCGCCCGGAATTCGTGTGGCGTAGCCTGCCGATTTTCTGGCGGCGGTGTGCGGGGAGCCGTAAGGCTCGCCGGTCCGTGGCCGGTCTGCCAACCCGCACACCGTTCGCCACCCTTTTCGCCGTTCCGGGTGGCGACTCCACGCAAAGGGAGTTGTCCATGGAAAATCGGTCTGCAGTTGGCGGCACTGAGCCGCGTTCTTGTTCCCTTGTCCGCATTGGCGGCGTTGTTCCCTGTTCCGGGAGGCGCGCGCCATGAGCCCTCAAGGTTCGTTCTATCCCCTGCGCCGCGACGCGCGCGGCGATCATCCCGTGATGTTCGCCTACATCCTCGACGCGCGGGAGCAACGCGAAGCGCTGGATGACGAGATCATGGATCGCCTTGCCGCAATCCAGGAACTCAGCGAAACCATCGCGACGGTGGAGATTGAGTGCGCGGGATCGCGCTCGCACAGCGGCATCCTCGAAGCCGTCGCCATCCTCTCGCGCGATGTACGCGGGCTGCTGGAAGCCCGTTCGCAGAAGGGGCCGTAAGTTCGCGCCTTGCCGGGGCGGCGCTGCGCCGCTCCGGCTTTCGGGTCGGGATTCGCACGGAACGGTCCGTGCCGGATTACGACACACAGAGCGCCGGCACGGATCCGGCAGAACAGGGGAGTGGTGTTCCTCTACTCGGAAAGGCAAGCAACCCGCCGAGGCTCCGGGTCACGGGCCGGAACCGGTGTCGGTGAGGTCAAGCGTTGACAGGCGGAAGTGCAGGCTGCGTGCCCAGCCGCGATACGGCCGGCACAGTCGCAACGCGAAGCAGTAGTCCCGCGACAACGCCAATATCCCATAGTGGAACAGGTGATCACCCCTTGCCGTAGACGTCGCGCTTGAGCAACACCGTCGCCATGTTGTCGTACAGACCCTCGCGCGGTACGCCGCCCAGCGCCTCGAACGCGGCGACGTGCCGGTCACGCAGCGTCTCGAAACGCTGATCGTCGACAAAGCGACCGAAGATCCAGCGCGAGAATCCCAGCGCCACGACCAGAGCGTACCAACGCAGGCCATCGTTGCGGAATTCCGCCCAGTCCACCCGCATCTGCCGTCCCGGCTCCGTCTCGAAGCGATTCACCGGCTCCGGCGCGCGTGCCGGGCGCAGCGATGCCATGAACGCGCGCAGGATCGAATGCGACCCCGCGTAGCCGCGCTCGCGGACGTTGCACAGCATCACCGTCGCCGAAATCCAGCTCGGCGACGCCGCTGCCAGCCGCTAGCGAACATAGTCGACGAACTAATCGAGCTTGTCCGCCTGCGTATTCCGACCCATGCCGCCCAGCGCCTTCGTCGCGCACCCGCCGCACCGTATTGCGCGAGACACCGCAGCGTCGTGCGACCTCGCCTATCCCCAACCCCTGTTTCAGCAACACCTGCATCTCCACTGCGTCCTCCTGGATCAGCATCGGCGCTTCCATCATTACGGAAGCCGCCGGGTAGCCCCAGGTGGGTCATTTTCCGACTGGCGCTAACACGGTATTCCACAAGGGGAGCCTCCATGCTCCCCTTTGAACCCATTGATGGGGGGGCTTCGCTCTCCCCCATGACCCCATCGATCGGAGGCAGGCGTCTTTTCAATAGTGAGGACGCCTCGGCCGTTCCAAAGCTGACCGAACGTCGTACGCGGCGCGTAAGCTCGTCCAGAAGTTGGTTGAATAGCCCAAACTCACCGTGGGGCCTGCCAGTAGGGGGAATCGTTCCAGATATCCGCATCAGAAAATGAGTGGACAAAGAACATATTTCCGCTACGCCCTATCAGAGGTCGCGACGCGCATGCTGCGTCGCACAATGCCCTTCAGGTGAGAGGTCGCTTCCTGTAGGGGCACTAGATGACGGGGTAAGAACTAGTGGGCGATGCTGGACAAGAAGAGATCCCTGCCGTACTGCGACTCAATTCAGTCTGTGTGTATCTGAACGATGGGTCATCGCGCCATGCGGTCTGGACGAGGCTCGGTCTTTTAAAAAGGTAGACAGTACAGATTATTCGCGAAGCCGAAAACTCACCGCCCAATTGGGAGGTGTCGGTTAGAGAATGTTCGCAGAAGCGTGAGCAGCAACTCTGTAAGACAAGTTTTCCGCGTACAGCAACTACAATCGGAAACTCATTGTCTTGGTCAAGGTCTTTCCAACGTGGAGAATCCAATGCGGTCCAATGTCGAAAGGATAGTGCTTTCATTGACGTACATTGCATTCCTTAGTGCTTGCGATCCACACAATATTCGCGATGACCGGGTGGTCGACATCAAGAGTGCGGAAGGCCTCGCGGAACTAGGCCTGGTAGTTGAAGCGGTTCAGACCGCTGTACTCAGGACTAGCGATGCATTTCCCAGTCGCCCGCGCAAAGACCTCGCCGATCAGATCGACCAGCAATGCACGACGGCGAGGACCGCAGCAAAGCTGAAGTGCGATGCGGATTTCGCCAGCGCCGGCGAGGAGTGCACAAAGCTGACTGGAAGCGCGCTGGAAGCGCGCTGCACGGCACGGCTCGCCGTGGCCGAGCGCACCTGCGAACAGGCGCAAAAGACGTTAAAGGTAGCTTCGTTGTGTTCAAAGGGAGATGCGCTTTCAGGCGTCACAATTCAAAAAGCTACATTGTCCCTAGATACGGCGCGAATCACCGAAAGCGGTGGTGCTTTCAAGTTTCTAGTGTTGAAGTTCGGCGCGAGCAAGTCCTTCAAGGAAGTGCAGCATCTGGATTTGGTATTTACACCGGTTCCAGCCGTCGATCCTACAGGCGCGCGCGCGGAGACGCTTGGTATCGATCTGAGCTTGTTGAACAATGAGGTGAAGCGAGTTCAGTCCTTGCGCGGACTTAAGTTGCCGGTGAATCTACTGGGGCGCGACGACCTCATCAAGCATCGCAACGCTTTGTTAGAAAAGGATAAATCAGGTTCGTCACAAGGTTTGATCAACGCGGAGCCACTCATCACGTTCATTCGCGGCGCGGCTGCCGCAGCCAGCATCGAGAAGATCGATGGCAGAGATGCCGCACTCATCACTAACAGCTTCAAAGTCGCGTTTACTTTCGAAGTGACCAAAAAGGGGGAACTTGGCCTCGAATGGGAGTTAGCGCCAAACAGCGCTGTGTTGAACGCAGGGCGAATTGCCACAGCTGGAAATCAGTTGACTCTGGAGTTTGGCCAGCCCGAGTAGGCGTTAAACAATTGGTGCGCCTTGCGCGACTAGCGATCCCTACGTTGCTTCGAAGCTCGAGAGAGTCATCGGTGCATGAGGTTATTTATGTACAACTGGGTCGATCGTTCCAACTGGACAAAGCCGAAAGGCATACGTTTTACAAGCGTCTGGCTCCCAGCGGTCGCTGCTTTGCTTGCTAGCATCGCAGCCGTTGCGAAACCGGCAGCCCAGTATCTTACACCCGAGCCGCTACCGAAAATTGCCGTGCTTATTGGGGCGAGCAGGTATTCAAACCTGCCAGAGCTAAAAAACGTACCTAAAGACATCGACTCTCTCTACGACGCGCTGAACGATCTCGGATTCGGCGACATTCTCGTGGTCTCGAACCCTTGTCTCGAAGATATCAAGGAAGCCATCAACGCACTCGAAAATCGCGTTATGCAACTTGCACCTGACGGCGGGGCGATCGTTTGGGTTTTCCTAGCCGGCCACGGGGCAATGGACACGGGCCACAACCAATACCTGATTCCTGTTAACTTCGATCGGATGCAGCTTGCAAACCATGACTACTACCAGGTTGCTCAGCTAACGGCGGGATTCGAGGAAGCGTTGAAAAAAGTGTACGCGGGAGCGGGCTTGGTCGTGGTCGACGCTTGCCGAACACCATTCCCCAGTGACGGCTCTTCAGTTGAGGCGCCAGTAGAATTGGCCGAGGTCGGGAAGTGCAAGGAGCATGGGTCTCTAACTTGGCGCAAACTCAGTAACCTTCCGTTCGCAGAGCGGATCGGCTATGTCAAGACAGTCCAGTTTGCACGCGTCGGCACAGCCTACTCAACGCGCCCAGGAGCGGAGGCCCCCGAAGTCGGCGATCCAAGCCAACCCGGAACCTATGTGAATGCCTTGGTCGGGGCCTTGCGTGGCGCGACGCCGCAAATCCCCGACATTTTCACAGAGGCCTTCGAGAAAGTTACTACAAGCGCCAACAAGGCCTACTATCCGATCGAGCCCGATTTTCGGCCCAAGGCTCTGAGAGGAGCTTGGCTGGGGGCTCTCTCGGAGTCAAAACAGAAGGAAAATGAGGCATTGTGGATCAGTGTGCTCACTGCGGGTGAACACAACCCTGAAACTGTGAGGCGATACGTCGAGACGAACTCCACAAGTGAGTATTTGCGCTCTGCACTGCGTTGGTTACGTGATCGCGACCTGCTTGCGGCGGCTCAGCAGGTAACCATAGTCGACGGGGGGCGCGACGAAACGCTGGGAATGCGAATCACGGAATCGCGCCGCGTATCGATAAATCGCCATCCCGTTGAGGGCGTTCGCCAAGCAAGTGTCCAGCGTTCTCTACAAAATGAACTCATCGTCGTCGAGCAGAGTGGTTGGGGACGGCTGGCCTCCGCTTCCGGCGACCAACCTCGCTACATACGGTTGGAGTCGCTTGTAAACGATTCGTCCGGGCTACCTAGCTATTGGGAACACGTCGACGTTCTTGACGCAACTGAATGCATCGTAGAACGTGGCGGTACGACTCTCTGTCTTGCGCAACTTCTGCAGATCAACACACAACATCTGGCGCACACAAGACTGAACGTCCTCGCCGTCGAGGCGGCACAAGGAATAGACGGAGACTCGCCTTCCAGTGTCGCATTTAGACAAGCATTCGAAGTGCAGCGAGCGCTTGATGAGCTCGGCGTCGCCTATTCCCGCAGTCGAATTCGAATTGTGCCAAGCGCTTTCGCCCCTGCGGTCGCAGGTCGGGTTTTAATGAGAGTCTCAAACTTGAAGGGGAAATGACATGAAGCTGCCAACTCCGGGGCGGTTGCTGATATTTTGCTGTGGACTGCTGACGATTAGCGCTGACGTACTTGCGATTGCACCAGAAGCGCAGCCTAGGCCAGCAACGGTCGTAACGCTGGCCGACAAAACAAACACGCTGAAAGATGGCTCAAGAGTCGTCGGTGGTGATCCCGCAGAAGCAGGCCAGATTCCATGGCAAGTAGCCCTTATTATTACTGACCCGGACGACGTGAATAGGCAGTATCTATGTGGAGGCAGCATTATAGAAAATGGTTGGGTTTTGACTGCAGCGCACTGTGTTCATCGACACGGCAAACATCCGGATAAGATAACAGTCATTTCCGGAACGACGAAGTTGAGTGCGGCCGACGCTAAACGCGCGAATGCGACACGGGTATTGGTGCCTATCGAGTACTCGCCGATCACTCAGGATTTCGATGTGGCACTGCTCAAGGTCGAGACCACGGGGCATTCGATTAGACTCGCTCCGACCTCTCCAGCCGACAATAGCAACGTAATAGTTAGCGGCTACGGAAGGGTCAAGGAGGATGGCGTCACTTCCGATGTTCTACAGTTCGTCAAATTGATTATTAAGCCTTGGCAAGATTGCAAAAAGAACTACGCCGAGGCGAGTAATCCGAGCGAAGTTACGGCGAACATGATTTGCGCCGCTAAGTCGAAACCCGAAGCTGAAAAGAAAGGCGATGCCTGTCAAGGTGACAGCGGCGGCCCGCTATATACCGGTACCGGCGCCGATGCCAGATTGGTCGGCGTTGTCAGCTGGGGCGAAGGATGCGCGCGGCCTGGTAAGTTTGGTGTCTATGCCGACGTGGCTCCAAACAAGCCAATCCGAACATGGATCGATAAAAACGCGAAATGAACCGAGGGTATTGAACGACGCGAGATTGCTGAGGCGACCAGTCAGGCATCGGTGCTGGTCTAATAGTAAATATGGGTAAACTGCCGACAGATGTATTGAGCAGTAGCTGGTTCAGGTTCGAATGGCACTGACTTAACGCCAGCTCTCTGACGGCAAAAGCAAAGCCGGCTCGCAATGCTAAGGTGGAGTTACCAGACAACACCGAAAGCAAAGGAGCCGGCTTGATGCATCCTATGCGCAGCGCCAGCGTGCGACAACAGCACGCGCTTCGACGCGGTCTTCGCTCGATCGATGCCTACGCGTTCTTCGATCTGCTTACCGATTCATCCATGCTCAATCAGGTCGAAGCGCTGCTTCCGGTGCATCGTGAGCGATTGCTTCCGCCGACCGAGACACTGGCAATGTTTCTCGCTCAATCCCTGAGCGCGGACCGCTCCTGCCAGCACGCGGTAAATGCCTTCGTGGCTCGCCGGGTAGCGGGAGGCCTGTCTGCGTCCAGCACGGGCCCTGCTCCGGGAGACACGCGCCATGACCCCTCAGGGTTCGTTCTATCCCCTGCGCCGCGACGCGCGCGGCGATCATCCCGTGATGTTCGCCTACATCATCGACGCGGAAGAACAGCGCGAGGCGCTGGATGAGGAGATCATGACCCGCCTCGGGGCGATCCAGGGGCTCAGCGAAACCATCGCGACGGCGCAGTTGGAGTGGCCGGGCTCGCGCTCGCACGGCGGCATCCTTGAAGTCGTGGCCGTCCTCTCGCGCGATGTGCGTGGATTGCTGGAAGCCCGTTCAGAGGTAAGCGATAACTGAGCACCGTCCTTGCCTAACGCCACGCCCCATGTAAGAGCGAGCGCAGCGGATTGGCGGCGAACTGTTGCTTCCATAGCCGAGGTATCAGCTCGCTGACGCGTGCGGCGGGATGTTGGCCGACGCGC
>JBBQZR010000055.1:0-43980 GCA_038207515.1 Lysobacterales bacterium | reverse complement strand
GGTCACGCGCTCAGCTTCTAAACCGCTCGAAAACGAGATCGTTCCCGCGGAGTCGCTCCTCACCTTGCGCGCCCGCCAACACCGCACCATCGCTACATAGGTTTCCAAAAAACACTGTCTCAAGCGGCTTGACACGTTCCGCCCCATTGGCCGCCAGAGCCTGCGGATACCGGGAAGCGGGAATCGCCGAGACGTACGACCACGCGTTCGAGTGGCACGCCCACCATTTCCGCGGCGGTCTGCGCGATGATCGTGTAGCTGCCGGTGCCGATGTCGGTCATGTCGGTTTCGACCGTCACGATACCTTTGTCGTCGAGCCGCACGCGCGCGGCGGATTTCTCGACGTGGTTGTTGCGGAACGCAGCCGCGACGCCGATGCCGATCAGCTATTCGCCGTCGCGCACCTGAGCGGGTTTGGCGTTGAATTTGTTCCAGCCGAAGCGTTCCGCGGCCTGCAGCAGACCTGGACCCCTATACGAGTCGCGCAGCGAGTTCAGCGGTCGACGAGTCGCTGCAGGTGGTCCGGATAACGCGCGCCTTGCACCGTGATCGCCGCGGCGGCCGCGGTGATGTCGCGCAGGTCATCGCTGCTCAGTTGCAGCGCGGCGGCACCGAGATTTTCGTCGAGCCGGTGGCGCTTCGTGGTGCCGGGAATCGGCACGATCCACGGTTTTTGCGCCAGCAGCCAGGCGATCGCGATCTGGGCGCGCGTCGCCTGGCGCTGCGCGGCGATCTCGCCGAGTACGTCGACGAGTGCCTGATTGGCCTTGCGCGCCTCGGGCGAGAAGCGCGGAACGCTGGCGCGGAAATCGCCGCTGTCGAAGGCCGTGTTCTCGTCGATGGCTCCGGTGAGGAAGCCGCGACCGAGCGGGCTGAAGGGGACGAAGCCGATGCCCAGTTCCTCCAGCGTCGGCAATACACTTTCCTCGGGCTCGCGCCACCACAGCGAGTATTCACTCTGCAGCGCTGCCACCGGCTGCTCCGCGTGGGCGCGGCGAATCGTCCGTTCGCCCGCTTCGGACAATCCGAAGTGGCGGACCTTGCCGTCCGCGATCAGGTCTTTCACGGTTCCCGCGACGTCCTCGATCGGCACGTTGGGATCGACGCGGTGCTGGTAGAACAGATCGATGACGTCGGTCTTCAGCCGCCGCAGCGAGGCTTCCGCGACCTGTCGTATGTGCCTGGGCCGGCTGTTCAGGCCGCGCTGCAGGCCGGTGCCGGGTTCGAGATCGAAACCGAACTTTGTGGCAATGGTCACATTGCTGCGCAAGCCCGCGAATGCCTCGCCGAGCAGTTCCTCGTTCGCGAACGGACCGTAGACCTCGGCCGTGTCGAAGAATGTCACGCCGCGGTCGACCGCGGCGCGCAGCAGCGCGATCGCCGCTGGCCGGTCGGTGGCCGGACCGTAGGCGAAGCTCAGGCCCATGCAGCCCAGGCCGATCGCCGAAACCTCGAGGCCGCCGTTGCCGAGCGTGCGTGTCTTCATGGGTGTCTCCTGCGGGGACCGTAGTCTGCCATCCCGGCGGCCATGTCCGGCGGGAGGCATGACCTTTACTGCGGCCCGCACGACACCGACGTGTCACATGCGCCGTGCTCTCCGATCAGCACGCCTTGTGATCGCGGCTGCGTCGCCCGATCGGGAAAACTCAGTCGGTCTTCGCGCCGAAACCCGCGTAGCGCTGCGCTACACCGGGTTCCAACTCGATAGTGACGCATCGCGGTTCCTCGAGTCGGAAAGAGGGAGAACGCCGCGGCTGCTGAGCGCGGTGACAGGCTGGAGTTTGCGTACGCAGCGAGCGCTGCGGCAAGTTGCCGCTGCGGCAAGCTGACGCTGCGGCACGTTGACGCTGCATGCGACATCGCCGCTCGTATCGCCTGCGACGCCCTCCCGCCGCCGAAGCCATTGATCCTGATCAATTCGCCGCACACACGCAGTGGCCAGGCTGGGCGCATGAAACTTGCCTGCACGCGCCTGGAGCCAGTTGCCGCGCTGTCGGCATGGCTTGCTTGCCGTCACCGGCGTTCGGCAGCGCGCTACACTGCGCCGCGGCCATGGTGCTTTGTAGCCATTGCACCCGCGTCACGCGCCAGCGCCGCTGTTACCAGCCCATTTGCCGACACGCCGGCGCGTTTCCGCGTGAGCCGCCGCGAAGAGGATTACCGATGATCTCGGACACCGTAGTCGAGTTGTCCCGCCTGCAGTTCGCGGCGACCGCGCTGTATCACTTCCTGTTCGTGCCGCTGACCCTCGGGCTGTCGTTCCTGCTGGCGATCATGGAGTCGGTCTATGTCATGACCGGCAACGAGATCTACAAGCAGATGACGAAGTTCTGGGGCAAGCTGTTCGGCATCAACTTCGCGCTGGGTGTGGCCACCGGCATCACGATGGAATTCCAGTTCGGCATGAACTGGTCGTATTACTCGCAATACGTCGGCGACATCTTCGGCACGCCGCTCGCGATCGAAGGACTGATGGCGTTCTTCCTCGAGTCGACCTTCGTCGGCCTGTTCTTCTTCGGCTGGGAACGGCTCAGCAAGGTCAAGCACCTGACCGTGACCTGGCTCGTCGCGCTGGGGTCGAATTTCTCGGCGCTGTGGATCCTCGTGGCGAACGGCTGGATGCAGTATCCGGTCGGCGCCGAGTTCAATCCGGATACGCTGCGCATGGAGCTGACCAGCTTCGCGCAGGTTTTCTTCAGCCCGGTCGCGCAGGTCAAGTTCGTGCACACCGTCTCGGCGGGCTACGTGACGGGTTCCTGCTTCGTGCTCGGCATCAGCGCCTGGTACCTGCTCAAGCGCCGTCATGTCGCGTTCGCGCAGCGCTCGTTTGCGATCGCCGCGGCATTCGGCCTGGCCTCTACGCTGTCGGTCATCACGCTCGGCGACGAGAGCGGCTACGAACTCGGCCACGTGCAAAAGGTGAAGCTCGCCGCGATCGAGGCGATGTGGGAAACCCATCCGCCGCCGGCGCCGTTCACCGTCATCGGCTTCATCGACCAGGAGAATATGACGACCAATCACGCGATCGAGATCCCGTGGCTCATGGGCCTGATCGCGACGCGCTCGCTGACCGAGCCGGTGACCGGGCTCAAGGATCTCGTCGCCGAGCACGAAGTGCGCATTCGCAGCGGCATGCTGGCGTATGCGGCGCTGCAGCGGGTGCGCGCAGATCGGTCCGATGCGCAGGCGCGCGCCGCGCTGCTGGAGCGGCAGCCCGACCTGGGCTACGGCCTGCTCGTGAAACGCTATGCGCCCAACGTCGTCGACGCGACCGACGCCCAGATCGCGCGCGCCGCGCGCGATGCGATACCGCCCGTGGCGCCGCTGTTCTGGGCTTTCCGCATCATGGTGGGCTGCGGCGTGTTCATGCTCGTGGTGTTCGTGCTCGCGCTCGTGTCGGCCTCGCGCCGCGCGATCATGCGCCAGCGCTGGGTGCTCAAGCTCTCGATCGTGATGATGCCGATGCCGTGGATCGCCTCGGAAATGGGCTGGATCGTGGCGGAACTCGGCCGCCAGCCCTGGACTGTGGCGGAGGTGCTGCCGACCTGGATGAGCGTGTCGTCGCTGACGGTCGGCGATCTGGTCTTCAGTCTCGTCGGATTCGTGCTGTTGTATACGGCGCTGCTCGTGGTCGAGATGTATCTGATGATCAAGTTCGCGCGCAAAGGGCCGGCTGAGCCCGACGATCCTCCGGGTCATGCCGTGGCACCCGGCGCTTCGGCGCCGGGCCATTCGGTAGTCATCGGTGCCGACGCACCGGCTGAACCGTCCAAGGCCTGAGGAGCACGCCATGTCCGACGCACTGACTTTTCTCATGAGCTACGAGACGCTGCGCGTGGTCTGGTGGCTGTTCCTCGGCGTGCTGCTGATCGGCTTCGCGATCATGGACGGCTTCGATCTCGGTGTCGGCGTGCTGCTGCCGATCGTGGCGCGGACCGACGACGAGCGCCGCGTGCTGATCAACACGATAGGACCGACCTGGGAGGGCAACCAGGTGTGGTTCGTCCTCGGCGGCGGCGCGATCTTCGCCGCGTTTCCACTGATCTATGCTGCGGCGTTCTCGGGCTTCTTCGTCGCGCTGATCCTCGTGCTGTTCGCGCTGATCCTGCGTCCGGTCGGCTTCGACTACCGCAGCAAGCTCGCCGATCCGCGCTGGCGCTCGCTGTGGGACGTCTGCCTGTTCATCGGCGGCTTCGTGCCGGCGCTGGTGTTCGGCGTCGCGTTCGGCAACCTGCTGCTCGGCGTGCCGTTCCGTTATGACGAAGCCCTGCGCGTGTACTACGACGGCAACTTCTTCGGCCTGCTCAATCCGTTCGCGCTGCTCGTCGGCGTGGTCAGTCTTTCACTGCTCGTCATGCACGGCGCGGTCTTCCTGCAGCTCAAGACCGTCGGCGAACTTCGCGCACGCGCGCGGCGCTGGCATCGCATCGCCGCGCTGGTCTTCGTCGCGAGCTTCGCTGGCGCGGGCCTCTGGATCGCGCTCGGCGTCGACGGTTATCGCCTCGCCTCGTTCGCTGGCACGCAGGCGGGTTCGAATCCACTGGCCAAGACCGTGGTCGTCGAGGCCGGCGCATGGTTCACGAATTTCCGTGCGCAGCCGCTGCTGTGGCTGATCCCGCTGCTCGGCTTCGCCGGTGCCGGTGCGGCGTGGTGGCTGGCGCCGCGGCGCGCGGGCTGGGCCTTCGTCGCGAGCGGTCTTGCCGTCGCCGCGACGATACTCACGGCCGGCGTGGCGATGTTTCCGTTCATGATGCCGTCGAACCTGATGCCCTCGCACAGCCTCACGGTCTGGGATTCGACCTCGAGCCTGCTGACCTTGCGCTGGATGTTCTGGATGACCGTGCTGTTCCTGCCGCTGATCATCCTGTACACGAGCTGGGTCTTCCGCGTGATGCGCGGGCCGGTCACGCTGGAGCAGGTCAGCGGTTCGGATGCGCACTATTGAAATTATGAACAAGTTTTCGCACAGCCGCTCTTGGGCCGTGCACCAGATCTCCACAACCCTGGCCAACGCTACGCGTTGGCCGCCCCCTTGACTCAAGGGGGCTCAAGAAACTAAGGGCCGTTCTCCTTGCTCGGAGGTTCCAATGTGGTATTTCGCCTGGATACTCGGCGTGCTGATGGCCTGCTTCGCCGCGATCATCAATGCGATGTGGCTGGAGTTCAAAGGCTATCCCGCCGACGAGGAACTGAAGCCCTGAGCCGCGACCGCCGCGCGCGATGAGTGCGGTCGAGCACGAGCGCGCAGGGCAGGACTGGCTCGCTGCGCGACTGCGGCCGGTGCGCGGCTGGACATGGGCTAGTGTCGGCTGCGGCATCGGCGCGACGCTCGCGTTCGTGGTGTTCGCCGCGGCGCTCGCGACGCTCGTCGACCGCTGGATCACTTCTGCCGCGCCTTCCGATCTTGCGGCCGGCAGCCTGCCGCTGCTGCTGATGCTGGCCGCACTGCTCGCACGCAGCACGCTGCTGGCCCTGCGCGATGCTTGCGGCGCGCGCGCCGGTGTGATCGTGCGCGCGAACGCCCGCGGCGAAGTGCTCGCGGCGCTGGAACGTCTCGGCCCGCTGCGTCGCAGCGTCGCTGACGACGGCGCACTCGCCTCGCTGGCGGTGGAACAGGTCGATGCGCTCGACGGCTATGTCGCGCGCTATTCGCCGCAGCGTTATGTCGCCGTGCTCGTGCCGCTCGCCCTGTGGCTGTGCGTGCTGCCGCGCAGCTGGCTCGCCGCGATGCTACTGCTGTGCACGGCACCGCTGATTCCTGTGTTCATGACCCTGGTTGGCCGCGGCGCGGCGCGAGAGAGCCGCTTGCAGGCGGCAGCCCTGGCGCGGCTCGGCGCGCAGTTCCTCGATCTGCTGCGTGGGCTGCCGACACTGCGTCTGCTCGGCAGCGCCGACGCGGGCGCGGCGCGTCTGGCGGCCAGTGCGGCGGAATACCGTGATCGTGCGCTCGCGGTATTCCGGCTCGCGTTCCTGTCGTCGGCGGTGCTGGAGCTGTTTGCCTCGATCGGCATCGCGCTGGTCGCGCTGTATCTCGGCCTGGCCTTGCTCGGCCGTTTCGATCTGGGTCACTACGGCCACGCGATGCGCCTGCACGATGCGCTGTTCGTGCTGCTGCTCGCACCGGAGTTCTACGCACCGCTGCGCCAGCTCGGCAGCGACTATCACGCGCGCGCCGATGCGCTGGCCGCGGCGGCGGCGATCGATGCGCTGTGCGTCGCGGTGCCGGCCACCGAAGCAGCGGGCACGATCCTGCCGGCGGACACGCCGCCGGCGATCGAGTTCGACGCCGTGTCCCTGCGCTATCCCGACGGCCGCGTCGCGCTGCACGAGGTGAGCTTCCGCATCGGCGCCGGCGAGCGTGTCGCGCTGCGCGGCGCGAGCGGTTCGGGCAAGAGTTCGCTGCTCGCGCTGCTTGCCGGATTCGTCGCGCCGAGCGCGGGCACGATACGCATCGATGGCATCGATCTCGCGCAGCTCGACCGCGCCGCGTGGTGGCGCCGGCTGGCCTGGCTGGAACAGCGGCCGGAATGGTTTCGCCGGACTATCCGCGACAACGTGCTGCTCGGACTCGACGGTGCCGACGATGCGCGCCTGTGGTCCGCGCTGCAGCGTGCGGGACTCGCCGAGGAAGTAGCCGCGCTGCCGCGCGGCGTCGACAGCGTGCCGGGCGAGGCGGACGGATCGCTGTCGGGCGGGCAGCTGCAGCGCCTGGCACTGGCGCGCGCACTCGCACGCGAAGCGCCGCTGTGGCTGCTCGACGAACCGCTCGCGCATCTCGATCCAGCGACCGCGGCGCGTCTGCGCGCGAGCCTGATCGAGACCAGCCAGGGCCGCACGCTGTTGCTGGCGACGCACAGCGAGGCGGATACGCCCTGGGTCGACCGCGTGCTCGTGCTCGAACGCGGGCGCTTGCGCGACGGGTTTGAGTCGCCGCAGGAGGACGTTACCGGATGAACGCGAGCGCGACGTCGCTGCGCCTCGCGCGCCTGCTGCTGCGTTACAAGGGGCGCTTCGCGCTCGCACTGTTGCTCGCCGCGCTGGCGCTGCTCGCCGCGCTCGGGCTGCTCGCATTTGCCGGCCATTTCATCACCGCTGCGGCGATTGCGGGCGCGAGCGCGGCGAGTGCCGCGACCTTCGACATCTTCCGCCCCGGCGCCACGATTCGCCTGTTCGCGCTCGTGCGCACGGCCGGCCGCTACGGCGAGCGCGTCGTCGCGCACGACGCGGTGCTGCGGCTCATGGCCGGGCTGCGCAGCCGCGTCTATGCGCAGCTCGTCGCGCTGACGCCGGAACCGCTCGCGCGCTGGAGCGAGGGCGAGGTGCTGCAGCGCCTCGTCGGCGACGTGGATGCGCTCAACGAAGCGCCGCTGCGCGCGGGCCTGCCGCTGATCGGCAGCGTCATCGTCGTGAGCGTCGCGATCACGATCGTCGCCTGGGCCGATGCGCGGTTGGTGTGGCCCGCGACGATCGGCCTGTTCTCCGCCGCGGTCGTGGTGCCGCTGCTGACGGCGCGGCACGGCCTGCGCGATGGCCGTGCGCTCGCGCAGCGCGCGGGCCTGCGCCGCGAAGCGCTCGTCGATGCGCTGCGCGGCCTCACGACGCTCGCGCTCTGCGGTGCCTGGCCGGCCTGGCGCGAAACGTGGCTGCGCGACGACCGCGAATTGCTGGCTGCGCAGTGGCGCCAGCGCCTGCGCGAGAGCGCAGGTCAGGCGACCGTCGTGTTGCTGGTCGGCGCCACCGCGTGGACCTTGCTTCTGCAACGCCAGACGATGTCCGTCATCGAGCCGGCGCAGGTGCCGTGGCTCGCGGCCGCCGTGCTCGGCGTGCTCGCGACGCTCGAAGCACTCGCGCCCGCCGCCGGCGCGTGGCTGGCCTGGGGCCGTGCGCGCGCGGCGGCGCAGCGACTCGACGACGTGCTCGCGACACCGGCGATGCTCGCGTTTCCCGCCGCGGCGGAGCTGCCCCCGGCACGCGGCGCCGTGCGCGTGCACGACGCGAGCTATCGCTATGCGGGCCGCGAGGCCGGCGTCGATGGTGTGACCTTCGCGCTGCAGCCTGGTGCGCGGCTGTGCGTGCGCGGCGCGTCCGGCGCCGGCAAGAGCACGCTCGCCGCGCTGCTGGCACGCAGCATCGATCCGGACCGCGGCGGGATTCTGCTCGACGGTTGCGATCTGCGTCGCTACGACGAAGCGAGCCTGCGCGCGCGCGTCGCGCTGCTGCCGCAGCGTCCGCACCTGTTCGCCGCGAGCGTCGCCGACAACCTGCGCGTGGCCGATGCGCAGGCCGACGACGCGCGGCTGCGTGCGGTGCTGCACGCCGTCGCGCTCGATGAATGGCTCGCGCAGCTGCCGCAGGGACTCGACACGCCGCTCGGCGAATACGGTGTCGGCCTCTCGGGCGGCGAGGCGCGCCGGCTCGCGATTGCGCGCACCTTGCTGCGGCCGGCCGTGCTGTTCGTCCTCGACGAACCGTTCGAAGGCCTGGATGCTGCGCTGCGCGAGCGCGTCGCCGACGGCATCGATCGCTGGGTGGGTGAGGCCAGCCTCGTCGTGATCTCGCATCATGACGTCGTTTGCGGTGCTGCGACGGAAACGCTCGTGCTGGCTTGATCTCAGGTCTTGCGTGTCCGTGTCCGAGCGCCTGTCGCGCGCGGTCTTGCCGCGGCCTGCGGTGCGTCGATCTCGATCCAGGTCGGCGCGTCTTCGCCATTTCATTACGCCGCGTCTGCTGGGATGTGCGCCTGATTCGATGCGGAGCACTCCCATGCCACAACTCATGATCGACGAGCCGCCTACCTGGCAGGGCGGCAAGGTCGTCGTCGTCGACGACAATGGCGCATCGGCGCACATGCTCGCCGATTTCCTGCGCATGATCGGTCACAGCGCGGAGGTGGTATCCGCCGATACCGTGGAAGGTGTCGTCGATGGCATCCTCGCGGCGCAGCCGGACGTCATCTTCCTCGACATCATGCTCGGCCGCCTCGATGGCCACGACGTCGCGCAACTGTTGCGCGAGAGCGGCTGCACGGCGTATCTCGTCGCGGTCACTGGCTGGGGTGAACCCGACGACGCGCGCTACTCGCTGGAAACCGGTTTCGACGAGCACTGGACCAAGCCGCTGGATACGAGCCGCGTCGAAGTGTTCATGCGCGTGCGGCCGGAGCGGGTCATAGCCGCGGCCTGATCCGCGATCGCACAAACGACAACGGCGCAACCGAAGGGTTGCGCCGTTGTCGTTTTGCACAAAAGGTTTTTTCTCAAACGGGAACTTGCGGCGATTGCCGCAAGTTCCGTGTGTCAGCTCAGATCAGGCGCCGGCGCTGCTGCACGATCAGCACGAGGCCGGCGAGCAGCAGCAGGATGGCCGGCAGCGACAGCGTCGGTATCGTGGTGCTGCCGAGCTGGATGACCGTGCCCTCGTTGTCGGTGCCCGGATCGCCGTTCGGTGCCGGATTGGTGCCGTTCTGCGACAGGTCGCTGACGGGTGCGGTGCCGACCAGGCCGGTGCCGAGCACCTGATTGGTATAGCGCCGGCCCGGTTCGAACTGCAGGTTCACGGTGAGGCGGATCGTCGCCGTCGCGCCGGCCGCGAGCGTGTCGCTGCCGGTGAGCAGGTTCGTTGCGCCGCGGCCGTCGTAGGCCGGGTTCACGCTCAGCGTCGGCGAGGTCAGGCCGGTGACGCTCCAGTTCGCGCCGCTGCCGAAGGTCGCGACGAGATTCTCAACCACCTGCAGGCTGTTGACGGCCTGGGTCGAGTAGTTGCGCACGAGCACGATGTAGGCGATGTCGGCATTGGGTGCCGCGCCGCCGCCGCCGTAGCCGCCGCCACCGGTGCTGCCGAGTATCTGCGCCGCCTTGGCGACACCGAGTACCGCGCCGCCGCTGCCGACCGGGATAGAGGCGGGGTCCGCATCGTCCTCGTCGCCGTTCGGATCGGTGCCGCCCGGCGTGCCGCTGCCGTTGCCGCCGGTCGCATCGTCGGACGGCGTGTTCGGTGCGCCGCCGCCGTCGTTGCCGGGATTGCCGTCGGGCGTCGAGTCGATATCGGTCGGCGGGGTGTTCGACGGATCACCGTCGTCGTCGGCGCTGCCGATCTCGGCACGATTGACCAGCGGCGACACGCTCGCATCCGTGACTCGCAGCAGAATCGTCGTAATCAGGCTGGCGCCCGGAGCGAGCGGGCCGGGCAGGGTGCGCGTGACCAGCGTCGGCGATACGGTCGTCCAGTTCGTCTCGAGCGGACTCAAGGCCAGACCGGCCGGAATATAGTCGTTGACAAGTATCGTGGTCGCCGTGATCGCTCCCTGGTTGAACACGGTGATGTCGAAGCTCACGTCCTGTCCGACGATGAACGGACCGCTCTGGCCGGCACTGAGCCGCTTGATCAGCGCGAGATCGAAATTGCCGAGCAGGCCGAAGTCGACGCTGAGGTTGCCGTTGTTGCCGTCGCCGTCGTTGGTCGGCTCGCCGGCTACGGTCAGCGTGACCGGGCCGGAGCGGATCGTAGCGCCGGCGGCCGTACCGTTGTCGTCGTTGTCGACGTCGTTGTCCGGGTCTACCGCGGGTTCGCACGTGCCGCTTGCCGCATACGGCAGGCCCGAGCAGGTGCTGCCCAGATAGCCGGCCGGCGGCACGATCTCGACGAGGTAGGTGTCCGGGTCGAGGTTCTGGAACACGTAATTGCCGTTGGCGTCGGTGCTCGTCGTCGCCACCGCGGCACCGTCGGGCACGCCGTCGCCGTTGCTGTCGGCATAGAGGGTGACCGCGACGCCGGCGAGGCCGGGTTCGCCCGGATCGACTGTGCCGTCGTTGTCGCGGTCGTTCCAGACCAGGTTGCCGAGACTCAGGATGCCGGCACCAATGTTGACCGGATAGTCCTCGACTTCACCGTCGAGCGCGCCGCCATTCGGCGCGCAGGCGCCGGTGCTGATGCGGAAGCGCGCGTAGCTCGTCGTCGCCGCCGTGTTCGGCACGACGCCGAAGTTCAGCTGCAGGTTGGCGTTCGTGGCGCCGGTGGTCAGTGTCGTGGTCGCGGTTTCGCCCGCGTCGGCGAAATCGCCGTCGGCATTGGTGTCGATGTAGCCGCAGACCTGCGCCGTCGTGCCGGTGTTGTTGGTCGCGGTCAGGTTCACGACGGGGGCTACGCCGCGCTGCAGCGACAGGTCGGCGGGATTGATGCCGTCCTCGTCGTCGGGCGTGCCGTTCGCATCGTCGCCGTTCGCGCTGGCGCCGGGCTGGCCGTCGGCTTCGGCATCGACGCCGGCACCGAAGTACAGCGCCGGTACGATGACGTGACGCGCGCCGCCGTCGGCGAGGGTCGTCGCGTAGTTGCCAGGGCCGCTGCCGGCACCGGTGTCGGGCAGGTCGCCCCAGTCGACGAGGGCGATGCCGACCGGATAGTCCTCGACCTCGCCGTTCGGTGCCGCGCCGCTCGCGCTGCAGGCCCCGGTCGCCGTGCTCAGGCGGAAGCGCGCATAGGTGCTGCTCGCCGCGTTCGCGGGCACGTTGCCGAAGTTCAGCGTGAACTGCGCGGTGCTGCCGGGCGGCACGCTGACCGCGGGTGCGGTTTCGCCCGCGTCGGCGAAGTCGCCGTCGCCGTTGAAGTCGACGAAGCCGCAGAGCTGCGCTGCCGTCGGCGGCTGCGCGGTATTGACCGCGTCGACGCGTACCTGCGCGGGCAGGCCCGCGGTCATCGACAGATCGGCGATCTGCACGCCGTCCTCGTCGTCCGGTGTGCCGGTGCTGTCGTCGCCGTTGGCGCCTACGTTCGGCTGGCCGTCGTTCTCGCTGTCCACACCCAGGCCCATGTGCAGCCCGGAAACGATGACATGGCGCGCGCCGTTGTCGGCAAACAGCGTCGAGTAGTTGCCGGTGCCGGTACCCACGCCCGTGTCCGGCAGGTCGCCGAAGTCGAGCGGTGCAATACCGACCGGATAGTCCTCGACTTCGCCGCTCGCGATGGCGCCGGTCGACGTGCACGCACCGCCGCTGTTGTCGAGGCGGAAGCGCGCGTAGGTGCTGGCCGCCGCGTTCAGCGGCACGCTCGGGAAATTCAGCGTGAACGTGACGTTGTTGCTGCCGGTCGGAACCGGCTGCGTCGCGCTTTCGCCGGCGTCGAGGAAATCGCCGTCGCCGTTGAAATCCACGAATCCACACACTTTCGCGGCGGTGGCGGTCGTGTTCGTCGCGTTGACACGGATGTTCGCGCTGGTTCCGCCGGTCAGGCTCAGGTCGGCGATGGTGACGCCGTCCTCGTCGTCAGGCGTCAGCGCCGTGTCGTCGCCGTTGGCAGCGGCATTGGGCTGGCCGTCGCCTTCGGCATCCACGCCCGCGCCCATGAACAGACCCGGGACGATGATGTGGCGCGCGCCGTTGTCCGCGGCGAGCGTGTTGTAGTTGCCGGTGGCCGTGCCGGCCGCTGTATCGGGCAGGTCGCCGAAATCGAGCGAAGTGATGCCGACCGGATAGTCCTCGACTTCACCATCCGCCGCCGCGCCGACGCTGTTGCACGCGCCCGCCGTGGTGCTCAGGCGGAAACGCGCGTAAGTGGCACTCGCCGCAACCTGCGGCACGGTGCCGAAGTTGAGCGTGAACTGCACGGCGTTGCTGCCGTTCGGCACGCTGATCGCCGCTGCGGCTTCGCCGGCGTCGGCGAAATCGCCGTCGCCGTTGAAGTCGACGAAGCCGCAAAGCTGTGCGGGCGTGGCCGGCAGCGCGGTATTCGTTGCGGTGACGCGTATCTGCGCCGCGGTGCCGGCAGTCAGCGACAGATCGGCGATCAGCACGCCATCCTCGTCGTCCGGTGTGCCCGCGTTGTCGTCGCCGTTCGCGCCCGTGTTGGGCTGGCCGTTGTTCTCGCTGTCCACACCGGCGCCGAGGAACAGACCCGGCACGATGACGTGCCGCGGACCGTTGTCGGCAAGCAGCGTCGCGTAGTTGCCGGTGCCCGTACCCACGCCCGTGTCCGGCAGGTCGCCGAAGTCGAGCTGAGCGATGCCGACCGGATAGTCCTCGACTTCGCCGCTCGCGATCGAGCCGGTCGGCGTGCACGCGCCGACGCCGTTGTCGAGGCGGAAGCGCGCGTAGGTATTCGCCGCCGCGTTGAGCGGCACGAGCGGGAAGTTCAGCGTGAATGTGACGTTGTTGCTGCCGGTCGGAACCGGCTGCGTCGCGCTTTCGCCGGCGTCGAGGAAATCGCCGTCGCCATTGAAGTCCACGAATCCACAGATTTTCGCCGCGGTGCCGGTCGTGTTCGTCGCAGCGACGCGGATGTTCGCGCTGCCGCCGCCGCTCAGGGTCAGGTCGGCGATGGTGACGCCGTCCTCGTCGTCGGGCGTCAGCGCCGTGTCGTCGCCGTTCGCGGCGACATTGGGCTGGCCGTCGCCTTCGGCATCCACACCCGCACCCATGAACAGGCCCGGGACGATGACATGACTTGCGCCGTTGTCGGCTTCACGCGTGTTGTAGTTGCCGGTAGCCGTGCCGGCGGCCGCATCGGGAAGGTCGCCGAAATCGAGCGACGCGATGCCGACCGGATAATCTTCGACTTCGCCATCGGCCGTGGGGCCGACGCTGCTGCAGGCGCCTGCCGCGGTGCTCAGGCGGAAACGCGCGTACGTGGCGCTCGCCGTGCCCTGCGGCACGGTGCCGAAGTTCAGGGCGAACGGTGCGCCGGTGCTGCCGTTGGGCACGCTGATCGCCGGCGCGGTTTCGCCCGCATCGAGGAAATCGCCGTCGCCATTGAAGTCGACGAAGCCGCAGAGCTGGGCCGCGCTGCCGGTCGTGTTCGTCGCGGTCGCGTTGACGATGGCCGGAGTACCGGTGCGCAGGCTCAGGTTGGCGAGCGTGATGCCGTCCTCGTCGTCGGGTGTGCCGGTCGTGTCGTCGCCGTTGGCCGCCACGTTCGGCTGGCCGTCGACTTCCGCATCGACACTTGCGCCGAGGAACAGGCCCGGCACGATGCCGTGGCTCGCGCCGTTGTCGGCCGACAGCGTCGCGTAGTTGCCCGCGGCGGTGCCCGCGCCCGTGTCGGGCAGGTCGCCGAAATCGACCGCGCCGAAACCGAAGTCGATGGTGTGGTCGTTGCTGCCCGCGCCGGTCAGCGTGAACGCGGCGCCGAGCGTGGCCGGATTGCCCGGAATCGTCACCGCGACGCCGTTGGAATCGCGCAGCAGGCCCGTGCCCGGGCCGGCGTTGTTGGCGATGGTCGGGCGCCGATTGACGAGCGGCCCGCCGGCGCTGAAGTTCGCCGGCATCACGCCGATCGTGTAGCTGGACGCGTAGGGATTCGGCGCGACGATGAGGTTGTCGGTCGTGGTCGCGTCGGTTGCGCCCTGGTTGAAGAGGAAGTAGTACTCGCCGTTCGCGTCCGTCGTCGTGGCGCCGAGCGCGGTGCCGGCGGTGCTGTACAGCGTCAGCGCGACGTTCGCGATCGGTGGTTCGCCCGGGTCCATGACGCCGTTGCGGTTGCGGTCGTCCCAGACGTAGTTGCCGACTTCGACCGGGGCGGCGCGGCACAGGGCGTTGAGGTCGCCCAGGCCGTTGGCCTTGGAGAAGCCGGCCGTGCCGGTCTGGAAGATCTCATAGCCGCGCGTCGTGGCGACATTGTTCGGTGTTGCATTGTTATACCAGCGCAGTCCGCCGGTATTGAAGCGGAACGGATCCATCGACGTAATTGCGACCTGCGGGAAGCCGGGCACCTGGTTCAGCGCGCCCTGTGCGTTCTCGTCGTGGCGGCCGTTGTAGTCGGGCGGTGTGTCGATGATGAAGAACGGCGGCGTCGTGTTGGAATAGTGTTCGAGTCCGTAGAACTCGCCACCGCGCGTGTTGCCGACGGAATTCGGGCCGCGCGCCTGGTTGGTCGCGGTGCCGACCGCGCCGGTCACGCCGCCGCAGCTGCCGTCCTGTTCGATGTTCCAGCCGCCGCTGCCATTGGCGCAGGCGCGCAGGATCTCGCCGCCGGTGATGCCGCGGATCGTGCCCACGTTGCCCGTGCCGGTGTGGTCGCCGTGACGATCGCGGAAGCCGAGCACGAGGTCGGCGCCGTCGAACACCACATCGGAGAACATCGGTTCCGGATAGACCGAGTTGTTGGTCGCGGCGGGCGTGCCCGCGACCGAACTCCAGGCGTGCCAGATCGCGTCGCCCGCGGGGTCATTGATCGCGTCGTCGTTGCCGGCGGCGCGCGGATAGTTGAGCGCGAACTGGAAGGCCGGGGTCGCACCGAAGCTGCCGGCGACCGTGTCGTAGGCGTAGATCCAGGCGCTCAGATTAGCCGCGACGCCGGTGCTCTGCGCCGAGCACACGCCGCTGACGAAGAGGATGCCGTTGCGGTGGCCGAGGCCGAACGGACGCGCGTCCGCAGCGTTGGCGCAGGGGCTAGGAATCGGCTGGCGCGTGATCGTTCCGCTGGTCAGCGGGCCGCTGGTCGGCAGGGTGTAGAGCTGGCGGTCGGCGAGGTTGACGACGTAGAGGCGATTGCCGGCATCGTCGAGTTCGATGTCGCCGAGCGCGCTCTTGCCGACCTGGTCCCAGGTCTGGTCGCCGCCGACGCCGCCTTCGTAGTTGCCGCGCACCGAGTCGGTACCGGCTGTGCCGGGGCCGAAGATCGCGTTGAGATCGGCGAACACAGCCGGTGCCGCGGGCGCGCCGGTCGATACGGCGTCCACGCGGTAGATCGCGCCGGTGCCCGTCGGTCCGAAGCCGGCGTGACGCTTGTGGTACGCGCCGATATACAACTGGTCGCGCAGACGGTCATGGGCCAGGCCGTAGACCGTGCCGACCTGCGGCACGCCGGCGATGCCGACCGGGCCGACCGGCTGCGGTGTGCCGGTGCTGCCGGTGACGGAATACGCGAAGCGCACGACCGAATCGATCGCGGCATTGTTCACGCTCTGCGCGTCGCCGAAGGCTTGCTCGGCGATCGCGAGCAGCGGATCGTTCTGGCAGAACTCCGCCGGCGTGTTCAAGGCGACTTCGAGGTTGGTCGTGCCGTCGGCGGCGAACTGCACCGTCGTACCCGCCTGCGCCGCTGTCGTCGCGCCCGATGAGGGGCGCCCATGGAAGCTCGGCTGCAGCGTGGCCGGATAGCCGCTGAACTCGATGCGCAACGCCGGACCGGCCGCGCAACCGGTCGTGGTCAGCGTATAGGTGCCGAGGCTTGCCGGCAGCGCGCTCGTTGTCGCGGGCGTGCCGCAGGCGCCGGCCGCGTCGAAGGCAGTGACCGTGACGCCGCCCAGGCCGCGGTCCGCGGCGGAGGAAATGCTGCCGGCATCGCGCAGGCCGTTGGAGTTGAAATCCTGGAAGACGATGCCGGAGACCGCGGCGAAAGACGCCGGGCTCAGGCCGAAGCCCAGCAGCAACAAGGTGGCCGCAGCGGCATTGCCGCGTCGTGAAAGTGTTCGCATGGTAATCCCCAATTTCTTAGAGCCCCAGCACGCCGCCGCCACGGCGACGCGCTTATCCGGAACTGGCTTACGCCATCCACACGAGTAAGTATGGATGGGTCCGAAGCATAGGCGGACTTCCGCCGACTGGTTCCTGTTCTTTTGTAAACAACGCTGCGCTTGCTAAGGTTTCCCAGTGAACTAATGTGTCTGTCGCTGCGGCAGTCGGACGTTCGCGTCCTGCGCCAGCAAGGGTTCGAAAACATCGGTGAACAGCCGGTCGGTGTCTCGCGCACCCGGTGCGAGGCTCGCGAACACCGGACCGGCGCGATCGGCTGCGCCGCCGAGCCAGCTGTGCAGCGTGGCCGGCACGGGCGCGGCATCGGCGACCAGTGAATAGCGCATCAGGCTGCCCCAGCGCAGGAACTGTGTCGTGCGCATCTGCCAGCGCAGCGACTGCGCGGTGTGCTGCGGATCCCAGTCGTTGGCCGGGTCGGCATCGCCATCGGCGACCGCGCTCGCGAGGATGCGTGCATCGGCCGGCAGCGAGAGACTGACTCCGGCAATGCCGCTGCTGTCGAGCAGGCGTTCGTTGGGCGCGATGCCGGCGAGCGTCGTCTCGGCGAAATCGAAGTTCATCAGCGCGTAGTCATAGCGCCAGCGTCCGCCGGGCAAGGCCTGGACGCGCGTGGCGAGGCGCAGGTGACCGCGTGCGTCGGCCACGCTGTCGACCTGCTGCAGCGCGCCGCTGGCCGCCGGATCTGTCCAGGCATCGAGCGCGGCGCCGCGACGAAAGCCGCTGCCCGCGGCGCGCGGCAGGTTCCAGACGCCGGTCCACTGCGGCTCCACTTCGATAAAACCCATCGAGTTGTAAATGTTTATATCGTCGCGGACCAGGTACCAGGCTTCGAACAGGTAGCGCGCACCGGTGTGCTGCGCCGGGTCGAGCTGCGCTTCGCGCACGGTCAGGCGCTGGCTCCAGACCGTATTGCCGGACGGGTCGCGCACGCCGTCGCAGCCGCCGAAGTCGGTGTTGGGCGGCACGGCCTCGTCGTCGTCGAGTGCGCCGCAGCGCGCCCAGAGTGTCTGCGCCGGTACGACCTCGCTGCGCGGACCCAGCGCGAAGTTGTTGTCGTTGTTGTTGCTGGCATAGACGTCGCCGCAGCCGCGGCCGAGGATCTGCGCATCGCTGCAGTCGCAGCCGGTATTGAGCGCGACGAAGGCGTGCTTGACGCCGGAGCGGCCGATCTGCGTGATGCCGCCGTCGGCGTCGAGACGATAGAGATTCCAGATCAGCAGCGGATGCTGGTCGTTGCCGTAGGGCGGCCGCGGCACGGAGAACTTCGCGTTCCACGGGATATCGGCACTGCAGGGATCTTGCGGCGTGCACGGCAGGCCGCCGTTGTCGTCGGCGGTGTTCGACAGTTCGGCGCGCGGCGCGACGACGACGGCCGCGTCGCTGCCGCCGGGTCCGTCGCAGGTGCAGGCCGCACCGCTGCAGCCGGGTTCACCGCAACGCATCATCTGCGCGCTGATGTCGTCGAGTTGCAGGTCGGCGGCGTAGGCGCCGTCCCCGCTGCCGGGCCAGTTCGGCAGCGCGCAGCTCGACGGCGCGGGTACCGCGAGTGGCGCGACAGCGAAACCGCCCTGCGCGTCGGCGATGGTCAAACCGGCCCAGGCCACATTGCCGAGCCGCTGCGCGGCGGCCTCGCCGAGACGCAGGTCCGCCGACAGCAGTTGCAGGCGGCGGCCGTCGGCCGTGGGCACGGCCATCAACGCGTCGGCGTACAGATCGGCGCTGCCGTCGGCGGCGATGAAATCGAGCCCGGTGGTGCCGCCGCGCGTGCGCAGCTCGAAGGTGCGGTAGTCGAGGACGATGCGTCCCGTGCGATCGAGCAGCACGAATCCCGCGTTGGAATCCGACGAAAATTTCCCGTCCTGCCAGGCCTGCAACGACGCGCCGCGCAGCTGCGCCGACACGCTGCCACCAGGCGTCAGAGCGATTGATAGTAGAGCTGTCGACAGCGGATCCGCGGGATCGCGCCTGTCGCTGCGTGCCGCGTGCACTCGAAGGCCTAACTGCGCCAGCACTTCGTGATTGAAGCGCAATTCGAGCGTGTTCGCGGCGCTCTGCGCGCCAGTCGAGGGGGTCTGCCACAGCGGTGCGGGCTGCGCGTTGGCCGAGACCCAGAACAGCAACGTCGCGAACAATGCTACAGCGGACATCGATCGCAGCTTGCGGCCTGTGGCCGAGCAGGCGAACCCGCCCGCGAGACCTTGTCCTGGTTGAACGACCACAACGGCTCCCCCTGGTGCCGCCGGATTCCGGCGACTATGCCGTGCATACGGATAAGTATTGGCTGGAGTATAGCCAGCGCGCGACACCCTCGTGCACTCCATCGCAGCCGAGGACAACTTTTCACGACTGAAAAAAAAGCACGATGCCCCGCAGACAACGGCGGGGCATCGTGCTTTCAGGTCATCAGCGGAGCGGCGCCAATAGCGGCGGCCCGCTGCGATGCCGTTATTTCTGCTGGTTGTTGACGCAGGACGAGTATTCGTAACTCGCAATCTTGCCGTCGCGGTCGGTGTCGCAATCGGCGACGGCGGTGCGGGCCCGCGTGTTGCTGGTCAGCTCATCCGCCGAGATATAGCCGTCGCGATTGCGGTCGAGAGTGCTCAGGCTTTCGGTGCGGCTCGGCACGCTGTTCGGTGTTCCGGTTATCGCGGAAGCCGGCAGCGGTGCGGTCGGTGCGGTCACGTTCGGCGCGTTCGTTGCCGGATTCGTCGTGACGGCGGTATTGGTCGGATTCTGCGCACTATTGGGATTGGCCGGGTTGTTCGGATTCAACGGGCTGTTCGGATTGGCCGGGTTGTTCGGGTTCAACGGATTGTTTGGATTGGCCGGGTTGTTCGGGTTCAGCGGGCTGTTCGGATTGGCCGGATTGTTCGGGTTCAACGGGTTGTTCGGGTTGGCGGGATTGTTCGGATTGCTCAGGCTTTTCGGATCCCGCGCGCCCTGGTTTACCGACGGATTCGTCGGCAGGCCAACCGGCGGCGGAGACGGTGCGCTGTTCTGTGCCGGGTTCGGCGTGCTCAGGGTCGATGGACGGGCCGGCGGCGAATTCGTGGTCGCCGGCGGGGCCGGCGCGGTCGCGACCGGAGTCGCCCGATTCGCAGGCGCCTGTGTCGCCGGTGCGGCGGGCGCAGCGCCGCCTGACGGCGGTGCGGCACCGCTCTGGGCATGAACACTGGCGATGCCCAGGGCGAGCTGGAGGGCGATGAACAATGGAACAGTGCGGCGGATGGTCATGATGGTGATCCTCGTATGGGGCTGAAAGCGCCATTTCGGCGCTGCGGTCAGAAATCCTCGTCGTATTCGATCGCAACCTCGCGCTCACGCGCGAGCGCCTCGGCCACGCTGCGCACTCGCTCGTTCGCAAGTGCGTTGGGCACGCGTATCTCGATGTGGTGGAAGCCTTCGGCCTTGTCGTCGGGCAGCCCGGCGGAGCTCGAGTCCTCATCGTCCATGTGCGGCATGAGATCGCCGATTTCCTCGACATGCTCCACACCTTCTATGGCGGTGAGCAGATTGATGAGCTCGTTCGCGACGTCGTCATTGCCGGTGAGTTGGAGCCGGATCATGGCCATGGCTCAGCGCGCTCCGTCGGCCGAAATGTCGAGGTCGTAGCGGCCGGGCGCGCGCTTCCACGCAGCGCGCACTGGAGGCGGACTCTGCGGCGGATCCGGCTGTTGCGGCCCGGGCGAGGGCGTTTCGCCGGGCGGCTGCGGGGTCGGATCACCCGGTGTTACCGGGCGATGAAACTGGATGTCGAACGGTCCGTTCATGGCGTGCTCCTGTCGATGTAGCGACAGCTGTCGCAAGGCGCATGCCATTCGAAAATCGCGTGTAGTCGCGGTTTTCGGCGGGCGAGAAATGCAGGCTGCGCGTTCGGCGCGCCAGGTCTTGCGATCTGCAACGCGGTTGAGGAGCAAGGATGAGTACGTCAGCCGCGTTGTGCTCGAGTGAATCCCGCGCGCACAACAACGACTTTACGGCGCGGCGAAGCCGTCGCGCGGCCGTCAGGTGCGCATCGCCGGCGTGTTTTGCGTGTGGAGACGCCGCGCGTTTCAGCGCGTCTGCGCGAAGACCGTGATTTCCTCGCGGTCGTGGTAGAGCTGCTTGGCGCGGATTTCCAGTTCGCGCCCGGCCGCCGCGACCGTCGCGCGCATCGCGTCGAAAGCCTGCTGCACTTCGGCGTAGCGCTTTTTCATGGGCAGCTTGAGATTGAACACGCTGCGCTGACACCAGCCCTCGGCAAGCCAGTCGGCCATGCGCGCGGCGACGCGGCGCGGCTGCTCGACCATGTCGCAGACCATCCAGTCCACGCGCTGGCGCGGCTGGAAACGGAAGCCGTCCTCGCGCTTGTGCGCGACCAGGCCAGTGGCCATCAACTGTTCGTCCATCGGGCCGTTGTCGACCGCGGTGACGTGCAGGCCGCGGCGCACCAGTTGCCAGGTCCAGCCGCCCGGCGCCGCACCGAGATCGACGGCGGTCATGCCGGGCTTGAACCAGCGCTCGCGTTCGCCCGCGCCGATCAGCACCTGCAGCGCTTCGTCGAGCTTGAGCGTGGAACGGCTCGGCGCCTCGCGCGGAAACTTCAAACGCGGTATGCCCTGCGGCCACGGCGCGGCGTGATCGATCAGCGCGAGCGCGAGCAGGCAGCGCTCGCCGCTCGGGAACAGTGCGTGCAGACGCCAGGGACTCGCGGGATCCAGTCCACCGTCGCGGCGCAGGTGCTGCACGAACGCGTTGTTGAAGCTGCGGCAGAAGGCGGTCAGCGGCTTGGAGTCATCGCTGTCGGGCGTTTCCACCCAGACGTCGCGGACGCCGAAACCCGGCGGCAGCGCGGCGAGCAGCGGCGTGAGACGGTCCTCGCGCGGCAATCCCTTGAACTGGCCGATCACCGCGAGCGACTGACGCGCAAAGATCAGGCGCGACCACCCGAGCAACCGCAACAGCGCATCCGGTGCGCCCTGCTGGGTCAAGACGAATTCGGCAAAGCCCGCATTGCGTTCGGTGCGCGCAAAACCGGCGACGCCGGCGTGGGCTGCCGTGGCGTCGAGCTCCTGCGCGGCTTCGCTTTCGAAACCGGCCCGGCAGTAGACCACCACGCCGCTGGCGAACGGGGCGCTCGTGATGATCTTGGACATGGCGGGACCTCGTATTTTTTTGGAAAACACCGACACCGTCGGATACACGTTTCGTTTGCTGCGCGTCCTTCCATCACAGGGCAGGCCGGACGCAAGGCGTAGCGCAAGGACTTGCGGGGACCTGCCGCGGATGCAGAGCGATCCGCTCAGGCCCTCTCAGTACATCAATCCGCCGCGCGCGGTGTAGGCCGCCAACGCGCTGCGCGCCTCGTCGCGCAGGATGTCGCGTCGCACCTGCACGCCGCGGCGTTCGAGTTCGCCGATCCAGTCGGCCGGCAGCGGGCCTTCGTCGAACTCGGTCAGTTCTTCCACGTCTTCGCTGCGCGCGCCGATCAGCAGTTCGTCGATGCCGGCCCAGACGCTGGCGCCATAGCACTGGCAGCAGGGCTGCGCGCTGGTGGCTAGCGCGTAGCGCTGACCGTCCTCGTTGAGACGGAAGCGCTGGGTACGGGCCTGGGCGGTCATGAACGCCATCATCTCCGCATGCGCCACCGAGCAATTGTGCTGCACCACACGATTGACGCCGATCGAGATCAGCCGTCCCTCGCCGTCGAACACGGCCGCGCCGAACGGGCCGCCCGTGTCGAGTTCGACGTTGCGCCGCGACAGGCTGATCGCGAGCCCGACCTTGTCCGCATCGCTGGCATAGCGCGCCGCGGTATCGACTTCGTCGTTAATCCAGGCGGGCAGGGTGAGGTGGACTTGGGCGTAGAGCATGTCGAGTTTTCCCGCGCTGGTCTGACTAAAGGCCATCCACTGCTTCGATGGAGGGTGAATCTAGCGTCGTCGCTTTTCGTTCGTGGCTTAGCAGAAGTCCACACCATCCCCACCCAACCCTCCCCTAGAAGGGGAGGGCTAATTCCCGCCAACTTGACGAACAGGAAGTTCGATAGCGCGACGCCGTCTGCAGTACACCTAGGCTTGGCTTGAAAGCCCTCCCCTTCAGGGGGAGGGTTGGGTGGGGGTGGTGTTTCGCGACGCGGACAGGCGCCGAGCATGGCGAAGCTCAGCCCTTCGCCTTCGCCCACGAATCCCGCAACGTTACCGCGCGATTGAACACAGGCTTGTCCGCGCCGTGGTCGTAGCGATCGGCGACGAAGAAACCCAGCCTTTCGAACTGGAACGCGGTTTCCGGCGCGGCGTTCGCGGCGGCCGGTTCCAGCCAGCCCTGCACGACACGCCGGGAGTCCGGGTTCAAATGATCGCGATAGGTCTTGCCGTCGCTGTCGTCATCCGGATCGGCGACGTTGAACAGGCGGTCATAGAGACGGATTTCCGCCGCGACCGCGTGCTTCGCGCTGACCCAGTGGATCGTGCCCTTGATCTTGCGCTCCGCGCCCGGCAGTCCCGGCCGCGTATCGAGATCCAGCGTGCAATGCACCGTCGTGACGGTGCCGTCGGCGTCCTTGTCCAGCGATTCGCATTTGACGATGCCGATGCCGCGCAGACGCACTTCACCGCCGGGCACGAGGCGATGGAAGCCCTTCGGCGGCACTTCCATGAAGTCCTCACGCTCGATCCACAGCTCGCGCGAGAACGGTACGTCGCGTTTGCCGAAGCTCTCGTTCTTCGGATGATTGGAGAACGCCAGCGTTTCCTCGTGACCGTCCGCGAGATTGTCGATGACGAGCCTGAGCGGATCGATCACGGCAAGGCGGCGCGCGGCGTTCGCGTCGAGTTCCTCGCGCACGCAGCCTTCGAGCACGGAAAACTCGATGACGCTGTTCTGCTTGGTGACGCCGACGCGATCGCACAGCAGACGCACCGCGGCCGGCGGAAAGCCGCGCCGGCGCACGCCCGACAGGGTCGGCATGCGCGGATCGTCCCAGCCCGCGACCAGGTTTTCCTCGACCAGCGTCATGAGCTTGCGCTTGCTCATGACGGTGTAGTCGAGATTCAGGCGCGAGAACTCGATCTGCTGCGGCGTGCCTGCCGGAGCTTGCAGGCCGCGCGCGGCCAGCGAAGCGGCGAGCTGCGGATGGTGCGGCAGGTCGATCTCGCGCAGGCACCATTCGTACAGCGGCCGATGGTCTTCGAACTCCAGTGTGCACAGCGAATGCGTGATGCCTTCGACGGCGTCGGAGATGCAGTGCGCGTAGTCGTACATCGGATAGATGCACCACGCGTTGCCGGTGTTCTGATGCTCGACATGGCGGATGCGGTAGATCGCCGGGTCGCGCAGGTTGATGTTGCCCGAGCTCATGTCGATCTTGACGCGCAGCGTGCGTGCGCCGTCGGCGAACTCGCCGGCGCGCATGCGCCGGAACAGGTCGAGGTTCTCGTCGACGCTGCGCTCGCGGAACGGCGAATGGCGGCCGGGTTCCGTGAGCGTGCCGCGATACGCGCGCACCTCGTCGGCGGACAGGTCGCAGACGAAGGCCTTGCCGTCGAGAATCAGTTTTTCCGCGCACTGGTAGAACACTTCGAAATAATCCGAGGCATGGCGCAACTCGTCCCATTCGAAACCCAGCCAGCGCACGTCCTGCTGGATCGACTCGACGTATTCGATGTCTTCCTTGGTCGGGTTGGTATCGTCGAAGCGCAGGTTGCAGCGGCCGCCGAATTCGCGCGCGATGCCGAAATTCAGGCAGATCGACTTGGCGTGGCCGATATGCAGATAGCCGTTGGGTTCAGGCGGGAAGCGGGTCGCAACGCGGCCGCCGTGCTTGCCGGTGGCCTGGTCGTCGATGACGATCTGGCGGATGAAGTGATTGTGCAGCGGGGCTTCGTTGGTCATGGAGTCGCGGCTGCGGGCCGCCAGTGTCTCGGGTAAGACCGGCAAGTCTAACTCGCCCGGCCGGCCGGCCGCACGACGCGCGGCCTCTCGCCCGGCCGGCCGGCCGCACGGCAGCCGGGCCGGGTCTACCAGCCGCGGTAGTGCAGGCGCACCGGCCCGCGCGCGTCGAGGATGTTGACGTGTTCGCCGTCCTGCACGATCTCGAGCAGCCCTTCGCGCGCCAGCTCGACCGCGATGAGGCGCACCGGGCGCATGAGGTCGCGCCATTCGATGCCGAGGCGGTCGGCCAGGGCGCGCGCCGCATCCGTCGGACAGATGCCGATGCCACCCCCGGCGCGCAGCAGTTCCAGCAGGCACTCACGCGTGCGCACCGCGAGCGAATCGTCGAAACGATAGCGCGAGGCGAACGGAGGCCAGGTCGTGTCAACGGCCATAGGAACTCAGGCGTGGATGCCGTGGCGAGGATGGCGCTACATACGCGGCATGGTTGTGCGCCGGATCACGCTGCACGGAGATCACGCTGCATGGACTTTGTGCGCCGGCAGCCCGTTGAGGAAATAGGGCAGGTCCATGACGGGTGCCTCGCGCCCGAGCTGCAGCAGCGCGATCGACGCCTGGCCGCGGTGGTGCGTGGCATGGTTGAACACATGCAGTACCAGCGACGCGAACGGCAGCGTGAACGCGGTGCCCTGCAGGTTGCGGTAGTTGAGATCGCCCGCGATCGTGGCGGCGTCCAGCGTGTCGACGAACGGGCGCCAGCCGCGCGCGAACGCGACGAGCCGCTGTTTCAGTTGAGGGCGCCCGGTTTCCAGTTCCTGGTCCAGTCCGGTGGCCGGAAACACGCTGTGCTGCAGACGCGACTGCCACAAGTGCTCGACCAGCAGCAGGTGATTCAAGGTGCCGTGCACGCTGCCGAAGAACTGGCCGCAGTCGCGGAAATAGTCCGTGTCGTCGAGCGCATCGACCTGCGTATACAGCCGGTCCAGCGCCCAGGCATGGTAATCGGCCATCAGGCGCAGGTGCTGGTGCAGGTCCATAGTCGGTCGATCGTGTACAAAGGCCGCAGGATACGCGCTTTGACCGCGCCGGGGCCGGCGGATAGCGTTGGGCCATGCAACCGGAGGGTACGCATGCGTATTGTCTATCGGGCGGAGAACATCATCGACGCGCACCTCGTGCGCAACGTCCTCGAAGGCGCCGGCATCCCCGCCCATGTCGGCGGCGAATACCTGACCGGCGCCATGGGCGAACTGCCGGTCATCGGCCTGGTCAGCGTGATGGTGGCCGAGCACGACTGGCCGGCAGCGAGCCGGCTGGCCGCCGAAATCGATGCGGAACTCAGCGAGCGGCGCAGCGCGAACGACTTCGATATCGATCCGCTGGCCGACCCGGCCTGATCTCCGTCGCGTTTCAGATCAGAGCAACATCGCGCACGCTCATAAGCTCAGTACCACGCGTGCGGCGCTCGTCGCACGCGAGCAGTTGACGACACTTATGCTCATCCCTAGCATAAGGGGCCCATATATGCTCACTCGGAGCATAAGAGGTCGTGATGGCAACTCTCTCGGTTCTTCCCGGTGTCGTCCCGGAACTCACTCCGGCCCTGCTCGATCGCTACGCCCCGCTGTATCAGCGCGTCCGCGACGTCATTCCCGAACTGGAATGGCAAACCCACCTCCCCTGGATCGATGCGATCCACAGCCTGAAGAAGCAGCGCAACGCGGTCATCCTTGCGCACAACTACCAGGCTCCCGAAATTTTCCACACCGTCGCCGACATCACCGGCGATTCGCTCGCGCTGGCGCAGCAGGCCGCGCGCGTGGACGCGAAGGTGCTGGTCCAGTGCGGCGTGCACTTCATGGCCGAGACCTCGAAGATCCTCTGCCCTGAAAAAACCGTGCTGATCCCCGACACCGAGGCGGGCTGCTCGCTGGCCGAGTCGATCACCGCGCAGGACGTGCGTCTGCTCAAGGCGAAATATCCCGGCGTGCCGGTGGTGACCTACGTCAACACCTCGGCCGACGTCAAAGCAGAGTCCGATGTCTGCTGCACCTCAGCCAATGCAGTGCACATCGTCGAATCGCTCGGTGTGGACAAGGTCATCTTCCTGCCCGACAAGTACCTCGGCCAGTACGTCGCATCCAAGACCCCGGTCAAAGTCATCCTCTGGGAAGGTGCCTGCGAAGTGCACGAGCGCTTCAGCGGCGAGGAACTGCGCTCGTATCGCCGCGCCCATGGCAACGTGCGCATCCTCGCGCATCCGGAATGCCCGCCCGACGTGCTGCTCGAAGCCGATTTCGTCGGCTCCACGGCGGCGATGGTCACGCACCTCGCCGAGCGCCGGCCGCGCCGCGTCGTCATGATCACGGAGTGCTCCATGAGCGACAACGTCGCCGTGCAGTTCCCCGACATCGAGTTCACGCGCCCGTGCAACCTGTGCCCGCACATGCGCCGCATCACCCTGCCGCGCATCCACGACGCGCTGCTGCACATGCGCCACGAAGTGCAGGTCGACCCCGCCGTCGCCGTGCGCGCGCGGCAGGCGGTGGAACGCATGCTCGCGTTCGGGCGCAGGGAGGCGGCGTGAGCGGTGCGGAAGAAACCGTCGTGCTGTATCGGCCCACCGGTCCGCGGGAGCTGGAATTGGTGCGCGCGACCGGAAGCACGCGGTGGCCGCCACGGCTGCCCGATCAGCCGATCTTCTATCCGGTGACCAACGAGGACTACGCGATCCAGATCGCGCGCGACTGGAATGTGCCCGCGAGCGGCAGCGGCTATGTCACGCGTTTCCGGGTCCGCTCCGCGTTCATGCAGCGCTATCCGCTGCAGACCGTCGGCGGCCGCGAACACACGGAATGGTGGGTGCCCGCGAAAGATCTCGAGCAGCTCAACGACAACATCGTGGGACTCATCGACGTGATTCACGAGTTTCACGCGTGAAAGCACCGTGGGGTAGGCCATGCACTTCGACCTGATCGTCATCGGCTCCGGCATCGCCGGTCTTTCGACGGCATTGGCCGCGGCGCCCAAGCGCGTCGCGCTGATCACGCGCGGTGAACTCGCGTGCGACGGCGCAAGCCGCTGGGCGCAGGGCGGTATCGCCGCGGCGCTCGCCGCCGGCGACAGCGCGGCGGCGCATGCGCGCGACACGCTGACCGCGGGCAACGGTCTGAACGACGAGGTTGCCGTCGCGGCGCTGACGCGCGGCGCGGCCGATGCGATCAACTGGCTTGCGGCCTGCGGCGTCGGCTTCGACCGTTCCGGGGCGAACTACAGCCTCGGTCGCGAGGCCGCGCATTCGCAGGCGCGCATCGTCCATGCGAACGGCGACGCAACCGGTGCCGTCGTCATGCAGGCTTTGGCGCTGGCCGTGCGTGCCGCCGCGCACGTGCAGCGTTTCGAACACCATTGCGCGAACGCGCTGCTGTGCGATGGCGTGCGCGTCGCCGGCGTCGCCGCGCAAGGGCAACAGGGAGCGCTCCGGCTGACCGCCGACGCGGTCGTCCTCGCGACCGGCGGCATCGGCGCGTTGTACCGGCATACGACCAATCCGGATACCGCCGACGCCTCGGGGCTCGCGCTCGCGCTCGACGCCGGAGCGGCAGTGTCGGATCTGGAATTCGTACAGTTTCATCCGACCGCGCTGCGCATGCGTGACGAACGCGGTGGTCAGTTGCCGCTGCTGACCGAGGCCTTGCGCGGTGCCGGCGCGGTGCTGGTCAACAGTGCGGGCCGGCGCTTCATGGCGTCGGTCGCGCGCGAAGCCGAGCTCGCGCCGCGCGACGTCGTCGCACGCGCCGTCTGGGCCGAACTGGAACGCGGACAGCGCGTGTGGCTCGATGCGACGCGCGCGGTCGGCGCGGATTTCCCGCAGCGCTTTCCGACCGTGTTCGCCAGTTGCGCGCGCGAAGGTCTGGATCCGCGCCGCGAGGCGATCCCGGTCGTGCCGGCGCAGCACTACCACATGGGCGGCGTGCGCGTGGATGCGCAGGCGCGGACCTCGCTCGATGGTCTCTACGCGGTTGGTGAAGTTGCCTGCAGCGGCGTGCACGGCGCGAACCGGCTGGCGAGCAATTCCCTGCTCGAAGGGCTGGTGTTCGGACGCGCGCTGGGCCAGCGTCTCGCCGCGCAGCCGCGCCGGCGCGAAGCGTCGCCGATCGACGCGGGAGCACAGGAGATGGTCGGCGTCGCACCGGCGTTCGACGCCGCGATCCGCGAGCTGCTGTGGCGCTACGTCGGTCTCGTGCGCGACGCGCCCGGGCTGCAGCACGCGCAGCAGTCGCTGCAGGCCTTGCGGGCGAGCGCGCAGACTCGCGCCGAGCGCCAGCGCCTCGCGGTTGCCGAGCAGATCACCGCCGCGGCGCTGCGGCGCCGCGACAGCATTGGCGCGCACTTCCGTCGCGACGCGGCGCAGATGCGCGCCGGCTGATCCGCGGTTGCGTCGCCGTCGTGCCTGATCGGATCGATGCCGGCACGCAGTACGCAGATGCGAGCGGCGCACCGAACGACGCGCGCAACGGCTGATGGCGCGACGCGCGATATGCGGTGTTCCTGCCGCTGCCGCGCCGGCGTCCTGCCCGCACTGCGCCACAGACGGATGCTAGGCTTGCGAACTGTCCACGCCGTAGCGACCGAGCCGCGGCGTGAGCCCGCTGCGGCACTCGCGCCGCAGCGTCCTGCCGCGAGCCGAATCCATGCCGAGCGCACCGCGTCCCACCCTGGTCATAGGCAACAAGAATTATTCCTCCTGGTCGCTGCGGCCCTGGCTGCTGCTGCGCCATCACGGCGTCGATTTCGAGGAAGTGCGGCTGCCGCTGGATACGCCGGAGTTCTACGCCGCGATCGGTACCTATTCGCCGACCGGCCGCGTGCCGGTGCTGCGCGTCGATGATCTGGTCGTATGGGATTCGCTCGCGATCCTCGAATACAGCAACGAGCGCTGGCTGGACGGCGCCGGCTGGCCGCGCGACATTACCGCCCGCGCACTCGCGCGTGCGGTCAGCGCGGAAATGCATTCGGGCTTCGCGAACCTGCGCACGCAATGTCCGATGGACTGCGTCAAGCGCAGCACCGCACCGGTCAGTGCCGACGTGCTGCGCGACATCGAACGCATCGGCGCGCTCTGGCGCGATTGCCGCGCACGCCACGGTGCGAACGGTCCTTTCCTGTTCGGCGAATTCAGCATCGCCGACGCGATGTATGCGCCGGTCGCGCTGCGCATCGTCAGTTATGCCATTCCGGTCGGACCGGTCGAACGCGACTATGTCGACGCGCTGCTCGCGCTGCCGGCGCTGCGCGAATGGCTGTCGGACGCCGACGCGGAGCAGCGCGTGAAGCGGGAATCGCGGTGAACCAGGCAAAGCCGATCCCGTCCGTGTGACCAGACCGCTTGCGCCGCGTGCCCGCGCCCCCATCTGCAGCGCACCGCATTGATCGCATCGAAGGAGAACCCGCATGCTCGGTATCGGCGCCTGGAAGCAACGTCTCGTCGACCCCGCCGCGGCCTTGCCCGGCCGCGATCAGCCCTTGCCGCTGGACAACCGTCACTACGTCAATGGCCAGCCCCTGCGCGGCGAATTCCCCGGCGCGCGCCGCGTGCTGTTCGGCATGGGCTGTTTCTGGGGCGCGGAGCGCAAGTTCTGGTCCATTCCCGGCGTGCTGACCACGGCGGTGGGCTATGCCGGCGGCTATACGCCGAACCCGACCTATGACGAAACCTGCTCGGGCGAGACCGGCCACAGCGAAGTCGTGCTCGTGGTCTACGACCCGGCGGTGGTCGCGTTCGAGTCGCTGCTGAAAGTGTTCTGGGAAAACCACGACCCGACGCAGGGTATGCGCCAGGGTAACGACCGCGGCACGCAGTACCGCTCGGTGATCTACGTCGAGGACGACGAGCAGCTGGCCGTCGTAACCGGTTCGCGCGACGCGTTCCAGCAGGCGCTGTCCGCCGCCGGCCATGCGGGCACGATCACGACCGAAATCGCGCGCGGCCAGCCGTTCTATTACGCCGAGGACTACCACCAGCAATACCTGGCCAAGAACCCGAACGGCTATTGCGGCCTCGGCGGCACCGGCGTCAGCTGTCCGATCGGCCTCGCCGCCGGGGCCTGAGCCGGCGATTCTCCCGTCCCGCGCCCTGATTCGGACACAACTCCCGGTCTAAATACCCGACAGCGACCGCTTGCCTGCGAACGGCGAAGCGGGAACCATTGCGGAGAACGGGGCAGGCGAGGCTTGCTCCGTTTGGTCGAGAGAGGCGAGAGCCCCTCCGGCAGCGTGACTTGGGGTGTTGCACTGCGCGGCGAACGTCTCGCCGCCCACGACTGGGGAATTACATGGATCTGCTTCGCGCCTTGGCGCGCCTGCCGCTGCTGCTCGTCACCGGGCTCTGGCGGCTGTTGGCATTCGTAATGCGCATGCTCGGCATGCTGCTGGCCATCGTGGTCGGCCGTGTGTCCTGGCAGGCGCCGGGCTGGATGCTCGCCGGCGAACGCGCCGGTCTTGCCGGTTGGGGCGCGGTGCGGCGCAATCCCGGGCGCGTCGCGCTGGTGCTGGGCGCGACTGCGGTCATCGCCGGCGGCGGCTGGCTGGCGTACAAAGTGGAAAAGGAGCGGCCGAAGCCTCCGCAGCCCGTCGCGGTGACGCTGCAGGTGGGCGCGCCGGCGCTGACCGACTACGAAGCCGAGCCGGTCACCGTGCACACCCTGGATCTGAGTTTCTCCCAGTCGGTCGCGCCGCTCGCGCTGGTCGGCAAGGAAGCCGGCAACGGCGTGAGCCTGAAGCCGGCGCTGGCCGGCAGCTGGACCTGGGTCAACGACCGCCTGCTGCGCTTCACGCCGGCCGGTGACTGGCCCGTCGGCGAGAGCTTCAACGGCAGCTTCGACAAGGCCGTGCTGTTCGCGCCGCAGGTGCGCGTCGCCGCCGACGGCTTCGAGTTCGCGACCGCGGGCTTCACCGTGACGGCCGCCGGCAGCGAGTTCTACCAGGATCCGCAGGACGCGGCGCTCAAGAAGGGCATCGCCAACCTGCGCTTCAGCCATCCCGTCGATGTGGCCGAGTTCGAGAAGCATATCGAGGTGTATCTGCTCGGGCCGAAGAACAGCAAGACGCCGCAGAAATTCGTCGTCAACTACGACAAGACCAGGCTCAATGCCTGGGTGCATACGGCGCCGCTGGCCGGCTTGCCGAAAGACTCGACGACGCTGGAATACCGCATCGGCAAGGGCGTGGTCGCGGCCGCGGGCGGCAAGCCCAGCGACAGCGAGGTCGCGACCAACGTCGGCGTGCCCGGTCTCTACAGCCTGGGTATCAGCGGCGTGGAGCCGACCCTCGTCGACAACAGCCAGTTCGAGCCCGAGCAGGTGCTGCTCGTGAACTTCTCTCACGCCGTGGGCGAAAAGCCCGCCTCCGGCGCGATCAAGGCCTGGCTGCTGCCACTCACCAATCCTTACGCGCCGGAAGGTCAGCGCGAGCAGGTCTGGAGCTGGAGCGACGACGCGATCGACGAACGCGTGATCAAGAGCGCCGAACCGCTGGCGCTGGAACCGATCGCGGCGGAGCTGGACTTCTCCGAGCAGCAGAGCTTCAAGTTCCGCGCCGATCCGGGCCGCTACATCTACGTGCGCGTCGGCAAGGGTCTCAGCGCGTTCGGCGGCTATCTGCTGGCCGACAACGTCAACAACGTGGTGCAGGTACCCGACTATCCGCGCATCCTGCGCTTCATGGCCGAAGGCTCGCTACTGTCGCTGTCGGGTGAGAAGCGCGTCGCCGTCGTGTCGCGCAACGTGCCGGGCATGAAGCTCGAGATCGCGCGCGTGCTGCCCGACCAGCTGCAGCATCTGGTCAGCTTCAACAACGGCACCTTCGCCCAGCCCGATCTCGGCGCGCTGTCGCGCGACAAGATCACCGAACGCTTCGAGCAGAAGCTCGCGTTTCAGTCGGACGACCCGACCAAAGCACATTATGAAGGTGTGGATCTTTCCCAATATCTCGCCAGCGGCCGCCGCGGTGTGTTCCTGCTGCGCCTCAACGACTACGACCCGGCGACCGAGCCCGCGCCCAAGCCGGCGGCCGAAGACGCCGATGCCGGCGTTAGCGCACCGGAACCCGGCGAATCCTACGAGGGTGAAGGCGAGGGCGAGGGCGAGTACGGCGGCGGCTACGACGGCGACGGCGGCGAGTATTCCGAGATCAGCGACGCGCGCTTCATCGTCGTGACGGACCTGGGTCTCATCGTCAAGAAATCGCTGGACGCGAGCCTCGACGTCTACGTGCAGTCCATCGCGAGCGGCGCGCCGGTCGAAGGCGCGAGCGTGGAAATCGTCGGCGAGAACGGCCAGACCCTGCTGCGTGCGACCAGCGACGCGACGGGCCACGCGCACCTCGACTCGGTCGATGCGTTCACGCGCGAAAAGACGCCGGCGCTGTTCCTGGTCAAGAAGGGCGAGGATCTGTCGTTCCTGCCGATCGCCAAGCACGACCGGCGCCTGGACTTCTCGCGCTTCGACGTCGGCGGCATCAAGAACGCGCGCAGCGCAGGCCAGCTAACGGCCTATCTGTATTCCGACCGTGGCCTGTACCGGCCCGGCGATACTTTCCACATCGGCATGATCGTGCGCGCCGCGGACTGGTCGCGCGACCTGTCCGGCGTGCCGCTGCAGGCCGAGATCCTCGACGCGCGCGGCCTCAGCGTCGAGAAGCGCCTGCTGCGCATGGGCGCGGTCGGCTTCGACGAACTCGCGTTCACGACCCAGGAAACCTCGCCGACCGGCAGCTGGACCGTGAACCTGTCGCTGATCGACAAGGACAACAATCCGCAGCTGATCGGCTCGACCACGGTGCAGATCAAGGAATTCCTGCCCGACCGCATGAAGGCGACCGCGCACCTGTCGCAGGAAGTGGTCGAGGGCTGGATCAAGCCCGACAATCTGAGCGCGCGCGTCAGCCTGCAGAACCTGTTCGGCACGCCGGCGCAGGATCGCCGCGTCGAGGCGACGCTGACGCTGTCACCGGTACTGCCGCTGTTCCGCAGCTGGCCCGAGCATGCGTTCTTCGATCCGCAGCGCGCGAAGGAAGGCTATAGCGAACCGCTCGGCGAGCAGACCACGAACGCCGAAGGTATCGCCGAATTCCCGCTGGACCTGTCCAAGTACGGCACGGCCAGCTATCGCCTGCATTTCCTCGCGAAAGGCTACGAGGCCGAAGGCGGCCGCGGCGTCGCCGCCGAGACGGCGAGCCTCGTGTCGTCGCTGGACTATCTCGTCGGCGTCAAGGTCAACGACAACCTTGACTACGTCGCGCGCAGCGCGGAACGCCAGGTCAATCTCATCGCGATCGACAACACCGCCAAGCGCATCGCCGTGGACGGGCTCAAGGCCGTGCTCGTGGAGCGCCGCTACGTCTCGGTGCTGACCAAACAGGATTCGGGTGCCTACAAGTACCAGTCGCGACTCAAGGAAGTCGCGGTAAAAGAGGAACCGCTGAAGCTCGGTGCGAGCGGCCTCGATTTCCGCCTCGCCACGGACAATCCGGGCGACTACGCGCTGCTCGTCAAGAACGCGCGCGGCGATACCTTGAATCAGGTCAGCTATTCGGTGGCCGGCGAAGCGAACGTCGCGCGTTCGCTGGAACGCAATGCGGAACTGCAGCTCGCGCTGTCGAAGAAGGACTACGCGCCGGGCGAGGACGTCGAGATCGCCGTGCGGGCGCCGTACGCCGGCGCGGGCCTGATCACGATCGAGCGCGACAAGGTGTATGCGCACCAGTGGTTCACGTCGACGACGACGGCGTCGGTGCAGAAGATCCGCGTGCCGGCGGATTTCGAAGGCAACGGCTACATCAACGTGCAGTACGTGCGCGATCCTTCCTCGGCTGAAATCTTCATGAGTCCCCTGAGCTACGGCATCGCGCCGTTCTCGGTCAATCGCGACGCGCGCCGCAGCACGCTGAGCGTGACGACGCCCGCGCTGATCAAGCCCGGCGATACGCTGACGATGAAGGTCGCGACCGGCGGCCGCGCGCGCGTGACGCTGTTCGCCGTCGACGAGGGCATCCTCCAGGTCGCGCGCTACAAGCTCGGCGACCCGCTCGATCATTTCTTCCATAAGCGCATGCTGGAAGTGTCGACTAGCCAGATCCTCGATCTGATCCTGCCGGAGTTCGCGCGCCTGACCGGCATGGCCGCGCCGGGCGGCGACGCCGACAGTCTGCTCGGCAAGAACCTCAACCCGTTCAAGAAAAAGCGCAAGCCGCCGGTGGCGTGGTGGTCCGGCATCGTCGATGTCGACGGCGAACGCGAATTCCGCTGGACCGTGCCCGATGATTTCAACGGCAAGCTGCGCGTGATGGCGGTGTCCGTGTCGGCCGATCGCATCGGCCGCTTCGAAGGCTCGACCACGGTGCGCGGCGACTTCGTGCTGTCGCCGAACGTGCCGGCGATGGTCGCGCCGGGCGACGAGTTCGACGTCAGCCTCGGTGTCGCGAACAACCTGACCGGCCTGAACGGCAAGACCTCGGCGATTGCGGTCAAGCTCGAACCCAGCGCACAGATCGAAGCGGTCGGCGCCGCGGCGCAGGAACTCACGCTCGGCGAGATGCGCGAAGGCGTGGCCGTGTTCCGGTTGCGCGCGAAGGGCGAACCCGGTGCATCGACGCTGACGTTCAGCGCAAGCAGCGGCGACAAGTCCGCGCGCCAGGCAGTGGACATGTCGGTGCGGCCGGCGGTGCCGTTCCGCACCGAGGTCGCGATCGGCAACCTCGGCCGCGGCGACAAAAAGATCGAGCCGCTGCGCGATATGTTCGACGCGCATGCCAGGCGCGAGGCGAATGCCTCGTACGTACCGCTGGTGCTCGCGCGCGGTCTGTCGGCGTACCTGTCGAGCTTCCCGCACCGCTGCACCGAGCAGCTGCTCAGCGCGGCTGTGCCGGCGCTGGTGTTCGACACCAATCCGGAGTTCGGCAAGCTCGTGCGCGATCCGGGCGACAAGCGCACGACGAAGCAGGCCTTCGCCGAGCTGCTCGCGGTGCTGCGTTCGCGCCAGAACGATGCGGGCGGATACGGCCTGTGGACCGCGACGCCGGAATCGCAGCGCTACGTGTCGGTGTATGCGACGCAGTATCTGCTCGAAGCGAAGGAGCGCGGCTGGGACGTGCCGCAGGACATGCTCGACAAGTCCAACGGCTATCTCAACCAGCTCGCGGCGGACGAAAGCGACGGTTCGCTGGCGGGCCTGCGCGAGCGCGCGTTCGCGATCTACCTGTTGACACGTCAGGGCACGGTCACGACGAATGCGCTGGCCTCGGTGCGCCAGCGTCTGCAGGAACGTCATGCGGATACGTGGATGCAGGATCCCGCCGCGGCGTATGTCGCATCGAGTCTGCAGCTCATGAAACAGCAGGCCGAGGCGCTCAAGCTCATCGTCGGACCGGAGAAGGTGCTCACGCGTACGGCGATCGAAAGCGGCTGGCGCTACGAGCGCTATTTCGATCCGCTCGTGCGCGATTCGGCGACGCTGTACCTGCTCGCCAAGCACTTCCCCGAACGCGCCAAGGCGCTGCCGGCGGCGGCGCTGGAGAACGTCGTGCGGCCGCTGTCGCGCGGCCTGTTCAACACCTTGTCCTCGGCCACGACGATTCTCGCGCTGGACGCCTATGCCCAGCAGATCGGCAAGATGACCGAAGACAAGCTGCATGTGTTCGAACTGGCCAAAGACGGCGTGGCCAAGTCCATCGCCAAGGCGGACGGGCTCGTGCTCAGCGGGACCTTCAGCGGCACCGCGGCCGGCGTGCGCATCGCGAACGATGCCGACCTCAACGCGTGGTACAGCGTTTCCCAAGGCGGCCTCGATCGTGGCGCGCCGGTGCAGGAAATCAGGAACGGCCTGGAAATCGTGCGCGAATACACCGATGCCGACGGCAAGGCCATCGCCGAGGTCGAACTCGGCCAGGAGATCCTCGTGAAGCTGAAGATCCGCTCCACGCGCGCCGACGGCGTCGGCGACACCGCCATCATCGACCTGCTGCCCGGCGGCTTCGAAGTGGTGCAGGAAATCCCGGCCGCGCCGGCGCCCGAGGCGGAAGATGGCACGGCCGTGGCCGCACCGCCGACGACGACCTGGAACAGTACGGTCGGCCTGCCGAATTCGACCTGGATGCCGGACTACGCCGACGTGCGCGACGATCGCGTCGTGATCTACGGCACGGCCACACCCGACGTGCGCGAGTTCATCTATCGCATCAAGGCGATCAACGTCGGCCAGTTCGTCGTGCCGCCGGCCTACGGCGAATCGATGTACGAACGCTCGGTGCAGGCGCAGTCGCTCGGCGGCAGGATCACGGTGGTCAAGCCGAAGTGAGCGTGTAGTCGGCAGGCCGCAGCATGAGTCGGGCAATACAATTGGCGCAGGCAATCTGGCGACGGATCCTGCGCTGGCAGAACACGCTGGTAGCGATTGCGCTGTTCGCGCTCCTGCTGACCGGCATCCGCCTGTATCCGCATGCGCCGCTGTCGGCGCATGCGGGATCGTCGACGGCCGTGCACGGTGCCAATGGCGAACTGCTGCGCCTGACCCTGAGCGCCGACGACAAGTACCGCCAGTGGATCCCGCTGCGGGAAATGCCGCCGGCGCTGGTGCAGGGTGTGCTGCTGCACGAGGACGCGTGGTTCCGCTGGCATCCGGGCTTCAATCCCGTGAGCCTGCTGCGCGGTGCCTGGATCAGCTACGTGCGCGGCGGCAGCCGCCAAGGTGGTTCGACGCTGACCATGCAGCTCGCGCGGCTCATGTATCGGCTCAACACGCGCAGTCCGGGCGGCAAAGCCGAGCAGGTCGCACGCGCGATCTGGCTGGAGCTGCGCTATTCCAAAGATGAAATACTGGAAGCGTATCTGAACTACGCGCCTTACGGCCGCAACGTCGAAGGCGTCGCCGCGGCGAGCCTGGTCTATTTCGGCAAACGGCCGCAGGATCTGTCGCTGCCCGAAGCGCTGACCCTTGCGGTGATTCCGCAGGATCCGACGCGGCGCCTGCGCGAAGCGGCGGAGGGCGGCGAGGACAAGCTCAATCGCGGCTTGCGCGCGGCGCGCGACCGGCTGTATGCGCGCTGGCGCGAGGCGCACGCGGCCGATGCGCTGACCGATGCGCTGATGCGCCTGCCGCTGGACCTGCGCTCGCCGGCGCAGCTGCCGTTCGTCGCGCCGCACGCGGTGGAACAGGTGCTGCGCGAAGCGCAGTGGGACCACGACCTGCCGCCGCGCCTGGACACGACTCTCGACGCCGGCCTGCAGCGCACGCTGGAACGGCAGCTGCGCGAGACCCTCCAGCGCGAAGGCGCACGCGGTCTCGACAACGCCGCCGCGATCCTCGTCGACACGCGCGACATGGGCATCAAGGCGCTGGTCGGTTCGGCCGATTACGCGAATGCGGCGATCGCCGGCCAGGTCAACGGCACGACGGCGAAGCGTTCCCCGGGATCCACGCTCAAGCCTTTTATCTATGCGCTGGGTATGGACCAGGGCGTGCTGCACCCGCGCACGGTGCTGCGCGACGTGCCCAGTTCGTTCGGGCCGTTCACGCCGGAAAACTACGACGGCCGCTTTCTCGGCCCGGTCACCGCGACCGACGCGCTGATCCGCAGCCGCAACATTCCCGCGGTGTGGGTCGCCTCGCAGCTGGCCGAACCGAACCTCTACGAATTCCTCCGGCGCGCCGGCATCACGCGCATGGCCAGCGAGCGTCACTACGGCCTCGCGCTCGTGCTCGGCGGCGGCGAAGTGACGATGCAGGAACTCGCCACGCTGTACGCGATGCTCGCCAACCATGGCGTGCTCAAGCCCTTGCGCCTGCGCGCCGATGCGCCACAAACCGACGGCGTGCGCCTGCTCAGCGAGGAAGCGAGCTTCATGACGCTGGACATGCTGCGGCAGAACCCACGTCCCGACGAGGCGACCACCGCGACGCCGGCGCGCATGACTATCCACTGGAAGACCGGCACGTCCTGGGGCTTTCGCGATGCCTGGACTGCGGGCAGCTTCGGTCCCTACGTACTGATCGTCTGGATGGGCAACTTCGACGGCGCCGGCAATCCGGCGCTGATCGGTGTCGAAACCGCGGCGCCGCTGTTCTTCCGCATGGCCGATGCGATCCTGGCGCAGGATCGCGGCCTGGCCGAGCCGGCCTGGACCATTCCTGCACAGTTGCGCAAAGTGGAAGTGTGCCTGGCCAGCGGAGACTTGCCGAATGCCTGGTGCCCGCAGCGCGGCACGACCTGGTTCATCCCGGGCAAGTCGCCGATCCGCGTCAGCAGCGTCCACCGGCCCGTGACGATCGACGCGCGCAGCGGCAAGGCCGCCTGTCCCCCGTTCGATCCGGCGACGACGCGTACCGAGGTCTACGAGTTCTGGCCGTCGGATCTCGCCCGCGTCTTCGCCCAGGCCGGCATTCCGCGGCGCCGCCCGCCGCCCGACGCGGACTGCGGCGTCGCCGGCAGCGGCGATCCGCCGCGCATCACTTCACCGCTGCGCGGCGCGGCCTATACCGTCCGTGCGCGGCGCAGCGACGACTCGGCTGAGGCACGCGTCGCCTTCAGCGCCACGGTCGATGCCGGTGTGCGCGAGCTGTACTGGTTCGTCGACGACGACTACGTCGGCGCGGCCGGCAGCGGCGAAACCGTGTTCTGGCAGGCGCGCCGCGCAGGCCGCCATGTGGCCCGCGTCGTCGACGATCACGGCCGCAGCGATACGCGCGAGCTGCGCGTGCTGGCGGTGGATTGAGGTTGGAATCGCCAGTCCCTTGAAAGGGCGACCTGCTGCTGCACGAAAGACGGAACAGAAAGAATCTGGCGGGCTAGCCCGCCAGATCGGCCTGGTCAAACCGGATTTAATTCAATTCATCCAGCCAAAAGGCCGGGCTGTGGTTCCCGAGCGGGTTGACGGATCGCTGCGGACTGACATATGTGCAGCCGCCGACATGGGCGCTGCTCGCCGGACCGATCCGGACGAGCCCGGTCGGTACCGAATTGACGATCTGGTCATTCCTGCGGCAATTGACCGACCACAGGTTGCCGAGGGTGTTGAAGCGCGCCGTGATCAATGCGCGCGTGGCAGTGTTCACCACGTTGGGGGAGTTCCACGCATCCACGGCCAGCAGCCTGGACTTGAAGTACGAATCGAACGCCAGCTGGATTCCGTGGAGTTGGCTCACGGCACCGCCGAGGCTGTGTCCGGTGATCTGGACCGTGACGCAGCCCAGGGAACGGAGGCGATCATTGACGGTGTTGTCGTAGGCATGCAGGCGATTCACGAATCCGCGGCCGCCCTTGAGCGAAGTATTGTTTTCTTGATTGGTTATGTTCGCGATCGTCCTGAACTGGCTGCTCAGGTCAGCCCAGTCGTCACGCGGGTTGGTGGGGTCTGTGCCGCGCCATGAAACATAGCAGTCGGGGTCGCCGTTGACATCTTTCCAGACATCCACATAGGTGCCGTTGTGCCGTAGCTGCCAGTTGCCCTGGGTGCCAGGATCGCTGTCGTAGGCGCGGATCGCGAAGTTGATTGGATCGTAGTAGCCTGCGCCCAGCGCCTTGGTCTGCTGGGTTGCGTCGGCGGCCGAGCGCGCCCGGCCGGCGGTGGTGCTCCCGAAATTTACCCCGCCCAGTAATGCCAGTTCGCTGGGATCGATGCGCATTGCCTTGATCGTCCCGCCATCGAGGCGCAGGAGCACGGCCACGTCTTCAATCGTCGAGCGGTCCACCATCGGGAACTCCGTCGCGACAATTTTGTGCATCCGGTCGAAGTCGAACGTGCTGGTTTCGACCACTGCCAGATAGCCTGCGTTGAGGCTGGCGCGGAGCTGGTCGAAGACCTGGCTATATGCCGAGTCGCTGACACTGTCCACATCGACATAGACAATCGCGTCGTAGTTCACGTCCAGCAGGCGGGTGGCTTTCAACTCGGGTAGGCCCATGCTGATGGCTTCGCGTCCGACATCGCCAACACCATCGGAAAGTACCAGCAACGAACTGAAGCCACCTGTCACCGATTTGTCATCTACGGAATCCGCCTGGACGGTCCCAGAGGCGGCGCTGATGGCGATCAGCGCGGCGCTGAGCGTTGCCAGTTTCCTTGAACGGAGAGTTACTGCCAGAATCTTTCTCATTGGCTTGAACCTGTAGGGTGCTTGCGGTGGGGATAGTTGCCGGTGCCGGCTCGAGATTTCCACGTTGTAAGATTTGGTCTTTTACTTTTTGGTTATCGCCAGCCGGTGGATGCTAGTGTCGGCGAGGCGCGGCGCCTGGGCATGGCAGATCGATCATGGATTGCTCATGCGGCGATCACGTGTCGCTCATGCGGTGATCATGAAAAGGCCTTCTCTACGAATTTCGAGTTGGTGTTTGCGGACGGGCCGAGGGCGTAGCGGTCACTTGCCGCGGCTGAATACACCAACACGCTTGATGGCTCCCGAGTCCGTACGGCGGCGAGGACCGCCCCGCGCTCGGGGGGCGATCAGGTGGGGGAATGCCTGCGTAAGCGGTCTGCTGGAGACTGAAGCTTCCCCCACGGCACCCACTTTGTTTCAGTCGAGGCTATTGAAAGGGGGACGCGTGCAATATCGATGGGACGACTGCAGCCTGGACCGCGATGGCACACTGCTGACCCGGCAGGGGCGCCAGGTCGATATCTCGCGAAAGGTTCTCGGATGCCTTTGTCATCTCGTCGAGAATCGCGACCGCGTCGTGAGCTACGACGAACTGATCCGCAAGATCTGGGGGCACGACAACGTCACCAACCACCAGCTTGCCCAGGTGATCCTGTCAGCGCGCCGGGCGCTCGGCGACGACGGCCAGGCGCAACGCCTGATCCGTACCATGCCAGGACTGGGTTATCGCTGGGTGGGCGCGGTGGTCGAGGTAAGCGCAGCGAATGTTTCGGCCTCGACCCCGCCACCCCGAGTCAGAGACGACAGCGACTTGCCTGTGGCTGCCGAGGCCGCTGCGGAGACCCGACCGGCGCCGCCGCTGCCGGAGCCGGTCGCTACCGGGCACGCCCGAGGCAGTTCACGCGCGAATGTCGTCGCGCTCACGGTCATTCTGCTGTTCAGTGCGGGCGTGTACTTGCTGCTTCCGAGACCGGGCGACGGCCTGTCGGACCGGCCGCCGTCCCCTCCGCCGGATCCGGTGACCGTGCTGAACGATGCACTGCGTGAAGGAAAATTCGACGTCGTGCGGGAAGGACTCGCAACCTTGCCGCCCTATCTGACTGACGCGCCGGATATGCGCATTCTGGAGATCGAGCTGGATCTGAGTCGCGGTCGTTTGAACCGCGTGGTCGAGAAACTCGAGGGCCAGCTGGCGCGGCCGGAAACGCTGGCGGACCCGTTGCTGCGCGCCCGCTTGCTTATCCTCAAGGCCCGGTTGAGTAGCCGAATGGGCAACACGCCTGCGGAAGCACTCGCGCTTGCGCAGTCCATCCTTGCGTTGCTCGACATGATCGCAGACGGCGTACCTGCCGGCATTCGAGCCCAGGCTTTGGAGCGGCGCGCCGCGGCGCTGATCGACAACGATCAGCTCGACGACGCGCTGCGCGATCTCGCGTTTGCGCATGATTTGTTCAAGAGTGACGGCGATGTCAGTCGCGCGATCGGCGTCAAGCTGAAGGTCGCACGTGTCTGGATGCGCATGGGTCGCTTGCAGGATGCGCTGAACGCATCGCGTGACGCGGCCGAAGCGTATCGCCGGAGGGCGGACCGTCTTTCCGAGATGTTTGCGCTCAACACCATGAGCCGCATCCAGATGGAGCTGCTGCGCTGGGACGACGCGCTCGCCAGCAACGACCGGGTCATGCAGCTTCTGCATGAAGTTCCGCACGCGGAAAGGCGCTATCGCAGCCTGCAACTGCGCGCCCTGGTGTTGACCGCGAAAGGACAGCTACGCCTGGCCGAGTCGCAACTCGATGAGGCCGCAGAGCTTCGGTTCGAAACGCAAGATCGAATCATCCCTGCCTTCCATCGCGCCGAATCGGGAGATCCGGCAGGCGCACTGCGGATCGCCGCGCAGGCATTCGACGGCAGCCCCGCCCGTGACGACAGCAACATCCTGCTTGACAGCAAGGATGGTGCCCTTCTGCTATGGATCACGGCTGCCCAGAACCTGGCCGGCACGGGCGTTGCCTACCCGGTGCTGCCGCCGGAATACCTTCAGCGCCTGCAGAACCCGAAAACCGGACTTGCCCGCATCGCGCGCGGACGCTGGCTGTGGTCACAAGGAAAACGGCGCGAGGCAGAAACCGAACTTCGACGAGCGCTGGACGAGTCACGCCGCATGAATCATCTGTTCCGCATGACGCTGGCCGCCGAGCCGCTTCTGGAGATGCTGCTCCACGACGGCGATGTGGCGGCAGCCCAGGCGCTGGCGGCGGACCTGCGCGCCTTTGATCCGGATCGCATGGACAGCGATTACCGAGCCTGCCTGCTTCGTCTTCGTGTGGCGTTGGCCACGGGCGACAGTGCGGAAGTGGTGCTGGCATACGACAACGCGGCGAGGGCCGCAGGCGAACGGTCGCTTCCGTCGCAGGTGCTGGCGGCGTATCGGAAGCTGGCACGCCGTTAGATTCCGGTGATGAAGTTAACAACACCTCACTGTCCACTTGGGGGCGTGGCCGCAACAATCTTCTTCGGCACTGTTTTCGCTGAAAACTGCCTTTCGTTTCCGATTCCAACACCGCCTTCAGCTGAACGGTGAATTGCTCAGCGGCCTGATCTGTGCGCGTACCGAGACGAACGAACCCGCTGGCGGACCCCCGAACTGAATGCGGGCTGCTTCCGGCGTGGCGGAAGCGGTGAGCCTCACCCGATATTCACCGTGAACAGAATCTCGCGTTCTGGATCTGCCGTATCACCGTCGGCAATGAGTCTGCCTTCAACTGCCGCGATCTCGCGCCCGGGCCGCCGGCAGAAATCAGCAACTGGCTCCACATCGGGAGTCCGCGCGAAAACTGAGCCGTGCCACGCAAGCCGTGACAAAAGCGGTGAGATGGCAGCGGGACGCCATCTACAGCAGGGATGCGGTCAGTTTCCTCAGTTCCTCGGCAAGCGACATCAAGAAACCGTGCATCGCCGAGGATTTGCGCCAGACCAGGGCGATGCGCCGGCTCGGCGCCTCGCCGCGGAACGGCACTATGTGGATCGCCTCGGACTGGACCACCGGCGGGCGCACGGCCAGCAGCGGCAGCAGCGTGATGCCGACGTTCGCCGCGACCATCTGGCGCAGCGTCTCCAGGCTCGTGGCGCGGAAGCCGTCGCGTTCGTTGGCGCCGGCGAGCTGGCATACGTCCAGCGCCTGATCGCGCAGGCAGTGGCCGTCCTCGAGCAGCAGCAGGCTTTCGCTTTCGAGGTCGTCGAGACTCAGCGCCTTACGCTTGGACAGGCGATGCAGCGTCGGCACGGCGAGCAGGAACGGTTCGTCGAACAGCACGTCGACGTATAGCTGGTCGTCGTGCAGCGGCAGCGCGAGCAGGGTCGCATCGAGGCGACCTTCGCGCAGGCGCTGCAGCAGAATCTCGCTCTTTTCCTCGATGAGCAGCAGTTCCAGGCGCGGAAAGCGTGCGCGCAGGCCGGGCACCACATGCGGCAGCAGATACGGCCCGAGGGTCGGGAAC
>JBBQZR010000054.1:0-44365 GCA_038207515.1 Lysobacterales bacterium | reverse complement strand
AGTCGCTGGGTCAGGGATTCGAACATGGCAGGCTGGATGGCGTGACTCGGCCGTCGATTATAGCCGCTCGGCCGCCGCGACCTGCCGCCCGGTCGAGCCGCCGCGCCCACTCAAACGACGTCGAGGCAGGGCGCGCAGGCTCCGGCGAGTGGTCCGGTATGCCACACTCCACCGATGACAATCGTTCTCATCGCCATTCTTTTTTACGCGGCCGCAACCGCAGTGCTCGTTCGCGCAGTCGCCCGCGAACAGGCCTCACCGCGCGGCTGGTACTGGCTCGGCCTCGGCGGCATCCTGCTTCACGGCAGCTATCACGTCCTGGTGGCTGCGCAGACCGTGGGCGGTCCTGACATGCACTTCTTCGCGGCGCTGTCGCTGGTCAGCCTGGGCATGGCGGCCATGACCGCGGCGGTGGGCGCGCAGGGGCGGATGGCGGCCCTGGGGGTCGTGGCGCTACCGCTGGCGGCTCTGCTGCTGGCGGTGTACCACTTCAATGGGCACGTCGCGGCGCCTCGGCTGGACTGGCAGTTGCAGCTGCATGCGTGGCTTGCGCTGCTGGCTTACGCCGCGCTGGCCATCGCCGCCCTGCTCGCGCTGATGCTGTGGGTCCAGGATCGTGCGCTGCGCCAGCGCAGCTTCCCCAGGTGGCTCCGCGCGCTGCCGCCGCTGACCGAACTGGAGGACCTGCTTTTCCGCACGATCGCCGTGGGTTTCGCCTTGCTTACGGCAACGCTGTTGAGCGGCGTCCTGTTCGTCCAGGACCTGTTCGCACAGCACCTGGTTCACAAGACGGTGCTCAGCGTGCTGTCGTGGCTGGCCTTCGGCGCTTTGCTGATCGGGCGCTGGCGCTATGGTTGGCGCGGCCGACGCGCGGTCAGCTGGACGCTGGCGGCGATGCTGCTTCTGGTGCTGGCGTTCTTCGGCAGCAAGTTCGTGGCGGAACTCGTGCTTGGCCGCAGCTAGCGTCGCCCTTGATGCAGGCGCCGCTTCATTCCGCAGCTGCCTCCAGTGCTTCGGACAGCCGCTCCACTCCCACGACTTCCAATCCCTTGAAACTGCCCGACTTCGGCGCATTGCCCCTGGCCACGATCGCGCGCTTGAAGCCGTGCGTGGCGGCCTCGCGCAGACGCTCTTCTCCGTTGGGGATCGGGCGGATCTCGCCCGAAAGGCCCACTTCTCCGAAAGCGATGGTTTTCTCGGCCAGTGGCTTGTCGCGCAGCGAGGACAGCACCGACAGCAGCACCGGCAGGTCGGCGGCGGTCTCCTGCAGGCGAATGCCGCCGACCACGTTGACGAAGACGTCCTGGTCGCTGGTGACGATGCCGCCGTGGCGATGCAGCACCGCCAGCAGCATCGCCAGTCGATTCTGCTCCAGCCCCACCGCCACGCGGCGGGGATTGGCCAGCGGCGATGAATCCACCAGCGCCTGCACTTCCACCAGCAAAGGGCGGGTGCCCTCGCGGGTGACCATCACGCAGCTCCCGGGCTGCTGGGTGCTGCCGCCCGAGAGGAAGATGGCGGAGGGATTGGGCACTTCCTTCAGGCCCTTGTCGCCCATGGCGAACACGCCCAGCTCGTTGACCGCGCCGAAACGGTTCTTGAACGCGCGAAGCACCCGGAAGCGGCTGCCACTCTCGCCTTCGAAATACAGCACCGCGTCGACCATGTGCTCGAGCACGCGCGGCCCGGCGATGCCGCCTTCCTTCGTGACGTGGCCGACCAGGAATACGCTGATGCCCGATTCCTTGGCGAAACGCGTCAGTTTCGCCGCCGATTCGCGCACCTGGCTGACCGAGCCCGGCGCGGCCGTCAGCAATTCCGTCCAGATGGTCTGGATCGAGTCGATGATCAGTACATGCGGCTTCTGCGCTGCCGCATGTTCCACAATGCGCTCCACGCAGGTTTCCGCGAGCGCGCGCAGCGGGGCTAGCGGCAGGCCGAGGCGCTGCGCGCGTGAGGCGACCTGGGCCAGCGATTCCTCGCCGGTGACGTACAGGCCGCTCAGGCGTTCGCCGAGCGCGCCGAGCATCTGCAGCAGCAGGGTGGACTTGCCGATGCCCGGATCGCCGCCGATCAGCACCACCGAGCCTTCGACCAGACCGCCGCCGAGCACGCGATCGAGCTCGCCGATGCCGATGGACGTGCGCGCCTGCGCATCCTGCGCCACGTCCACGAGCGACAGCACGCGCGGCGCGCTTGCGTCGCCGGCGTAGCCGCCGCTGCGCCGCGTCGCGGCGGGAGCGCTTTTCGCGGCGCTCAGCACGATCTCGCTCATCGAATTCCAGGCGCCGCAGTCGGCGCACTGGCCCTGCCAGCGGGTGTGCTCGCTGCCGCACTCGTTGCAGACATAGGCGGTCTTCGCCTTGGCCATGGACGCCTCCGTGTCAGTCCTCGACGAACAGTACGCGCTTGGTCATGCCGCAGGTCAGATCGTAGGAAATCGTGCCGGCGCGCGCGGCGATTTCCTCCACGGCCAGGCCGCGGCCCCAGAGCAGCGCGCGGTCGCCGACGCGGGCGCCCGGTACGTTGCGCAGGTCGATCGTGACCAGGTCCATCGAGACGCGGCCGACGATCTCCGCGCGCTGGCCGCGCACGAGCACCGGCGTGCCGGTCGCGGCGCTGCGCGGATAGCCGTCGCCGTAGCCGATCGCGATCACGCCGACGTCCATGTCGACCGGGCATTCCCAGGTGCCGGCGTAACCGACTTTTTCGCCCCGCCGCAGATGGTTGATCGCGATCAGGCGCGTCGACAGGCTCATGGCCGGATCGAAACCCAGATCGCTGCCGCGTTTGCCGGCGACGACGGACAGGCCATAGAGCAGGCCGCCGGCTCGCACCCAGTCGCCGCGCGCGGCGGGCCAGCCGAGGACGCCGGCCGAATTGGACAGGCAGCGCAGGCCCGGTAGACCCTGCGTGGCTTCCGCGAAGCGCGTGATCTGCCGCGCCGTGGCGTCGTTGTCGAATTCGTCCGAGGCGGCGAAGTGGGTCATGAGCACCACGTCGTCGTCGACCGTGGGCGCGGCTTTCAGTCGCGCCAGCACTTCGGCCGCGCGTTCGGGCGCGAAGCCCAGCCGGTGCATGCCGCTGTCGATCTTGAGCCAGACGCGCAGGCGTCGCGCATCGCCGTCGGCTTCGAGCCAGGCTAGCTGCGAATCGTGATGGATCACCGCCTCGAGGCGCAGGCGGCGCAGTTCGGCGAGATCGGCGGCTTCGTCCGGCCCCGACAGCACGACGATGCGCTGCGCATAGCCGGCCGCGCGCAGGCGCTGGCCATCGGCGATCGCGGCGACGCCGAACGCGTCCGCATCGGCCAGTGCGCGGGCGACCCGTTCGAGTCCGTGGCCATAGCCGTCGGCCTTGACCACGGCCATGACTTTCGCACCCTGGCTCAGCGTGCGCAGGCGCGCGAGGTTCGCGCGCAGCGCGGACAGGTGGATCGTGGCGACGGCGGTGCGGCTCATGACGCGGGAAAACAGGGGAGAGGAGCGAGAAACGAGTGGAAGGCGCGCGATGGAGGCAGCACGCCATTGGCGCGAAATGGGAAAAGCGACAAACGGTGAAGACGATGGTGGCCGAGGCGGACAGCTCCTGCTGTTTTCTCACTCCCTTCCTTTCGTTCCTTCACCTTGCACTCCTCTTCACTCATTCCCGCTACTCGTACGACCCCAGATAGTTGTCCGACGCGTAGTTCTCGAACTTCGTGTACTGGCCGAGGAAGGTCAGCTTGAGACTGCCCGTAGGACCGGAACGCTGCTTGCCGATGATGATCTCGGCCAGCCCTTTGTCCGGCGAATCCTGGTTGTAGTAGTCGTCGCGGTAGATGAACATGATGACGTCCGCGTCCTGTTCGATAGCGCCGGATTCCCGCAGATCGGCCATGACCGGGCGCTTGTCCTGCCGCTGTTCCAGCGAACGGTTGAGCTGGGACAGCGCAATCACCGGCACATTCAGTTCCTTCGCCAGCGCTTTGAGGCTGCGCGAGATTTCTGAAATTTCGGTGGCGCGGTTCTCCTTGTTCCCGGGCACCTGCATCAGCTGCAGGTAGTCGATCACGATCAGGCCCAGGTCGTGCTCGCGCTTGAGGCGGCGGCAGCGCGCGCGCAGTTCGCCCGGCGACAGCGCCGGCGTGTCGTCGATGAAGATCTTGGCTTCGGACAGCAGGGTGATCGCGCTGGTCACGCGCGGCCATTCCTCTTCCTGTATGTCGCCGTTGCGCAGATGCTGCTGGTTGATGCGGCCGACCGAGGAAATCAGGCGGAAGGCGAGCTGCGAGGCCGACATTTCCATCGAGAACACGGCCACGGCGCGCTTGGTCTTCATCGCCGCGTATTCGGCCATGTTGAGCGAGAACGCGGTCTTGCCCATGGCCGGGCGCGCCGCGACGATGATGAGGTCCGAGGGCTGCAGGCCCGCGGTCAGCTCGTCCAGGTCGGTGAAGCCGGTCGGCATGCCGGTGACGGTGCCGCGGTTCTCGAAGCGGTGATGCAGGATCGCGAAGGCGTCCTTGACCGCGGTGCGCATCGGCACGAAACCCTGGCGGCCGCGCGCGCCGGCTTCGGCGATGCGGAACACGCGCTGCTCGGCGCTTTCGAGGATTTCCTGCGTGCTGCGGCCTTCCGGCGCGAAGCCGTCGCCGACGATCTCGGTGCCCGCGTCGATGAGCTGACGCAGCACGGATTTCTCGCGCACGATGTCGCAGTAGGCAATGATGTTCGCCGCGCTCGGCGTGGTGTTGGCCAGCTGCAAAATATAAGCCGTCCCGCCGACGAGATCGGACAGGCCTTGCGACTCGAACCACTCGCCGAGCGTCACCGCGTCGCAGGGCATGCCCTTGTTCGAGAGTTCCGAGATCGCGCGGAAGATGACGCGATGATCCTTGCGATAGAAGTCGTCTTCGTTGAGACGATCGGCGACCTTGTCCCAGGCTTCGGGCGACAGCATGAGGCCGCCGAGCACCGCCTGCTCGGCGTCGATCGAGTGCGGCGGTATGCGCAGGGCATCGAGACGTTGGACGGTTTTGCGATCGGGTAAAGCGGCCATTGAACTCTCGCGGCGAGCGACTGGCACGGCGTTCGATGATGCGAATCGCCGTCTCATCTGTCGAGACAACAAGCTGGGGATAAGTCGAGGATATGTTGTGCAGTCGCATTCAGGTGTCGAGGACACTGCAGCGGCCGCAGACGGAACGTGTTGCCGATGAAACGGCCGCGTCCGAGCGACGTGGTCTACGAACGAACGGGCGTCGCGAGTGAGGTGTCGTCGATGAAACAAACGGGCACCGCGAGGGCGCTTTCGCTCAGGAAACCTCTGAACAAGTCGATATTGGCTTTTGATTCTGGAGCCCCCTTGAGTCAAGGGGGCGGCCAAACGCCTGCGCAGCAGGTGTTTGGCGGGGTTGTGGGGATCTGGTGCTGAATACAAGAGCAGTAGTGCCAGGGCTTGTTCAGAACTTCCTTAGAAAAGAAACGGGCGCCGCGAGGGCGCCCGAGTCGATTACGCAGTTGCGGCGCTGGCGCGCAGCGATCAGCCGGCGGTGATGACGACCTTGACCGTCGTGTGCACGTCGGCATGCAGGTGGACCTGCACTTCGAATTCGCCGATGTGGCGCAGCGCGCCTTCGCCCATGATCACTTCGGACTTTTCCAGCGGCTTGCCGGCGGCGCTGAACGCCTCGGCGATATCGCGCGGGCCGACCGAGCCGAACAGCTTGCCTTCCGGGCTCGCGTTCGCGCTGATCGTGACGCTGGCGCCTTCGAGGGCGGCCTTGCGCGCTTCGGCGCCGGTCAGGACCTGATTGGCCTTGGATTCGAATTCGGCGCGGCGCTGTTCGAACTGGGCGAGGTTGTCGGCGGTGGCCGCCACGGCCTTGCCCTGCGGAACGAGGTAGTTGCGGCCGTAACCCGGCTTCACGTTGACCTTGTCGCCGAGCACGCCGAGGTTCTTTACTTTCTGCAGCAGGATGAGTTGCATGGGATTCTCCGATTCGTTAGCACCGGCCGGGCCGGTGCAGCGGTGGCTGTCCGAATCGCGATGTCGCTAAACGTCGCGGGACTGTTCAAACGGCACGAACCCCGAGGCATGCCTCGAGGTTCGTGCGGATACAGCTCAGTGGTTGTCGCAGTACGGCAGCAGCGAGAGGAAACGGGCGCGCTGGATGGCGACGCCGAGCTGACGCTGGTACTTCGCCTTCGTGCCGGTGATGCGGCTCGGCACGATCTTGCCGGTTTCGCCGACATACTGGCGCAGGGTGTTCAGATCCTTGTAATCGATCTCGACCGTGCCTTCGGCGGTGAAGCGGCAGAACTTCTTGCGACGGAAAAATTTGGACATGGTGGGCTCCTGGACTTAGGCCGCTTCGGCGTCGTTGGAATCGGCATTGCCGCCGAAACCGCCTTCATCGTCATCGCGACGACGGCGATCGCCGCTCTTCTCGTCCTTGGTCTTCATGATGAAGGACTGCTCGGTGACGGCTTCGTCGCGCACCAGGATCAGGTGGCGCAGCACGGCGTCGTTGAAGCGGAAGCCCGATTCGAGTTCGGTCAGCACGGTCTGGCTGCACTCGATGTTCATCATGACGTAGTGGGCTTTGGCCAGGTTCTGGATCGGGAACGCGAGCTGGCGGCGGCCCCAGTCTTCCAGACGGTGGATGGCACCCTTGTCGCCTTCGATCAGCGTCTTGTAACGCTCGATCATGGCGGGCACCTGTTCGCTCTGGTCCGGATGGACCAGGAACACGATTTCGTAGTGACGCATGGAAACTCCTTGTGGATATCGCAGGTCGGCGGATGCCGCTGCGCAGCCTCCCGGAACGCGGTGAGGCAAGGTCCCCGGAGGGCCGGATCGGCGCACGGGGTCGCGGATTCTAGCGGGGGTGGCCGGTGTTGGCAAGTTATTGAACACAAAGCGACTGGCGGCCAGCGGACGGCGCGACCGCGCACTGCCGCCGGCAGGCGCGTTCTGGCATCGCCCAGTGATTTTGTGCAGAGTGCGGCGACGCTGCCTCGTGTCCGCATGGACTCCCGGGGGAGGTGGCAGTCCTTGCCCCGTCATTCTGCCGATAGACAAGAGGATTCATTCATGACGACATCGAATCGCCGCGGCCTCCGCGGTCCGCGCCTGAGCGGCCTGGCCGCCGCCATCCTGCTGATCCTGCCGGGCGCCGTCCCGGCCCAGGCCGACCGCCCGGACGACGAAGCCAAGCCCTCGTCCGAGGCGCCCGCGCTGGAAACCGTGACCGTGACCGCGCAGCGCCGGGTCGAGAACATCCAGGACGTGCCGATGGCGATCACGGCTGTCGAGAGTGAGAAGCTCGAAGTACTCGGCTCCGGCGGCGACGATGTCCGTTTTCTTTCAGGCCGGCTGCCCAGCCTCAACATCGAGTCATCGTTCGGTCGCGCGTTCCCGCGCTTCTATATCCGCGGCCTGGGCAATACCGACTTCGATCTCAATGCCTCCCAGCCCGTGTCGCTGATCTATGACGGCGTGGTGCAGGAGAATCCGATCCTCAAGGGCTTCCCGATCTTCGATCTCGACCAGGTCGAGATGGCGCGCGGCCCGCAGGGCACGCTGTTCGGGCGCAACTCGCCGGCCGGCGTGATCAAGTTCGAGTCCGCGCGGCCCGAGCGCGAGTTCGGCGGCTACGCCAGCCTGAGCTACGGCAGCTACGGCACGACCAACCTGTCCGGCGCGATCACCGGTGGCGTCGGCGACAGCGGCGCGCTGCGGCTGTCGGTGCTCAACCAGCGCCGCGACGACTGGGTCGACAACACGCGCAACGGTCCCGGTGACGATCTCGAGGGCTATCGCGAAAGTGCTGCGCGCCTGCAGTACCTGCTCGCGCCCAGCGATGATTTCGACGCGCTGTTCAACGTCCATGCGCGCAAGCTCGACGGCACGGCGCGACTGTTCCGCGCCAATATCATCCGGCAGGGCAGCAATGACCTGGTCGCCGGCTTCGAGCGCGACCGCGTCTCGATCGACGGCAAGAACGAACAGGACCTCGAGCAGTTCGGCGCCAACCTGCGCCTGCGCTGGGATCTCGGCAGCACTACGCTGCATTCGATTACCGGTTACGAAAGCGTCGACGCGTACAGCCGCGGCGACATCGACGGCGGCTACGGCGCGGTGTTTCTCGGCGCGGGCAACTACGGTCCTGGCCTGATCCCGTTTCCGGCCGAATCGGCCGATGGTCTGCCGAACCATCGCCAGCTGAGCCAGGAATTCCGCATCGAGTCCAACGAATGGGGACGCTTCGACTGGCAGGCCGGCGTGTTCGGCTTCGACGAGTCCATCGACGTCGACAGCTTCAGCTACGACACATTTGCCCCCGGCCGCCCGCAGAACGGCTACGCGACGCAGAAGCAGGACAACGAAGCTTGGGCGGTGTTCGCCTCGGGCGACTACGACGTGAGCGAACGCCTGAAGCTGCGCGGTGGATTGCGCTACAGCGACGACCGCAAGGAATTTTCGGCGCAACGCGTCGTCGGTCCATTCGGTCCGCCGATTGCGCCGATCTACGCGAATCCCAGCGATACCGACATCAGCTGGGACTTGAGCGCGGTGTTCCAGGCCAGCGACCAGGTCAATTTCTACGGCCGCGTCGCACGCGGCTTCCGCGCGCCGAGCGTGCAGGGTCGTCTGATGTTCGCCGACGCGAGCTTGCCCGACGACGAACTCGTGACCGTCGCCGAATCGGAAACCGTGCTGTCGTGGGAAGCCGGGCTCAAGGCGCAATGGTGGGAAAACCGCCTGCGCCTGGGCTTTGCGCTGTACCGCTACACCATCGACGACCCGCAGCTCACCGCGGTCGGCGGCAACGCGAACATTGCGCGGCTGGTCAACGCGGACAAGGCGGTCGGCCACGGCGCCGAGCTCGATCTCGAGGCGCTGCTGACGGAACGCCTGCTGGTCACCGTCGGCGCTAGCTACAACCCGACCGAGATCCAGGACGCGAACCTGACCGTGTTCCAGTGCGCCGCGCCGTGCACGGTACTCGATCCGGCCGGCAGCGTTGCCGGCACCGTGCGCATCAACGGCAACCCGCTGCCGCAGGCGCCGAAGAACGTCTACAACCTGACCGCGCGCTACGGCATTCCGATGGGCGGCGGCGAGTTCTATGTCTATACCGACTGGGCCTATCGCAGCAAAGTGAACTTTTTCCTGTACGAGTCGGTGGAGTTCACCGGCGAGCCGCTGCTCGAAGGCGGCCTGCGTGTCGGCTATGACTGGCACTACGGCGACTACGGACTGGCCCTGTTCGGCCGCAACATCACAGACGAGGAAGTCATCGTCGGTGGTCTGGACTTCAACAACCTCACCGGCTTTCTCAACGAGCCGCGCACCTGGGGCGTGGAGTTCAAGGCGCGGTTCTGAGCTGCGGCTGACACCATCCCCACCGCCCTCCGGCCCGTTGGGCGTTCAGGACGATGAGAGCCTTCGGCTCTAAGCCATCGTCCTGAACCCCCTTGAAGGGGAGGGCTACACAACTTCATCCATCGTGTCGCGGCGGAGAGGCTCCCTCCCCTTCAAGGGGAGGGTTGGGGTGGGGATGGTGTTGTTTCGTAACGCGTCGCAACCCGCTACGGCGCCATAAAACCGAGGTTCGACGTCGGGAAATTGATCAGATTCGGGAAGATCGTCGCGAGGTCGGTGCTCGAGGTTACGCCCATCCAGCGCGCCAGCGTCGCCGCCATCTGATCCACACTCGTCGACGGAATGGTCTGGCCGCGCGAGAAACTGATCGTGTTGTTGAGGGTCTGGTCCGGGAAGGTGCCGTAGAGGCGTCCGCCGTTGACCGCGCCGCCCATGACGAACTGCACGCCGCCCCAGGCGTGGTCGGAACCGTTGCCGTTGGAACTCAGGGTGCGCGCGAACTCGCTCATCGTGAACGCGGTGACGTCGTTCTGCGCACCGAGTTCGCCGAGCGCGGTCCAGAATGCGCCCAGCGCCTGCGAGACGCGATTGAGCAACGCGCCGTGGCCGTTCTGGTTCGTCGCCATCAGGCCGTCGTGCAGGTCGAAGCCGCCGATGCGCACGTAGAAGATCTGGCGCTTGTGCTGGATCTGGCCGCTGGACTCGCGCGAGATCTTGATCATGCGCGCAACCATCTTGAGCTGGTCGGCGAGCGAATTGCCGGTCGGGAAGACGGTCGTCACGTTGCCCGAGTTGTCAGCCGCGGTCAGCGACGAATTCACGAGGTCGTAGAGGTCGCGTCCGCGCTTGAACGTACGGCCGTATTCCTTGGTCAGCGGGGACGTGTTGGTCGTGTCGCCGAGCAGCAGGTCGAGCGCGCCCGCGCGCTGCGAACCGTAGGTGCCGCCCGTGCTGTTGGCGGCGTTGTAGACGTTGCTCAGGCCGGTCAGGCCGCCCGAGGACATCTGGTACGGGAAGGTGCTCTCACCGACCTCGAAGCGGTTGGAACCGGCCATCGAGATACACGGCGACAAGGCCTGGTTGAGGTTGTCGAGCCGCACGCGATCGGCGACCAGGCCACCCCAGCCCGTGTTCGCCGCCGTCGTACGCGCGAGGTGCCAGAGGTTTTCCTGGTCGTTGTGCGAGTAGAGCTGCGGCGGGCGCAGCGCCGGCGAGCTGTTGTATTCGGTCTTGGTGATCGGACGGATCAGCGTGCCGAGGTTGGGCAGGAAGGCGAGCTTGTTGGCGCGATAGATCGTCGCCAGGTCGCTCATGCCGCCCGGATAGGTCGCGTTGCCCGGATTGACCGCGTATAGCGCGCCGGTCGCGCTGTCGGTGATCTGGAACTGGCTGGCCAGCGCGGCGCGATCGATGCCCAGGCCGCCGGCATTCGTCGTCGCGTTGTAGATGCCGCTGCGTGCGGCCGCGTAGACGCTGTGACGTGCGGTGTCGTAGGGCAGCAGCATGTTCCACGAATCGTTGCCGCCGGAAAGGTATACGCAGACGAGCGCGCGGTAGCCGGCGACCGTGCCGGTCTGCGCGGCCAGCGCCGAACCCATCAGCTTCAACTGGGGCAGCAGCGCCGAGGCGCCGCCGGCGCACAGCGTGACGCCGAGATTCCTGAGGAACTGCCGGCGGGCTTGTTCTTTCTGTTTCATCGCGGCAGTCCTCAGCGTTGCGTGGCGAATTCGGGCGACATGGCGGCGATCTGCAGCAGCGAGCGTGCTTTTTCGCTAGCCGTAGCGCCGTTCATGAAACTCAGCATGTTGACCAGGGTCGTGCGCGTGTTGGTCGTCATCGCACCGTAGAACATGCGCTTGTTGACTTCGTCGACCATGGCCGCCGGCGTCGTCAGGTTCGCCAGCGCAGTGACGTCGATCAGTGGCCGGTCGGTCGGCGGACTGGTCATGCCGACGTAATAGCGGAAGGTGTAGTCGGCCAGGCTGTTGGAGATCGAATACGTCGTGCCTTCGTTGATGATCTGCATTTCCGGCGCATAGAGGTCGGCGTCGGCGAGCGCGCCCGGATGCTGATAGTCGGGCTCGTAGAAATTGAACACGGTCGGCGCGCCGAGCGGACGCTGCGCGTAGCTGCTGGTTGGGTTGGTCATGCCCATGCGGATCTCGCCGTACTGGGTAGCGGCGGGCAGCTGGAAGTCCCAGGCGCGCAGCACGGCGGTCAGGCGCAGCAGCGGCTCGCGGATCTTGCCGAAGGTGGCCGGCGGATTGGCCGCGCGCGCCTCGGGATCGAGCAGGATCTGCTTGATCACGGCGTTCAGGTCGCCGCGCTCGTTGTCGCCGTTGTTGTTGAACTTCTGCGCGACGCGCGTGATGTAGGCCGGCGACGGATTGCTGGTCGTGAAGCGTTGGATCAGCTGGCGCGCGATGAACGGGCCGACGTTCGGATGCGAGGCGAGCAGGTTGAGGCCGTCGCGCACATCGGTGGCGCAGCTTTGCCCGGCCGGGATCGTGGTGCCGCCGACCACGGTCTTGAGCGTCGTGTCGTGCTCGGTCGCGACGCAGGACATCGGCAGGTAGGTATTCGTGCCGCCGAACAGGTTGGTGCCGGCGTTGGCGTAGGCGAAGCCGGTGAACACCTTGGCGTAGTTGCCGATCACGGCCTGGTCGTAGGTCGGGATCGGTTGGCCGGCCTGCAGCATCGGTGAATAGTCGAGGTTGCGCTCGACCGTGCCGATGGAGAACAGCTGCATGACTTCACGCGCGTAGTTCTCGTCCGGCTCTCGGCCGGTTCCCGCCTTGCGGTTGCGGAAGTGGCTCAGGAACTTGCCCATCGACGGGTTGTAGGTGACCTCGTCGAGCAGGGTGCGGTAGTAGCCGAAGGCGTTGCGCGCGAGCAGGTCCCAGTACTCGCTCATCTGGATCGGCTCGCCGCTGATGCTGCCGTTGGTGTCGGAGATCACGAAGATCTGCGACAGCGCGTAGGCGGTCTTCTGGCGCAACTGGTCCTGGCCCGTGGCGGCGGTATGGAACCAGCGGCTCATGCGCTGGTTCTGGCCGATGGTGTCGCCGGTGGCGGCGGCGACCATGGCCGCGTTGACCGCTTCCATGTGCGGCCGCGCCGCGGTCATCGGCACCTGGTTCATCTGCTGGTGGATCCAGGCCGAATAGCCGATCGCGCGGACCCGCGCGATATCGGTGAGGCTGGGGCCGAAGGTGGCCTGGGTCAGGAAGCGGGCGGCTTCGGCGTCGGTGGCCGGAACATCGGTGGGCGTTTCGAAACCGGCTTTGAATAAGAGACGCGCGTGCGCGGCAGGTGCGATGAAAGCGGCGCACAGGAGCAGTGCACCGCAGCGGCTGGTCAGAGACATGGCGTTTTCCCCGGAACTGGCGGGTGGACGTTACGCGCGTGCGAAATCGCGCAGCGTGACCGTGCGCACAGGCGCAGAAGATACGCCGCTGAACGGTAGTGGTTTACCTACCTTGCGGTATGGAGGGGAAGGTACAGCAACCCTGGGGGTTATCCCAGGGTCACTTTGTGACAAATTTTGTCAGAAGAACAGGGCCTTACGACGAATGCTGCAGCCCAAAAGACAGCATCAGCGCGTCGATTCCCGAATCCCCGCATCACATGCGGAACACGCCGTAGCGCTGCGGCTCGATCGGGGCATTCAGGCTGGCCGAGATCGCCAGGCCGAGCACACGGCGGGTGTCTGCCGGATCGATCACGCCGTCGTCCCAGAGCCGGGCGCTGGCGTAGTACGGGTGGCCCTGGCGTTCGTACTGCGCGCGGATCGGCGACTTGAACGCGTCTTCCTCCTCGGCGCTCCAGTTCGTGCCGGCGGATTCGAGGCCGTCGCGGCGCACGGTCGCAAGCACCGAGGCGGCCTGCTCGCCGCCCATGACGCTGATGCGCGCGTTGGGCCACATCCATAGGAAGCGCGGCTGGTAGCCGCGGCCGCACATGGCGTAATTGCCCGCGCCGAAGCTGCCGCCGATGATCACGGTGAACTTCGGAACGTGCGAGCAGGCCACCGCGGTGACCATCTTCGCGCCGTCCTTGGCGATGCCGGCGTTCTCGTATTTGCGTCCGACCATGAAGCCGGTGATGTTCTGCAGGAATACCAGCGGGATGTTGCGCTGGTTGCACAGTTCGATGAAATGGGCGCCCTTGAGCGCGGATTCGGCGAACAGGATGCCGTTGTTGGCGACGATGCCGACCGGATAGCCATGGATATGGGCGAAGCCGCAGACCAGGGTCTTGCCGTAGCGTGCCTTGAATTCCTGGAAATCCGAACCGTCGACGATGCGCGCGATGATGTCGCGGATGTCGAACGGACGGCGCGTGTCGGCCGGCACGATGCCGTAGATGTCCTCGGCCGGGTAGGCCGGCTCGCGCGGCGCGACCACGGCGACCGGCAGCTGCTTGCGCCGGTTCAGATGCAGGATCACGTCACGCGCGATCGCGAGCGCATGCGCGTCGTTCTCGGCGAAATGATCGGCCACGCCGGAGACCGAGGTGTGTACGTCGGCACCGCCGAGCGATTCCGCATCGACGATTTCGCCGGTCGCCGCCTTCACGAGCGGTGGGCCGCCGAGAAAGATCGTGCCCTGCTCCTTGACGATGATGGTCTCGTCGCACATCGCCGGCACGTAGGCGCCGCCGGCGGTGCACGAGCCCATGACCACGGCGATCTGCGCGAGGCCGAGGCCGCTCAGGCGTGCCTGGTTGTAGAAAATGCGGCCAAAGTGTTCCTTATCCGGAAACACCTCGTCCTGCAGCGGCAGGAACGCGCCGCCGGAATCGACGAGATAGATGCAGGGCAGGCGGTTCTCCAGCGCGATTTCCTGCGCGCGCAGATGCTTTTTCACCGTGATCGGGAAATAGGTGCCGCCCTTGACCGTCGCGTCGTTGGCGACGACGACGATTTCCTGCCCCTGCACGCGGCCGATACCGGTGATGACGCCGGCACACGGCGCTGCGTCCTCGTACATGCCGTGGGCGGCCAGCGGCGACAGTTCCAGAAACGGCGAACCCGGATCGAGCAGCGCGCGGATGCGCTCCCGCGGCAGCAGCTTGCCGCGCTCGGTGTGCTTGTTGCGCGCCTTCTCGCCGCCGCCGCGCGCGACCCGCGCCATCTGCGCCTGGAGATCGTCGACCGCGGCGCGCAGTTGCGCCGCATTGGCCTGGAATTCGGGGCTGCGGGAGTCGATCTTCGAGTCGAGGAGAGGCATGCGCGCGCACCGGGCTGGGCAAAGGCGCGCATGAAAACATAGCGCGCCGGGTTTTGGGAAATTGCGCTGCAGGCGGCGGCGACGCCGCGAGGGCCGCAGTTTTGCGCAGGCGGCCGATGTCATGCATTCGCCGGCGTCCGGCCTGCGCCGGCGGCGCGACACGCCTGCCTCGCGATCAACGCGCGGGGCGCGTTACGTCGTCGGCACCCGGTCGGCCATGGCGCGCGGCCGTCGTTACGCCGTGCGGTGTCATCGGCTGTATCCGGCGAAAAGGAGACAGGGCCCCAACGGCGGCCGATCGCACTCGACCTTCCAAAGCGGACGAATCATCCGCTTACCCCTTCAGGCCTGACCAGTGCTTGATCACGGCAGTCTGACCTTGTAGCCCCCTGACGGACGCTGGAGGAAATCGGAAGCTGCACTTCGCGACGGAAGGGCTTGAAAATCATGTGCTTGAGCAGCTCGCGCCGGCCGCACGCTGCGCTCTGCGCCGGATTGACGAATTCGCCGCGCCCGTCCGGATACGGACATCTCACAGCAGGGCTAGCGTTGGTCCGTATTCCGCCAACCCGCGCGGACTACGTCCGTCGCTGGCGCAGAGTCAGCACACCCCATGCACACAGCAGCAGACCCAGCAGGATGAGACCGCCGGGAGACAGAACTGGAGCAGCAACGGGAACGCTGCCGAACTGCAGTACATAGGTCTGATTACCCGTGCATCCGAGCGCGTCAGTCGCCGTCACGGTGAACGTATACGTTCCGGACCCGGTCGGCGTTCCGATCAAGGATGCAGATGCCGTCCCCGTTGCAACGAAACTAAGACCGGGTGGAATGGCGCCGGCCGATACCGCGAACGTATAGGGGGCCGATCCGCCTGAGGCGCCAACCGCCTGGTTGTACGGGACGCCCGACACGGGCGTTGGCAACGTCGCGGGGAATACGTTGATCGTGCCGCATGGGAAGTTGTTGATAACGATCGTATAGGTTCTTTCGCCGAGGCACCCGTTCGCGTCGCTGGCCTGAACGGTGAAGGTGAAACTGCCGACGCTCGTGGGGATTCCGGAGACCTGTCCCGTGGCGCTCAGTGCCAACCCAGGCGGCAGCGACCCGCTGGAAATAGCAAATGTATACGGCGCGGTCCCGCCGCTGGCGGAAAGTGCCTGCGTGTAAGGCGCGCCCAGTGAGCCGGCGGGCAGCGTGGCTGGCAGAACGGTGATGAGGCTGCAGGAAGCACACACCGCCACATTGTTTGAATCGAGCGTAACGGCTCCGTTACGCGCCAGCAGCCGACCGGAACTCGTCGCGCCCGTGGTAAGAGTGATGCTGGTCAACGCCAGGATGTTGCCGACAAACGACGTCGCCGTTCCCAGCGTCGCGGAGCTGCCTACCTGCCAGAACACGTTGCAATTGGCGCCGCCGTTGATGACCACGACCTGTGACGCGCTGGCCGTCGTCAGTGTGCTGCCGATCTGGAACACGAAAACGGCCGCGGGATCGCCTTGAGCATCCAGCGTCAGCGTGCCGGTGAGCTGTGCCGATGAATTAAATGTGTAGACGCCGCTCGTGAGGGTCAGACCACCAAGATCCTGTCCGGTGAGATTCACGTTCGACGGCTGGCCCGCCAGGTTGACGTAGGCCACTGCGACGTCATTCTGAGCGCCGAGAGCTACGGCATCGTTGGCGTGAATGACGCCACCCGAAACGCTGCCAGGCGGAAATCCGGTGATCGATGACCCGGGACTGATACCGAGATCGCCCACGACCGAGGTGGGGCCGGTGTTCGTGACAGCCGAACCGCCCAGTACGGCGAACGTGCCTGCCTGACCGAGAGGCGGGGCCACTTGCGCGCTTAGCGGCTGCGCCCAGCAAACCGCCATAAGAAAAACAACTTTCGCACACGGCTGGAATAGGGACCGAAGCAGGTGCACGGGCGGACTCCACCAAAAGGGCGTGCGGAAACAGCTACCACAGGTCGAGCGCACGAATCGCTGTATGTCAACTGTACAGCACTAAGAATGGATTATCGGATAATTTTTTTTGAATAAGTAGGTTGATGGCGGGGGCTCAGCGGCAGCGCATCACCCGCCCATCTACCGGGCAAGAGCGCCCATCCGTCCCCCGCTAGAGCCCGCCAGAACCCGGCCTGCTGCTGAGTCAGGCGGAAGCGGGGCAGACGAAGGGTGTCACTTGATTCTGTCGGAAAGCTCGACCCGGGTATGGCGGCACGATTCGCTATCACGGGCCGCCCGGCACGAGGCTTTCCAAAATAAATCCTTGCCCAGAACGAAGCCCGGATCAGATAAAGGCAGACAGGGCCGCGTCTGGTTCGGTCTTCAGCCACGATGGAGTGCATGAACCGGCTGGTCGGTGATTTGCCTGACGTCGGGCGGATCAGACCCTGGCAGATGAAGCTTGAACGCAAGGATCGCCATCGTGGCCGCGCTGCCGGCATCGGCAGCGACGGCCCGAAAGAGTGGTCCGAAACGGGTTCGCGAGGGACGCGAATGGGTTCTCGCCGCGTCCCGTGTATGGCGATCCAAGAAAGAGCTCAGTCCTTCTTGGCGGCGTCCTTCGCGGCTTCCTTGGCCTGGACGGCGGTTTCCTCGACCTCCTGACCGACGGCCTTGGCGCCTTCCTTGACCTCGTGACCGGCGGCAGCAGCACCTTCCTTGATGTCGCGGCCGAGTTCCTTCGCGCCTTCCTTCAGCTCGTGACCCGCCTCCCGGGTCGCCGCGGCGGCGTCTTTGGCGCCTTCCTTGATCGCCGCACCGGCTTCGTTGCTGGCGCTGCTGATCTTGTCGCCGGCAGTGTCGGCGGCCTGCTTGACCTCGCTGGCGGCATCCTTGATCGCTTCCTTGGTGGCCGCTCCGGCCTGGGCGGCGCTTTTCTTGGCGTCGTCGATCTTCTGCTGCGCGGTCTGCTGCTCTTGCTGGCTGCAGCCGGCGACGGCGAGGAGGGCGATGAGTGAAAACGTACGGACGATATTCATGCGGTGCTCCTGGGCCAATGGGCGCCGCAGTATTGAACCGCTGGCGGGCTCAGGCAAGCGGATTTCCGTGCTGCTGCGTATCCGCACCGGCGCCGTGAAGCGGCGCCGGTGCGGAACGGGGTCAGACCAGTTCGATCGCGATCGCGGTGGCTTCGCCGCCGCCGATGCACAGCGCAGCGACGCCGCGCTTGAGGCCGCGGTTTTTCAGCGCATGGATCAGCGTGACGACGAGACGCGCGCCGCTGGCGCCGATCGGGTGGCCCAGCGCGCAGGCGCCGCCGTTGACGTTGAGCTTCGCGTGCGGAATGCCCAGTTCGCGCATCGGCGCCATCGCGACCACGGCGAAGGCTTCGTTGACTTCGTAGAGATCGACTTCGTCGGCGCTCCAGCCGGCCTTCTTGAGCACGTTCGCGATCGCCGTGACCGGTGCGGTCGTGAACCACTGCGGTTCCTGCGCATGGGTGGCGTGGGCGACGATGCGGGCCAGCGGCGCTACGCCGCGGCGCGCGGCTTCGTCGGCGCTCATCAGCACGGTCGCGGCGGCGCCGTCGGAAATGCTCGACGAAGTGGCGGCGGTGATGGTGCCGTTTTCCTTGCGGAAGGCGGGCTTGAGCGCGGCGATCTTGCTGACGTCGCATTTGGCCGGTTGTTCATCGGTGGAATATTCCACCTCGCCCTTGCGCGTGGCGACCTTGACCGGAACGATTTCATCGGCGAACGCACCGCCGGACTGCGCGGCCAGCGCGCGCTTGACGGTTTCCGCGGCGTAGGCGTCCTGTTCCTCGCGCGTGAAGTTGTACTTGTCGGCGCATTGCTCGCCGAACACGCCCATGGCCTTGCCGTCGTAGGGATTGGTCAGGCCGTCCCAGGCCATGTGGTCGACCGCTTCGAAATTGCCGTAGCGGTTGCCGCTGCGCGAGTTCGGGATCATGTGCGGCGCATTGGTCATGGACTCCATGCCGCCGGCGACGACGACGCTGGCCGAACCGGCCTTGATCGCGTCATGCGCCTGCATGATGGCCTTCATGCCAGAGCCGCAGACCTTGTTGATCGTGGTGCAGACCGTGCCGGTCGGCAGGCCGGCGGCGAGGGCCGCCTGGCGGGCGGGCGCCTGGCCCAGGTTTGCGCTCAGCACGCAGCCCATGATGACTTCGTTGACGTCGTCGGCGGCGACTGCCGCGTGGTCCAGCGCGGCCTTGATGGCGGCGGCGCCGAGGGTCGGCGTCGGCACGCCGCTGAACTGACCGAGGAAGGAACCGATGGCGGTGCGCTTGGCGCCGACGATGACGATATCGGACATGGAACTCTCCGCGTAGCGTGAAAGAAGTGGCGGGACGTGACAGTGGCCGCGCCGGGTTACCGAACCGACGGATTATGCGCCGGCCCGTCGCGCAGCGGCAATCGAGCGATCCGCCAGCCGGATGGCGAATTCCGCCCTTGATCGCGCTTGTACCGACCGTACGCCGCGGTTAGCCTCGACGCATGCGTGTCAGGGGAAATTCACGCGGGTTTGCGGGCAGGCCGACTGCGGTCTGGTGGCAGCTATGCCTGCTGGTTTTCCTGCTATGGCTGCCGCTCGCGGCCAGCTTTGCCGGCGCCGTACCCGGCATCGACAACGTCCGTTTCCGCACTTACAGCACCGGCGACGGCCTGTCGCAGGCCTCTGCGAGGGCCATAGCCCAGGACAGTGCCGGGTTCATCTGGATCGGCACCCAGGATGGTCTCAACCGGTTCGACGGCAGCTCATTCCGCATCTATCGCCACGACCGCAGCGATCCGTGGTCGCTCGCGCAGAACCATATCTGGGCGATGCAGCCCGATAGCGACGGCGCGCTGTGGATCGCCACGCAAGGCGGCGGCCTGAGCCGCTACGATGCGGCGCTGGACCGCTTCGAGAATTTCACCGCGGATCCGGCGCGCGCCGACGCGCTCGCGGCCAACCACGTCACGGCGCTGCTGCTCGACGATCGCGCGCGGCTCTGGGTGGCCAGCGTGGCCGGGCGGCTGCAGTGGCTCGATCGGGCGAGCGGCCGCTTCCGCGACGTGCCGCTCGGCGAACTGCCGGCGTTGCGCATGGTGCGCACGCTATTGCAGGGGCGCGACGGCACCGTGTGGATCGGCACGCACGATGGCCTGCTGCACGTGGATGCCGAAGGCAGCACCTTGCTGCCGCTGCCCGAGGTCGTCGCGCGTCTGGAAATCTACGTGCTGGCGCAGGCGGCCGACGGCACACTCTGGGTCGGCACGGCCGACAGCGGACTGCTGCATATGGACGCCGACGGCGGCGTGCTCGAGCACTTCCGGCATGATCCGAAGAACGAGGCCGGCGGCCTGCCCGACGATGCGGTATGCGGCCTGCTCGCCGATCCCGACGGCGGTCTGTGGGTCACCAGCACCAACAGCGGCCTGAGCTACCTCGATCCGAAAACCCGGCAATTCGTACCCTACCGCCACGACCCGGCGCGCGACTACACGGTCGCCGCCAACCGGCTATGGGGGCTGTTGCGCGAGCGCGGCGGCATGCTGTTCGTGGGCTCGTGGGTCAACGGCTTCAGCGTGCACGATCCACGCACGCGCGCCTTCACCCTCGTCGACAGCGTCCCCGGCGAGGCGCGCGCGCTGCCGGCGCGGCCGGTCATGGGCGTGCACGCGGATGCCGACGGCACGCTCTGGGCCGGCCTGACCGAAGGCGGCGGCCTCGTGCATCTGGACCTGGAACGCGGCGTGCTGCGGCGCTACGTCAACGATCCGTCCGACCCGGGTTCGCTGTCGCACAATTTCGTGCGCAGCGTGACGCGCGGCAGCGACGGCAGTCTCTGGATCGCGACCGTGGGCGGCGGCCTGAACCGGCTGCGTCCGGACAGCGACCGCTTCGAGCACTACCGCCACGATCCCGACGACCGCGGCAGCATCGCCGCGGATTCGCTGCTGTTCGCCTACGAGGACAAGGCCGGCACGCTGTGGGTCGGCACGCTCGATCATGGCCTGGATGAACTGTGCCGCGGCTGCAGCGCGTTCAAGCATCACGTACACGATCCGGCCGACCCGTACAGCCTCGCCGGCGATACCTTGAACGGCGTGTACGAAACGAGCCGCGGCGAGTTCTATCTCGCCTACCGCTCGGCGGGACTGGGCCGGCTGGACCGGGCCAGCGGCCGCGCGGAATCGTTGCGCACACGCGGCGACGACGCGGCCAAGCTCGGCAACGATTCGATCTCGGCGGTGACCGAGGACAGTCGCGGCCGGCTCTGGGTCGGCGTGCAGGGCGGCGGCGTGGCACTGCAGACCGGCGTGCACGACGGCGCGCCGCAGTTCCGCCTGTTCGGTACACGCCAGGGCCTGGCCGCCGACGCCGTCGGCGGCATCGTCGAGGATACGAGCGGCGCGATCTGGATCAGCACGACCGTCGGCATCAGCCGCATCGAACCCGACACCGGACGCATCGTGAACTTCGGTCGCCGCGACGGCACCTTGTCGCGCGGCTACTGGATCGGTTCCGTGGCGACGCTGCCTGACCGGCGCATCGCGTTCGGCGGCCTGGACGGCATGACCGTGATCAATCCGGCGGCGGTCGCGATACCGCAGGCGCCGCGGCCGCTCGTCACCGGATTGCTGCTCAACAACGTGCCGGTATCGCTGCGCTGGCGCGACGCGCGCTCGCCGCTGCGGCGCAGTCTGGTCCAGGGCGGTGTGGTGGAACTTGCCTACAACGACGACAACGTCACCTTCGAGTTCGCCGCGCCGGATTTTTCCGGCGCCGAGTCGCTGCGCTATTCCTATCGCCTCGACGCGCACGACGCGCAATGGATAGAAACCGACCACACGCGACGCATCGCTACTTATACGGACCTGCCGGCTGGCGCGTACCAGCTGCGCGTACGGGCGCGCCGCGACGGGCAGGACTGGATCGACCAGGAAGGCCGCGTCGACATCGTCGTCGCGGCGGCGCCCTGGGCATCGCCGCTCGCGTATCTGTTCTACGCCACTGTTGCCGGACTGGCCGGTCTCGTCATTTCGCGGCGCCTGCGCGAAAACCGGCGCGCGCGCGAACTCGTGCAGGAGCGCATCAAGCTCAGCGAGGAGCGCCTCAAGCTCGCCCTGACCGGCAGCGGCAGCGAACTGTGGGACATCGACCTGCCGAGCGGCCGCATGCATCGCGAGAACCGCATGGAACACGTCGCCGCGACGGCGGATGCGGCGGAACAGACGCTGGTCGGCTTCCGTCCGTTCGTGCATCCGGAAGACCTGACGGTCTTCGAAACCGCGCTGGCCGATCATCTGCGCGGCCAGAGCGGCGTATTCGAGGCCAGCTACCGCACGCCCGATCGCAACGAAGACTGGATCTGGCTGCTGACGCGCGGCCGCGTCGTCGATCGCGACGAGAGCGGGCGTGCGCGGCGCATGAGCGGCATCACCCAGGACATCACCGCGCTCAAACGCGCCGAGGAAGCACTGCGCGCGCTCAACGAGGAACTGGAACTGCGCGTGGAACGGCGTACCGCCGACCTGCGCGCGGCGAACCTCGAACTGCGGCATGCGCTGGACCGGCTCACGCTGACCCAGCGCCAACTGCTGGAATCGGAGAAGCTCGCCTCGCTCGGCGGCCTCGTCGCCGGTATCGCGCACGAGATCAATACGCCGCTCGGCGTCGGCATCACGGCGGCCTCGCATCTGGCCGAAGAGGCGACGCGCCTGTCGCGCCTGATGCAGGAGAACCGCCTCGGCAAGCGCGAGCTGGACCAGTTCCAGCAAACCGCCTGCGAAAGCGCGGAGATGATCCTGCGCAATCTGCGCCGCGCCGACGCGCTCGTGAAAAGTTTCAAGCAGGTCGCGGTGGACCAGTCGACCGAAGATCGCCGCGTGGTGGAACTGGGCGCCTGCATCAGCGAGATCCTGACCACGCTCGGGCCGACGCTGAAGAAGACTCCGCACAAGGTCGATCTGGTCTGCCCACAGCCGGTGGTCTGCGAGACCGCGCCCGGCGCGCTGTATCAAATCGTGACCAATCTGGTCATGAACTCGCTGATCCACGGTTTCGTCGACGGCCGCCCCGGGCGTATCGTCGTCGCCATCTCGCGCGACGGCGACGCGATCGAGATCGACTACCGCGACGACGGCGTCGGCATGGACGAAGCGACGCGGTCGCGCATGTTCGATCCGTTCTTCACGACGCGCCGCGGCCAGGGCGGTTCCGGCCTCGGCATGCACATCGTCTACAACCTCGTCACGCAGTCGCTCGGAGGTCGGATTCGGGTGGAGAGCTCCGCCGGGCAGGGAATCGACGTCGCGATCCGCTTCGGTGGTGAACGCCGTGAGCCTGCGTGATCCGGCGCTGTCGGCGGCACGGCGGCGCGGTGGCTTGCGCGCGCTGTTGCTGCTGTTCGCCGTTGCCCTGTGCCTGCCGTCGTCGGCCGCGGCGCGGCGCGTCGAAGCCGCGGCACTGCGCTTCCAGAACTACGACGTCGAGCAGGGCCTTTCCCATGGCCGCGTGCGCGCGATCGCTCAGGATCGCGACGGCTACATCTGGATCGCGACGCGCGACGGCCTGAACCGCTTCGACGGCCATCGCTTCCGTGTCTATCGCCACGATCCGGCCGACCCCGGCAGCCTGCCCGACAACGTCGTCATGGCGCTCGCGACCACGGCCGATGGCACTTTGTGGATCGGCACCGCCGGCGGCGGCCTCGCGCGCTACGACGCCGAACGCGATCGTTTTCATTCCTTCCGCGCCGGTGCGGCGACCGGTCTCGCCGGCGACTACGTGCGCACCCTGCACGCCGACCCGGACGGCGATCTGTGGGTCGGTTGCTTCGGCGTGACGCTGCAGCGCTTCGATCCGCGCCGCGGTCTGGCGCGCGATCTGCCACTGGGACGGCCGCCGCAACTGCAGCGCGTGCATCGCGTGATCAACCTGCCGGACGGCGCCGGCGTCGCGTTGGTCGTTGCCGAGGGCGTCGTGCGCTGGGACGGAACGTCCACGACGCTGCAGCCGCTGCTGTCCGCCGCGCCCGGTGAAGTTCAGCCGAGCACCGAATGGGCGCTGCTCGACACGCAGGGCCAACTCTGGGTCGGTCGGCTCGACGGCGGACTGCTGCGCCTCGACCTCGATGGCAAGGTGCTCGCGCACTACCGGGCCGGTGCCGACGGCGCGCTGCGCTCGGGCGAAGTGCGCGGCCTGCTGCAGACGCGTGCCGGTGAGATCTGGGTCGGCACCAGCGGCGGCATCGCGCGCTATGACGCGGACAGCGACGGCTTCGTCGAGGTGCGTCACGACGACGCCGACGCGAGCAGTCCCGTCGCCGACATCTACGTGCTGTTCGAGGACCGCGATGGCCTGATCTGGACCGGCAGTTCCGGCCAGGGCATCGGCGTACACGATCCGGCCGGCGACACCGTGTCGGTCTATCACCACCGCGCCGGCGATGCGGACGGACTGCCCGCGGGCGCGGTGCAGGCTGTCGCGATCGCTGCCGATGGCACGCTCTGGATCGGCTTCGCGCAGGACGGCGGCCTGGTCCATTTCCGTCCTGGCGTCGGCGTGCTGGAACGCTACCGGCACGACCCGAACGATGCGCGCAGCCTGGCCAGCAACGCGGTCTCCGCGCTGGCGATCGCGCGCGACGGTGGACTCTGGGTCGGTCTGGATGCGCATGGCGTCGACCGGCTCGATCCGGGCGCGTACGGTTTTCGCCACTATCGCCGCATCGGCGACGATGCGGGCTCGCTGCCCGGTAATCTCATCAACGATCTGCACGTCGATGCCGACGACACGCTCTGGGTCGGCAGCGACGGCGGCGGTCTGGGCAGCCTGTGCAGCGGTTGCTCAACTTTCCATAAATACACTTTTGACAACGATGCGTTCGACCTCTCGGTCGCGACGGTGACCGGTATCGCCGAAACGCCGGACCGCGCGATCTGGTTCGGCCTGTTCGGCGGCGGCATCGCGCGGCTGGACCCGGACCGGCGCCGCGTGCAGCGCTACCCCGCCAGCGCAAATGCCGGTGCGGGGCCGCGCAGCGACGTGGTGCGCGCGCCGCATGTCAGTCGCGACGGCAGTCTCTGGGCCGGCGGCAGCAATGGGCTAGACCGCATCGTGTACGACGCGGACGGCGGCAACGTGCGCTTCGTGCCGCAACCCTGGCCCGACGGCGAGGGTTCGCGCAGCGTGACGTGCATTGCCGAGGATGCCAGCGCGCAGCTCTGGCTGGGCACGACCGACGGCCTGCTGCGCCTCGATCCGGCCACTACGTCGGCCCCGCGCCGCGTGAGTTTGCTCAACACACTGGACCGGCGTGGCTACTCCAGCAACGCCTGCCATGCGGCGCGGGACCGGCTGTTTCTCGGCAGTCCCCGCGGCCTGGTCGTGTTCGCGCCGGAACAGCTGCCACCGCCTCCGCCGATAGGACCGCTGCTGCTCGGCGAACTGCTGCTGTCCAACACGCCCGTGCGGCCGCAGCCGGATGATCCCGCTGCCTTGTTGCAGCGCACGCTGGCCTATACCGAACGCGTGCGCCTGGACCATCGCCACAGCGTGTTCGGCTTCGACATCTCTTCACTGGACTACCGCGCCGCGGCGGGTGTCGGCTACCGCTACCGCCTCGACGGACTGCATACCGACTGGATACCGATGCTGGCCGGGCAGCGCAGCGTCACCTTCTCCGGCGTGCCTGCCGGCGCCTACCGCTTCCGCGTGCAGGCGTTGCGCGACGGCAGCGAGCCGCGCGAGACCGGTGTGGACGTGAGCATCGCGCCGGCGCCGTGGCGTTCGCGCTGGGCCTACGCGGCGTATGCGCTGCTGCTGGCCTTCGCCGTCGGCCGCGTGATGCGGCGCAACCAGCAACGCCTGACCTATGCGCGCCACGTCGCCGCGACGATACAGCGCAGCGAAGAGGCGCTGCGCCGCCTCAACGACGAACTGGAATCGCGCGTGGCGCAGCGCACCGCCGACCTGAGCCGCAGCAACCGCGACCTGCAGGCCACACTGGACCAGTTGCGCCAGGCGCAGCGGCAACTCGTCGAAGCCGAGAAGCTTGCCTCGCTCGGCGGACTCGTCGCCGGTATCGCGCACGAAATCAACACGCCGCTGGGCGTGTGCCTGACCGCGGCCTCGCACCTGCAGCAGCAGTCGACCCTGCTGCGCAAGCGTCTCGCTGCGGGCGAGTTGCGCCGCTCCGAACTCGACGAGTTCCAGCAGGCCGCCTGCGAAGGCAGCGACCTGATCCTGCGCAACCTGGAGCGCGCCGACCGTCTCGTGCGCAGCTTCAAGCAGACCGCGGTCGACCAGTCCGCCGACGAGTGGCGCCGGGTCGATCTGGAACAGTCGGTGCGCGATGCGCTGGTCCTGCTCGGTCCGGTGCTGCGCCTGACGCCGCATCATCTGCAGATCGAATGCGCGCAGCCCGTCATGATCCACGCCTCGCCCGGCGCGCTGTATCAGATCGTCAGCAATCTCGTACTCAACGCGCTGCAGCACGGCTTCGCCGACGGGCGCGCCGGAATCATCGCGATCCGCATCGCCCACGCCGACGGCAAGGCGCAGCTGCGCATCTGCGACGACGGGCGCGGCATGGATGCGACCGAACGCGCGCGCGCGTTCGAGCCGTTCTACACCACGCGCCGCGGCGACGGCGGCAGCGGCCTGGGCCTGCACATCGTCTACAACCTGGTCACGCAGGTGCTGCGCGGCCACATCGATTGCGAATCGGCAAGCGGCCGGGGCACGTGTTTCGATATCCGCTGGGCGGCGGCGGTGGAGACAAACTAGCGCCGGGCGTGCAGCGTGCGGGGTAGGCGGGATCGCAACAGCGTCGCTTCGTCGCTTCGAGGCGAGGTCCGCGCCGGCGCGGCCACGGCCCGCGCGTCAGGCGCGGTGACGCGGTCAGTCCGGCAGGTTGCGCCGCAGTGCCACGACCTGGTCCCAGTTCGCGAACAGAAGATCGGCCATTTCCGGATCGAACTTGCTGCCGCGCTGTTCCGTGATGAAGGCGCGAATCTCGGCTTCCGGCCACGCCTCCTTGTAGCAGCGCTTGCTGCCGAGCGCGTCGAACACGTCGGCGAGTGCGGTGATGCGGCCGGCGACCGGGATCTGCGTGCCGCGCAGGCCGCGCGGATAGCCGCTGCCGTCCCAGTTCTCGTGATGGCTGATCGCGATGTCGGCGGCCAGGCGGAACACCGGCCGGCGCGAACCGCCGAGCAGCCGCGCGCCGAGCTCCGCATGCGTGCGCATGACCTGCGTTTCCTCCGGCGTATGGGCGCCCGGCTTGTTGAGGATCGCGTCGGGAATGCCGATCTTGCCGATGTCATGCAGCGGTGCGGCGTAGTTGAGCAGTTCGCAGGTTTTCGCGTCGAGGCCGTGCAGGTGGCCCAGCATCGCCGCGAGCAGGCCGACGCGGCGCACGTGGTTCGCGGTTTCCTGCGAACGCGACTCGGCGGCGCCGGCCAGCAGGTAGACCATGTCGAGCTGGCTGTCGAACAGTTCCTGGTTCAGGTGCAGGTTCTCGAACGCGATCGCGACGTTGTTGCAGAACACCTGCATCAGCCGGTCGCCGAGCTCGTCCCGCTCCTTCGTCTCGCCGACATAGAGCAGCGCTTCGGAGGCGTTGTTGTCGATGAAGTGCAGCACATAGTGACCGTCGCCGAAGACGTGCTGCCGGTGCAGATAAGCATCGCGCAACGACCGCACCACGTTGGCGGGCAGCTGCTCCTCGGCGTTGTGCCCGAGGTAGCGGCGGTAGCTGCCGCTCGCGGCGGCTACCGGAAAATGTTCTGGCAGCGCGCCGTTGGGTTGGCTGATACGGCAACACAGCGCGCCGGTCTCGGCGCCGACCAGATTGACGAGCTGCGCCAGCACGTTGGACGCGAACTGTTGCGGCGGGTGGTGGGCGAACACCTCGCCGGAGGCGCGGATCACCTGTTCCAGCCCACGCCGGCTCGCTTCGATCGTGCGCATGTCGCGGTAGGCGCGCAGCGCTGCGTACAAGGTCGTCGCGAGCTTCTGCGCGGTCAGCTCGGTCTTTTCCTTGTAGTCGTTGATGTCGTAGCTGGCGATGACCTCGTGCTCGGGCGCCTGGCCCGGCTGGCCGGTGCGCAGCACGATGCGCACGAACTGGTTATGGAGGCGTTCGCGGATCGCGCGCACGAGATTCAGGCCGGCCTGCTCGGATTCCATGACCACGTCGAGCAGGACCACGGCGATGTCGTCTTGCCCGCGCAGCAGGTTTTCGGCCTCGCGGCTGGAGTAGGCGCTGAGCAGTTCGAGCGGACGTTCGGCAAAGCGGAAGTTGCCGAGCACGAGCCGGGTGACGTTATGCACCTCGGGCTCGTCGTCGACGATCAAAACCTTCCACGGCGGCAAGGTCCGGGCGGGCTCTGCGGCGAATTCCAGGCGATCGTCCAACACACCCATGCGGCCCCTCCCGCAGTGAGTTCGAAGCAGTCTACCCCAGATGCAACAGCTTGCGATGACAGCGTACGGAAATTCACGAGCAACGTAACGGCGTAGGGAAATCTTCACGTGGATGCATCGCGCGACGGGCTCGTCCCATCGTGCGGCAACGGACTGAAACGCGCTCGCGGGGAAGGCGGGGACGTGTACGTCCGACAGCGGAAACGTGCTCGGGAGCGTGCCGTTGCCGGCTCGACGAAGTCAGCGGCGCCCGACAGGGCACCGCTGGGTGCCGGTATCAGGACTTGCCGTGGAACAGCTCGCGTCCGATCAGCATGCGGCGGATCTCGTTCGTGCCCGCGCCGATCTCGTAGAGCTTCGCGTCGCGCAGCAGGCGTCCGGTCGGAAATTCGTTGATGTAGCCGTTGCCGCCGAGCGCCTGGATCGCTTCCAGCGTCACGCGCACCGCGTTCTGCGAGGCGTTGAGCAGGCACGAGGCCGGGTCGATGCGCGACTTGGTGCCGCGGTCGAAATCCTGCGCGACCATGTAGGCGAACGCGCGCGAGGACTGCAGCGCCGTATACATGTCGGCGATCTTGGCCTGCATGATGCCGAACGTGCCGATCGGTGCGTTGAACTGCTTGCGCTCGCGCGTATACGGCAAGGTGATGTCGAGCGCCGCCTGCATCAGTCCGATCGGTCCGCCCGACAGCACGAGGCGTTCGGTGTCCAGCCCGCTCATCAGCACGCGCACGCCTTCGTTGACCTGGCCCACGATGTTCTCGACCGGAATCTCGCAGTCCTCGAACACGAGCTCGCAGGTGTTGGAGCCGCGCATGCCGAACTTGTCGAGCTTCTGTGCCGTGGAAAAGCCCTTCATGCCCTTCTCGACGATGAAGGCGGTCATGCAGCGCGAGCCCGCCGGCCGCGGTGCCGTGCGCATGTAGACCAGCAGCACGTCGGCGTCGGGACCGTTGGTGATCCACATCTTGGAACCGTTGGCGATCCAGCGGTCGCCCTTGAGCTCGGCGCGGCAGGTCATCGAGCCGACCACGTCGGAACCGGCGCCGGGTTCGCTCATGGCCAGCGCGCCGACCAGATCGCCGCTGCACAGGCCGGGAATATATTTCTTTCTTTGTTCCTCTGTTCCATTATGGAAAAGATTCTGCACGCACAGGTTGGAGTGGGCGCCGTAGGACAGTCCGACCGAACCCGATGCGCGCGAGATTTCCTCCATCGAGACGAGGTGGGCCAGGTAGCCCAGCTCGGAACCGCCGTATTCGCCCGGCACCGTCACACCGAGCAGGCCCATCTCGCCGAACTTCTTCCACAGGTCGGCCGGGAACAGGTTTTCCCGGTCGATCAGGTCCGCGCGCGGAGCGATTTCCTTCTCCGCAAACTGGCGCACCGATTCACGCAGGAGGTCGAGATCTTCACCGAGGGGAAACGGTCGCATGCGGGATCACCGTCAGGGCGCAGGGAGGCGGATTCTAGCTTTTGCGGCCCGGGCTGCCTAATGGCTCATGTCCGTACATGGACGGTTTCGACGCGGCCGGGGCCGACGGCTCGCGTTTCACGCGCGGCGCTTGCGCCAGTTGCCGTAGAGCACGCCAATCAGGCCGCCGAAGACCGCAAAGACCAGCGTGCGCACCCAGAAATTGCTGCCGGAGGACGATGCGGCCGCCGTAGCCTCCACCGCGGCATCGTCGGGATTGGCCAGGCGCACCGCGTCGACCCAGGCGTTCAAGGTGCGCTTGGCCCAGTCGCGGTCGGCCGGCGTGCGCTCCGCCGAGTATGAGTAAAAATATACAAGTTGGTGATCGATCAGCGCGACCGCGCCGGCGCAGAACATGCGGCTGCTCGCCGAATCCGCCGCCGCGACCTGACTGCTCATGGTGAAGAACAGGCCCCAGTCCTCGCGCCGGAAAACACCGTGGTAGCCGACATCGCTGATGCTGACACCCGGGTCCTTGCCGAACTTCTGCTCGACGTTCGCATTGGCCTGCTTGAACAGCTCCTTGGCCTGGTTGCCGGCCTGCTTCATCGCCTCTTCGAGACTGCTTTCGATGGTCTTGCTGTTGGCGCGGAACTCGGCGACCGACAGCGGCTTGCCATCCAGACTCCGCGGCACCTGCAACTGGAAGTAGCGCGGCAGCGCGTCGATCTTGCCGCTGAGCAGCGCCTCGGCGTCGGCGGAGGCGACGAAGAATTCGGCCAGACGGTTCGTCGCCGGCGTGAATGCGGCGCCGAGCTCGAACAGCTGCGGCTTGGCGATCGATGCCGGATCATAGCCGTCGGGCTGTGGAATATTCAGCGTGCGTGGACCGAAGGTATACGGTGCGGCTGCCGCGAGCGTGGCGGCGGCCGACAGCACGACGGCGCAGGCCGCGCGCGCCCAACGCGCAAATTTCATGATCCTCTCCCCGGGACCGGCCAGCAGGGCCGGCGCGGGGACTTTAGCATGCGGTCCGGAGCGCGGCGGCGGCGCGCCGCGGCCTGGGTTTTTCAGCTGCCGTAGTGCAGCACCGGACGGCCATTCAGCGGCTGGATCTTGCGATTGTTGCGCGGATAGCGGGCCAGGAACGCGTCGAGCTGCGCCTGCGACATGGACACTGCGGACGGCATCACGTACCACTCGACGTTCTCGGTCAGCGGCGGCGTCGTCAGCGAACCGAGGTAGTGGTAGTAGCCGCGTTGCTTGGGCAGCAGCGCGCCGATGTCGATGCTGTGCTGCGCTGCGGCCACGCCGGGCTTCAGATCGTCCAGCACGGTCTGCGCCGCGGCGTTGGACTCGCCCTTGTCGAACATCACGCCGATCACGGCGAGGCGTCCGTCCTGCGCCTTGAACACGAAATGCCCTTCGAGCGGGAAGTGCTTGCCGTCCAGCGTGTGTTCGCTCTGCGCATGGAAGTGGAACTGAGCGAGGCGGAAATGGCGGCCGCGGATCATGGCTTCGGTCGAATCCGAATCGACCTGCACTGCATGGCCGTTGTCCACGACCTTGTCCACCGGCGTGACCGAATGCCAGATCTGCAGGCCCTGCGGCTCGTTGTCATCGGCTTCTTCGGCCTTGGCCGTGACGATGTCTATCGGCGACTGCGCTTTTGTCGAGCGCGGCCGGCCATTTTTCCTGGTGCTGGTAGTCGAGCTTGCCTTCGTTGGCGTGGGCGGCGAAGGTCATGCAGGCCGTGATCGCGGCGGCGAGCAGCGCGTTGCGCATGGAGATGTCCCGGGTCGGGAAGGGTCACGAAGCGTGACTCGCCGCGATGGCGATGTCATGAGCGCGCGACGGGCTCGACCTCCGCCGCGCGAGGGTGCAAGCCGGCGGCGCTGCAGTGGTCGTTCGCGGCGCCGCTGGCCTGCGCGTCCGCTCCGCGGAACGCGCCCGGTCTATTGCCTGAGACGAAGGTAACGCCGTACGTCGATTACTGACCGCGCATGCGACCCAGGAAACGGGTCTGCTGATTGCCCATGTGCGGCAGCTTGATGCGGCCGATCGCGTTGATGCGTTCCTCGGCCATGCGGTCGGCGGCCTTGTAGGTCGGGATGCCGTCGCGCGCGGCGATCTGAAAGATCTTGCCGAGGTTGTAATAGATCGTGCGCATCATGCGCATGGCGCGTTCGCGGTTGTAGCCGTCGATTTCCAGCGACACGTTCATGAGGCCGCCGGCGTTCACGGCGTAGTCGGGCGCGTAGAGGATGCCGCGGGCTTCGACTTCGTCGCCGATCGCGTCGTTGGCGAGCTGGTTGTTCGCCGCGCCGCAGATGACCTTGCACTGCAGCCGCGGCAGGGTCTTCTCGTTCACCGTGCCGCCGAGCGCGCACGGCGAGTAGATGTCGGCCGGCACGTCGTAGATCTCGTCCAGCGCGACCGCTTCGCAGCCGAATTCGTCGACGCAGCGCTTGACCGCTTCCTGGTTGATGTCGGTGACCCATACCTTCGCGCCCTGCTCGCGCAGCAGCTTGACGAATTCGAAGCCGACATGGCCGACGCCCTGCACGGCGTAGCTGTACTTGCCCACGTCCTCGTTGCCGAACTTGACGTTGAGCGCGGCCATCAGGCCCTGCAGCGTGCCGAATGCGGTGAACGGCGAGGGATCGCCCGAGCCGCCGTGGACCTGGTGTACGCCGGTCACGAACTCGGTTTCCTTGAGCACGTATTCCATGTCGTTGACGTCGATGCCGACGTCCTCGGCCGTGATGTAGCGGCCGTTGAGCGAATTGATGAAACGGCCGAAGGCGCGGAACAGCGCTTCGGACTTGTCCTTGGACGGATCGCCGATGATCACGGCCTTGCCGCCGCCGAGGTTGATGCCGGACACCGCCGCCTTGTAGGTCATGCCGCGCGACAGGCGCAGCACGTCGTTCAGCGCTTCCTGCTCGGTCTTGTAGGCCCACATGCGCGTACCGCCGAGCGCAGGACCGAGGACCGTGTTGTGGATCGCGATGATGGCCTTCAGGCCCGCGTCCTTGTTGTGGCAGAAAACGACCTGCTCGTGGCCCGTCTGAGCGAGGGTTTCAAAGATCATCGACGTACTACTCCGGCTGGAGACGCGGTGCCTGCGCGGCCGACGGCGCACGAATGGCGCATCAAACCTGCGAAGATTCCGCGCTAAGTGACTGAGTGGGAAGACATACGCACCAACGCCCGCAATTCAGGGGCGGGCGTCGGCGGCGCGTAGTGTAGCCCCGCGCGCGACTGGGTGGAACGCTCTAGCGCCGCCGCGCGCGCGCTGGGAATGGGGAATCGGGAATAAGGAATCGTAAGAGCGGGCAAGTCCGACCCTTCAGCCCTTGAGGAGGATGCTCTTGCTTTTTACGATTCCCGTTTCTCTATTCCCGATTCCCACTCAGGGAATCATTATGTTTCCACGCGGCTTTTCCGGCTTCTTGACCGGCTTCACGTCGTCGAGCGTGCGCAGGCTGACGTCGTCGGCCCAGACCGTGCCGGCATCACGCAGCAGCAGGCCGAGTACGACGTTGTGCACGTCGTGCGGTACGGTCAGCGTGACCTTGGCTGTTTTCCACTTGTCCACAGTGCCGGTAATGAGCTCGCCCTGGACCTGTTCGAGTATGTCGCCGCTGCTGCTGGTCAGGTTGATGTAGGGGCAGAAGCCACCGGGGCCGACATCTTCGGTACGCACCTGGACGCGGTATTCGATCGTGCGGCCGGCCAGCGGCGCGGCGGGCAGCGACTGGTCGAGCGCGCCGTAAAACTGCTCCTTGATGCGCGTCAGGCGGAAGCTGCGCTTGCCCTTGGCGAAGATGTCGCCGACGGTGGTGAACTCGTACGAGTCTTCGCCCGAATGCTGCAGCGCGCGCCAGCCGCTGACCACGTCGTGCACCGTTGCCGGTTCCTCGAAGCTCGGGTTCTGCAGCGGAATGTCTTTGGCCGCGGCGGTGCCGGCGGCAAGGCTGAGCAGCAGGGCGGTCCGGTAGAACATGCGCAACTCCGAGTCGTGGCGGGCAAAGGCCAATCATAGTGCCCCGCGCGGCCACTGCCGAGCGGGGTCTGCGCTGCCGGACAGAGCCCATTGGTCCGGACAACCGGCGGGCTGGCGCGTGCGCGCCGCGGGCTACAATGCCGGCCTGCGCCACTTTCGCCGGGACTGACGATGAGCACACCTGCCCAACTCGTAGCCACGCAGGACCCGGCGGCCGCCGCGGCCCCGCTGCGCTTCGTGACCGCCGCCAGCCTGTTCGACGGCCACGACGCCGCGATCAACATCATGCGCCGGCTGATTCAGGCCCAGGGCGCCGAGGTCATCCACCTTGGCCACAACCGCTCGGTCGAGGACGTGGTCCGCGCCGCGCTGCAGGAAGACGCAGACGCGATCGCGCTGAGTTCCTACCAGGGCGGCCACGTCGAATACTTCAAGTACATGGTCGACATGCTCAAGGAACGCGGCGCGGGTCACGTGCGCGTGTTCGGCGGCGGCGGCGGCACGATCACGCCGGAGGAAATCGCCGAACTCCAGGCCTACGGCGTCGAGCGCATCTACCATCCGAACGACGGCATGCACATGGGCCTGGTCGCGATGATCGAGGACGTGGTGCGCCGCGCGGGGCAGGGGCGGCGCCAGCGCGACGAAAGCCGCGCACCGCTGTCGGCCGCGCAGCCCGCACTCGACGATGAGATCGGCATCGGCCGCATGCTGACCGCGATCGAGAGCGGCGACTACACCGATACCGATCTCGTGCAGCTGCGCAGGGACTGGAACGCGGCCGATCCGCGCTTTGCGCTGTCCGGCCGCGGCGCGCCCGTCATCGGCATCACCGGCACCGGCGGCGCCGGCAAATCCTCGGTCACCGACGAACTGCTCAATCGCTTCCTCGCCAGTTTCCCTGACATGCGCATGGCCGTGATCTCGGTCGATCCGACGCGGCGCCGCACCGGCGGCGCATTGCTCGGCGACCGCATCCGCATGAACTCGCTGCGCAGCCCGCGCGTGTTCATGCGTTCGATGGCGACGCGGCGTCAGCACGTCGCGACCAACATCGTGCTCAAGGACTGCATCACGTTCCTCAAGGGTCTGGGCTACGACCTCGTCATCGTCGAGACCGCCGGCATCGGCCAGTCCGACTCGGAAATCGTCGACCTCGTCGATTTCCCGATGTATGTCATGACCAGCGATTTCGGCGCGCCGAGCCAGTTGGAGAAGATCGACATGCTCGACTACGCCGAGCTCGTCGTGCTCAACAAGTTCGACAAGCGCGGCGCCGAGGACGCGCTGCGCGACGTGCGCAAGCAGTGGAAGCGCAACCGCGTCGCGTTCCAGATGAAGGACGAGGACGTGCCGGTCTTCCCGACCATCGCGAGCCAGTTCAACGATCCCGGCATCAGCTGGATGTTTGTGAGTCTTTGCCGCCTGTTGGCGGCAAAGATGGGAATCGGGAATCGGGAGTCGGGAATCGCGGCGAGCGACCGTTGCGACTTCAACCCCGAGATCGACACCTCGCTCAGGGAACCGCGTGCGACGGTGCTGATACCGGGCAACCGCGTGCGCTATCTGGCCGAGATCGCCGAGCAGGGCCGCAGCATCAATGCCGCGATCGAATCGCAGGCGCAGACCGCCGATCGCGCCCAGTCGTACTGGCAGTCGCTGCGCGATCTCGACGATGCCGCGCTGCCCAAGGCGCTGGATCTCTACGCCGTCGAAGCGCTGGCCGAAGGCGACGACCGCAGCCTCAAGACGCTGCGCCAGCGCTACAACGACGCGGTGCAGTCGCTGTCCTCCGAAGGGCTCAAGCTGCTGCGCGGATGGCCGGCGCGCCTCAAGAGCGTCACCGACGAGTTCACCGAATACCAGGTGCGCGACAAGACCATCCGCGTCGAGAACTACCGCGATTCGCTGAGCCACCAGAAGATTCCCAAGATCGCTGCGCCGAACTACCGCAGCTGGGGCGAACTGCTGGTCTTTCTGCAGAAAGAGAATCTTCCCGGCTACTACCCGTATACCGGCGGCGTTTATCCGTACCGTCGCACCGGCGAGGATCCGATCCGCATGTTCGCCGGCGAAGGCACGCCGGAGCGCACGAACCGCCGCTTCCATTACCTCAGCGTCGGCCTGCCGGCCGCGCGCCTGTCGACCGCGTTCGACTCGGTCACGCTGTATGGCGAAGATCCGGCCGTGCGTCCCGACATCTTCGGCAAGATCGGCAATTCCGGCGTCAACATCGCCACGCTCGACGACATGAAGAAGCTCTATTCGGGCTTCGACCTCTGCGATCCGACGACCTCGGTGTCGATGACGATCAACGGCCCGGCGCCGATCATCCTCGCGATGTTCATGAACACCGCGATCGACCAGCAGGTGGAAAAGTACCTGCGCGAGGACGATGCGCGCTGGAGTGCCGCGCGCGAGACGATCGAGTCGCTGTACCAGGGCCGCAGCCGCCCGCAGTACGGCGGCATGCTGCCCGAAAGCAACGACGGCCTTGGCCTGGGCCTGCTCGGCGTGACCGGCAACCAGGTCGTCGACGCGGCAACCTACGAGCGCATCAAGGCAAAGACCCTGGCGACCGTGCGCGGCACGGTGCAGGCCGACATCCTCAAGGAAGACCAGGCGCAGAACACCTGCATCTTCTCGACCGAATTCGCGCTGCGCATGATGGGCGACATCCAGCAGTATTTCGTCGACCAGAACGTACGCAACTTCTATTCGGTGTCGATCTCCGGCTATCACATCGCCGAGGCCGGCGCGAACCCGATCAGCCAGCTCGCCTTTACGCTGTCCAACGGCTTCACCATCGTCGAGTACTACCTCGCGCGCGGCATGAAGATCGACGACTTCGCGCCGAACCTGTCGTTCTTCTTCTCCAACGGCATGGATCCGGAATACACCGTCATCGGCCGCGTCGCGCGGCGCATCTGGGCGCGGGCGATGCGTGAGCGCTACGGCGCCGACTCGCGCAGCCAGATGATGAAGTACCACATCCAGACTTCGGGCCGTTCGCTGCACGCGCAGGAAATCCAGTTCAACGACATCCGTACCACGCTGCAGGCGCTCTACGCCCTGTTCGACAATTGCAACAGCCTGCACACCAACGCCTACGACGAGGCGATCACCACGCCGACCGAGGAAAGCGTGCGCCGCGCGGTCGCGATCCAGATGATCATCAACAAGGAACTCGGGCTGAACTTCAACGAGAACCCCTGGCAGGGCAGCTTCGTCGTCGACCAGCTCACCGACATCGTCGAGGAAGCCGTCTACAAGGAATTCGAGGCGATCAGCGAGCGCGGCGGCGTGCTCGGCGCGATGGACACCATGTACCAGCGCGGCAAGATCCAGGAAGAAAGCCTCTACTACGAACACAAGAAGCACGACGGCAGCCTGCCGCTGATCGGCGTCAACACCTTCCTGCCGAAAGACCACGGCGGCGACATCGTCACCGAGATCGAACTGATCCGCTCCACCGAAGCCGAGAAGGGCCAGCAGATCGACAACGTCGCCGGCTACCAGCGCAACCGCAACGAGTACGCCGACGATGGCCTCAAGCCGCTGCAGGCCGCCGCGCGCGAACGCCGCAACGTGTTCGAAAGCCTCATCGACGCGGTCAAGACGCACAGCCTCGGGCAGATCAGCCATGCGCTGTATGACGTGGGCGGGGAATATCGGCGGAATATGTGAGAAACAGTCAGCGGCCGGCTGCGACGTAGATTGGGTTGAGCGCAGCGAAACCCAACATCGCCATGTCAACGCAAGCCGGTAGCAAGAAAGTTCGGCGCCGGGCGTCGCTTCGCCAAGCGTTGCTTCGCCAGACGTCGCTTCGCCGGGCATCGCTCCGCCAGACGTCGCTTCGCCAAGCATCGCGGTTTTGTGAGATACCTTGATGTTGGGGTTCGCTGCGCTCACCCCAACCTACGCAGCTGTAGCTGTAAGGCGCAACGAATCACGGCGTGCCTGGCTTGTGACAGCGGTGACGCCGGAATGTATCGAGAGCGAGGTAGTGCAATGAGCGAAGTCGTCTTTCTCGTCGAAGAAGCCCCCGAGGGCGGCTACTCGGCCCGCGCGCTCGGCGAGTCGATCTTCACGCAGGCGGAAACCCTGGAAGAACTGCGTGAAAACGTACGTGACGCGGTGCGCTGTCATTTCGACGAAGGTCAACGGCCGGCGGCGATACGATTGCACTTTGTCCGTGACGAGGTCATGGCCGCATGAGACTGCCTCGGGACATGGATGCCCCGGAACTGATCAAGGCATTGAAGCGGATCGACTATGACATCGTTCGCCAATCAGAAAGCCATATCCGACTGCATTGCGAACAACCCGTAGCGCATTCGCTCACGGTACCGAATCACGCGCTGATCAAACTCAGCACTCTTGCCGCGATACTGCTCGATATCGCCACGGCGAGGCGTATCAGCAAAGAAGAGCTCGCCCGTCAATTGTGGGGCGAGTAAGCGTTTCGGCTGCTGCGGCGTTGCGCCCGCTGCGACGCGTTTGACCTGGAAATTCTTGTCTCTTACTGTCACGCGGTTTTGTCCATGTCCCAGCAATCCGGATTGTTCGGTTTCGATCCCCCCGTTCCCACCGACCGCCTGTTCCTCGGCCTTTTCCCGGATCCGGCAACCGCCGCGCGCATCGAATCGCTAGGCGAGGACGTCTGCCGCCGACATGGCCTGCGCGTACCGCGTCATCAGGTCGAGCGGCTGCATGTCACTTTGTTCCATATCGGCGATTGGGCCGGTCTTCCGGCGGCCACCGTCGAGACGGCCATCGACGCGGCGGCCGCACTGCGCACGGCGCCGTTCGACGTCCGCTTCGACGAGGTCGTGACTTTCTCCGGCAACCCGCAGCGCCGGCCGCTCGTGCTCAAGGCCAGCGCCGGCAACGACGCGCTGCACGCCTTCCGCGAGCATCTCGGGCGCGAACTGCTCAAGGTCGGACTCGGCCGCTGCGTCACGCGCACCTTCGAGCCGCACGTCACGCTGGCCTATGCAACCCAGGGCGTCGCCGCGGAACCGGTCGAACCCATCGTGTGGCGCGCTACGGAATTCGTGCTGATCCACAGCCTGCTCGGGCAGACGCGCTACATCCCGCTCGGCCACTGGCCGTTGCTCGCGACCTGATCGTCCCAGTGGCCTGTAACTCTCGAATCGACAGTGACTGGCTTGTTCTGGCCGCGCCGGACTTGCTTCTCATTCGGCCTGTAGCGCTGCTACAGGCCTCACTCCGAAGCGGCGCCCGACACGACCAGCCCTTCGCCATTCACTGCCGATTCTTCGGTTACAGGCCACCGGCCATGCGATCGTGACGGCGAACCGGCAGCGGCGATGAGCGACATCCTCTACGGTCCGCGGTTCGACCGCCTCGGCCGCGACAGCGTGATCCTCAGCGCGCAGGCGCGGCGCCACGAGGCACGCGCGGTGCAGGGTCCGCTATCGATCAAGCATGTGGTCCGCGGCGAAGCGTCCTGGCGCATCGGCGCGCAGCGCTTCACGGTCGATGCGGATACGGCGCTGGTGCTGGCGCGCGATGAGATCTACGACATGGACCTGCAGGCCGCCGAACCGGTGGAGACGCTGGTCGTGTTCTTCTCGCACGAGATCGAGGCCGACGCCTGCAGCAGCCGGCTCGCGCGTCTCGACAGCCTGCTCGACGATCCGTCGCTGCGGCCGCATGACCTGCTCGCGGTCACGCGGCGGCTGTGGCCATCGCGACGTTTCTGCCAGCCACTGGACGAGCTGCGCGGGCTCGCGCAGGCCGGTGCTACGCCGCCCGAAGCGGAGTTGCGCCTGCGCGGTCTGCTCGACCTGATGCTCGATCTCATCAGCGAGGTCCGCTCGGAGCGCGAGCGTATCGCCGCGGCGCGTCCGGCCACGCGCGCGGAACTGCATAGGCGCGTGCTCGCCGGCAAAGCCTGGCTCGACGAACACTACGCGTTGCCGTTCTCGCTCGCCGCGGCCGCGCGTGTCGCGTGTCTCGCGCCGCATCATTTCCACCGCAGCTTCAAGGCGGTGCTGCGCCGCTCGCCGTTCGCGCACGTCAGCGAGCGGCGCCTGCTGAAAGCGCGGCGCCTGCTGCTGCAGGGCGCGGCGTCGGTGACCCAAGCCTGCCTGGCCGTCGGCTACGAAAGCCTGCCGAGCTTCTCGCGCCAGTTCCGCCAGCGCTTCGGCGCCGCGCCAGGCACGCTGCTGCGCAAGCGCTGAGCGTCGCGATCCGGTCAGCGCCGCCGCCGGCGCCGATTCGCGAGCGCCGATTTTTTGAGCCCGAATTTCGCAAGCCACGATAAGCGCGCTCCGACGCGTTGCGGCAGCATGGCCACACCTCTTGCGGAGTGCCCGCCATGTCCGACACGGCTGCCGTTTCCACCGACGAGTTCTTCCGCCTGATCGGCAGCGGCGACCAGTCCGCCGTGCAGCAGGCAATGCGGCACGATCCGCTGCTCGCCGACGCGCGCAATGCGCAAGGCGTGCCGGCGACGCTGTGGGCGCTCTACCACGAACGGGTCGATCTCGCCGCCTGGCTGGCGCCGCAGCGCAGTGCGCTCGACTTCGCCGAGCAGATCGCGCTCGGTCACGTCGCTGCCGTGCGCGAGCTCATCGAAGCCGATCCGGCTCTGCTGCAGTCGCGCTCGGCCGACGGCTTCACCGTGCTCGGGCTGGCCGTGTTCTTCCGCCAGGGCGCGCTCGCGCGCTGGATGATCGAGCATGGCGCCGACGTCAATGCCTGCGCCGACAACGCGATGCGGGTGGGGCCGATCCATGCCGCGGTCGCGCGCGGTGATCTGCAGACACTGCAGGCCCTGCTCGACGCCGGTGCCGATCCCGATATCCCGCAAGCGCAGCAGGTACGGCCGATCCACGACGCCGCACTCGGCGGCAAATCGCTGATCGCCGCGCTGCTGCATTTCCACGGTGCCGACCTGACCGTGCGCAACGAGCAGGGCGACACGCCCGCGACGCTGGCGCGCCGCGCCGGGCACGAGGCGCTGGCGCTGCGGCTGGAGCGGCTGGCGAAGGCGAGTTTGCGCGCGACGTCGGGCGTATCCTCTTGCGCAGCGGGTGAGGCTTTGTTCCCTCTCCCCCAAGCTCCGCTTGGGGGAGAGGGTTAGGGTGAGGGGGAGAAATGGCTGCGAGCGCAGCGCACGATTGTCGCTGGCCGTGCGCGTATTGACCGCTGCGCCGAAAACCTCAATCTGCCGCGAGCGCAGGCTTCTCCCCCTCACCCAACCTCTCCCCCAAGCGAGCTTGGGGAGAGGGGTATTTTGGACCTGGACCTGGACCTGCCCCCTGATTTCGGAGTTCAAGAAGTCGAGTTGTGTAAACACCTTTAGTCTAGCTTTTGTTGCACCTTTGCAGCGGTGTCGTCACGCGGCAGGTAGAGGACTGTCGTTCAACACCTGCAGTACTTCGCGCTGCAGGCTATCGCTGCACGAGGCCAGCAGGCTGCCGCCGAACACGATGCCCTCGCGCTGGCCGCTCAGACTCGTCGCGACGCCGCCGGCTTCCTCGATGCAGGGCACGAGCGCGGCGATGTCCCAGGGCTGCATGATCGTGTCGATGGCCACGTGTACGCTGCCGCGACAGACCAGCGCGTGCTGTAGGCAATCGCCGCAGACGCGGAATTTCCTCGCGCGGCGCAGCAGCGGCGTGAGCCGGTACGCGGCGCCATGGCGATCCGGATGGATGTCGGTCGCATGCACGCCCGACGCGGAGATCACGGCGTCTTCGATGCGCGTTGCCGTGCCGACGCGCACGCGCTGCGGTTCGCCGTCGCCGCGGCGGAACCAGCAGCCGAGTCCCTTCGCCGCGTAGACGGTCTCGCTCAGCACCGGAAAGTGGATCACGCCGATCAGCGGCTCGCCGTGTTCGGCGTAGGCGATCAGCGTGCCGAACAGCGGCATGCCGAGCGCGAACGCGCTCGTGCCGTCGAGCGGGTCGATGATCCATTGCTGCGCGGCTTCGCGTTCGCCGCCGAATTCCTCGCCAAGGATCGCGTGCGTCGGACAGCGCTGCGCGAGCAGCGCGCGGATCGCCTGTTCCGCCGCCCGATCCGCCTGCGTCACCTCGCTGCCGTCGGCCTTGAGATCCACCGCGCAGCGCTGGTAGTGCGGCAGGATCTCGCGTTCGGCAACCTGGGCGAGTTCCAGAGCGATGGCGAGCAGTTCGTGCAGGCGGTCGGGGTTCATGCGCAGTCACCGTGAAGGGCGAGGCTGCCGATATTGCCATCGCCATTCGCAGGGTGCCGCTTGCGCAACGATGGTCCCGTCGCGGTTGCCCGCGATGTCGCACGTGCAGGGTATTCGGGCCGGCCAGCGATCGACGGGGTCCGCCCGATCATCCGGCGAAGCATCGTTGCCGATGCTTCGCCGGTATTGCTTCCGCTGGCGCCTACTTGGTGCGGATGATTGCGGTCGACAGCGCCGGATTCGTGCCGCTGTTGTCGGTGATCGCGACGGTCGCCAACTGGCCGGCGGCCACGCCGACGCGGACATAGCGCGTGCCGCCGCCGGGGCCGATGTTGACCGTGAGCGGCGTGCCGTTCGTCGCGTTGTCGACCGCGAGCGGGAAGCCGCCGAGGCCGCCGTAGACCGAGCGGTAGTTCCAGCTCGGCAGGGTGTACTGCGGACTCACGCCCGCGACCCCCGAGTCGTCGGCATAGGCCGCCACGAGGAAGTCCGGAACCCAGTCGTTCGCATCCACGCCGAGCGCCGCGGTCAGGTTCGCGGTACCGACCTGGCTGGTGTTGACCAGCGCATTGAACAGAGCCGCGTCACCGGTGTTCTTGCGATCCAGTGCGTAACGCAGGAATGTATACGTGTGCGCAAAGTTTCCGGCCAGCGGGTCGTGCGACACCGGCAGCGTGCCGGCGGTGAAGGGCTGCTGCCGCAGCGGTCCCAGGCGCACGCTGCCGTTGCTGGCGCCCAGTTGGTAGAAGAACGAGCGCATGTGGCCGTACATCGGGTTCTCGTAGGTGTTGAACGCGGCCACGCGCACCGACGCGCTCGGTCCCGTCGTGAGTGTCGACAGCTGGATGTTGCCGCGCGGCGCCAGGCCAACCGAGACGCTGAAGAACACCTGCTCCTGCATGCTCCAGGCCAGCGCTTCGTCGAGCCAGAACTGCTCCAGCGGTGCGGCGCCGTTGAAATACAGGCGGCGCGAGGCGTTGAACAGGTGCTCGGCGTGATGAACCATCGATGGGCCGGCATTGCCGTAGGTAGATGAAATGGTGCGCACGTTCGAATTCACCGCGCCCGTGGGATCCGGCACGTACAGATAGAGGATTTCGCCTTCGTTGCTGCCGCCGCAGCTGGCAGCGGCGAACAGGTCGCGCGGCTGGAACATGGCCGGCACGACGACAGAGCTGGCCGGCGGTGACTGTTCGTTGAGCTTCTTCGTGAAGAACACGATCACGCCGTTGTTGCCGTCGATGTCGCTGAGTTCACCGAGGTTCGTGCGCAGGATATTCATCGCACCGGTCTTCAGCAGTGTGGTCGTACCGCTGAAGCTCGCGCCCGGCGTTGAGCCTGGCGGCGCCTGCACGAACGCATCCATCATGTTCTGGAAATCGACGGTCTGGTAGCCACCGGCCACCGCGGGCACCCAGGTGCCGCTGCCCGCCGGCTGCTCGACGACTTCCTGCACCGCGTACAGCACCGGCTGGCCGGCCGTCTGTGGCGTGGTGATGGCTTCGACGCGAGCCTTGCGGATGTCCGGGGTGATGCCGCAGGTGCCGACCGAGGCATTCAGGTCGATGAGCTGGCCGACGGTCAGCGGCCCGACCACGCCGCGCGGGGTGACCAGATCGGCGGCTGTGTGCACATGGCCCGGCGGGAAGGCGGCCGGTGTCTCGAACGCGTGCAGATCGACCGGTGCGTCCGGCGATGCGGCGAGCGGTGCCAGCGGACTGGGTTCGGGACGCGGAGTCGGCGGTCCGGTCACCGGCTGGATGTCGGTGCCGGTGACGGTCACGCTGGTATTGCCCGAGGTGATCAGGCTGATCGGCAGGTAGGTGTACTCGGTCACCGCACCGCTGGAACTCTGGATGCACACCGAGGCGGAACCGGTCACCGGCGCGCGCACGACCTGGCCGACGGCCAGATCCAGGCAGGCGCTGATGACGAAGCTCTGCTGCACTTGGGGGGCGGCGTTCCAGTTCGCATCGCCGGCCTGGTTGGCGTTGATCACGCAGGTGCCGGCGGCGAGGAAACTCACCGTCGAACCGGTGATCGAGCAGATCGCCGCTGCGCTGGGATCGATGGCGAAGCTCACGGGCAGGCCCGAGGTTGCCGTGGCGGTCACGGTATACGTCGTTCCGCCCGTCACGCTGGCGTTGGTTGGCGCGGTCGAGGTGAAGGTGATCGTCTGCGCGGCACGCGCGACCGCGAAGCTCTGCTGTACCTGCGGCGCCGGGTTGAATGCCGCATTGCCGGCCTGGTTGGCATTGATCACGCAGGTGCCGGCACCGATGAAGCTCACGGTGCTACCCGCGATCGAGCACACGCTGCTCGCGCTGGCGTCGATCGTGAATGCGACCGGCAGTCCCGAGGTTGCCGTCGCCGTGACCGTATACGTGGGCCCACCGAACGTCGCTCCGGCCGGCGCGGTCGAGGTGAAGCTGATCGTCTGGTTCGTGCGGCTGACGGTAAACGTCTGCTGCACCTGCGGCGCGGCGTTCCAGTTCGCGTTGCCGGCCTGGTTGGCGTTGATCACGCAGGTGCCGGCGCCGATGAAGCTGACCGTGCTGCCCGCGATCGAACACACGCCCGAGGCACTCGCGTCGATGGTGAACGCGACGGGCAGTCCCGACGTCGCCGTCGCCGTGACCGTATAGGTCGGACCACCGACGGTTGCTGTAGCCGGTGCGGTGGAAGTGAAGCTGACCGTCTGGCTGCCGCGCGCGACGGCGAAACTCTGCTGCACCTGCGGTGCGGCATTCCAGT
>JBBQZR010000053.1:0-44894 GCA_038207515.1 Lysobacterales bacterium | reverse complement strand
GCCGGCCGCGTTCACCATCTTGTACGTGTTCACGCCGAAGCCGTCCTGGTGGCGGTAGCTCTTCGGGATCCCGCGCGGCGAGAACAGCCAGCTGAGCATGTGCATCGACTCTGGCGTGTTCGACATGAAGTCGAAGATCCGGTTCGGCTCCTGGCGGAACGTGACGGGGTCGGGCTTGAGCGCGTGGATCACGTCGGGGAACTTGATAGCGTCGCGGATGAAGAAGATCGGCAGGTTGTTGCCGACGAGGTCCCAGTTGCCCTCGCTGGTATAGAACTTGGTCGCGAAGCCGCGCGGATCGCGTAGGGTTTCCGGCGAATGCTGCCCGTGTATCACGGTGGAGAAGCGCACGAACACCGGCGTCTTCGTGTCCTTGGCAAAGACCTTCGCGCGAGTCAGCGCGGAAATGTCGGCGCTCGCGACGAACTCGCCGTGCGCACCCGTGCCGCGCGCATGCACGACGCGCTCGGGTATGCGCTCGCGATCGAAGCGCTGCAGTTTCTGGATCAGTTGTACATCCTGCAGCAGCGCAGGTCCCCCCGGACCGGCCGTCTGCGAATTCTGGTTGTCGCCGACCGCTGCTCCGTTATCGCGCGTCAGCGTGCCTTGCGCCTGTGCGCCGGCCGCCAGGGCGGCCAGGAACATTGCCAGACATTGTCGCACTATGCTCTTTATATACATGGCATCCCTCTGCTGTGGTGTCGAGGACTGCCGCTCTCCCGGGGCCGAGTATTGCCGGGACAGGTACATCACAGAAATCAATAGATGCGATAGATCCGATAGCGACGGCCTATGGCGATACGTTCCGCGCCGCCGGCCTGCACGCGCCCGCAGCATCGAAATCAGCGCCGGCGCCCGCGTGGATTCGTGGAGCCGGCATCCGCGCGCGACGTGGGCCGGTGACGTGGCTCATGGCCGCTGCGCACGAGCTGCCTGCGCGGGCAGCTCGTGCGCATGATGCCGGTGTCAGTCGACCTCGAACGATTGCAGCGAGACCGGCGTCGACGTGGTGGCCGTCGCCGACTCGTTGCCGGGCGCGGGATCGCTCGTGGTCGACGAGACCGTCGCCGTATCGACGATCATCGTGACCGGCGCGCCGCTGTCGATCGTGACCGTGAGGCTGAACACCGCGGACCCGGTCGCCAGCGCAGGGTTCGTGCACGTCACCGTGCCCGTGCCGCCGACCGCCGGCGTCGTACAGCTCCAGCCACCCGGGGACGTCAGCGACGTGAAGGTCGTATTCGCCGGGATCGCATTGCTCATCGACACGCTCGCCGCCGTGCTGGGACCGGCGTTGGTCACGGTGATCGTGTAGGTGATCGGCTGGCCGTTGATCGCCGACGGCGTCGAGGCGGTGTTGGTGATGCCGAGATCCGCCGACGTACCCAGTGGCGTGGCGGCCGTGGCCGATTCGTTGCCGGGCGTGGGATCCGGCGTCGCCGACGCGACCGTCGCCGTGCCGCTGATGCTCGCTGCCGTCGCGTTCGGATCGACAGTGACGACGAGCGTGAACGCAGCAGATCCGGTGGCCAGACTCAGTGTCGTGCAGCTCACCGTGCCGGTGCCGCCTACCGCCGGTGTCGTGCAGCTCCAACCGCCCGGCGAGGTGAGGGAGGTGAACGTCGTATTCGCCGGAACCGGATAGCTCAGCGACACGTTCGCCGCGTTGCTCGGGCCGGCGTTGTTCACCGTGATCGTGTAGCTGACGGTCTGGCCACTGATGGCCGACGGCGTGGAGGCCGTGTTGGTGACGCCGAGGTCCGCCGATGTGCCCAGCGGCGTGGTCGCCGTCGCGGACTCGTTGCCCGGCGTGGGATCCGTGGTCGTCGACGCGACCGTCGCCGTGCCGGTGATGTTCGCCGCGGTGGCGCCCGGGTCGACCGTCACGACGAGCGTGAACGCGGCCGATCCGGTGGCGAGACTCAGTATCGTGCAGCTGACCGTGCCGGTGGCGCCGACGGCCGGCGTCGTGCAGCTCCAGCCGCCCGGCGAGGTCAGCGAGGTGAACGTTGTATTCGCCGGGATCGGATAGCTCAGCGACGCGTTCGCCGCGTTGCTCGGGCCGGCGTTGTTCACGCCGATCGTGTAGCTGATGGTCTGGCCGCTGATCGCGGACGCCGGCGCGCCGCTGTTGCTGACGCTCAGATCGGCCGAGCTCGAAACCGTCGTCGTCGCCGTCGCGCTGTTGTTGCCGGGTGTGGGATCGCCGCTGGTGGAGGTCACGGTCGCGGTCGCCGACAGCACCGTGCCGGTAGCAACGGACGGATTCACCGCCGCTGTCAGCGTGAACACACTGCTGCCGACAGCGAAGTTCGGATTGCTGCAGTTCACCGTGCCGCCGCTGCCCACGGCCGGCGTCGTGCACGACCAGCCGGCCACGGCCGGCAGCGAGACGAACGTCTCGTCCGCCGGCAGCGTCGTGCTCCAGCTGGCGCCCGCCGCGGGATCCGGACCATTGTTCGTGACCGTTACCGTATACGTCAGGTTGTTGCCCGCAACGACCGGGTCCGGCGAATCGGTGATGGTCACGGCCACATCCGAAATCGCGAACAGGCCGACCAGCACCGGATCGTGATCCGCCGCGCGGTACTGCGTCGCCGGTTGGAATACCACGCGCGGCGGCACCAGCGCGGAACCGTCGGGCTTCTCCTCGAAGGTGGACTCGCCGACATCCTTCACTTCGTCGCTGTAGTCGAACAGCGGCATCTCGTCGGCATTGATGTGCCAGGTGTTTGCACCGGTGACCTGGCTGCTCAGCGATGCCGAGGCGAAGGCGTAGTCGAGATGGCCGGTCGTGCCGCTGAAGACATAGGAGTAGGCATTCGCACCCTGGAAGGTCGTCTCGAGATCGCTATAGCCGCCGGACAGGATCGTCGCGATCGGTGTTTCCTGCGCATAGGCATTGAAGTCGCCGAGCAGCAGCACGTCGGGATCGCCCGCGGCCGGCAGCACCGTGCCGCTGATCCAGCTCAGCAAACGGCTGGCCTGCGCGGTGCGCGTGGCCGTGAAACAGGCCTGGCCGTCGCCGGTGTCGGCGTCCCCGCCGGTCGCGCCGCTGCAGCTCTTGGCACGCAGATGGTTGGCGATGACGGTGAAGCGTTGGCCGAACGCGGAGTTCGTCGCGTCGACCACGTCGAAGGTCTGCGCGGTCGGCGGGCGGTTGTGGACGGGATCGAGATCGACCAGCGGCGCGCCGACCGGCGAGACCACGCCGGTGCGGTAGATCTCCTGCACACGGATCGCATCGGTGCCGAGCGTGCCGCCGGTGTTGACGAAGGCATACGGATGGGCGCCGCCGCAGCTCGCGTTGATCGCGCCGAGCAGGTCGGTGATCGCAGCGCTCGGGGTGGTGTTCTCCAGTTCCATGAACGCGACGACGTCGGCATCCAGCGCGCAGGTCACGATAGCGACGCGATCGCGCTGGCGGTTGAGCTCGGCCACGCTGTCGGCGCCGCGGCAGTCCAGTGTGCCGCCGGGACCGCAGGGACCGCTGCTGGTGCTGGCGGTGGTGTCGATCGTCGTGAAATAGTTGAGCAGGTTCGCGCCGGCGACCTTGATCGCGCCGCCGACGACCGGCGGCGTCGCCGGTCGTGGATTGGCCACGGTGAACGTGGCCGGCGTCGCCGCGGTCGGGCGCACGCGCCAGCTCGCCACGCCGGCACCGGGATTCGAGAAATCCAGCACGCCGGTCAGTCCGTTGACGAGATCGCCGCCGCGGAAGAAATCCGTGCCCTGCGTGCCGACCGACAGGCCGCCGTTGGCGCGCGGGTGATAGATGGCCTGCAGGCCGTCGGGTGAAGTCAGGAAGGATTCCTGCGTGTTGTTGTCATCATCGAGCAGCACCCGGCGGCGCGCCAGCTGGTCGAGATACGCGGTGTAGCCGGCGACATTCGGCGCCGAGAATTCGGTGAACGCGCGCGGCCGGCCGCCTTCGGTCAGCACGACCTGGCCGTAGCGCGCCATTTCGAAATAATCGCTGACCGTGAGCGTATCGACGAAGGTCACGCGCATGCTCTCGCGCGACTCGTAGTAGGAGTCGATGTCGCCCACCACGGGCAGGTCGATCGTCGCGGGCGTCACCTGCGCAAGATTGTTGCCCGCATTCGTCACGACCACGGCGCCCGCGGTGGTGGCGCTGATCATCGTCAGGTTGGCGCTCTCCGACACGGCGCCCGTGGCGCGCACGCGCTGGCCTTCGGCCACTGGTGTCGGACAGGTGTTGCAGAACACGAACACGCCTTCCGACGTGGCCGGGTCGGCATCGGCGTCGGCGTCCTCTTCCTGCAGGAAAAAGCCCTGCAGCTGGCCCGTTCCCTGGAAGTCGCCGACGACGACGCCTTCTACCGTGACCGTTGCACCGGGAATCGGCGTCGCCGCGCCGTTGCCCTGCACGTCGTGGATGCGCGACAGATCGTCGTTGACGATCGTGCCCTGGCCTTGGCCGTCGGTGACGATGGCGTTGGTGACATTGGTGACATTGACGAGGAACGTCTCGTCGCTTTCCGGCGTGGTATCGCCGTTCGCGAGCACGGTGAAGGCATAGGTGCTGCTGCCGGCGGGGATGGTCTGGCCGGTCAGCGATTGCGCCGCGTAGTCGCCGGGTGCGACGGCCGTGCCGTTGGCGGTCGCAATATCGAAGGTCACGCCACCGGCCGGCGCCGGTGCCGACAGGCTGACGGTGAACGAGAAGTTCGTCGTGCCCGCACTGCCTTCATTGAGCGAGACATCGTTGATCGTCAGGTTAGGTGCCGCGTCGTCGTTGACGACGGTGCCCTGGCCCTGGCCGTCGGTGACGGTCGCGCCGGTCGTGTTCGTGACGTTGACGAAGAACGTTTCGTTGGTTTCGGGCGAGGTATCGCCGTTCACGAGCACGGTGAACGCGTAGGTGCTGCTGCCCGCGGGAATGGTCTGGCCGGTCAGTGAATTGATCGTGTAATCGCCCGGCGCGACGGCGGTGCCGTCGGCGGTCGCGATGTCGAACGTGACGCCACCGGCACCGGCCGGCGCCGACAGGCTGACCGTGAAGGTGAACGAGGTCGTACCCGCGTTGCCTTCATTGAGCGACACATCGTTGATTGTGAGATTCGGCAGCGCGACCGCGCCCTGCGGCGTCAGCGAGAAATCGTCGACCGCGAGGCCGTCGTCGGCACCGGTCGCATCGACGTCCACCCAGCGGATCCAGAACGTCGCACCGTTGGCAACGCTCAGCGAACTGATCGTGGTGGACAGCGCCGTCCGGTCCGCCGCCGCATTGCCGTTCTTCGCGCCGGCGGTCACGGTATCGGGCGTCACGAAGTTCAGCGCCGCCACGCCCGTCCAGGTGCCCGTGACCAGATCGGTCGCGTTGAGGCTGTATTCGAACGTGAGCTGGTCGGTGCGCGCCGCCGTGCCGAGGCGCCATTCCTCGCCCGTATACGCCACAGCGAGACTGGCTATGGTCGCGCCGGTGTTGTTCGTGAAACACGCGCCGAACGACGGGATCAACGTGCCGCTACGCAGGCCACCCAGCGCCCGCTCGGTCGCCGCCGCGGCGCCGAAGCTATAGGTGTCGCCGGTCGTCGACGCACCCGTGTCAACGGCGTACTGCTCGTTGTCCCGCGCCCCGCCGCCCGTTTCGGTCATGAACCAGCCTGTGATGGTCAGGTTGTTCGTGGTCGAGCCGGCGGTGTTCGACAGCGTGTCGAAGTTCTGTGTGGAGGCCGATCCGAGCGTGGTCAGGCTCACGCATTGGGCCAGGACCGCGGAAGGGAGACAGGACAGCAGGCTGATGAGCGCGAAGGCCCGCAACAGGCGCAGGAGAGCAGTGGACGGCATGGACGATTCCCCGAAAACGTGAGGCGGAGGCTAGTCGGCGGACTATAGCGCTATGCGGTTACGGGCTGAATTCGCGGGTGTTGTGGCTGTGCGGCGGACTGTCCTATTGGCGGCAAGTCGGCAGAGTTGTCCTGTCCTCTTGGTGTGTAGGTCAACCCTGTCGGCTGGCGAGCGGTCCTGGTGGGCTCGAATTTGCACGATCCACTCAGCGGCCCAGTGTGATTAAATTCTCCTGAACTGACCCGGCTATGGATAAGTTGTGAAATGCGCATATTCATAGATGAGTCCGGAAATTTCATGGAGCAGGGCGACGTTCCGATATCCGTAGTCGGCGCGCTTTGGGTGCCTGACGCGCGCTGGGATTCTCTTGAGCGGACTTATCTGCGGCTAACTCGTCCACGTCTGCCTCTAAGCTCTTCCAGCGAGGTCAAAGGAAGTAAGCTTTGCGAGTCTCAGATCGCTGCTGTGACAAAACTGCTTTCACTGCACGAATGTGTCTTCACCGCATGTGTTGTCGACCGAAGCACAATTGGCGCTCGAATCGTAGAGGCGCACCGTGTGGAGCAAGGGGCGCGGATAACATCAAATCTAACCAACAATCCTTACCCCGCAGTCTCTGAGGGGCTCCGCGCTCTGAGCAATCGCATCCTATCCTTGAACGATCAGCTCTATGTTCAGTTTGTTGCGCAGTGTGAGTTGATGAACGTGGTGCTCAGGAACGCAATGATATACCTCGCATGTCGTAGACCAGTGGAGTTATCACGCTTTGAATGGATGGTTGACTCGAAGGGTGACTCGCAAGCGGCAGGTGCAATTCCTGTTGAAAGATTATGGAGAGAACTGGTTTCGCCTTATATTCAGTTCACTAGCTTGCGACAGGCGATTCCAACATATGATGGTGGTGACTATTCCTATTTCGACAAGGCGTTCGCGAAACCACAGTTTCCTGAATACTTAAAGCCGTTTTCCAGCACTGGTGGCCGAGGTCAAGCCTTTAGCGGCAGTGCTATTCTTCGAGACATGAGTTTCTCTGCTGCTGCTCACCCGGGATTGGAGCTTGTAGATATTGTTACAAACGCAACTCGGCGATGTTTGAGGGGGGCTCTTGGTGTCGATGGTTGGCGTGGCATTCCGCGGATTATGATCGGGAAGAATCCGTGTTCTCTCAATCTTGTTACTCTCGGCGATGCAGGTGTGGTTCCGCCTGGTCCGATGCGTGAGATCTTGAAAGATTTTTCACTCGCTAATGGATTGCCAATTCTTACGAAAGATAACTTGTGGCGTCGTAAATGACGCCGGTGTTCTGGGCACCCACTATCTTGGCGTCGTTTCCGTCGCTGAGTCGTTGAAACGGTCAGGTCAGTCTTCGGCAATCGAGATATTGACGAAAGTCACGCGGCCTTCTTCCGCGTTCCGAGGGGACAAATCCACACCCTTGACGCCGCCCGCCACCAGGACAACAATCCGCACGTTGCCGCCTATTCGGCAACCGGGTTTAGCAGCCCGATCCAAGACGCACTCCGCGTCGCACTCTTCCGACGCTTTTTTTATGCCCGGAATTTGTGCGGCGTCGTCTGCCGATTTCTGGCGGCGGTGTGTGGGGAGCCGCAAGGCTCGCCGGTCTTGGCCGGTCTGCTAACCCGCACACCGTTCGCCACCCGTTCTCACCGTTCCGGGTGGCGACTCCACGCAAAGGGAGTTGTCCATGGATATTCGGTATGTGTGCTTCGGCAACCGGCGTTCGTCGGGTTGCTGCGTTCGCCGCGGTTGCGTTGGTCCCTGGAGTGGGAGGCGCGCGCCATGACCTATAACGGCTCATTTCATCCGATGCGCCTCGACGCGCGCGCGGATCATCCGGTGATGTTCGCGTACATCCTCGACTCGCGTGAGAACCGCGAGGCGCTGGAGGGCGAGATCATGGACCGGCTGGCCGCGATCCAGGAGCTTAGCGAGACCATCGCGGAAGCGGAGTTGGCGTCGGCGCACCCGCGCTCGCACGTCGGGATTCTCGAAGCCGTGGCCATCCTCTCGCGCGATGTGCGCGGGTTGATGGAAGCCCGCTCGCACCGGGGGCCGTAGCCAGCGCTGCCGCCACCGCAGCGGCGTTGCGCCGCTGCGGTGGCATTTGCGTGAGATGTTTATTTCTGGACGCCCACTATTTCGAATGCAGTTCTGTCAATTATTTCTGGACATCCACTATTTCGGATGCAGTTCCGTTCGACCGACACTTTCTGGACACCCACTACCTCTGGACAATTTCTGGACACCCACTACCTCGGATGCGTTTCCGCTCGAAGGTTCGCGGTTCGCTGGCTTTGACTTGATGAGTCTGCGCTGTCGATCAGCAACAGAGCTGCTGCCCTGCTGGCTCCATGGTCCTTGCCATGAAAGTTCGCGCTCGCGCCGTTGTCGGCGTGCGTGGTTCTGTCATCCAATAGGGCGAACGCACCAGCGCCGTTGGTGCAACTAGGTTGTCACCGCTTGGCGGCGTCCGCCCTTGAGCCAGCGTTGCCCTAGCGCTCTGGCCCGATCTGCCATGGCCTCGATGCTGCCAATGGCGCGCCAGTAGCGTGACTCGGTATTTTGGACCTGGGCGATCCAGCTTCGGTCTTCGATCATTCGCTGTACTGGCGGGGAAATGGGTTCTGTGATGACGCCGCGCTGGGTGGCGTGAAGCCGACGGCCGGTCACGTCGACCAAAGCGACGTATTCATCGTTGCGAAGCGCAAACAGTCCACTGGCGTCCGCACCAGCGATCCCATTCATCGGTTGATCTCCGGCGATACCACCGCGGACGCGACGCCGGATGGAGGTATGCGCAGAGTTCGCCAGTCCGTCGGCCAGGCCGGCGCGGACGGGATTCAAGTCGACATAGGTCATGCAGGCCAGCACGGCACGGTCGTCCAACAGCACCTGGCACCGGAAGCGACCTTCCCAGAACCGTCCGCTGCACTCATCCTCGCGATTAGCGCGACGGGCGATAGGCTCGGACATGCAGCGCATGAACCAGGAGAGATTTCCCAGGCGCTGGCGCAGTACCAGCAGGCGCTCGGGGTTGGCTAGCAAGGCGTCTACACGTCCGACGTGGTTTTGGATAGGCGACTCGCGGTTACTGCTGATGGGAAACAACGTCGCCCAACGCTCGGCGACCATCGCGTCGCTCCAGCCAAGCGCCGACTCCGGGTCCATCCGGACGACGACATGGACGTGATTGCTCATGACCGCATAGGCCAGCACCGACGCGGAGAAGATCTCGGCCAGCGCCAGAAGCCGGTCCTCGATCCACTGTTTGCGATGATCGAAGTTGCGGCCCGACAGGGCATCTTTCCCGCACAGAAATGCGCGGCGCACACACCGCGATACGCAGTGATAAATGCCGGGCACTGACGGATCGATCAGCAGTGAGCGCGCGTAACCCATGCGCGATTGTCCTGCGCTGACGGTGACCAGCCATCAGGTGGTGTCGACTGTGTGCATCGGAAAGTTCTGGTTGGCTGCTTCGCTGAGGCAGACGTTGGTCATCTCCTTGGGGCCGCCTGAGCGGAAACGCATACGGTTGCTGGGTGTCCAGTACGCTCGCGTGGAACGCCTAAAGTCGGTCGCTGATACGGCAGGCCCTCTGCAGGTCGGCTGAGTTTCGTCCTGCGCTGGAAGTTGTCATCGGAGTTTCCACCCGGTTGCTCGTGCCGCCCGGATCCAGGGGCGGTTTGAGACGGCTGCGGACGATTGATGGGTGTCCAGGAAATAGGGGGAATGATGGGTGTCCAGGAACAGGAGAACCCCGCCGTCGCGCATCCGCTCCGGCCTTGCAGCTTCGGAAAAATAATTGCCGCGTGCGATGATAGGCGGCGTCCTGTCGCCGGTTCCTGGCGACGGGCCTGATCCCCTCGGAATCAATGCTTTGCCGGCGTGTCTAGCGCCCGGGCCGAGCGGCCGGATTGCAGCGCTGATGAGTCAGTCGGAAACGGAAAAGCCTGTGTCGTCAGTAGATTGCGCCGCGTGGCGCCTCAGCGTCGCGCCGATGATGGACTGGACGGACCGGCACTGCCGCTATTTCCACCGGCTGCTGTCGCCGCACGCGCGGCTGTATACGGAGATGGTGACGTCGGCGGCGCTGGTGCACGGAAACCGGATGCATTTGCTGCGGCACAGCGCGTTCGAGCAGCCGGTGGCGCTGCAGTTGGGCGGGTCGGAGCCGGCGGAGCTGGCGCAGGCGGCGCGCTTCGGCGAGGACGCGGGCTATGTGGAGATCAACCTCAACGTGGGCTGTCCGTCGGACCGGGTGCAATCGGGGCGTTTCGGCGCCTGCCTGATGCGCGAGCCGGCGCTGGTCGCCGACTGTGTCGCGGCGATGCGCGTCGCGGTGCGCATTCCGGTCACGGTGAAGTGCCGCATCGGTGTCGACGAGCAGGACGACTACCACGACCTGCAGCAGTTCACCGCCCGCCTGGTCGATGCCGGCGTGGAGGTGCTGACGGTCCACGCGCGCAAGGCGTGGCTGAAAGGTCTGTCGCCGAAGGAGAACCGCGAGATCCCGCCGCTGAACTACGCGCGGGTCTATGCATTGAAACAGGATTTCCCGCAGCTGTGCGTCGTCATCAACGGCGGCATCACGAGCGAGGCCGCGGTGATCGAGCACCTGTCGCATGTCGACGGCGTCATGCTCGGCCGCGCGGCGTATCACGATCCTTACGTGCTCGCGCGCGTCGAGCACGCGCTGTATGGCGAGCCGCTGCCGGACCGCGACGCGGTCATGGAACAGATGTTTCCCTATATCGAGGCCGAACTGGCCCAGGGCACGGCGCTCAAGCACATCACGCGGCATCTGCTGGGGCTGTATCAGGGCCTGCCGGGCGCACGCGGCTTCCGCCGTGTGCTGAGTGAGCGTTCGCATCGCAACGATGCGGGGCTGGACGTGATCCATGCGGCGCTGGAGCAACGCCATGCGCCGCTTGCGGCGGCCTGACCACGCGTTCGCGCTGTTCGCCGCACTGGCTCTGCCGGTGCTCGCTGCGGCAGCGCCCGTTCGTGTCGACGGCCCGGCGCCGGAGTCGCGCGAGCGCCTCGAATGGGCCGCGCTGCGCCGCTACAGCACGGCCGACGGCCTGCCGCAGAACACCATCCATGCCCTGGCCCAGGATCATGCGGGCTACGTATATGCCGGCACCGAGGACGGCCTGGCCCAGTTCGACGGCCGTTTCTGGACACGCATCGATTTGCCCGAGCGTGCGGGCGTGCGTCCTTATGTGATGCATCTGGCCGCGACCGGCGACGGCGCGCTGTGGATCGGCACCGACAGCGTCGGTCTGTGGCGGCGCGATGCCGAAGGCCGGGTCGAGGCGATCGCCGGCCTGCCGCTGGACCTGTCGCTTGAAGCGCTGCTGCCGCGCGACGCGGCAACCGTTTACGCCGGCACGCCGCGTGGCGTCTACCGCTGCGACACGGCCGGCTGTCACCTGCTTGCCGCGACCCAGAAGCTCGAAGCCGCTGTGCTGCTGGCCGGTACCGGCCCGGCCGGGCCGGCACTGTGGATAGGCACGAACCAGGCCGGACTGTTCCGCCTCGACGACCCGGACGGTGCCGCGACGCTGTCCGACTGGCACCTGGGCAAGGCCGAAGGCCTGCCCAACGATTCCGTGCGCGGGCTCGCGTTCTGGGGCGGGCCGGACGGACGCGACCTGTGGATAGGCACCGGCCGCGGCCTTGCGCGCCTGACTGAAAAATCGCTCGTTGTATACGATGCAACAACCGGCTTTCCTGAAGGCACGGCCACGCCATTGCTGCCCGGCGCCGAACGCGACGGCACACCGATCCTGCGCGTCGGCCTGTCGCGCGCGGGTTTGGCTGAGGTTCGCGAGGACGGCCGCGTGCGTCTGGTCACGCGCGCCGAAGGCCTGCCCGAAGACGGCGTGCGCAGCCTGATCGAAACCGGCGACAGTCCGCAGCATCGCGTGCTGTGGCTGGGTACGACCTCATCGGGCGTCGCGCGGCGCGAGCCCGGCCGCTGGGCCTCGCTCGACGAGCGCCACGGCCTGCCGCATCGCGTGGTGTTCGGCGTCGGCAATGTGCGCTTTCCGGATGGCGTGGAGTCGCCCTGGATCGGCACGGTCGAAGGGCCGGCGCGCTGGATCAACGGTACCTGGCAGCGGTTCCTGCCGGCGCCGCACGAACGCGCGACGGTATTTGCCGCGATACGTGACGAGGCGACGCTGTGGCTCGCGAGCGATCAGGGCCTGATCGGCCTCGAAGCCGGCGGTGTGCGTCACTACAGCGCCGACAACAGCGGCTTGCCGGGCCTGACCGTGCTCGACGTGGTCGCGCAGGACACGGCCGACGGCCATGTGGTGTGGATCGCGACGCGGCACGGACTCGCGCGGCTGCGCGGCGATCAGATCGACGCGGAGGCGCTGCCGCTCGGCGACGGATCGCCGACCGTGCGCAAGCTGCTGCTCGCGCCGGCGACCGACGCGCGCGAACGCCTGTGGGCGGCGACGTCCGACGGTTTGGCCTGGCACGGCGATGACGGCTGGCAGCGCGTGCCCGAGGGCTGCCTGCCGAGCGCGGAACTGCTCGACATGCAGTTGCAGCGCGGACCGGATGGACGCAGCGCGTTGTGGGTCGCGAGCCGCGCCGGCATCGTGCGCGTCGATCTCGGCGGCGCGCCGCGCTGCGTGCGTCTGCCCGCGGAGGCGCGGCCGCCGGGCCAGATCTACCAGCAGGCGGTCGACCAGTCGGGCCGCCTGTACGTGTTCGGCTCCGACGGCGTCACGCGCTACACCTTTGCCGATCCGCAGGCGGCCGAGCCGACGCTACGGCAGATCACGCGCTTCGGCATCGAGGATGGACTGCCCGGCCTCGAATTCAATCGCGCAAGTTATGTCGATGCGCAGGGCCGCGTCTGGGCCGGTGGCGTCGACGGCCTCGCGCTGTACGACCCAGCGCAGGAGTCTGCGGCGGGTCCGGCCTCGCCGCTGCGCCTGCGCCAGGCGGCGACCGAACGCGGCACGCCGCTGAGGCCGGGCATCGTGCTCGCCGCCGGCGACGACAGCGTGCGCGCCGAAGTCGCGCTGCTCGCGTACGAGCGGCCGCAGGAGATCCGCTACAACGCCGAACTGGTCGGCCTGCGCGATCACAGCGCGGAGTGGAACAGTGCCTCGCGCTTCCAGTTCAGCCGCCTGCCGCCGGGCGACTACACCTTGCGCCTGCGCGCGCGCGACGCGTTCGCGGTCGAGGCGGCGCCGATCGAGATTCCGTTCCGCCTGCGCGCGCCGTGGTGGCAGACACCGGCGGCGCTGGCCGCGTTCGGCCTGGCCCTGCTCTTGCTCGGCGTACTCGCCGGACGCTGGCGCAATGCGGCCCTCGCGCGGCGCGCGCAACGCTTGCAGCACGAAGTCGCGACACGCACGCGCGAGCTCGCCGATGCGAACCGGCGCCTCGAACACGCGTCGCTGACCGATCCCCTGACCGGCCTGTGGAACCGACGGCACTTCGCGCTCGAAATGCCGGCCGAGTGCGCGCGCGCGCTGCGCCGCTGTGAAGACGGCGACCGCAACAGCGTGCTCGGTCTGCTGCTGATCGACTGCGATCACTTCAAGCAGATCAACGATCGCCACGGCCATGCCGTCGGCGATGCCGTGCTGGTGGAAATCGCCGCGCGTCTGCGCCAGCAGGCCCGCGACGGCGACGTGCTGCTGCGCTGGGGCGGCGAGGAATTCCTGCTCGTGCTGCGCGACACCGGCCGCGGCGGCCTGGCGATCGCGGCGCAGCGCGTGCTGAGCTGCATCGCGGAGCGGCCGTTCGTGTTCTCGGTCGAACCGCTGACCGTGACCTGCTCGATCGGCGTCTGCGCCTATCCGTTCGACACGGTTGCGCCCGCGACGTTGAGTCTGGACGCCTGCCTGCGCCTGGCCGACACCGCGCTGTACCAGGCCAAGCGCCAGGGGCGCGACCGCGCCGTGCTGGCCGAGCCGGGTGGCGCGGACGGCGAGCCGCGCTGGGTCGAGGTGCCGCGCTCGGCCGGGCCGGCCTGACGCCGGGGCATCGTCCACTTTTATTCATTGGCGGAGGTTTGCGTGATCACCCGTTCCATCGACGAGTTCCGCCAGTTCTGGCCGACGCTGCACCCCGAGGCAAGCGGCTGTGCGCGCGGCGCCTTCCTGGTCACGCCGCTAGGGTTCCATCTGGCTGAGCAGTCCGCCAGCGACAACCGCTACATGGCGATGGACGCCGGAGTCGATGCGCGTGCGGCGCTGGCCGAGCATGCGTTGCTCGCGCGGCGGGTGTCCGCGCTGCTGCCGACGGTCTGCTTTCCCGGCGATGCGGCGACGCCGGACGCGGTGTTTCCGAACAACGTGTTCGCGACCGCGCCCGGCCGCAGCATCATCGGCCGCATGCGGCACCCGGTGCGCCAGCGCGAGGCGCAGCGGCCCGACATCCGCAGCTTTTTCCGCGATATCGCCGGTTATGAAGAAATAGATTTGTCCACACTTGGCGGGGTCGCCGAACTGACCGGCAGCCTGGTCGTGGACCGCGCGCGCGGCATCGGCTACTGCGGTCTGGGCGAACGCTGCGACGAAGCGGGCGCGGCGGCGATGCACGATGCGTTCGGCCTGAAGCTGACGTTCTGTTTCGATCTCGCACCCGGCGAATACCACACCAACGTCGTGATGTCGGTGCTGGCCGGCCGCGCCCTCGTCATCGCGCCGTTGGGATTCGCCGATGCCGCCGTCGCGCAGGCGATTGCCGATGCGTATGCGCCGCGCAGCCTGTTCCTCGACGCAGCGCAGAAAGCCGACTACGCCGGCAACTGCATCGCGCTCAGCGACGACAGCGTCTGGATGAGCGAACGCGCCGCCGCTTCGCTGAGCGCGCAGCAGAAAACCGCGCTCGAGGTCTGGGGTTTCCGCATCGAAGCGGTGGCGCTGGCGGAAATCGAAAAAGCCGGCGGCAGCCTGCGCTGCTGCGTCGGCGAAATGTATTGAGTGTGCAGCGGTCGGGAACCGTGCCCGCTGTGGTTTGCACCGGATCGCCACGACAGAATGCAAGGACACCAGGGTAAGCCGGAACCATTGAGCCCTCCCCTTCAAGGGGAGGGTTGGGTGGGGATGGTGTCGATGTTGCTTCGGCAAAAAAAATGTGGCTGTGCTATCGCGAATACAGTGTTTGCTCCACAGTCGTGCGTTACGCGAACACCATCCCCACCCCAACCCTCCCCTTGAAGGGGAGGGCTTTTCAACTGCATCTCTACACATCGAATTTACGTAGACGTCGTGGAATTCCCGGCAAGCCGTGCAGTTCAGGTGCAATTCAATCCGTGCTATCGAGACTCGGCCCCTCTCGCTAAGATGAACGCATGCAAAGTCAGGCTTACCTTCTGCGCTGTTTACCGGTCCTGATCGCGCTTGCCGCCATCAGCGCGCCGGTGGCGGCGCAATTGAGCCTGGAGGATGCGGTCGAGCAGGTGCAGCAGGAAATCCAGGGACGCGTACTCAAGGCCGAGGAAGTCACGATCGGCAAGAAGAAGTTGTACCGGATCAAGCTGCTCACCCGCGACGGGCGAGTGCAAGTCGTGAAGATTCCCGCGGACGAGAACAAGGAGAGCCGATAATGCGAGTCCTGCTGGTCGAAGACGAAGCCCCGCTGCGGGAAACCCTGGCAGCACGGCTCAAGCGCGAAGGGTATGCGGTGGACTGTGCCTCCGATGGCGACGAAGGCCTCTACCTCGGGCGCGAGATGCCGTTCGACGTGGCCGTCATCGACCTCGGCCTGCCCAAGCGCCCCGGCATGGAGCTGGTCAAAGCGCTGCGCGACGACGGCCAACGCTATCCGATCCTGATCCTGACCGCGCGTTCGAGCTGGCAGGACAAGGTCGAAGGCCTCAAGGCCGGTGCCGACGATTACCTCGTGAAACCGTTCCATGTCGAGGAACTGCTGGCCCGCCTCAACGCCCTCGTGCGTCGCGCGACGGGTTGGACCAAACCGGTGCTGGAATGCGGTCCGGTGCAGCTCGACACCACCGCGCAGAGCATCACCGTCGATTCCAAGCCGGTCGACCTGACGAGCTACGAATACAAGGTCCTCGAGTACCTGATTCTGCATGCCGGCGAACTCGTCTCCAAGGCCGACCTCACCGAACATATCTACCAGCAGGATTTCGACCGCGATTCCAACGTGCTCGAAGTCTTCATCGGCCGCCTGCGGCGCAAGCTCGATCCCGACGGTCTGCTCAAGCCCATCGAGACCGTGCGCGGCCGCGGCTACCGCTTCGCGATACCGCGCAGCGACGTCACGGCGGATTAAGTCCGCATGGCACAGCGGCGACCGCTGTCGCTGCAGGCCCGTTCGACCGTCGCCGCGGGCCTCGCGCTCGCGGCGTTTCTCGGGGTCACCGGCTTCGCGCTGGACCAGGCCTATTACGACGCGACCGTCGCGGCCATGCGCGACCGGCTGCAGAGCTATGTCTACGCCTATCTGGCCGGCTCCGACGTGCTGCGCGGCACCAAGCTGCTGCCGCCGGAAACGCTGCCCGATCCCGACTTCAACCGGCCCGGTTCGGGCCTCTACGCCGTCGTCGTCGGCGAGAGCGATTCGCTGCGCTGGGAATCGCCGTCGGCGCTGGGCCGCGAACTCGCGTTCGACACGCGCCTGCCGGTCGGCGAAACCCGCTTCGAAGGGCCGGTCGACAACGCGGTCGGCCGCGTGTTCGTGTTTTCCCAAGGCGTCAGCTGGGAAGTGGACGAGCGCCGGCCGGTGGGCCTGACCTTTCACGTCGCGCAGAGCGAGCAGCAGTTCCTGAGCCAGATCACGGCCTATCGCCGCACCCTGGCGCGCTGGCTCGGCGCGCTGGCCATCGTGCTGCTGCTGCTGCAGATCGCGCTGCTGCGCTGGGGTCTGAGCCCGCTGCGCAAAATGGTGCGCGATGTGGACAATGTGATGAATGGCGATGCGGACCGCCTGCCCGGACAGTATCCGGCTGAGATCGCGCCGCTGACCGGCAGCCTCAACGAACTCATCGACTTCGGCCGCGAGCAGCTGGACCGCTATCGCAACACCATGTCCGATCTCGCGCACAGCCTCAAGACGCCGCTCGCGGTGCTGCGCAGCGAGATCGACGGCGACGCGGGCTACCACAGCCTGCGCCGCAGCGTCAGCGAGCAGTCGCAGCGCATGCACGACATCGTCTCCTACCAGCTCTCGCGCGCGACCGCCTCGCGCCACCAGGTGTTCTCCACGCCGCTCGCGATCGAAACCGCGGCCGAGGGCGTCGTCGCGAGCCTGGAGAAGGTCTATGCCGCCAAGCGCGTGCTGTGCGAATTCGAGATCGATTCCGACGCGCGCTTCTTCGGTGCCCAGGGCGATCTCATGGAACTGCTCGGCAACCTGCTCGAAAACGCTTTCAAATGGGCCGATCGCCGCGTGCTGTTCACCGCGCATGTGATCAAGACGCCGCGCATGCGCCGTGCCGGCCTGGAACTGCGCGTCGAGGACGACGGCCCCGGCATTCCCGCGGAAAAGGTCGAGCACCTGCTGCAGCGCGGCGTGCGCGGCGACGAACGCGTGCAAGGCCACGGCATCGGCCTGGCCATCGTGCAGGACATCGTCAAGGGCTATCGCGGCAGCCTGTCGGTGCATCGTTCCGATGCGCTCGGCGGCGCACTGTTCTGCGTGCGGTTCGAGGCGATGTGAGAACGCGCGATGATCCGTGGCGTGGTGGATGCGGAGGATGCACCACGCAACTCAGAGTCCAGAGACCTCGAACAGCCGCGACGCCACTGCCGTTTCGGCATATCGCTCGGCGATGTAGCGGCGTCCGCGCTCGCCAAGTTGCGCGCGTTCGACAGTGCCGAGATCCAGCGCCTGCTGCATGCAAAGCACCAGTTCGTCGGCGCCGCGGTAGGACCAGCCCGCGCGCGAATGGGCGACATGCTCGGCGAGCACCTCGCACTGCGCGTTGACGATCACGGGCGCGCCCTGCGCGAGCGCTTCGAGCGTGACGATGCTGAAGCTCTCCCAGCGCGACGGCATCACGAATGCGCGCGCGCCGGCCATCAGTGCGGACTTCTGCGCGGCGTCGACGAAGCCTAGGTAATGCACGCCGTCGCCGTCGCGCAGATCGAGGTGGTTCGCGCCGGTCAGTACGAGATCGACGGCGTCGCGTCGTGCGCGGCGCCAGCGGCGGAACACGTCGACGAGTTCGCGACAGCCTTTGCTTTCGTCGATGCGCCCGCAGTAGAGGAAATACGGCCGTTCGCGCAGCGCCGGCGGCGCCGCTGCCGTGTCGACGGCCATGCCGACGACGTCGCCGCGTTCGACACCCCAGAGCCTCGCACCGAGGCGGCGTTCCGCCTCGGTGAGCCAGATGATGCGCGGCACGCGGCGCGCCGCCTGCGCGTAGATCGGCAGGTAGGCCGGCGGCTCGTCGTGCAGGGTCGGCACGAGCACGCGCTTGCCCTCGGGCACGCATTCCAGGCCGAAGTACGTGGTCGGGTACAGGTAAGTGCAGAACAGCACGAACGTATAGTCGTGGTGGTGATTCTGCAGATGCGCGAACAGTCCGGGGCACCACGGGCCCTGCGCGCGGACGAACTGTTCGGCCAGCGGCGCGCGCCAGGCGATCCGTGTCGCGCCGCCGCGCTCGATCTCGTGTGCGTGCGCGTGCAGCAGGCGCCGGTGCAGTTCGTTGAACCAGCTGCCGCGCGACCACGCGCTCGCGAAGCGCAGGATGCGCACGTCGTCGCGCCATTCCTCGCCGGTCGGCAGCGCGTTGTCCCAACTGCGGTAGTCGAGTGCGCAACTGGTGAGAATGTCGACCTCGACGCGCGTGCGCAGCAAGCGGGCGTAGTGCCAGGCCAGGGCTTCGGAGCCGCCGGCGATATCGGCGTGACAGCGCTGCACGACGACGGCGATGCGGGTCATGCGAATGCGGCCAGCGCGTCATCGAGGCGCGCGGCGAGTACGTCCGGCGCGAACTCGCGCCGATAGCGTTCGCGGCCGGCCAGGCGCAGGACTTCGGCCGCGGCCGCATCGCGCGCGAGCCGGTCGAGGCTGGCCGCATACAGGCGCGGATCGGATTCCTGCCAGGCGAGTCCGGCACGGCCGAGCGTTTCGCCGATCGCGCCGCGGGCGCGCGCGATGACCGGCACGCCCAGCGCCATCGCCTCGACCAGCGGCACGCAGAAGCCTTCGTGCTCCGACAGCATCAGCAGCGCGTCGGCGACGAGCCAGCAGGCCTTCAGTCGCGTGTCGTCGATGTTGTCCAGAAAGTGCACATGGTCGGAAATGTCCAGCGCGGCGCATTGGTCGCGCAGGTGGCGCGAGTAGCGCGCCAGGCGCCGGTCGTGCTTGCCGACGACGAGCAGGCGCGCATCGTCCGCGTAATGGCGGCGGTAGCAGGCGAACGCGTCGAACAGCGCCGCGTGACCCTTGTTCGGCGCGACGCGGCCGAGCATGAGCACGTTGCGCCGGCCGTCGCCGTAGCGGTCGAGCAGCGCCGTATCGGCCGGCTGGTCGAGCAGGGCCTCGCAGCGATGGAACGGCGCGAGCACGCGGCTGCGCTCGGGCGGCAGGCCCGCCTGCACGAGTTCGTCGGCGTTGTAGCGCGAACAGGACAGCGCGAGCTCGAACCCGAGTGTCGCGAGTGTCGGCAGGCTCGCGCGTCCGGCCGCGCAGCTGCGCACATGGTCGCGCGACCAGCCCTGGAAGAATTCCGCCGGCGTGATGTTGTGGTAGCGCAGTACGCGTCGGCACGACAACTGCGCGAGCTGCGCCTCGACGCGCGGCCAGCCGATGGAATAGTGGTAGATGACGAGATCGCGCGGACCCAGCCAGCGTTCGAGCCCCGCCGGCGCGTGCACGCTTTCGGCGAGGCCCTGACTGTGGTCGGCGTAGAGGCGCACGTCGTGTCCGGCGCGGCGCAGCGCGGCGGCCATCTCGAGCACGTCGGTGCCGACGGCGTCGTGAGCGGTCAGCGACGGGGCGAGCAGGGCGATCTTCATCGTGTGGCCTGACGACGCACGGATGATGCCGTTTCGCATCGATAGTGCTGCACTGCGCGGTCCCGGCTGCCGCCGGCGATGTCGCACCGCGTATACCGGTGATTCATGCGCGCGGATCGTCGCGCGCGCTGCGCAGCAGGGCGACGTCGTTGCGCAGGCGCGCGACTTCGGCGGCGAGATCGGCGATGTCGGCCGCCGCGTTCTGCTGCGCCAGCGCCTGTCCGAGCCGGCGCTGCTCGCGGGCGATCTCCGGCAGGTTCCAGATCAGGGCCAGACGCTCGATCAACGCGCCGATCAGCGGCAGGCGAGTCAGGCGCCAGAAGCGGTAGCGGCCGGCGAGGCCGGCGATTTCCACGCCGTAGCCGCGGCCTTCGGCAGACGCGCGCAGGTCGCCGAGGATCGCGATCTTGCTGTCGCCGGCGGCGAGGCGCTGCAGTGCGAGCAACTGGCCGCCGGCATCGGCCGGACGCTTGAGCAGGCAGCGATAGGCGAGTTCGACGAATTCGTCGTTGTGCACGTGCATGAAGTCGTCGAGCGTGTAGTGCAGGCGCTGCGGGTGATCCAGCGCCAGCACGACCGGCGCCGCGCCGCGCACGCTCGCCGCGGACGGCGCCTCGGGCAGCGTCGCGGCTTCGGCGCGGATCTGCTGCTGCAGGCTGTCCAGCGGGTCGGAAGGGTTCGGAGTCATTGCGGAGGCGTTCGGTGGAGCTGTCGCGCTTTCAGCGCGGGGTCGCGGCGCGCGCCGGCGCAGCATCCGTCGCGGCGAGCGGGATGATGCCATACGAGCGTGCGGTCGCCAGGTCGATCCACTGGTAGTCAGGCTTGCGCTGGCCGAAGCCCGCGGCTTCACGCGCGTAGCGCGCCTTGCCGGCGACGAGCGCGGCGGAGAAGCTGTCGAGCGCGTCGCTGTCGATCAGGCTCAGCTCGCCGACGAAGCCGGGCTTGGGCCGTACCGCGAGCTGGCGCGCGCCGAGCAGCGTCGTCTCGACGAATACCGGGCTGGTCTTCTTGTCGTCCGTGTAGAACGCGAGCAGCGCATGACGCGGCACCAGCAGCAGCACGCTGCGGATGCCGAGGCGTTCCAGCGCTGCGGCGAGCAGCAGGCTGCCGTCGATGCAGTTGGCGCGGCGCTCGTTCCAGACGTCGTCATGCAGCCGCACATGCTGGCTCCACACCAGCGGGCCGCGCGCGAGACCGGGATCCTCGTCGGCGTAGCGCACGCCGTGCAGCTGCAGCACTTCCCAGATCGCATAGGCCGAGGCCAGCGCCTGCGCCGGCGTGCGCGGGCCGGGCTTGAGCGGCAGGAACGGATGGCGTTCGGCGACCTGGTCGAAGATGTCGTCGATCACGCGCGAATCCGGATCGGCGTAGGCGGCGAAGATCCAGCCGAGGTCGACGTGATCCTTGCCATCGCGTACGTAGTACAGCGCTTCGCTGAGCGGGTGCAGGCGGATATCGCGGCGCTGGCGCTGCGCCGGTGCATCGTCGCGCTGCAGGGAGAATTCGGCGACGACGTTCTGCGGCTTGACCATGCCGGCCAGCGCGCGGCGGCTCCAGCGCAGGCGCGGCCGCAGCGTATAGCGTTCGCCGGCGCGCGGCAGCACGGCCTGCACGCTGGCCGGTTCAGCCAGGCCCGGCGCGCCGACGCTGAGGCTGACGCGCTCGTCGTTTCGCGCCGCGACCACATCGACGGCGACCATGCCGCTGCCGTCGCCGTAGCGGTTGTCGTCGGGCCTGGTACTGGGGCGTTGCGACAGGTCGAGTACCGGATACAGTGCATCGTCGGGACTGACCCGCACCTGCCAGTCGGCTGAGCGCGCCAGCGGACTCCACACCGCGGCGAACGCGACAGCGCAGGCCAGCAGCACGGCGTGCCGGCGCATCGGGGTTTGCACGGAAAGCATGTGCCGACTATCGTTGCGCCCGCCTGTGCTTGTCCATAGGCCGCGTTGGGACGGCAGGTTTCCCAGCCCGTTCCCTCTCTGGTGGAGTACCCATGCGCACGATTCTCACGCCGCTCGTTCTGATGCTGTTTCTGACCGCCTGCAACAACGCGCCGCAGGATGCGGCCAAGCCCGCCGCTGCGCCGGCGCCCGCACCGGCCGCGCCCGCTCCCAAGACCGAACAGGCCGCGGCGCCCGCGCCTGCACCGGCCGCTCCGGTGACACTGCCGGAAGGGGCTTGCGGCGACCAGAGTGCCGTGGCCAAGGAAGAGCGCCTCGCCAACACACCGCGCTGGACCACCGCGAGCGAAGTCGACAATTTCGGCTACGACGTGTTCCGCGGCGACACCGAAGAAGGTCCGTTCGCCAAGCTCAATGCGAATCCGCTGCTCGGCGCCGGCACCACCGACGAAACCAAGAAGTACGAGTACCGCGACGACAGCATCGATCCGTGCCGCGACTACTGGTACTACGTCGAGTCGATCGACACCAACGGCACGCGCGAGAAGTTCACGCCGATCTTCAAGGCCTCGGCCAAGCGCCGTGCAGCCGGCACGACGGCACCCGCGCAGGCGAAGTAAAGCCATGCCGCAAAAGCAGGACGTGCGGACGCGCCGGCGCGTCCTGCTTTGTATTTTTGTAGCCTTGTTCCTTCTGCAACAAGGTGCGCTGTTCTGGCTGTACTGGGCCGGCGGCGGCAAGGCCCTGCTCGGCGACGAGGCCGCCTACCTGGCCTGGGCGCGCGGCATCGCGGGGCTCGGACCGATGCCGGTCGACGTCGGCTGGTGGCCGCCGCTGCAGGCCTGGCTGCTCGCCGGTTCGCTGCGCGTGTTCGGCGAACACCTCCTGCCGGTGCAACTGCTGCAGACCGCTTTCCTGATCGGCGCCGCGGCGCTGCTGCGCGCGCTCTGGCGCGACGTCGACGGGCGCGCGCGCGCGGCCAATCTCGCCGCCGCGCTGTTTCTGCTCAATCCGTCCAACATGGCCTATGCGCATTGGCTCTGGCCCGAGCCGGTGCATCTGCTGCTGCTGCTCGCGGCACTGCGTCTGGCGCAGCGTGCCGCGGTACCGGCGCGTAGTTTCCTCGCCGGCGCGGCACTTGGCGGCGCGATGCTGGCCAAGAGTCTGTTGAGCCTGTTTTGGCCGCTGCTCGCGCTGCTGCTCGCGCGTCCGCAGCGCTGGCGCGGCGCCGCGGCGCTGCTGCTCGGCGTCGCCGTGGTCACCGCCGTGCCGCTGTGGCAGGGCTGGCGCCTGACCGGCAAGCCGATGATTGCCGACAGCTCCGCGTTCAACCTCGTCGGCGGCCTGCGCGAGCAGTGGCGCAGCGACTACATCGACGACAGCGTCGCGCACCTCGCGCCGGACTATTTCGCCAGCGCGCCGACACCGGCCGAGCGCAACGCGATCTATCGCCAGCGCGCCGAGGCGATCGTGCAAGAGCAGGGATTGCTGGCGACGCTGACGGCCCAGCTCGGACGCCAGTATTTCCGCCTGTTCAGCGCGAAAACCACCTTGCTGTCGCAGTTGCCCGGTCCGGCCTGTGCCGGACACGCCGGCAGCTATCGCGCCACGCCCACCGCACTGGCACAGGCGCTCGCGGCGGCCAGCGACACGCTGCATCTCGTCAGCCTGGTCGGCTTCGCACTGGGCCTGGCGTTCTGGCGGCGCTGGCGCGAGCCGTTGATTGGGTGGAGCGCGCTGTTCTTCGTCTATCAGCTGGGCCTGTACCTGCTGCTGCACGTCAAGGCGCGATTCCTGCTGCCGATGATGCCGTTCCTCTGCGCCTTCGCCGGCAGCGCGCTGGCCAGCCTGCAGCGGCCCGACACGACGGCTGCCGTGCGTCTGCACGGCGCGATGCGCTGGATGATCGCCGCGTCGCTCGCGGCGCTGCTGCTGCTGCTCGCGCTGGCCGGGCCCTGGTTCGACCAAAGCTGCGCATGACGACGGCGGAGGCCGCATGAACCGCGAACAGGAACTGGAATTGCGCCTGGCCGAATCGCGCCATACCGAGGCCGAGCTGCGCCGCGTCATCGACATTCTGCTGGCCGAAGGCGACGCGGTGTTCGCGAGCCGCAGCTGGCGCCTCGGCCGCGCGGTCACCCGCGCCGCCGAGTGGCTGCAACAACGTCTCGGCCGCACGCCCGCCGCTGCACAGGATGCAGCGCATTGGCGGAGGATTGTCGCGGCGCACGACGACGGCCTTGCGCGACGCCGTGCGCTGCTCGAGCGCCTGTGCGTCGACGGCGCTGCCGAGCAAGACCTCGATGCGGTGCTCGCACAGGTCTGGCGCGAGGTCGGCGCGGAGCGGCGCAGCGGCGGCTCATGAGCGCGCCACGTACCAGTCTCGTCATGCTGGCCTGGAATCGCTGGGATCTCACCGCGCGCGCGCTGGACAGTCTGCTCGCGAGCGATCTCGATGGCTGCGAGGTCATCGTCGTCGACAACGGCTCGACCGACGCGACGCCGCAGGCGTTAGTCGCGTACGCCGACCGCGTGCGGCGGCTGCGACTCGACGCGAACCTCGGCTTCGTGCGCGGCAACAACGCCGGCATCGCCGCGACCGCGGCCACCGACGGTGTAGTGCTGCTCAACAACGACCTGGTCTTCACCCAGCGCGACTGGCTGCAGCGCCTGCGCGCCTGCGCCGATGCGCATGCGGACACCGGTATCGTCGGCTGCCGCCTCGTCGATGCGCGCGGGCGCCTGCTGCACGCCGGCACGCGCGTACTGCCCGACGATGGCGTCGGCGTGCAGACCGCGTCGGGGCGCATCGAGCGCGACATGGGCCAGTACACCGATGCCGACCGTGTCGTCGAAGGCGTGGTATTCGCTGCGGTCTACCTCAAGCGCACGCTTCTCGAGGCGATAGGTTCGCTGCACGAGGACTACGTAACCTATGCCGAGGACAGCGACTACTGCCTGCGCGCGGGCGCCGCCGGCTGGCGCACGCGGCTTTGCGGCGGCGTGACCTTGCGCCATGACCAGCACGGTTCCACCGTCGAGGACGGCACGGCGCGCGCGCAGCTGCTCGCGCAGGGCCGCGCGACGCTTGCGCGGCACTGGTCGGCGGCGCTGCACGCGCAGTACGACCTGTCGCTGTGCCTGGCCGGTGCGCTGGACTTTCCGGCCGCGCTCGCGGCGTGGCAGCGGCCGCTGGCGCGTGCGCTCGATGCGGCCGGCGTGCGGCTGAGCTATCGCTCGCTGTATGCGCCGGTGTTGCCCGAAGCGATCGCCGAAAGCGGCGACAGCCAGGACCACCTGCTCAACGCCATCCGCCGCCGCGATGCCGATGCCGCCGTCGTACTGTGTGCCGGCGACCCAGCGCTGTGGCCGCGCGTAACCGTAGCGTGGCGCATCGGCTACGCGGATTTCGAACAGGTGCCCGAGGGCGCACAAGCGATAGCGATCCGCGCGATGGACGAGATCTGGACACCCACTATCTGGCACCGCGATCAGTTGCGCGCGGCTGGCCTCGCCGATGCGCAGGTCATGCCCTGGGTCGTCGAGCCTGCCTACGCGCATCCGCGGCTGCGCGCGCCGCGCAACCCGCATGGCGAACGCGTCGTGCTGTGCTGCGCGCGCTGGGACGACATCGACGCGCCGTGGCTGCTGTTGCAGGCCTGGACGCAGCGCTTCCGGCGCGAGCAGCCGCTGCGCCTGCTGCTGTGCATCGAGGCACTTGGCCAGGATCTCGCCGCGGCGACGCGCGCGCTGCCGCTCGATCCGCACGGCGGCCGCTACAGCCTGCTGCCGCAGCCGCGACTCGCCGAGGAACAGCGCCAGGCCGTGTTCGCTGCGGCCGACGTCGTGATCTGTGCCAGCCGCAGCCGCAGCCGCTGCTGGCCGCTGCTGCAGGCGGTCGCCACGGCGCGACCGCTCGTCGCGACCGCGCGCGGCGCGCGCACCGAACTGCTGCAGCGTCAGGGCGGCGCGGCGGCGGCGGATGGCGACGACGCGAGCGTGGCGCAGCGCGTGCTCGATGCGCTCGTGCCGGTATTGAACGACCTGCCGGCGGCGCAGGCGCGCGCGCAGGCGGCAAGCATCGCGCTGCGCGCCGAGGCGGAGCAGGGCGTCACGGCGCAGTCCATGCGCGAGCGCCTGCAGCTACCGCGGCGACACCGGCCGCGCTCGCCGGCGGCGGCCCGCAGCACGCACGGTCTCATCGTGCTCGGCATGCACCGTTCCGGCACTTCGTGCGTGGCCGGACTACTGCAACTGCTGGGTGCTTATGCCGGCGCGCCCGGCACGTTCCTGCGCAACCCGTCCGAAAACCCGCGCGGCTTCGTCGAGCGCAACGACCTGCACATGGCCTGCGTCGGTGCGCTGCGCCGGCGCGGCGGCGATTGGTCGGTACCGCTGGGCTGGGACGAATCTGCGCTGCCGGCTGCGTGCGCGCAATGGCGCCGGGAGTGGGAGCCGATCGCGCAGGAACTCGCCGCCCGGTCGCCGTGGCTGATCAAGGAGCCGCGCCTGTGCCTGTTGTACGGCGAGATCGCCGATCGCGTCACCCAGCCCGTGTTCATCCATGTCGTGCGTGCGCCGACCGCCGTGGCCGCGTCGGTCCGGCGCCGCGACGGCCTCACCGCCGCGCATGCGCTGGCGCTGTGGGAACACTACAACGTCGCCGCGGCGGCGCTGGCTGCTGGCGGTCCGGCCGTCGTGGTGGATTACCATGCCCTGTTGCAGCAGCCGCGATCACAAGTGCGCCGGCTGTGGCTGAAGCTGGAATCGTTTGGTGTGCGCGGCCTGCGCCTGCCTGACGACGAGGAAATCGCCGCCTGGATCGGCCCGTCGCTGGCACGCGAGCAACCTGCGCGCGTGCCCGTGCCGAGCGCGGCGCAGCAGCAGCTCTGGCGCGCGCTCGAACGGCGTGCGGCGGACGAGGCGGCGGAACTGCCGCCGCTGTCGGCGGACAGCGAGGCGCTGTTGCACCAGGTCGGCAACGAGCACCGCGCGCGCCTGCGCACGGAACAGGAACATCGACAGGATCAGCCGTCCGAATGACAGATCCACAAGCCAGCTCGTCGTTGCCGCGGCGCGTCGATTGGGACGGCGCCGAACTGTGCCTGACGTTGCGCGCGCGCGGCGAGGTCGAGGTATGGCTCGACGGCACGCGCTACGCGCGCCTGCAGGCCGACGACGCGGGCGACGCGCGGCTGGCCTTGCCGGTCCTGCCGAACGGGCGGTTGCGCGTGAACCTGCAGTTGCATGCCGCTGGCGAGCGCTCGGCTGCGGTCACGCTGCAGCGCGACCGCGCCGGGCTCGCGCGCGCGGCTGCCGTGCTGCCGCCGCAGGCGCTGCCCGACCAGGACTACGTCGACGTCGCCGCCCTTGAGCAACTGCGACACGAAATCGCCATCGTCGTGCCGGTCTACAACGCGCCGGACGCCGTGGCGGTGTGCCTCGACAGCGTGCTCGCGCAGACGCGCGGCGCCGCGCGTCTCATCATCATCGACGATGCGAGTCCGGATACGGCGATCGCGCCGCTGCTCGCGCGCTATCGCGACTGCCGCGGCGTCACCGTCCTGAGCAACGAACGCAATCTCGGGTTTACCGCGACCGCGAACCGCGGCATCGAGGCCGCCGGCCGCGCCGACGTGGTGCTGCTCAATGCGGACACCGAGGTCGCCGCGCACTGGCTGGCCGGCCTGCGCCGCGCCGCCTGGGCCGCGGCGGACACGGCCAGCGCGACGGCCGTATCGGACAACGCCGGTGCGTTCTCGGTGCCGGAACTCGAGCACGAAAATCCCTTTCCGCACCAATGGACATTTGCACAAGCGGCACTCGCCGTGCGCCAGCAGGCCGGCAGCGCGTATCCGCGACTGCCGACCGGCAACGGCTTCTGCCTGTACCTCAAGCGCGCCGCGCTCGATGCGGTCGGCGTGCTCGACGCACGGGCCTTCGCCCAGGGCTACGGTGAGGAAAACGACTGGTGCCAGCGCGCCGAAGCCGCCGGCTGGCGGCATGTGATCGCCGGCGACGTGCTCGTGCGCCACGCACGCAGCCAGAGCTTCGGCGAGGCGCGCCGCCGCACGCTCGGCAATGCCGGCATGGCCGTGCTGCGCGAACGCTGGCCGAACTACGAGAACGATGTCGGCGCGAGCCTGTTCTCGCCGCGCCGGCGCGTGCTCGACTGGCGCGTGCGCCGGGCGTACGCGGGCGAGCCGCCGCTGCCGCGACTGCTGTGCTGGGAAGATGCCGCGGCGGACACGGACGCAGCGCAGGTGTATCGCTGCCGTCGCGGCCGCGACGGCCTGTGGCTGCAGTCGCCGGGGGGCGACGCCGCGCTGTACGAGCGTCTTGCCGATGCGACGGTCGCCGCCGGCTGCAGCGCCGTCGAATGGCGGGCGAGTTTCGCGCGCCTGCTGCAGTGCCATGCGATCGATCGGATCATCGGCGCGTTGCCGTCCGGGTTCGCGCATGTCGCCGCCGATCTGGCGATCGACACGACGACGTCGCTGGCGCCGCGTCCATTCGGCACCGTCGCATGAGCCTGCGCGTGCTTGTCACCGGCGCCGCCGGACAGGACGGCGCCTATCTGTGCCGCGACCTGCTCGCGGCCGGCTGCGAGGTGTACGCCGCGCTGCGGCCGGGCTGGTCGGAAGAGGGCCTGTGGCGGTTGCGCGAACTGGGTCTGCTCGGGCAGCCGCACCTGCATCTGCTGGCGCTCGACGTGCGCGACGCGACAGCCTGCGCCAACCTGGTCGAGCACGTGCGGCCGCAGCAGTTGTTCCATCTTGCCGCCATCAGCAGTGTCGCGCAGGCGCTGCACGATCCGCTCGACAGCGTCGACAGCAACGGCAACGGCACGCTGCACCTGCTCGAAGCGGTGCGCCGACAGGCCAGCACCGCACGCTTCGTGCTGGCGTCCAGCGGCGAGATCTTCGTGCCGCGCGACGGTGTGGTCGACGAAACCTGCGCGCTGCAGGCACGTCATCCCTACGCCCTGTCCAAGCTGCTCGCGCACGCGGCGATGCGCTGCTACCGCGACAGCTACGGCGTGCAGGCCAGCGCGGCGATCCTGTTCAACCACGAGTCGCCGCTGCGCGGCAGCGCGTTCGTGACGCGCAAGATCGCGGCGGCCGCGGCACGCCGGGCCGCCGGCGGCAGCGCCGTGCTGTTGCTCGGCAATCTCGATGCACAGCGTGATTTCGGCTATGCGCCGGACTACGTCGCCGGCCTGCGCGCGCTGGCCGCGGCGCCGCCGGACGATTTCGTGTTCGCGAGCGGCGCCTGCGCCTCGATCCGCGATTTCGCCACGCTGGCCTACGCGTCCGCCGGCATCGCGCTGGAATGGCACGGCGAGGGCGACGATGAGCGTGCCCTCGACGCGCGCGACGGACAGCGCTGCATCGCCGTGGATGCGGCGCTGCTGCGCCCGTCGGACGCGCCGCTGCTGCGCGGCGACGCGACGCGGGCGCGGCGCGAACTCGGTTTTTCCAACCGCATGGACGTGGCCGGGCTGGCCCGCGTGCTGGTCGAGGCGGAGTGCCGGCGCCTGCGGCGGGAAACGCACGCATGAGTGCTGCGCCGCTGCGCCTGATCCTCAACGTCGATGCGATCAGCGCGCCGCTGACCGGCATCGGCGTCTACACGCGCGAACTGGCGCTGGGACTTGAACAGGTCGGATTGGAGCAGGTCGGACTGGAGCAGGCCGGACTGGAGCAGGCGCCGCAACTGGCCGAACTCAAGCTGTTTTCCGCGTATCGCTGGGTCGCCAACAGCGAGCAGGCGTTTCAGGTCAACCGCACCATCCAGAGCGTGCGGCGCGTGCTGCCGTTCAAGCGCGCCGCGCTGGAAGGCTATACCGCGCTGCGCGCGGCGCTGTTCCGGCGCAGCGCGCGCAGCCTGCGCGATCATGTGCTGCACGCACCGAATTTCGTGCTGATGCCGTTCGACGGGCCCTGCGTCGCGACGGTGCACGATATCTCGTATTTGCGTTATCCACAGTTCCACCCGATCGAGCGCGTGCGCTTCCTGGAGCGCCACCTGCCGCCGACGCTGGCGCGCGCCGATGCGCTGATCACGGATTCGACCTACGTGCGCGACGAACTGATCAGCGTGCTCGGCGTGGACCCGGCCAAGCTGCATGTAGTGCCGCTGGGCGTCAACGCCGCGTTCCGGCCGCGCACGCAGGCCGAGGTGTCGGACGTGCTCGCGGCGCACGGACTGAGCTGGCGCGGCTATCTGCTCGTGGTCGCCACGCAGGAGCCGCGCAAGAATCTGGAGCGTCTGGTGCAGGCGTACGCGGCGCAGCCGGCGGCGCTGCGCGCGCGCCTGCCGCTGGTCGTGGTCGGCGCGCGCGGCTGGCTCGACGCGGCACTCGCGCGCGCGATCGAGCCGCTGGAGCGCCGCGGCGAAGTGCGCCGCCTCGGCTTCGTCGACGATGCGCAGCTGCCGGCCATCTACGCGGCCGCGGCCGGCTTCGCGTTCCCGTCGCTGTACGAGGGTTTCGGCCTGCCGCTGCTCGAGGCAATGGCCAGCGGCGTGCCGGTGCTGACCTCCAATGCGGCCTCGATGCCCGAGGTCGTCGGCGATGCCGCTCTATGCGTCGATCCGTTCGACGTCGACGCCATCAGCACCGGCCTGCGGCGCCTGACCGAAGACACCGCCTGGCGCGAACAGGCGACGACGGCCGGCCTCGCGCAGGCCGCCGGCTACAGTTGGCGGCGCACGGTCGAGGCGACGCTCGCGGTGTATGCCGCGGCGCGCGTCCGCGCGGGCGCGGCGGACGCACCGCTTGCGCATCAGCGGGTCGCATCCGCACCGTCGCGCGCGGCGGTGGTGCTCGTGAACTACAACACGGCCGACCGCAGCCTGCGCTGCGTCGCCTCGCTGCAGGGACTGGCGGCGCGCATACGCCTGATCGTCGTCGACAGCGGATCGCATCCGGCCGACCTGGCCGTACTGCGGCAGGGACTCGCGCAGGACTGGCCGGCGGCGGAGCTCATCGCGAGCCCGCTGAACATCGGTTTCGCCGCCGGCTGCAACCGTGCGATCACGCGCGTGCTGCCGGACGCGCAGATATCCCATGTGCTGCTGCTTAACAACGATGCCGTGGCGACGACGCAACTCGGACCCTGGCTCACCGCTCATCTCGACGGCCATTGCGACGCCGATCTCGCCGGCGGCCGCGTGCTCAAGCTGGCCGACGGCAGCGACGAGATCGATTCGCTCGGCATCGCGTTCTATCGCAGCCTGCTCGCCTCGAACCGGCTCGACCCGCAGGATCCGTATTTCGGCCCCACCGGCGGCTGCGCACTGTACGCGCGCCGTGTGCTCGAAGCGCTGCAGGCGGCGCACGGCTATATGTTCGACGAAGAATTCTTCTGCTACGCGGAAGACACCGATGTCGCCGCGCGCGCGCTGCTGCTCGGCTTCACGCCGGCCTATACCGACGACGTGCTCGCGCGGCACGAGGGACAGGCCTCCAGCGGCGGCGGCTTCAACGATTTCGTGCTGTACCACGGCATCCGCAATTCGCTGTGGATGCTGCTCAAGTGCGTGCCGCTGAGCGTGATCCTTCGCCACCTGCCGTCGCTCGCGGCGATCCACGCCGGCATCGTGTTGCGCCACGGCCTGCGCGGCAAGGGCCGCGTGGTGTTCCGGCTCTATCGGGACGCGCTGCGCGGAACCTTGCGCATGCTGCGCAAGCGCCGCCGCATCCAGGCGGGGCGCCGCATCACCGCGGCGGTATTCGCACGCCACGTCAGCGGGCGTTTCTACGACCGTGGCTACGTGCGCAATGCGCTGCGCGACCTGTGGGCGGCGCTGCGCGGCAGGCCGCGCAGCTGAAACTGCGTCCGCTGCGCCGCGGACGCGATGCGTAGCTGCCGCGTGGTTATTTTGTCGCGAATTTTTTCGATGAGGCTGCGTCGGAGATTGCCGGCGCGGCATCGAAACTGGTGCTCAGCAGCACATCGCCCTGGCGAACGACAGTGGGGCTGCTGCGCAGGGCGACGTTCGATGTAGGTGCGGCGGCGACCGGCAGTGCGGCCGGCGGCACGACCGGCTTGGGTTCGCTCAGGTCCAGGCGCGCGATCGCATCGAACGGGTTGGACGGATCGGCCACGTAGCCGCGCACTTCGACGGCCGCCTCGCGTATCCCCGCCGGCGGTTCCGGCAGCGTGAAGCGCGAGCCCAGCACGGTGAAGCGGGTCGAATGGAGCAGCTTGCCGTTCTTGCCGAGCCAGCTGACGTCGGCCATGCCGCGGAAACTGTCGCGGTCCACACGCGCTTCGATCGCGTCGGGACCGAACGGGCGGGGCTTGCGCGCGAGGCGGAACTCGCTGGCGGGCCGTTCCAGCACCACGGCCGGATCGCCGAGCAGGTTGTAGGTCTCGACGAGCGTGTGATCCTGGATGTCCTTCTTGCCGGCGACGATGGACTCGCCGATCGTGCGCCCCGGCTTGGTCAGTTCGCTGACGATGGCCTTGCTGTACTTCGCCGACGGCGAATTGCGCCAGGATGCCGCGAACACGGCGATCGCACCCTTGCCCGGCTCGCGCAGGAAGCGCTCGCCGATGGAATCCTCGGTCGGGTTGTCGAACGGCGCGGAGTAGCACGTCATCGACAGCACCATCGGCAGGCGCCCGCCGTTCTTCAGGCCGGAGACGTCTTCCAGCGTGAACAGGTCGTGGTTCTTGCGCAGGTCCGGCGGACCGGTGCGCCAGATATAGCGGCCGCCATGGCCGATGAAGTGCACCAGCAGGCGGCCTTCGTTGAGGCCGTCCTTGATCGAGGACTGATGCGCGATGTTGTCCTTCTCATCCTTGCTCGCGTAGACCTTGTCACTGAGGAAGCCGTCCTTGTCGAGCGAGTCCGCGATCTGGTCCGAGGTGCTCTTGAAATAGTCGCTTTCGTCGGTGATGAACATCACGTCGCGACGCCAGGCGCCGAGCTGCGGCGTGCGCAGGTAATTGATGGTCTTGTCGACGATGGCCTTGACCTCGCTGGGTTCCACCACGGGCAGGCGTCCGATCGCGATGACCGGATGGAGTCCATCGTCGCCGACGCTGACGAAATGATTGTCGCTGGCCGACTGGCCGTCGTAGGACATGAACTGCCAGGTCGGGATCAGCGCACGGTGCTTGAGGTCTTCGGGCGTGTCGGCGTACGGCGTGCTGCCGATGTCGCCGAACTGGCCCGGGGACAGCAGCTCCATGTCGGCCCATTTGGCCAGGTTGCGCCGGTTGATGCGCTTGTGGCGGATGTCGAAGCTCGCGTCGCCGACGAGCAGGGCGAAGCGCGGGCGCGGTTGCGGCCACTCGCTGTAGGCCTGCTGCATGAGATTGCGGATCGCCTGCGGATGCGTGATGCCGTCGTTGAACTGGTCGTAGACCTCGTCGACGTCGAGCACGGCGACCTTGAGGCCGCGCTGGCGATGGAACTCGGCCAGTGGCTGGATTGCGTCGATCAGGCGCGCGTGGCTGATGATGATGTAGTCGACCGGCTCAGCCGGCTTGCGCCAGTCGGTCGCGCTCAGCGCGCGCACCTTCTGCGGCGCGGCGAAGCGGTCGTCGACGACGGGATACAGCACGGCGTTCGCATCGATGCGGCCGAGATGGCCGGCCTGCGCCGTCCAGCGGCGGCCGTCGTCGCTGTAAACCGTGAGCTGGGCGCCCGCATGCGTAAGGTTCACGTCGCCGCCGCCGGCGACGCGCAGCGCTTCGGTCGAGCGCGTCAGGTCGCCCTGCGCCGGGTATTCGATCTCGAGCGAGTTGAACATCACCACGTCGATGAGGAAGTTCGGGTCAGCGGGCTTGGCCAACCGCTTGGGCACGCTGAGCGTGAGGCGATTGCCTTTTTCGCGCAGCGCGGCGACGGGCACGCTGAACTCGCGCACGACTTCGTCGCGGCCGTTCCAGCTCAGTTCGGCCACGGGTTTTCCGTCGAGCTGCACCAGCACCTGATGGTCCATCGGCTTGTTAGACTTGTCGGCCTGGCCGATCGGTGCCGCGATCGTCGACATGCCGCGGAACTTCAGCGTCAGCGTGACATTGCCGCTGCGTGCGGCGAGGTCGGGCAGATCCAGGTCGACCCCGAACGGTTCCGGGTCTACGTGGGTCAGCTTGGCCCAGTGCCAGAAATCCGCCTCCTCCCACTGTTTCACGTAGCCCTGGTTGAGCCGGATCATGAGGTTTTCCTGCTCCAGGTGCAGGCGCCGGTTCAACACCGCCGTCGCGGTGCCGGCTGTAACCGGCACGTCCGCGATGCGCGCGTGAGCGCCTCTGGAGCTGGACAGCACGTAGACGTTGACCGTGCTGTAGGTGTCAAACCAGGCGATCGGGCCGTGCAGCGGCTTGCCGAGCCATTCGATGCGGTCGCCCGGCTGCAGCGTGGTGCCGCTGCCGCTGAGGCGTACCGGGACTTCTTCGCCGCGCTGGGTCAGACGGAGCGATTCGCGCGGACAGTCGGCAAGGCCCGGCGCGACCGCAGCGATGCTCGCCTGGTCCAGCGCGTACATGCCGGCGTGTTCGATTTCGATATGGATGCTGCCAGAACAGGCCAGGGCAGCGGAGCAGGGAAGAGCGGCGATCAGAACCAGGCAAACAACGCGACGGATAGGCGAAAGCATGAGCAACCAGAACCTGCGAATCGTCTTAGCGACCGAATCCAACAGGCTACTGGCTGGTCAAGATCTATGCAAATCCGGGCGACTGCCGGCGCGGCGAACCGGGCGTTCGCCGCGACCAGTGGACGATCAGGGCGTCGCGGTCTGGAAGCCGTCCCTGAAGATCAGGTCGGTCTGGTCGATGTACAGCGTGGCGGCGTTGACCGATCCGGTGCCCGCATCGCCGGCGTCCCAGAAGGTCAGCGTCCAGGTACCGTTGGCGAGTTCCGGGGCCATGTTGCGGAAATCCGTGCTCAGCAATACCGCGCCACCGCCGGGATCGGCGCCGCCCGGTGCACTGGCGCGGTAGGAACCGGCGGGGATGGTCGGGAAGGAACTGCCCCACCAGTCGCGGTCGGCGGTGTCTTCGAAGGTGTAAAGACCGTTGAGAATGCCGTTGTGGCCACAGCCGTTGGGCACGTTGGAGCCGGTGTGGCTGAAAATGATCTTGGACGGCGTGCCGCCGGGGGCGGCGAGCTTGACGACGAGGTCGCCGCGCCAGGAGTGGACGAGGTTCATGCTGACGCTGACCGCGACGATCGGAAAGACCAAGCCGTTGACGTCGAAGCTGACGATGCGTGGCGGACCCAGGTTGTTGACGCCGCAGCTCGGGGTGCCGCTGGGTGCGTCGGTGATGGCACCGGTGTTCGTGCCTGCAAACGATTCGACCGCAGAGACGGGCGAAGAGGCGACGAGGCCAAGGCCGAGCAAGGCCAGAATTGCGGTGCTGCGCATGCCTTCCACTCCAGAATCGACAGAGAAAACCGCCGCAGTGTAGCCGAAACCTTCGCGGGCGACGGCAGCGGCGGAACGGGCGTTCAGATTGCAGCAGTACCGGGCGCGGGTCGGAACAGGCGCTGCAGCAAGCCGGCGACGGCCGGCATCTCCGTCTCGACCAGCTGCGCATTCGAATACCAGGCTTCGACCAGACAGGCGAAGAATTCGTCCGGGCTTTCCGCGGCGTAGGGATCGATGCCGGTTTCCTTGCCCGCGTCCACGGCGTCGCAGTGGCTATCGTAGGCGCGCTGGAACGTGCGTTTCCATTCGCTGCGCGGCAGTTCGGGCGGCAGCGGCGGTACGCCGTCGCTGCCGCCGCCGCGCATGTCCAGCTTGTGCGCGATCTCGTGGATGATCACGTTGAAGCCGGCGTGAGGATCGGCCAGGTCCTGCTCGATGTCGGCCCACGACAATACCAGCGGGCCACGTTCCCAGGCTTCGCCGATCAGGCTGTCGTCGCCTTCGGTGATGACGCCGGTGTCTTCGTCATGATGTTCGCGGCGTACGCGAAACTCGCCGGGATAGACCAGCACCTGGCGCCAGCCGCGCAGGCAGTCATAGCCCAGCGCAAGCACCGGCAGGCAAGCCTGTGCCGCGATCAGCAGGCGGCGTGGTTCATTGAGTTCGGCACCGGCCAGGGCGGAAAACTGCTTGTCGGCCAGGAATCGGGCGGCCAGTTCGCGCAGGCGCTGCCGCTCGTCGCCGGTCAGCGGCCGCAGCAGCGCGCAAGCGGCCAGGGTAGCTTCCCAGGCCGGATCGTCGATCAGATGAGGGCGAGGACGTAGTCGCTCGCCGAGACGGCGCAACAGGCTGAACATGCGCCGATCATGCCGCGTCGGCTGGACGCGGCGAAAGCGCTTACTTGATGGAGCCGGGCAGTACAGACTGCCAGCGCAGTCCGCCGCCGCGCGGCCTTTGCGGTACCGCGGCCTCGGCCGACGGCAGCGTCACGGCGCCGGTCGGTGCACTGGCGGCCGATTCGCCCGGTGATTCGGTCGTGGCGACATCGTCGCTGACCGAACCGCGAGCATCCATCGGAACGCTGACCGGTGCGCGCTGGCCGTCGTGGTAGATCACGCTGGCGCTGGAGGCGGCCGGCTGGATATCACAGTCCTGGCGCGACTGGGCGAGTGCCACGCCGCCCGGTGCGGCGCCGCCGCCGAGCATGAAATCGTCCGCATGGCAGGCGCCGGCGAGCAGCGCCAGGGCGAGCGGCAGGATCAGGGATCGCGAAATAGTGAGCATCGGTGGCTCCGGTAGCGGAACGCTGGCACGGGCTCGCGGGCGGGACGGCATGCTCGCACGATTGCACGGGTGTAGCCAGCGGGGGAAGCCTCGCTACAGCAGGGTTCGTGCCAACGAATGCGCGGCCTCCCCAGCCTTGCGCAACAAGGGCTTAAAGTCATGGCTGTTGTCCGGACTGTCCGCTGGGGTGGCAGCGGACAGGCGACGGACAGTTTGATGGATGCGCCAGGACGTGGCTTGGTTGCGTGCCGCAACGTCTCCGATGCCAGTCCACCGGCGGTCACCCGGTTCACGCTGCGCTGCAGCGCGCTTCCACGCCGGCCGGCTGGCTAGACTCGGCCATGAACAGCACTTCCGTCGAACTCCCGCTGATCCCGCGCGGCTGGCGCCCGGGCGGCGTCGCGCTCAAGCGCGGCCTCCTCGCCGGCATTCGCCGCGTCCTGTCGCGCCGCGATGCGATCAACCGCATCAACGTATTCCCGGTCGCCGACGGCGATACCGGTTCCAATCTCGCCTTCACCCTGAGCGCGGTCGAGCAGGCGCTGCGGCCGCTGCGCCTGTGCAGCGCCGGCGGACTGCTGCGCCGCGCCGGCGACGAAGCCATCGACGGCGCGCGCGGCAATTCCGGCGCGATACTCGCGCAGTTCCTGCAGGGCGTCGGCGAGCATCTCGCCGACCAGCCGCGGCTGGGCGTGGCGGAACTGGCGGCGGCAGCCAGCTTCGGCGCGAGCCAGGCGCGCGGCGCCGTGTCCGATCCGCGCGAAGGCACCATCCTGTCGGTGATCGCCGCGTTCGCCGCGGCGCTGCAGCGCGAAGCCGAGCGCGGCATCGACGATCTGCGCGAGTGCTGGGCGCAGGCTGTGGCGGCCAGTCGCGATGCGCTCGCGCGCACGCCCGACCAGTTGGCCGTGCTGCGCAAGGCCGGCGTCGTCGACGCCGGCGCGCTGGGTTTCGTCGAGCTGATCGAGGGCATCAACGATTACCTCGAGCGCGGACGCTCCGGCCTTGCGGCGCTCAGCGACTACCGCAGCGGCGACCTCGGCGTTATGAGCGAAGCGGGCGATCATGACGCGCAGCACCGCTGGTGCACCGAATGCGTGCTCAGCGCCGAGGGGATCGAGCGCGATGCCGTGCGCGCGGCGCTGCAGGCACTGGATCATTCCAGCCTCGTGCTCGCCGGCACGCGCCAGAAGCTGCGTGTGCATGTGCATCTGGACCAGCCGCAGCTGCTCTACGACACGCTGGCCCGCTTCGGCCGGGTCAGCAGCCGCAAGGCCGACGACATGCAGTCGCAGCAGCGCGCGACCCGTTCGCGTACGCGCGTCGCGGTGGTCACCGATTCCGCCGCCGACCTGCCCGATGACGCGCTGGAACAGCTGCCGCTGCACCTGGTGCCGGTGCGGTTGAACTTCGGCGATCGCGATTATCTGGACAAAGTATCTTTGTCACCGAGTGAGTTTTTCCAGGAATTGCGCAGCAACCCGGTGCTGCCGCGCACCTCGCAGCCGCCACCCGGCGATTTCCGCCGCCTGTTCGATTTTCTGCTCAGCCATCACGAGGAAGTCGTCTACGTCGGTCTGTCGCGCGCCGTCAGCGGAACACTGCAGTCCGGTGAAAGCGCCGCCGGGCGCTGCGATCGCAGCCGCGTGCACGTCGTCGACTCGCGCACCGCGTCGTGCGGGCAGGGCCTGCTCGCGCGTCACGCCGCCGAGCTCGCGGCGCAGGGGCTTTCCGCCGCGGACATCGTCGCTCGCATCGATGCGCTGACGGCGCAGACACCCTTGTTCGCCTATGTGCGCGACCTGAGCCACATCGTACGCGGCGGCCGCCTGCCGGCCTGGACGCTGCCGCTGACGCGCTGGCTCGGCCTTATCCCCGTCGCCGCGGTCGGCGGGGACGGGCGCCTGCATCTGCGCACCGCGCTGCGCCTGAAGCCCGATCTGCCGCAGCGTTTCGCGCGCTGGCTGCTGCCGCGCCTGAAACCGCACGCGCGCTGGGCGCGGATCCTCATCGGACACTGCGACAATCCGACCGAAGCACAGACTCTCGCCGAGGAGTTGCGCCGCGCGCTGCCGCAGGCGGCCATCGACATCGTGCCGGTCGGCGCGGCGATCTCGGTGCACGCGGGACCGGGCGCCGTGGTCGTGAGCCTGCTGCCGCATACCGCCGAGCCCTAGGCCGCATGGTCGCGATAGACCCACGTTCGCGCCACCGGCGACGTCCGATGCAAAAACCCCTCTCCCGTTTGAGAGAGGGGCAGGTTGCCGATCAGAACGTGACGCTCCAGCTGTCGATCCTGCCGACGTCGCCGGCGCCGTTGTCGTTGACACGCAGGTTCCAGGTGCCGTTGAGCGCTTCGCTCGACACGTTCAGCGTGACCGTCTTGTTGATGTTGTCGGTGCCGCCGCCGGTGCGGTTATGGATGTTGTACAGCGTGCCGTCCGGAGCAACGAGGTCGACCTTCAGGTCGCCCTGGTAGGTGTGGACGATCGCGACGGTCACGGACGCATTGGCCGGTGCGTTGCCGCTGCGGCCGGAGACCGTGATCGGGCTGTCGACCGTGGCGTTGTCGCTGATCGCGACGTCGGTCGCGTTGCTGTAGGTCTGCGTGCCGCCGCCTCCGCCGGTGGTGTAGCTGCCGGTCAGGCTCACGCCGGTATACGCGCTGTATCCGCGCAGCAGGACGTGGTAGGTGCCGGCCTGCGCCGACGCGATGTTGCAGGTTTCCGCATTGCCGCCGAGATACGGACGACAGTCGTAGCTCGTCGTCGTCGGTGCCGAACCGAACTTCACGTACAGGTCCGCGTCGCCGGTACCGCCGGCCATCACGAACTTCAGGCCCGTCGCACCGGCGGTCACGACCATCGTATACGCCGTTTCGGAACTCGCCGCGCCGGACAGTCCGGTCACGGCCACGCCGTTCTGCAGCACGTTGCCGCCGCCGCTGCTGACGGTGACCTGGCGTGTCGTGGTGTGGGTGGCCCCGGCGTTGTCGGTGACGGTGAGCGTGACCGTGTAGGTGCCGGCGGCCGCGTACGTGCGAGTCGGGTTCGTCGCGGTGGACGTGCCACCATCGCCGAAATTCCAGGCGCGCGACGCGATGCTGCCGTCGCTGTCGGTGGAGCTGTCGGTGAAGGTCGCCGTCAGCGCGTTCGTCACGACGCCGAAGTTCGCGACCGGGGGAACATTGCCGCCGCCGCTCATGACGGTGAATTGCGCCGCGTTCGGCGTGCCTGGCTTGCCGGCGGCGTCGGTGCCCTGCACGAACACGCGATGCACGCCGGGCGCGAGGCCGGCGGTGCTGATCGTCGCGCGCACGACTTCGGAACTCGCGTTGAAGCTGCCGTCGTTCGCGCTCATCGCGACCGGCACCGCACCGGCCTGCCACGGCGTCGCGTCGACATACGCCGCGGCCGAGGCGATGGCCTGCACCGCTTCGCTGCCGTTGGACTGGTTGAAGCGGCTGTCGTCGACGGTCGCGGTCACCGTGACCGTTGCGCCGGCCGCGACGCTGGCCGGCGATACGCTGACGGCCGTGGTGTCGGGACCGGCCGGCAGCTTGTACGGCGCTTGCAGGTTGCGCGCGGTATAGCGCAACGCCGCCAGGTTCTGCGGCAGTGTGGTGTTCTGGAACGTGGTGCAGTTTTCGAAGAACGATACGCCGAGCTCGATCGTATAGGCCGGCGCACCGAGCAGGCCATACATCGTGTCGTCGGTCGCGCCGTCGGTCGCATAGAGCTCGACCGACTGTTCCGGCGAATAGCCGTTGAACCAGGCCATGCGCCGGCCGAACGTGCGCAGCGCTGTGCCGTTCGGTGCCGCCGCCGTGGTATCGCCCCAGGGCCACAGCACTAGCTGCGAATAGCTGTGGATGTCCATGAACACGCCCTTGTAGTCCTCGGGCGCGGCGCTCGCTATGGCGTCGGCGCGACGGTCCGGCAGCACGCCGCCGCTGTAGCTGCCGTTGCCGCCGAGCGTGCCGGCGACATAGCTGATGACGTTCTGCGTCTCGGGTTCGGACGCGCGCAGCGGGCCGCGATAGGTCTCGTTGCACGGATCGCCGCTCGAGCCGCCGGGCACCGTGCTCCAGTGGAACGGGAAGTTGCGGTTCAGGTCGATGCCGGAGCTCGAGCTGCCGCAGCTGCCGTTGGTGTTGTTCGTGTTCTTGCGCCAGGACAGACCGCTTTCGGCCTTCTTGCGGCCGTCCGGGTTGGCCTGCAGCAGCAGATGGAATTTGAAATTGTCCATGAGCCAGGTCGCTTCGGCATCGCTGCCATAGCCGTTGACCAGCCATTCGGCGAACCGCGTCATCGTTTCCGCGGTGGTGTATTCGCGCGCGTGGATCGCGCTGAGCACAACCATGTTCGCCTTGTCCGGCAATGCGGTGTCGGTGCCTTTGTTGCCGAGACGCAGCACTTTCATCGTGTAGCCGTTGGCGGCGTTGCGCGTCCTTTCCCAGCTCGGACCGATATCGACGATGTCGGCGAGATTCGGTTTCTGCGCCGCGATCTGATTCATCGTCGTCTGCGTTTCCTCGACGGTGCGGTAGCAGGCATAGCCGGGGATGCTCTTTAACCCCGCGCCCGTGCGCATCGCCCTGTCGAAGGCCTGCAGTTTTGCCGATGCCGCGGCGTCGATGCTTACGACGAAACCGGCGGCGCGCAGGCCTGCGATGGCCTCGTCATCCGCTTCGGTGCGCACGGTCCGGGCCTTGCGATCGACGATGAGATGCTGGAACTGCGACGCGATGGCCTGCAGCTGTTCGGGTTTTTCGTAGGTGGCCGTGACGAACCAGGTCTCGCTGGCGTGGACAGGCGCACTCGAGGCGCCGGCGATGGCCAGCGGCAATAGGACCAACTTGGACAGCATGTGAATCTCCAGGGTCAGGCCGGCCATCCTCCCCGACGACCGGCGTGAGGTTCGGCGAACCGGGCCTGAGTAGGAGCACCCGTGCCGCCGCGCGAGAGCGGCGCCATTGCGGCGCCGCGGTATGCCGCCGCTGCGCGGGCTGCCCCGTCGCAGCCGTTGTCGTGCAACGGCGGCAGTGTCGGTAGATAGCAGGTCGTGCGACCGCGCAGGCGGATATGCGTCGCAGTTCCTGCACCTGTTGAAATTTGTGCATATGCCGCACGAGCACCCCTGTCCAGGCTGTCCGTCCGCAGACCGACAGGTTGCGGTCGGCCGAATGACACGGGGTTCGTACGGTTGCGGATCTGTATAAAAAGCAACCCCGGCCTGCGCCGGAATTGCCGTGTTGGCAGGACTAGCCTGTTGCGATCAGAACGTGACGCTCCAGCTGTCGATCCTGCCGACGTCGCCCGGACCGTTGTCGTTGACGCGCAGGTTCCAGGTGCCGTTGAGCGCTTCACTCGACAGGTTCAGCGTTACCGTCTTGTTGATGTTGTCGGTGCCGCCGCCGGTACGGTTGTGGATGTTGTACAGCGTGCCGTCCGGAGCCACGAGGTCGACCTTCAGGTCACCCTGGTAGGTGTGGACGATCGCGACGGTGACGGAGGCATTGCTCGGTGCATTGCCCGTGCGGCCGGAGACCGTGATCGGGCTGTCCACCGTGGCGTTGTCGCTGATCGTGTAGTCCGCGGTGTTGCTGTAGGTCTGCGTGCCGCCGCTGCCGAGCGTAACCTGGCGCGAGGTCGTGTTGGTCGCGCCGGCGTTGTCGGTGACGGTCAGCGTGACGGTGTAGCTGCCGGCTGCCGCGTAGGTACGAGTCGGGTTCGTTGCGGTCGACGTGCCACCGTCGCCGAAGTTCCAGCTGCGCGACGTGATGGTGCCGTCGGCGTCGGTGGAGCTGTCGGTGAAGGTCGCGGTCAGGCTGCTGGTGCTGCTGCTGAAGTTCGCGACCGGCGGCTGGTTGCCGCCGGGGTTGAGGGTGACCTTCCACGCGCCGCGGCCATAGGTCCCGGCGGTGAGCACATGCGGCGAGTTGTCGATTTCCAGATCGGTGACGACCAGGCCCAGCGGCAGGCCCGTGGAGAAGGCAATGAAAGTATCGCCACCATCGCTGCTTTCATACACGCCTACATCCGTACCGACGAATACGCGGTTGGTATTCAGTGGGTCGATCGCGACCGCATTGGCGGGCACGTTGGGCAGGCCGTTGCCGACGGCGCTCCAGCTGCTGCCGCCGCTCGTCGAGCGGTACAGGCGCGAAGCGCCGAAACCGGCCCGCGTGGCGAATACGCGCTGGGCGTTGAGCGGATCCATCGCGATATCCGAAACCACGCCACCCGGGTAGTTGCCGGTCACGTCGGTCCAGGTGGGACTCGGTACGGCCGCATCCGGCGTGGCGAAGATGCGCCCGCCCGAGGTGCCCGCGTAGACCGGCGTCAACACGCCCATGGTCGCCGGGCTGAGTACCGACACGGCCGAACCCAGGCTGCCGGTCATGGCGGTCCAGGAGAACGGACTGGCCGAGGTGGTGCCGCGGTAGATCACGTTCGACGCGACGAAGAGGCGGTTGCCGGCGACGGCCAGCGGCGTTACCCAGGGAAAACTCGACGAAGACGTCAGGCCGCTCGTGGACAAAGTGGAGAACGTGCCCGCACCACCGCCCGAGGTCGAACGGTAGATGTTCGGGAAGCCACCCGAGGGATAGCTGGTCTGGAACACGATGGACGGATTGGTCGGATCGATCGCGTTCATGAAACCGTCGCCGGAGACGATAGTCAGGCCCCATACCGAACTGGTGCTGCGGCTGGACGACGAATTGTCCTGCGCGCCGCCGAAGACGATGTCCGGGTTGGTCGGGTGCACGCTGATGTCGTAGAACTGGGTGACATTGAGGTTGGAGTTCATGTTTACCCAGCTGCTGCCGCTGTTCTCCGTGCGCCAGACGCCGCCGTCGCTGCCGATCCAGAACCGGTTCGGATTGCTGCGCGAATAGCGCACGACGTGCGTGTCCTGATGGACGGTCTGGCTGCTGCCCCAACTGGTCGTCAGGAAGGTGAAGCTGCTGCCGCCGTTGGTCGAGCGTGACGCGCGGATCGCGCCGACCAGGACGGTGTCGGGCTGGGTCGGATGAACGTCGATGGCCAGGTTGTAGCTGCATTGGCCGTCGCAGGCGCTGCTGTTGCGCAGCGTCCAGCTCGTGCCGCCGTCGGCGCTGCGGTACAGGTTGCTGCCGAGCAGGGCGTACAGCACGTTGGTGTTGCTCGCCGCCATCGCCAGCCGCAGACGCGAACCGGAGACGGTCATGCCGCTGCTGCTCGCAGTCCAGCTCGCGCCGCCGTTTGTTGATTTATATACGCCGCCGCCGCCAACGCCCGCGTACACCGTCGCCGTACCGGGCACGAAGATCAGATCCTCGACATTGCCGTTGAGGGTCTTGGTCCAGCTCGCGCCGCGGTCGGCCGAACGGTACAGGCCCGAGCCGGACAGCGCGCCGGTGCTGCTGCAGCTGCCGGCACCGCCGGCCAGCACCACGTTCGCATCGGTCGGCTGGACCGCGATCGTGTTGACGATGGACAAGGGCATCGCGCCGGCACCGCTGCCGTTGCGCGCCTGCCAGCTGCTGCCGGCGTCGCTGCTGAGATAGACGCCCTGGCCGAAATACCCGGCGCAGCCGCCGCCGTTCTTGTCGCCGGTGCCGACCCAGACATTCGCCGGTGCGGCCGGCTCGATGAACAGTGCGCCGATCGGCAGCGTGCCGACCTGGTCGAACAGCGCCGTCCAGTTCGCGCCCGCATCGGTGGTTTTCCAGACACCGCCGGCCGCGGCGGCGAAATACACAGTGTTGTCGTCGCCGGGGTGCGGCACGACCGCGTTGGTGCGGCCGGCCACGCGTCCCATGACCCAGCTGCCCATCGTCATCGAAGCGGGACCCAGGGGCGACCAGGTTTCACCGGCGGCGCGCTGCTGCGGCGCCAGGCGCTCGACCTGCGCCTTGAGTTCGGCCGCCGCCTTGCTGCGTTCGACACCAGGGTTGAGCACACGGTCCAGCCCGCGCGATTCGATGAACCAGCGCTGGCGTTGTTCGATCTGCCAGCTTTCTTCGCGCGGCTTGCCGTCGCGTGCGCCGGTGTCGGGTGGTTCGTCGTGCTCCGCGAGGGCGGCAGGGGTGAAAGAGAGAGCGGCCACGAACAAGAGCAGGTGGCGCTGCAGGGCAGGGCGTACATGCATGATCGGTTCTCCGCGAGCGGCAGGCGTGCTGCCGCTGGCTCAGGGGATGAAGATCGCCGTCGCCGCGACATCGCCGCGTCGGCGCAGCCGTTTCCGGCCGGATGGCAATGCCGGTCCACCCGCCCCCTGTGCGGCTGGACCTGCAGCGTATGTAGGCAACCCCGGCTCGCGCCGGGGTTGCGGTTGGCAGGACTACGCTGCCGTTGCGGTCAGAACGTGATGCTCCAGCTATCGATCCTGCCGACGTCGCCCGGACCGTTGTCGTTGACACGCAGGTTCCAGGTGCCGTTGAGCGCTTCACTCGACACGTTCAGCGTGACCGTCTTGTTGATGTTGTCGGTGCCGCCGCCGGTGCGGTTGTGGATGTTGTAC
>JBBQZR010000052.1:0-45147 GCA_038207515.1 Lysobacterales bacterium | reverse complement strand
GGGAACCTCTGAACAAGTCGATATCTGCCTTTGATTCTGGAGCCCCCTTGAGTCAAGGGGGCGGCCAAATGCCTGCGCAGCAGGCGTTTGGCGGGGTTGTGGAGATCTGGTGTTGAGTACAAGAGCGATAGTGCCAAGGCTGTTCAGAATTTCCTTAGAGCGGACTACCGCCAGCGTGAGTCTCGACGCACACCACGACCGCTTTGACGATTCGCGATTCCCGATTCCCGATTCCCGCTCCGAAGGAGACCCCATGCTAGCCCCCGTCATCATTCCGCATTTCATTGCCGGCGAACGTCACAGCACCGACGAGGCGCGCACGACGCCGGTCTACAACCCGGCGACGGGCGAGCAGACCGGCCGTCTTGCGCTGGCCACGCCGACCGACGTCGATGCGGCCGTGCAGGCCGCGCGCGCCGCGTTCCCGGCCTGGTCGCAGACACCGCCGCTGAAGCGCGCGCGCGTGCTGTTCAAGCTGCGCGAGATCATCGAACAGCGCGCCGACGAACTCGCTGCGGCGATCACGGCCGAACACGGCAAGACCCATAGCGACGCGCTCGGCGAAGTGCAGCGCGGCATCGAGGTCGTCGAGTTTGCCTGCGGCATTCCACAACTGCTCAAGGGCGAAATGACCGAGAACGTCGGCTCCGCGGTGGACTCGCACAGCCTGCGCCAGCCGCTCGGTGTCGTCGCCGGCATCACGCCGTTCAACTTCCCGGCCATGGTGCCGCTGTGGATGTTTCCGATCGCGATAGCCTGCGGCAACTGCTTCGTGCTCAAGCCGTCGGAACGCGATCCGTCGCCGTCGCTGCTGCTGGCCGACTGGCTGACCGAAGCCGGCCTGCCGGCCGGCGTGTTCAACGTCGTGCAGGGCGACAAGGTCGCCGTCGACGCGATCCTCGCGCATCCGGACATCGCCGCCGTGAGCTTCGTCGGCTCCACCGCGATCGCGCGCTACATCTACGCGACCGGCTGCGCCGCGGGCAAGCGCGTGCAGGCGCTCGGCGGCGCGAAGAACCACATGGTCGTGCTGCCCGATGCGGATCTCGACCAGACCGCCGACGCGCTGCTCGGCGCCGGCTACGGGTCCGCGGGCGAACGCTGCATGGCGATCTCGGTCGCGGTTGCGGTCGGCGACGAAACGGCCGACAAGCTGATCGCGAAACTCGCGCCGCGCGTGGCCGCGCTAAAGATTGGCCGCGGCGATGACGCCGCGATGGACATGGGCCCGCTGATCACGCGCGCGCATCGCGACAAGGTCAAGGACTACGTCGACATCGGCGTCGAAGAAGGCGCGGAGCTCGTCGTCGACGGCCGCGGCCATCGTGTAGCCGGGTGCGAAGAGGGTTTCTTCCTCGGCGGCTGCCTGTTCGATCACGTCCTGCCCGACATGCGCATCTACCGCGAGGAAATCTTCGGGCCTGTGCTGTCGCTGATGCGTGTGAGCACCTACGACGAGGCCGTCGCGCTGGTCAACGCGCACGAATACGGCAACGGCGTCGCGCTGTTCACGCGCGACGGCGACGCCGCGCGCGACTTCACCCAGCGCGTGCAGATCGGCATGGTCGGCATCAACGTGCCGATTCCCGTGCCGATGGCCTTCCACAGCTTCGGCGGCTGGAAAGCCTCGCTGTTCGGCGACCATCACGTCTACGGTCCCGAAGGCGTGCGCTTCTACACGCGCCTGAAGACCGTCACCACGCGCTGGCCGACGAGCATCCGAGCGGGCGCACAGTTTGTGATGCCGCATACGTGAGCGGATGAACGAAATGCTCTTAGCCCTCCCCTTCAAGGGGGTCAAGAACGATGGCTCAGAACCGCAGGTTCTCATCGTTCTGAACGCCCAACGGGCCGGAGGGATGGGTGTGGATGGTTGTCCCCTCAGCACGCGCAATCTCCAAGATGCCGCTTTTGCTTGTCGTTGAAATAAATCGATATCGTTCCGCTGACCGGAACCCCATCCCCACCCAACCCTCCCCTTGAAGGGGAGGGCTCCAGAACCCGAATCCGACTCGTACCTGCCGGAGCCCGCCATGAACGCCGCACTTCACGCCCCCGCCGAACTGCTTCACGTCAACGGCCAGCGCCTCTGGGACAGCCTCATGGAGATGGCGCGGATCGGCGCGACGCCGAAGGGCGGCGTCTGCCGCCTCGCGCTGACCGATCTCGACAAGCAGGGCCGCGACCTGTTCGTGCGCTGGGCGAAAGAAGCCGGCTGCACGATCAGTGTCGACAGGATGGGCAATGTGTTCGCGCGCCGCGCCGGCAGCGACGACAGCCTCGCGCCGGTCATCACCGGCTCGCATGCGGACTCACAGCCGACCGGCGGCAAGTTCGACGGCATCTACGGCGTGCTCGGCGGGCTCGAAGTCATGCGCAGCCTCAACGACCACGGCATCACCACGCGACGGGCGATCGAAACCGTGATCTGGACCAACGAGGAAGGCTCGCGCTTTGCGCCGGCGATGGTGTCCTCGGGCGTGTTCGCCGGCGTGTTCTCGCTCGACTACGGCCTGTCGCGCGCCGATGTCGATGGCAAGACCATGGGCGAGGAACTCGCGCGCATCGGCTACGCGGGCGACCAGCCCGTCGGCGGCCGGCCCATCCACGCGGCGTTCGAGCTGCATATCGAGCAGGGGCCGATTCTCGAAGCCGAAGGCATCACTATCGGCGTCGTGCATGCGGCGCAAGGCCAGCGCTGGTACGAGGTCGTATTCACCGGCCAGGAATCGCATGCGGGCCCGACGCCAATGCCGCGCCGCCGCGATGCGCTGCTCGGCGCGGCCAAGGTCATCCAGCTCGTCAACGCGATCGGCCACAAATACGCGCCGTACGCGTGCGCGACCGTCGGCATGCTGCAGGTGCATCCGAACTCGCGCAACGTGATTCCGGGCCGCGTGTTCTTCACGGTCGACATCCGCCATCCGGAAGACGCGGTGCTGTCGCAGATGGATGCCGACCTGCGCGCCGGCATCGCCGCGGCAGCGGCCGAGGCGGCCGTCGAGGTGACGACACTCGAACAGATCTTCTACTACGCGCCGGTCGCGTTCGACGCCGACTGCGTCGCCTCGGTCCGTGCCGGTGCGCAGAAGTTCGGCTACTCGCACCGCGACATCGTCTCGGGCGCGGGCCACGACGCGTGCTATCTCGCCAAGGTCGCGCCGACCAGCATGGTGTTCGTGCCCTGCATCGGCGGCATCAGCCACAACGAGATCGAGGACGCGACGCCCGAGTGGATCGAAGCCGGCGCGAACGTGCTGCTGCATGCGATGCTGGAGCGCGCGCAGAGTTGATAGCTGCAAACTCCCTCTCCCCCACCGGCTCTGCCGGTGGGGGAGAGGGTTGGGGTGAGGGGGAGAAGCCAAACTCGGCGGGCGCTGTGATGATTGTCGCGTTGCATTCGGATTCGCGAATGCCCGCGAAAAAAACGGACGGCGCGGATCGCTGATGTTTCTCCCCCTCACCCAACCCTCTCCCCCACGCGAGCGTGGGGGAGAGGGCTAAAGAACAGGCTCTCGCCGAAACCCGAGAGCGCTGAGCACTCCCAGGCAACCGCACCAAACCCAGGAGCCCGAATGCCTCGCAAAGACACCGCCGACATCGCCGCCGCGCGTCTGCCGGCCGCCACGCTGGCGCACAACTTCGATGATGTCTCGCCGCCGCTCGATAGACAGGCCGCGCTGATCGCGGCACAGCGCTGCTACTACTGCTACGACGCGCCGTGCATCGAGGCCTGTCCGACCGGCATCGACATTCCGAGCTTCATCCGCCGTATCACGACCGACAATCTGCGCGGCGCGGCGCAGGACATCCTCGGCGCCAATGTGCTCGGCGGCATGTGCGCGCGCGTCTGCCCGACCGAAATCCTGTGCGAAGGCAGTTGCGTGCGCAACACCGCCGAATCGCAGCCGGTGCAGATCGGCGCGCTGCAGCGCTATGCGACCGACTGGGTGTTCGACAGCGACACCGTGCTGTTCGACCGCGCAGCCGCGAGCGGCAAGCGTGTCGCCGTGGTAGGCGCGGGTCCGGCGGGACTGTCCTGCGCGCATGCGCTCGCCCGCGCCGGCCACGACGTCACGATCTTCGACGCGAAGCCCAAGCCGGGCGGCCTCAACGAATACGGCATCGCCCAGTACAAGGTGCTCGATTTCGCCGCGCGCGAGATCGAGTGGCTGCTCGGCATCGGCGGCATCAGTTGGGAGGGCAACCAGGCACTCGGCGAAAACCTGCACCTGTCCGACTTGCGCCGCGACTACGACGCGGTGTTCCTTGGACTGGGTCTGTCCGGCGTCAACGCGCTCGGCATCGATGGCGAGCAACTGGCCGGCGTGCGCAACGCGGTCGACTTCATCGCCGACCTGCGCCAGTGCGAAGACCTGACCCAGCTCCCCGTCGGTCGCCGCGTCGTGGTGATCGGCGGCGGCAATACCGCGATCGACGCGGCGGTGCAGAGCCGCAAGCTCGGCGCCGAATCGGTGACCCTGGTCTATCGTCGCGACAGCAGCAGCATGAGCGCGACCTGGGCCGAGCAGGAGTTCGCCAAGACCCAGGGCGTCAACGTGATCGAATGGGCGCAGCCGCGGCGCATCCTCGGCGAAGGTGCCGTGGCTGCGATCGAATTCGAATACACCCAGCTCGACGAGTCGGGCCGCCTGCTCGGCACCGGCGAGTTCCTGAGCCTGCCCGCCGACAGCGTGCTCAAGGCCATCGGCCAGGTGCTGCTCGCGCCGCGCGCGAACGGCGACGGCAGCGCGGTCATCGAACTCAACGGCGGCCGCATCGTCGTCAACGCCGAATTCGAGACCTCGGTGCGCGGCGTCTGGGCCGGCGGCGACTGCGTTGGCAGCAAAGTGGACCTCACGGTACAGGCGGTCGAAGACGGCAAGCGCGCCGCGCGCGCGATCCATGCGCGCCTCGCCACCCACGCAAACGCGGAGAACTGAGATGGCGGACCTGCGCAACAACTTCGTCGGCGTGCGTTCGCCGAACCCGTTCTGGCTCGCCTCCGCGCCGCCGACCGACAAGGCCTACAACGTCAACCGCGCGTTCGAGGCCGGCTGGGGCGGCGTGGTGTGGAAGACGCTCGGCCTCGACCCGCACGTCGTCAACGTGAGTTCGCGCTACGGCGCCGTGCAGTGGAACGGCCAGCGCATCGCGGGCCTCAACAACATCGAGCTGATCACCGACCGACCGCTGCAGGTCAATCTCGACGAGATCCGCCAGGTCAAGCGCGACTGGCCCGACCGCGCCATGATCGTCTCGCTGATGGTTCCCTGCGACGAAGAGTCGTGGAAGTACATTCTTCCCATGGTGGAAGACACCGGCTGCGACGCGGTCGAGCTCAACTTCGGCTGCCCGCACGGCATGTCCGAGCGCGGCATGGGTTCGGCCGTCGGCCAGGTGCCCGAATACGTCGAGCAGGTCGCACGCTGGGTGAAGCAATATTCGCGTCTGCCCTGCATCGTGAAGCTCACACCGAACATCACCGACATCCGTCATTCCGCGCGCGCCGCGTTCCGCGGCGGCGCCGACGCAGTGTCGCTGATCAACACGATCAACTCGATCGTCTCGGTCGATCTCGACCTCATGGCGCCGACGCCGACCGTCGACGGCAAGGGCACGCACGGCGGCTACTGCGGACCGGCGGTCAAGCCGATCGCGCTGAACATGGTCGCGGAGATTGCGCGCGACAGCGAAACGCGGACCCTGCCGATCTCCGCGATCGGCGGAATAGGGACGTGGCGCGACGCGGCCGAGTTCATGGCCCTGGGCGCCGGCAACGTGCAGGTCTGCACCGCGGCCATGCACTACGGCTTCCGCATCGTCGACGACATGATCGTGGGTCTGTCGAACTGGATGGACGAGAAGGGCTACCGCACGCTCGAGGACTTCCGCGGCCGCGCCGTGCCCAACGTCACCGACTGGAAGTTCCTCAACCTCAAGTACGACATCAAGGCGCTGATCGACCAGGACAAGTGCATCAAGTGCGGCCTTTGCCACATTGCCTGCGAGGACACCGCGCACCAGGCCATCGCGAAGGAAAAGGACGGCAAGCGGCACTTCGAGGTGATCAACGAGGAGTGTGTCGGCTGCAACCTGTGCATGCACGTCTGTCCGGTCGACAACTGCATCAGCATGGTGCGCGTCGACGAGGGCGGCTACGCCAACTGGACCACGCACGAGAACAACCCGGGCCGGGTCAAGGAAACGGCGTAGCGCAGGCCAGCGCGAAACCGTAACCTGAGCCGTCCGCATGCCAGCCCCGGAGCCGTCGATGAGCGCAACGCCCGCCAGCGATACCCATGTCTCGCAAGGCGATCTGTACAACGCCGACCTGGCGCCGACCACTGCGGCCCAGCGCACCTGGACCTGGTATCACTTCGCCGCGCTCTGGGTCGGCATGGTCATGTGCATCCCGTCGTATACGCTCGCGGCGGGGCTGATCGACCAGGGCATGTCGCCGTGGCAGGCGGTGACGACCGTGCTGCTCGGCAATGCCATCGTGCTCGTGCCGATGCTGCTGATCGGTCACGCGGGCACCAAGTACGGCATCCCGTATGCGGTGCTGGTGCGCTCGTCGTTCGGCACGCAGGGAGCGAAGCTGCCGGCGCTGCTGCGCGCCGTCGTCGCCTGCGGCTGGTACGGCATCCAGACCTGGTTCGGCGGCCTGGCCATGTACACGCTGCTCAACATCATCACCGGCAACGCGCTGCAGTCCGATGCGCTGCCGCTGCTCGGCATCAACGCCGGCCAGCTGGTCTGCTTCCTCGCGTTCTGGGCGCTGCAGCTCTACTTCGTCGTGCATGGCACGGACTCGATCCGCTGGCTGGAAACCGTCTCCGCGCCGATCAAGATCGTCATGTGCCTGTTCCTCGTCGGCTGGGCGCTGAGCCACGCCGGCGGCTTCGGCAGCATGATGTCGATGCCGTCGAAGTTCGTCGAAGGCGGCGAGAAGGCCGGCCAGTTCTGGCTGGTGTTCTGGCCCTCGCTGACGGCGATGGTCGGCTTCTGGGCCACGCTCGCGCTGAACATCCCCGACTTCACGCGCTTCGCGCGCTCGCAGCGCGACCAGCTCGTCGGCCAGAGCATCGGCCTGCCGCTGCCGATGGCCCTGCTCGCGCTCATGTCGGTCATCGTGACCTCGGCGACGGTCGTGATCTACGGCAAGGCGATCTGGGATCCGGTGGATCTGTCCAGCCGCTTCACCGGCATCGGCGTAGGCCTCGCGCTGCTCGTGCTGACGCTCGACACCATGTGCTGCAACCTCGCGGCGAACCTCGTCGGCCCGGCCTACGACTTCGCGAGCCTGTCGCCCAAGCGCATCTCCTACCGCACCGGCGGCCTGATCACCGCGGGCGTCGCCCTGCTCGCAATGCCGTGGAAGATTCTAGAAAGCACACAAGGCTATATTTTCACCTGGCTCGTCGGCTATTCCGCGCTGCTCGGACCCGTCGCCGGCATCATGCTGGTCGACTACTACGTGCTCAGGAATACGCGGCTCGATCTCAAGCAACTGTTCGAGGAACGCGGCATCTACGCCTACCGTAACGGCTGGAACCCGGCCGCGATCATCGCGCTGCTCGCCGGCGTGCTGCCGAACCTGCCGGGCTTCCTGCATGTGGCGTTTCCGCAGTCGTTCGCGGGCGTGCCCGAGGCGTTCAAGATTCTCTATACCTATGCGTGGTTCGCGGGGCTCGGCATTTCGGCGATCGTGTATGCGGTGCTGATGCGCGGATCGACATCGACGATGGGAACGGTGGATGTGGCGTCGGTCTGAACTGGCGGCTGCACCATCCCCACCCAACCCTCCCCTTGAAGGGGATGGCCTGTTACTTCGACGCATGTCTGTCGGAGGGAAAGCCCTGCCATCGCTGCTGGCAGAGTCCAGCTTGATCAAGGCGGTATGTCGCGTAGCGGAGACCAGCACTGGAAAGTCCTCCCCTTCAAGGGGAGGGTTGGGTGGGGATGGTGTCAGCCTCGCCGCTGAATCATCGCGCCCCGCCGTGTTTCGCCGCGCCATTCGTTTGCTGCCGCCTGCCGGCACCCAGCCTGGAGACACCCCATGACCCTGTTGATCCGCGGCGGCACCGTCGTCGATTCCACCCACAGCTACCGCGCCGACGTGCTCTGTGCCGATGGCAAGATCGTGCAGATCGGCCAGGACATCGCGGCACCGGCCGGTGCCGTGATCGTTGACGCGGGCGGACAGCTCGTCATGCCCGGCGGCATCGATCCGCATACGCACATGGAGCTGCCCTTCATGGGCACGGTCGCGAGCGACGATTTCTACTCGGGCACCGCGGCGGGCCTCGCCGGCGGCACGACGAGCATCATCGACTTCGTGATTCCGAACCCGCAGCAGTCGCTGCTGGATGCATTCCATACCTGGCGCGGCTGGGCCGAGAAATCCGCATCCGATTACGCCTTCCATGTCGCCGTGACCTGGTGGGACGAATCGGTGCATCACGAGAGGGGCGTGCTCGCGAACGAGCACGGTGTCGCCAGCTTCAAGCATTTCATGGCGTACAAAGGCGCCATCATGGCCGACGACGAAATCCTCGTGAACAGCTTCCGCCGCGCGCGGGAACTCGGTGCGCTGCCGACCGTGCATGCGGAGAACGGCGAGCTCGTCTACCAGTTGCAGAAGCAATTGCTCGCCGAGGGCAAGACCGGACCGTCGTCGCATCCGCTGTCGCGCCCGAGCGCGGTCGAAGGCGAAGCGGCGAACCGCGCGATCCGCATCGCCGAAGTCATCGGCGTGCCGCTGTACATCGTGCATGTGTCGGCGCGCGAAGCCGTGCAGGAAATCGCGCGCGCGCGCGGCGAAGGCCAGCGCGTGTTCGGCGAAGTGCTCGGCGGGCATCTGCTGCTCGACGACTCGGTCTATCTCGATACGGACTTCACGCGCGCCGCGGCCCACGTCATGAGCCCGCCGTTCCGTCCCAAGCACCATCAGGATGCCTTGTGGCAGGCGTTGCAGGCCGGTCATCTGCACACGACCGCGACCGATCACTGCACCTTCTGCGCGCCGCAGAAGGCCGCCGGCAAGGATGATTTCACGCGCATCCCCAACGGCTGCGGCGGCGTCGAGGACCGCATGGGCGTGCTGTGGCATTACGGCGTCAACACGGGTCGCCTGACGCCGAGTGAATTCGTCGCGGTGACTTCGACCAACGCCGCGCGCATCTTCAACCTGTATCCGCGCAAGGGCGCCGTCGAAGTCGGTGCCGATGCCGATCTCGTGGTCTGGGATCCCGCCGCGACGCGCACGATCTCGGCGAGCACGCATCACCAGAACGTCGACTTCAATATCTTCGAGGGACGCACGGTGCAGGGACTAGCGCGCCATACCATCGCCGCGGGCAAGCTGGTGTGGACCGACGGCGACCTGCGCGCCGAGCGCGGCGCCGGCCGCTATCTGCCGCGTCCGACATTCCCGAGTTATTTCGAGGCGAATGCCAAGCGGCAGCGGTAGGTTGGGGTAAGCCGCAGGCGCACCCAACATCGAAGCATTCCTGCTACGAAGAACCTCCGGCGAAATGTTTCTGCTTTCTCGCATCCTTATTCGCAACGGCATGCACGTTGCGAAGGGGCTTCTTCGCCGGCCAGTTTGGCTGCGAAATACCTTCGCCAGGCGATCGCCCTGGCTGTGATGCCTCGATGTTGGGGTGCGCTGCGCTTGCCCCAACCTACGCGCTGCTTTACAGCAGCCCGCCGGCCGCGCCGCGACAATGGAGCGTCGCTTCGCCACCGGCTTGCGCTTTCGTCGTCGCCGCCACTTGAGGCATGCTGCGCCGGCCCATCGCCGGAGTGGACTCGTGGCCAGAGCGTTGCGTCGTATCGGCTGGTTGCTGGCGCTGCTGTTCGTGCTGTATCTCATCGCCGCGAACGTGTTTCTCAATGCGGGATTCGCGCCGGGCCTGATCAATCGCAAGCCGGATCGCTTCAGCCTGCACTGGGATCACGGTCTCAGCTTGTATCCGGGTCATGTCGTGCTGTGGCAGGCCAGGTTCCGCGGTCATGCGCGTCGCGTCGCCTGGCACGCAAGCGCGGACCGCCTCAGCGGACGCATCGCGCTGTGGCCGCTGCTGCGGCGCGAACTGCAGGTGCCGCAAACCTGGGCCGACAACGTGACCGGCGGGCTCGATCTCGCGCACGAACTCGAACCGGCGGAACCGCGGCCGGGCGGCTGGATACTGCGTTTCGACCGCATCGCCACCGACAGCCTGCGCGAAGCGCGCTGGGGCAATCACATCCTGACCTCCGACGGCCGCGCCGAATTCGGTATGTGGAAACAGCTGCGTGGTGGTGCTTTGGAAATTTTCCCTTCGCAGGCGACGCTGCGGACGGTGCGACTGCGCCAGGGCGACATCGACTGGCTGCGCGATGCCACGCTCGCCATCAAGTTTGCGCTGCCGCGGCATACGCGCGACGAGGCGGCCGGCTGGCGTCGGCTGGCGCTGGCGACGCTGTCGCTGGAACTGGACGGTCAGCTGCCGGCCTTCGCGGTGCACATGGACGAGGAACCGCGCTGGCGCGGCGCGGTGCAGCAGGGCGAGGGCGGCAAGGTGCACGCGAAGCTCGCGCTCGAACGCGGCGAGCTCATGCCCGGCGGCGTGCTCACGCTCGGCGTGCCGCTGCAGGCCACTGACAGCGCCGGCAAGCACTGGACGCAGCAGGCGAACCTGCAGGCCCGCGTCGCCGAGACGATCGAACTCAAACTCGACCTGCCGCCACCGCCGTCGGGCAAGGGCCGCATCTCGGCCGATCTGCACATCGCCGGCCGCGAGGTGATCCCGCACGACAAGGTGCCGCCGCTGTTGCCGCGCGTCTCGGGTACGGTCGGCGTGCAATGGCGCTTCGATTCGCTTGCCTGGCTCGGCCCGCTGCTGGCCAAGGCAAAGTGGCTGGAGCTCGACGGCGCCGGCGAAATCGACGCGAACATCCTGCTCAAGGACGGCCGCATCGATGCGGGCAGCACGCTGAAGATTCCGGACGTGGCCTGGCACGCCGACGTGCAGGGCGAACGGTTCGCCGGCCGCGCGCGCGCCGACGGCCGCGTCGACACCGAAGACGGCGAACTGCGCCCGCGCGTGGACATCCTCGTGCAGCAGTTCCAGATCGGCGAATCGGCATCGCCGCAGCAGGCCATGGTGCGTGGCAAGAATCTGCGCCTCGAACTGCGCTCGTCCGGCCGCGTGATCGAGTTCCGCGACTCGCTGCGCGCGCGCCTCATTTTCGATCGCGCCGACGTGCCCGATCTGCGCGGCTTCAATCGTTATCTGCCGGGCCAGGCGCTGCGGTTCCTCGGCGGCCGCGGCCAGCTCAGCGGTGACCTGCAGCTCGATGCGGCCGGCAAGGTCGGCAAGGGCCGCCTGCAGGTGCAGGCGCGCCAGGCGCAGCTCGCGCTGAACGATCTCGAATTCAGCGGTGACGTCGACGTCGCCGCGCAGCTCGCGCGCGCCGACCTGGGCAGCGAGGAGTTCGTGCTCGACGGCTCGCGGCTCGGCGTGCGCAACGTCAAGGTCAGCGATCCGGAGCGTGCCTCGCCCGGCGACTGGTGGGCCGATGTCCGCTTCGAGCGCGGCCGTCTGCAATGGGGCGCGCCGCTGCGCATCGACGCGACCGCGACCGCGCGCTTGCACGACGTGAGCCTGCTGCTCGCGCTGTTCACGCGCAACAAGGACTATCCGCGCTGGGTGCTGCGCCTGCTCGATGCGGGTGTTGTAGATGCGTCGACGCGCGCCGTGATGCGCGACGGCGCGATCGTGCTCGAGGACCTGTCCGTCAGCAACGACCGCTTCGACCTCAAGGCACGCCTGCGCCTCGCCGACAAGCGCGCGCACGGCGATCTGTTCCTGCGCTGGGCCAGGCTCGGTCTCGGGCTTGAATTGAAGGAAGGCGAGCGCAAGTTCCGCCTGTTCAAGGCCGCCGAATGGTTCGAGCAGCAGCCGCGGCTGCTGCCCGCGGCGCGTTGATCGGCGGCACGATACGCTCGCCCTCACCGCGTCGGTTGCGCCGGCCGCGGCGTCTTCCACGGACCGACATCGCATGCGCAAACGAACGAGCAGACAGCGTCAACGGGAAATGGCCGCGAAGGCGCGCTTGCGCGATCCCGCGCAACGCCGGCGGCGCGTGCGTCGCGATCCCGACGCCGCGGCGCAGTGGGAAGTGCTGCGCGTGGCCGGCGCCGCCGAGGCTGCGTCATGAACACGCCGCTCGACAATCCGATCTGGCATTCGCTGCGCAGCCGGCATGCCGCCCTCGGCGAAGGCGGCGAACATGCGGCGTGCTATGACCCTGACATTGCACCCTTTGCCGGTGTGGCTTCCGCGGATGCGCAATGCGGCGCCGCGCTGGCCACTCTGCTCGGCGATTGCGAGCCCTACTACCTCGTCGGCGTGATCCCCACCGCCGTGCCGGGCTGGTGCCTCGACGACCACGGCGTCATCGACCAGATGCTCTGCGCGCGCGCGCCGGACCTGCCCGACGGTCCGGCGATGGTCGAACTCGGCGCGGACAACGTCGCGGACATGCTGGAACTCACCGCGCTGGTATTCCCCGGCTATTTTCGTCGCGACACGCTGCGCATGGGGCGTTATCTCGGCATCTACATCGGCGACCGCCTCGCCGCGATGGCCGGCGAACGCATGGCCTTGCCGGGTCATCGCGAGATCAGCGCGGTCTGCACGCATCCCGATCACACGGGCCGCGGCTATGCCCAGCGTCTGGTCGCGCAGGTCACGCGCGACGTGTTCGCCGCCGGCCTGCTGCCGTTCCTGCATGTGAGCCCGGGTAATGCGCGGGCGAAGCAGGTGTATGAGCGGCTGGGTTATGTGGATCGCAGAGCGGTGGTGTTGTATGCGCTGCATCGCGAGGTTTGACCGGTGAGTGCGCGAAAACGGCAGGGCAGGAGCGAATGCCAGTGAGAGATCGCCGTCTCAGCGAGCAGTAGATGCGAAATGGTTGGAGCACCATGCTCTGCCCGCATCGTTGGTCTGGATTACGTTCGTGCGGTGACCTCGCAGAGCGAACCCACAGGATTGCGCCGTGACTGCAAACGCGCCGCCGAAGGTCTTCATCTCCGCCACGAGCGCGGACCTGCGCAGCGTGCGGCAGCTCGTCAAAGAGGCCTTGCTCGACATCGACTGCCATCCGGTCGAGCAGACGAATTTCCCACCGGACTGGCGCAGCGTGGAAAAACTGCTGCACGAAAAGATCGCCGGCTGCGCAGCACTGGTCCACATTGCCGGCTTGCGCCATGGCTACGAACCGGATCCGACCACGTTGCCGTTGGGTTTGCCCCGGAGCTATACGCAGCTCGAATACGACTATGGTTGCCGGTTGCAGGACGAGCGCGGTGATGCCCGCTTCCGCGTCTATGTGTTCGTCTGCCCGGAGGATTTCGACTACGACACGGGTGCGGGGCCGGAGCCTGCGGAAAAGCAGACGCTTCAGCACGCGCATCGGGCTGCGTTGCTTGAGGATCCGCGGCGGTACGAAAAGCCCGTTAACACGCAGGAACTGAAGGAACGCATTCTGGCTCTGCGTGAACCGCTGCTGGCGTTGCAGCAGGCACACGCAGAGGTAATGAGCGAGGTACAGGTCGCGCTGACCCGCGTGAATGATGGAATCGCGGACATCAAGCAGACCCTGCTTCTCGATGCCCCGCGCATCAGGAGCCATCTGCGCGAAGCTTCCGAGCAAACCTTGGCAGCCGATCTGGCGACCGCGGAAACGCAAGCCTTGTCGGAGGCGCGCGAGCGGCACCGCGAAGCGGCCAAGGCCGCTCACGAAACGCGTGTGCTGCGCATCGACGATGTCGTCGCCAGCTTCGCCACACTGGCCGGCCAAGCCGAGATCGACCCCATCGTGCGCGAGATGAGCCGCATCCTGCAGGAAGAGGGCGTGGACCAGGCCCTGGTCTATGCGGAGCGCCGACGGCCGGACATTCTCAAGGCCGTAGACGTCTCTCTTGCCGCTCACCAGGAAAAGATCCGCGCTCAACTGAAGCCCTTGTTCAACGCGGCGCAACTGCATGCCGCGCGCGGCGACGACAATGCTGCCCGGCAAGGCTATACGGAACTGCTCGCGCGACAGCCGGACTGGCCCGTGCTGCTGGCAGCGTTTGGCTGGTATCTGTACGACAGAAGCATTCAAGCACGAGACCACGGCAGCCTCCGCGCGGCACAGTCAGATGCCGCTGTTTGCCTTGATCTGGCGCGCCGCTGGCAACGCGTCGTGCCGGACAGTCTGCCGGCCCTCAAGTTGCTGGGAGCGGCCAACACGGTGGTCGGCGACGGGTTTTCACAGAGCGGCGAGAACGGAGCCGCGGGTAACGCCTTGAAGCACTACCAGGCGGCCCTCGCCTACGACGAGACACGCTACAAGGCGAGCCCGGACGACGCGGATGTCGCGCGCGATGCGTCAGTGAGCTTCAACAAGCTCGGCGATTTTCTGGCCGCCCGCGGTCAGTCCGGCGACGCGCCGCTGGCGCTGAGCTATTACCAACGTGGTCTGGAAACCCGTGAACGCTTGCTCGCGGACAACCCCGACAGTGCGCGGGCCGCGCGTGATGTGTCGGTGAGCTTGAACAAGTTCGGCGATTTTCTGGCCGCTCGCGGCCAGCCCGGCGATGCAGCGCAGGCGCTAAGTTATTACCAACGCGATCTGAAGATCAGCAAACGACTGCTCGCGACCAACCCCGACAGTGCTCAGGCCGCGCGTGATGTGTCGGTGAGCTTGACTAAGCTCGGCGATTTTCTGGCCGCCCGCGGTCAGTCCGGCGACGCGCCGCGTGCGCTGAGCTATTACCAACGTGGTCTGGAAACCCATGAACGCTTGCTCGCGGCCAACCCCGACAGTGCGCAGGCCGCGCGTGATGTGTCGGTGAGCTTGAACAAGCTCGGCGATTTTCTGGCCGACCGCGGTCAGTCCGGCGACGCGCCGCAGGCGCTGAGCTATTACCAACGTGGTTTGGAAACCCGTGAACGTCTGCTCACGGCCAACCCCGACAGTGCCCAGGCCTCGCGTGATGTGTCGGTGAGCTTGAACAAGCTCGGCAATTTTCTGGCCGCCCGCGGCCAGCCTGGCGACGCGCCGCAGGCGCTGAGCTATTTCCAACGTGATCTGGAGATCAGCGAACGCCTGCTCGCGGCCAACCCCGACAGTGCCCAGGCCGCGTACGATGTACTGGTTTCTCTGGAGCGTCTGGCGAAGGACGAAGGAAACCGCGCTGAGCTCGCCAAGCAAGCGCTTGCGCTGCAAACCCGCGCGCTGGATCTGGCCCGGTCACTGCACGCACGCAATCCCGATTCGGCTTACTACGGCCGTACGCTGGTCGTGTCGTTGTATCTGGCGGCCGAGTACGCCAAAGCCGTTGGCGACGGTGCACTGGCCCGGCAGCACCGCGCGGACTGCCTGGCTACGCTCGATGCGTTGGTCAAAGCAGGTATCGAACTCGATGCGTCGACGCGTGAACTGCATGTCGAACTGAAAGGCTCGCGTACTTCGCCCTGAGTATCGCCTTTGAAAATTCACCTCACGGTAATATCGAATACGCCACAAGCAATCGATGGCGGTCGTTACATGCTTTTCGTTCCATGGCGGCAACGGTCGCTGTGCCTATATGCAGGCCACGGCGCTCACTGCTGTCGCGGCCCGCGCGTAATCAACCCCGTTAGTTCGCGACGGATCGGTGATTCCGCCACCAGCGCGGAATCCAGATGCTGTAGCAACGTCGCCGCCAGGGCCGCGCCATCTGCGCGTGTCGGTCCCTGCGACGCCAACAGCCTCGCCCGGTCGAGTTGCGCCAACCAACTCCGCGGATTGGCCTCACCCAGCGCCTCACGCGTCAGCGTTTCCGCACGCCCGAAATCCGCGAGCGCCGCCTCCGTATCACCATGCCGCGCCTGCAACCACCCGCGCACGCGGTAATAGCCAGCCTGATCAATCGCCTCAAGCGCCGGCACACGCTCAGCAATCGCCTGCAGCCGCGACCACGCCTGTTCGGCCTGCCGCGTCGCGAGTTCATAGTCGGCAATGCCAATCTGCGAAATCGTCGCTTCGTTCGAGTTTTCACCGAGCGACTTCACGCGCATTGCATAGGTCTCGAACAACGGCGCGCGCGCGGCTTCAGGTTTGCCCCGCTGCAGCAGCACCAGGGCGTAGTCGTGGCGGATGCGGTTGAGGATCTTGTTGTCGGCGGGCCAGTCTTTCTGCATCGCGGGCAGGGCTTGCGCGTAGGACTGCTCGGCGGTGTCGAAGTCGCCGGCGCGGCGGCTCGCAATCGCGAGATTGTTCAAAAGTATCGAATACGACGTCGAGGCTGTGCCCATTTTCTTCGCGCCGATGGCGACGGCCTCGCGGTACAGCGGGATCGCATCGATGGAGCGGCCGCCGTTGTCGATCACGCGCGCGAGTTGCGACAGGCGCCAGGCCAAGTCGGCGCTGTCGCCGCCGTCGAGGCGGCGGTATCCGGCGAGCGCTTCGCGCAGCGCGTGCTCGGCGTCGTCGTAGCGGCGCGCGAGGCCGTAGGTGCTGCCAAGCAGGTCGAGCGCTTCGTAGTAGTCCTTGCTGTCTTTCCGTCCACTGCGCGCGTACAGCGCAAGCAGGCGCTCGATATAGCGCTCGGAGGCTGGATAGTCTGGCTTGCTCTGGTAGTGCAAGCCCAGCGCGGACAGCACCGCGGCAGTGCCGTCGCCGTCGGGGGCGCGGCTTTCCTCGAGCGCCAGCGCGCGCAGCAGCAGTGGCTCGGCTTCGGCATGCTTGCCCTGCTCATACAGCGTCGTGCCGAGCATCAGCAGGGCCGGCGCACGTGCGGCGACGTCGTCGGAGGTTGCGTGGCGCTCCACCAGCGCGAGTGCTTCGCGCGCGTCGGCTTCGGCTTCATTCTTGGCGAAGGCACGCTTGATGACGTCGGCGCGCTGGATGAGCTGGCGCGCGAGCACCAGTGGCCGGTCCAGGCTGCGCTGAATCGCGATGGCCTTGCCGTAGTTCGCGCGCGCATCCTCGTGGCGCGCGAGCACGAGCTGCACGCCGGCGAGCGTCGCATACAGTTCGGCCTGCGTCGCCGGCTGGCCGGCGAGTTCACTGTCGATGCGTGCGAGCGCCTGCGCGACCAGTGTCGAGGTCGGAATCTCACCGCCGACCGCGTCGGGATGGCTTCCGTCGAACACCGACACGAGGAACTCGCTGATCTGGCGCGAAGACGCCTGCGCCTGCACGGCGCGGTCGCGTTCCTGCAGCGCCTGGCGCTCGGCGGCCTCGGCGCGATCGCGATCGGCCACGACGCGCAGCGTGAAGCCCGCGACGGTCAGCAGGAACAGCGCCGCGGTCGCGAGCCACGGCCAGTGGCGCTGCAGGTATTTGCGCGCGATGTAGCCGCGTGAGCCGGCCAGGGCCTGCACCGGCTCGCGCCGCAGCACGCGCTGCACGTCGGCGGCGAAGGCATCGACGCTGGCATAGCGCTGCGCCGGATCGTCCGCGGTCGCGCGGGTCGCGATCGCGCGCAGCTCCGCATCGGCGATGCGCTGCGTCGGCGCGGAGGGTGCGGCGTCATCGGTGCTGCCGGCATCCGTCGTGGCGGGAACGGCACGTACGAGATCAGCGCCGACGAGATCGGCCAGCAGCACGCCGAGACCGTAGATGTCGGTCGCCGTGGACAAGGTGCCGCCGACGCGCTGTTCCGGGCTCGCATAGCCCGGCGTGAACGCGTGCGCGTCATCGGCGCCCGCGTCCGCATCCGGGCCGAGCAGGCGCGCGATGCCGAAGTCGAGCAGCAACGGCCGGCCCGACGCGACGAGGATGTTGGCCGGCTTGATGTCGCAATGGATGACCAGGCGCTGGTGGGCGAAGCTCACCGCCTCGCACACCGTCACGAGCAGGCGCAGCCGCGCCGGCACGGGCTGCGCACGCGCGTAGACGTCGAGCGGCTGGCCGTCGACGTATTCCATGACGAGGTAGGGATGGCCGCTGGCGGTGGCGCCGCCGTCGAGCAGGCGTGCGATGTGCGGGTGCGACAGGCGTGCGAGGATCTGCCGTTCGCGCGCGAGATGGGCCAGCGCCTCGGCGCTGGGGACGCCGCGCAGCACCTTGATCGCGGCGAGCTGTTCGAAATGCCCGTCACTGCGCCGCGCGCGATACACGCTGCCCATGCCGCCGTGGCCGATGCGCTCGATCAGGGTCCACGCACCAAGCACGTCGCCGGGTTTGCAGTCGTCGTCGCGCAGGCTGGCCAGCAGCGAGACGACCGGCCGCTGCACATGCCGCGTCGTGGCCTGCTCGCGTTCGAGCAGCGCGCGCACGGGTGCTGCGATGCTCGCATCCGCTGCCGTCAGCGCGGCTTCGCGCGCGGCTTCGTCGAGATCGCAGATCGCGTTGAACAGCGCCTTTACGCGCGCATAGTGATCAACTTCCATGACCCAGTTCCTCGCGCAGCCAGGCGCGCGTGAAGCGCAGGTCGCGGTCGACCGTTGCCAGCGACACGTCCAGCACTTCGGCGATCTGCTGCCGGTCGAGGCCGGCGAAGTGGGTCAGGTGCAGCACCTGGCTGCCGCGTGCGTCGAGGTGTTCGAGCCGCGTCAGCGCCTGATCGAGCGCGAGCAGGTCGGCGGCGATCGACGGTTCGCCCGCATCGGCGTGCGACAGCGTCACATGGATAGGCCGGCCGCCGCGCTTGGCCGCCTGGCGCGCGCGCGCGTGATCGACCAGGGCGGAGCGGATGAACAGCGACATGCTCGCGAAGAAGTGCGCGCGGTTCTTCCAGTCCATCGGCGCGTCGGCGACGCGCAGCACCGCGTCGTGCAGCAATTCGGTCGGCGTCAGGGTGAGATCGCTGCCCGATTGGCGCAGCCGTTGCGCCGCGATCAGCTTGAGCTGCGCATAGACCTGATCGATGACCTGTGCGAACGCGGCGCCTTCGCCGCGCTTCCAGGACAACAGCAGGTCGGTGAGCACCGGCGCGGAGCGCGGCTCGGTCGGCATGGTCGGTCTTCCCCCGAATCCGAAGGAGTGTAAAGCCGGACGGGAGCGAATGGACGCCGGGCCGGCGAGCAACGTGTGGGTTGCGACGAACGTCGGAAGCCCGCCGATGCGGCGGGCTTCCAATGTCGGCGGCAGTGCCGGCCGCGAGGAGCGGTTGTCAGACCAGCGTCAGCGTCACATCGATGTTGCCGCGCGTCGCGTTCGAGTACGGGCATACCTGATGCGCGGCATCGACCAGCGCCTGCGCCTGTTCGCGCGGCAGGCCAGGAAGCGAGATGCGCAGTTCGGCTTCGATGCCGAAACCCTGAGGGATCTGGCCGATGCCGACGAGGCCTTCGATGCTGGTATCGGCCGGCAGCGCGATCTTCTGCTGGCCGGCGACGAACTTCAGCGCGCCGATGAAACAGGCCGAGTAGCCAGCGGCGAACAGCTGCTCGGGATTCGTGCCGTCGCCGCCGGCGCCGCCGAGCTCGCGCGGCGTGGACAGCTTGACGCTGAGTGCGTTGTTGGTCGAGCTGGCCTGGCCGTCACGGCCGCCGGTGGCCGTTGCCTGGGCGCGATAGAGAACGTTGGCGATGGACATGGGTTTTCTCCTTGGGTTTGGTGGGGATGTTGGCTTAGGGTGGACGACGGTTTTCCGTCGTCCGGTAAATAAATCGCTAGCTATTTGATCGTGAGCTACTTGTCGAGAGCTTGCATGGATCAGCATTGCTGCGGTCATTTGCGGCAGACGGTTTCGCTTCTGCGCCTACTCGCTGCGATTCTTCGTGAGATTCCCGCGCAGCCGTTCCAGTTCGGTCTTGATCGCGCGCAGTTCGCCGCTGGAACACTCGGCGGCGCAGAACACCGCGGGCGGCACGTCGTGGGCGCGCTGGCGCAGGTGACGACCCTTGGCGGTCAGCTCGATGACGACCTGACGTTCGTCGTCCGCGGCGCGGGTGCGCGTCAGCAGACCGGCGGTTTCCAGGCGCTTGAGCAGCGGTGTCAGCGTGGCCGAGTCCAGGTACAGGCGTTCGCCGATCGCTGAAACGGTCAGCGCGTCGTCTTCCCAGAGCACGAGCATGACCAGGTATTGCGGGTAGGTCAGGCCCAGCGCGTTGAGCAGCGGACGGTAGACCTTGTGCATGGCCAGGTTGGCCGAGTACAGCGCGAAGCAGAGCTGCTGATCGAGCAGCAGTGCCGACGCGGCGCTGGGCTTGCTGGCGGGCTTGGTCTTCATGGTGCGCATATTAGATAGCGCGCTATTTAATTGCAAGCGACTTTATCGACACCGGCGAAGCCGCGGTTCGACGAAAGTACTGCACGGCACGATGCCGCGCCGTCGGCGGCAGGGCATGCGCCCTCGCGCGCCGGCCGCGTCATTCACATCGACAGCACCGCTGGCATGCAGGATAGGCGTGGACCTCGCTCCGGAGCAGTCGCATGCAGCACAAGGTCTTGCGGTTCGGTAAGGGATTTCGCGTCGTCTTTGCTCAGCGCAAGGTGCAGGCGGCGGAAATGGTCATCGCGCCCGGCGGCAAGGAAGGCGGGCCGGACAATCGTCACCGCGGCGCGGACCAGTGGCTGTTCGTCGTGTCCGGCACCGGCCTCGCGATCGTCGACGGCCGCCGCCAGAAGCTCAAGGCCGGCAGCCTGCTCGTGGTCGCGCGCGGCGAACGCCACGAGATCCGCAACACCGGCCGCACCCTGCTCAAGACGTTGAATGTCTACTACCCGCTAGCGTATGACGCCGACGGCGAACCGCTCGCGGCGGGAAAGCCAGCCGACTAGGTGCTTCGTGCCGCCAGTCGTTCGCGGCTCCAATCACCGCGGACGATGGATCCGGTCGCGTCGACAGAATCGTGCGCGGAACGGGCCAACGCTAAAAATGCCAATTGGTCGCATACCCGTTTTCTCCGCGCCGCCTACCATGCCCAGGCCGGGGGGCATCGAGATCGGAGGGAGTCATGCAGCAACGGACGATACGCGGCGCGCTCGCGCTGGCCTTGGCAGTGATGGTGTTTGGCCTGCCGGTGTCGGCGACGGCGCAGACGACGGGATCTGCACCCTCGAAATCCCCGCGTGTGGCCGCGCGCAAGGACACGCCGGCCGCACGGCGTGCGCCGACCGTGGCCATCGTGATCAGTGGCGACAGCGTGATCGCCGGGCCGGCGCGCGATGCGCTCGTCGCGTTCGCGCAGGAGCAGGGCTTTCGCGTGATCCAGGCCAACGGCCGCTCGCGCGAGTCCGGGCCGGGCGCTTACGCGCGCAAGGCCGATGCGGTGTTCTATCTCGACGCGGATCCGGTCGGCGCGACCGACGTCGAGTATTACGGCAACGTCTCCACCCTCTACAGCGCGCAGTTCAGCCTGAGCGCGTACCGGGCCAGCGACGGCGAACTGCTGTTCAGTGCGCCGGCGCAGTCGGTCGATTTCACCGCGCTCAACGCGCGCGAGAAGGCGCAGGAGACGGTCGAACCGTTGCTTGCGGATATCGAGCAGGAATTGCACCGGATTCGTTGAGCTTCGCGGCAGCGTGACGGTCGCTTCGCTGGCGTGACGACGGCTGCGGCCGTCGCAGCCTGCGCCCTCGCTTTCACTGCTTCAGTGATCACGCGTGTGGCACGCAGCGCACACGTCGCTGCGCGAGCGGCGAGCGCGCCGCGCTCAATGCCCGAACAGGCGCAGGAACAACTCGGTATCGGGCTTGCCGCGATGGTGGTATTCGCGCAGCGTCATGTACTGGGTGCGCTCGGACCACCAGAACGATTTGCTGCTGTGCGCGTTGAAGTCGTTGAGGCTGACGATGCTGCGCCAGTCCTCAGCGGTGTTGATGGCCGGATCCTGCAGCAAGTGCAGCGTGGTCTCGGCGTCGAGCTGTTCGTGCAGGATTCGCGGCAGTTCCTGCGCCAGGCGTGACATGCCGCGCCACAGCGTGTGCGGGTCAGCGCCTGCGGCGGTGTTCAAGGTTGCACAGGTGAAGAACGGGAAATAGCGGCCTACGCGGTCGACGCTGGGCATCAGCAGGCCGCACAGCGGCGCGGCCGACCACATGCCGGCGGGCAGCATGAACTGCCAGACCGGCGCGACGAGATAGCTGTCCTGCCATTGCTCGGAAATGGAGCGCAGTGCGAACAGGCCTTCCTGCATCCATTCGTCGACGACGGCGACCTGTTCGCGCGGCAGGTTGCGCGTGACGAAATCGCCGAGCGCCGGAATCTTGCCGTAGAAGCCGAAATCGCCCATCAGCGCCGCGCCGAACATCAGATGCGGCCCGGGCACGAGAAGCTGACCAGTTCGCGCAGGCGGAACGGGTTCTGCACGCTGCTCGCAGTGACTTCGAGCACGATGCGCTTGCCGTGGATCAGCAGCGCCGCGACGAAGCGCTCAGGCCCGGCGCCGGGTCGGATCTCGCCTTCGTCGAACAGGCGGAAGAGCGCCCAGGGCCCGGTCTTGACCATGTACTTCTCGCCGTCCTTGGCGCTCGCCGTGACGATGCGCACCTGGTTGGTCGCGCGCGGTCCGGGCCAGGTTGCGCGCTGCGGCACCTGCGGACCGTGCGCGTAGCGGAACACCTGGCCGTCGACGTCGAGTGTCATCTGTTCGATGGTCGCATCCATTTCCAGCACCTTGAACTCGAACGACAGGTCCATGGCCTTGCCGCCGGACGGGAAGAACACGTCGCGGATGCGCGCGGCCTTCTGGAACGAACTCAGCGACACCTGCGAGCCGCCGGGCTGGCGCAGCACCCAGGTCGCGCCGGAGACGTCGGCCATCGGTGCGAGCCGGCTCTGGAAGAACGCATCCATCATGCCGCCCTGGCCGAACATGCGCGCGAAGTCGGCGAGCGTGACTTCCTGCGTGGCCGAGCGCTCGAACGGATAGCGGCCCTGAATCGCGCGGCGACAGAACTCGCCGAGCGAACTGTCGAGTTCCCCGCCCAGCGTGCTGCGGATGCTGCCGTCGGTCTGGCGGCTGCTGCTGTCGGCGAGGTTCTCCAGCATGCTGCGCAAGGGCATCGGCAGCTGTGCGGCCTCGGCGCGCACGCGCGTCAGCACTTCGGTCGACGGCACGGTCAGCGTGGTGCGCGTCGCTAGCGCGGCCTGCGTGCCGGACATGTTCATGTACAGCTCGTTGAAGAGCTTCATGACGTTGTCGATCTGCGGTGCGCCGCTGTCGGTGCGCACGAGGCGGCGGATCGGTTCGAAGCGGTCGTCGACGATGCGCTCCAGGCGTTCTTCCTTGCGCACGGCCGCCGGCACGACCGACGGCCCGAGCGTGCGGCGCAGGTCGTCCGCGGCGGTGTTGACCTGGCGCTTGGCCTGGTTCAGCAGCGACGTGTCGTTGGCGTTTTCGGGCTTAATCAGCGTGGTTTCCCGCGCTACGGCGCGCAGGAACTGCGCGATCGGTGAATCGGGCGCGGACAGGATGCGGGCGGTTTCTATACTTTGCGACATCGAGTTGCTTTCGATGATGCGCACGTCCGACAGATACGCTTCCCACAGGCCGACGTACTCGTGCAGGTAGAGACGCTTGAGGTCGCGCTGCAATGCGCCTTCGGTCAGCGAATCCAGCTGCTGCTGCGGCCGCTGCGCGACGCGGTCGAGCACCCAGGCTTCCTCGATTTCGAGCAGGCCGAGTACCGATCCGGCTTCCGGCAGGAACACGTTGTGGTAGCCGTGGTAGGTGAACAGGCCGGGTATGCCCTTGGTCAGCGGCTCGTTGCTGGCGCGGCGGAACACCAGCGTCGACTGCGGTCCGCCGGCTTCGGCGATCGTGAAGTCGCTGATCGAACCGTTGTTGAGGCGGTTCTTAAGGCGGCTGTAGGCGCGCTGCGCCAGCGAATAACGCGCCAGCTGCTCGCGCTTCTGCTTGACGAGGTCGACATCGACCGGGAACGGCGAGGCGACCGAATCCGCGTCGAGCAGGCGCGACAGGTGTGTATACAACTGGTCGCGCTGCTCCTGCGTCGCCGAGGCCGGCAGGCTGCGTTCCCAGTCCAGGCGCAGGAACGCTTCCACCGTGGCCGCGTCGTAGCGCTTGGGATCGCTGAGCATCAGGTACACCTTGAGCGTCTCGTAGGTCAGCTCGAGGTTGTCTTCCGGCGTGGTGCGCAGCAGCTCTTCCAGCCGGCGCACGATGCGTGGCAGCAGCGCGCGTTCGATGGCCTTGCGGTACGAATCCTGCGCCGCGGCGTCGAGCTTGTTGCCCTGGTAGAGGCCATAGGTCAGGTTCACCGGCGGGTCGCCGACGCTGAAGTTGGGACCGTCGGCGAGCTTGACCAGCGCATTGAGTCCCGGTAGCAGTTCGAGCAGCGCGCCGCCTTCGCCCTTCTGCATGGTCTTGAGATGGGTGTCGACGAGCGCGGTCTTGGAATCGACGAAATCGATGTAGCCGGTGTTGCGCTTGTAGCTCACGGCCCAGCCGACCACGGCGAGCGTGAGCAGGCCGATCACGCCGAGGTGACCGGCGATGCTGAGCCAGCGCTCGCGCCGTTCGGCGCGGCGGTTGCGGCCGGCCAGGTGCGCTTCCGGGAAGATGACTTTGTGCAGCAGGTCCTGCAGGAAGAAGCTCTTGCCGCTCTTGGGCGTCTGCTGCAGCGACACGCGGCCGTCGAAGCCGAGGCTGCGGTTGAGACTGCCGAGCAGGCGGTCGAACGGCGTGCCTTCCTGCGTGCCGCTCGTGAAGTACACGCCGCGCAGCATCGCGGTCGGCGCGAACTTGGAATCGGCGAACACGTTCTGCAACAGCTGCCGCACGAGCGGCGTCAGGTTGGAAAAATGCTGCGGCAGGGTGTAGGCACGCGAACGCCGCGCGGTGTCGCTTTCGCCCAGCATGAGCTCGGGCAGCTTGTCGAACAGGCGCCGCGCGAGCGCGTCCATCTCCTGCTCCATCTGCTTGCCGAGATGCTCGCGGTTGATGTCGGCACCGAGTTGCAGCGGCAGCGTGAAGCCCCAGACCTGCGCGCGCTCTTCTTTGCTCAGGTTCGCGAAGTATTCGTTGAAGCCGCCGAGCAGGTCGACCTTGCTGACCAGCACGTAGATCGGGAACGCGATGTTGAGGTTCTCGGTCAGCTCGTTGAGGCGCGCGCGGATGCGCGCCGCGTGCTTGATGCGTTCGTCTTCGCTGGAGGTCAGCAGGTCCGCGACCGAGATCGTCAGGATCGCGCCGTTGAGCGGCTGGCGCGGGCGGAAGCGCTTGAGCAGCTTGAGGAAGCCTTCCCATTCGGCCTTGTCGGCCGCGGCGTCGCTTTCCTGAGTGGTATAGCGGCCGGCCGTGTCGAGCAGCACGGTCTCGTCGGCGAACCACCAGTCGCAGCTGCGCGTGCCGCCGACGCCGCGGATGCTTTCCTTGCCCATCTCTTCGGCCAGCGGGAAACGCAGCCCGCTGTTGAGCAGCGCCGTGGTCTTGCCCGAGCCCGGCGCGCCGATGAACACGTACCAGGGAATCTGATAGAGGTACTTGTGGCCGAACTGGGCGAACAGGCCGCCTTCCTTCTTGCCGCCGAAGCGGGTCTTCTTGAGCTGGGTCAGCGCGCGCTCGAAATTCGTGCGCAGTTCGTCGATCGCCGCGCGCGAGGGATCGTTCGGCGCCACGGCCTTGTTGTCGCGCAGGCCCATGACCGCGTCGATCAGACGCGTGTTCATGCGCTGCTTTTTCCACAAGCGGATCAGCAGGCGCAGCAGCAGCAGCACGAAGATGCCGACGATGATCCAGATGCGGACCTTGACCGGTTCCAGCGGCCGGTAGTTGGCGAACGCGAACAGCGGGCCGAGGTACCAGATCGCGAGGGCGAGGGCGAACAGGCCCAGGGCGATGAAGATGTAGCGGTTGAAGATCAGCGAAAACAGACGGCGCAGCACTAGCGAACCTCCTTGTTCAGCTCGGCGGGCGAGGCGAACACCGTGACCTCGACGCGGCGGTTCTGCGCGCGGCCGGCCGGTGTCGCGTTGTCGGCGAGGGGATCGGCTTCGCCGCGGCCCTCGGTGCTGACGCGGCCCGGCGTGCGGATGGTCGAATCGAGCTGCGTGGCGACGACGCGCGCGCGTTCCTGCGACAGCTCCCAGTTCGACGGGAAGCGCACGCTGCGGATCGGCCGGTCGTCGGTATGGCCGCTGACGAGTACGCGGCCGCGCACTTCGTTGATTGCCGCCGCGATGCGGTCGACGATCTCGCGATACTGCGGCCGCATTGTCGTGCTGCCGGATTCGAACAGGCCGTCGCCGCGGATCGTGACGGTGCTCTGCTCGGAATTCTCCTTGACCGACACCAGCCCTTCGCGGATTTCCTTCTCTAGGAACTTGGAAAAGCGCAGCGGCGGCGGCGCATCGCGCACGACCGGCGGCGGCGGCGGCAGCTTCAGCGCGCTGATCGCGAGGAAGGTCTTGTCCGACTGCGCGGCAAGCCAGAACGACAGCAGCATGTAGAAGCCGACGCCGAGCACGACTGCGACGATGGCTGAGACCCAGACCGGGATCATGCCCCAGATGCGCGGCAGCTCGGCCGGATTGCCTTGCCAGTGCAGCGACAGCGGGCGGTCCGGCACGCCGCGCGCGGTCCTGATGATGTCGGCGAGGCGGCGGCGCAGGTTCTCGAGCTGGCTCTGGCCGTTGGAGACGATGCGGTAGCGGCCCTCGAAGCCGAGCGCGATGCAGTAGTACATCAGCTCCAGCACGTCGATGTACTGGCCCGGCGTCTGCGCGAGCTTGGCCAGTAGCTGGAAGAACTTCTCGCCGCCCCAGGTCTCGTTGTGGAAAGTGACCAGAAGTGAATTCTTGGACCATGCGCCGGAGCCGCCCCAGGGCGTCTGCGCGGCGGCTTCGTCGAGCACGGTGCACAGGCAGTAGCGCGCGGCGACGACGTGCTCGGCCGGGATGCCCTGCGCCTTGGCGTTCGCGTCGAAGCGGCGGATCTCGTCGGCGAGATAGGTCTTGAGCCGGTCCGGATCGGCGTTATGCACCAGCGTGCGGATCTGGTAGACCAGATTGAGGATCGGATTGGCGACCGCGATCAACGGCGAGTTGCCGGACGGGATCTCCGGCTCCTGCGACTGCCAGACGGGCTGCGATCCGGCCGACAGCGGCGCCGCGGCGCCGCCCGGGCTCGGCATCACGAAGGTGCGGTTGTTGCCGGCGTTGAAGGGGTTGGACATGGTCGCTTCTGTCAGGAGTTCAGTGCGAGCCGGACTTCAGCGGCCGGGCGTTGCGAGCGCCCCGGCCGCCGCATACGCCGCCGGTCAGCGGCGTACGGCCCAGCATTCGAGTTCCAGGTCGGGGAATTCGCCGGCCACATGCAGGGCCAGCGTGCCCGAGTTCTGCAGCTGTTTCCACAGTTCGACCGACGTGTCCATTTCGAAGTAGTGATAGCCGGCGTGATACGGGATCTGGCGCGGCGCGACCGGCAGCAGGCGCAGGCCGACACCGGGCAGATGCAGGTTGACGAGATCGCGGATCTTGTCGGCCGGCCCGATCTTGACCTGGGTCGGAAAGTTGGCGCGCAGCACATCGGGCGGCGTGCTCGCGTGCACGGCGAGGATGAACTGGGCGGTGCGCAGCAGTTCCGCGTCGTTGACGTGGCCGACGCGCACGCCGTAGTTGCGGATCTGCAGGTCGATCTGCACGGCGTTCTGCTCGAGCACGGTCGACAGGCCGCGGCGCAGCAGGAACATCAGCGGCATGATGCAGCCGTAGAGATCGTCGTGATCGTAGTGCGGCCAGCTCGTCGGCCGGCGCGAGGCTTCCATGAACGTGGCGAGCTCGCCGGCGATCTGCACCAGCGCCGCGTAGAAGCGCTCCGGGTGCAGCACCGACGGATTGATCAGGTGCGCGAGCAGCGGCTGGTAGCGGTTGAGCATCTGCAGCAGCAGGAATTCGCCGACTTCCGACACGCCGCCGCGGCCGGGCTGGCTCAGGCGGTCGGCAAGCACGTCGGCGCGCTGGTTGACTAGGCCGTGCAGTTCGTTGAGCAGCGACATCAGGTACGCGAACGTCGAGCAGCTCACGACCGGCGGAATGTATTCGCTGTCGAGCAGCAGCTGGCGGTCGCTGCGGCATTCGATCACGCGCGCGACGCCGACGCCGAGCCAGCCGTCGGCCAGGTCCTTCTCGAGCACGAGACGCAGGCGCGGCGTGCCCAGCTGCAGGTCGGCCGCTTCGCCGGCGATCGAGTTTTCATCGCGCACCAGAGCGTCGCTGACGGTATAGCGCGCGAGCGAGGCCGGGTTGTCCTCGAACACGACGTGCTCGGTGCCCGGACGCTTGAGCGGCAGCGCCAGATAGATCGTCTGATTGACCACGCCCTCGCCGAAATGCAGCGGTTCGGGCGCCGCGCTCTGCAGCGGAAACGCAAACGAGGTGCCGTCGGGCAGCAGGCCTACTGCGTTCTGGATCGCGAGCTTGCCGACCGCGAGCGCTGCCACGTCCAGGCGCAGCTCGCGGAACCCCCAGAAGAACGGCTCCGCCGCGAGGCTGCGCTGGTGCGCATGGAACTCGAGGTAGCGCTCCTGCTGCTGGAAATGCTGCGGGCGCAGGAACATGCCCTCGGCCCAGACGACTCTCTTGTAAGGGTCCATCTCACCTTCCCTGGAATGCGGCGCGGCGGCGGCTCATGGCGATCACTTGGTCTTGACGGGCGGACCGACGATGGTGACCTTGCGCTCTTCGAGGTTGACCTTGTACTCGACCGTGGGCTTGCCGCTCTTGAGGAACTCCGGCAGCTTGATCCACTTCTTGCGCTGCGGCGGCAGGTCGAGCGCGGCGCGCCAGACGCTGTTCTCCATGTCGCGGAAGCCGACCATCACGCCGATCGCGTCTTCGTCGGCATCGAAGGTATAGCTCTTCTTGACCGTGGCGCCCGGCTGCACCGGGAACGGATCGCGCAGCACGACGACGCCGTCGAGGCTGCCCTTGGTCTCGTCGGCCAGGGTGAAATAGTCGGCGTCCATGAACGGCGCGGCGCGCTTGAGCTTGAGCACGGTCACGACGGCCGGCGACGGGCGCTGGTTGATGTCCGGATTGAGCTTGGTGTTCGCCGTCACGACGACTTCGACCGTGACGGGATTGCGTTTCTTCGGCGCCGAGGAGCAGGCGCCGAGCATGCCCAGCAGAAGCAGGCAGGAAAGCAGACTGACGTAGCGCACTAGCGAGCGGGTGGCGGTCATGGCGTCGGGCACCGTTGGTTTGTAAAGCTCTGACTCTGGACCCCTCCCCTTCAAGGGGGCGAAGAACGATGGCTTGGAACCGCAGGTTCTCATCGTGCTGAACGCCTAAAGGGCAGGGGGGTTGGGTGGGGATGGTGTTGCCGGTTCGCGTCAGTTAAAGAAAATTCGCCTGCAGCGTCGATAAAACCCCAAGTGCTCAGGCAGGGTCCGGGCTGGCCTCGGCAGCGACGTTGGTGACGCCGTTCTGGTCCGGCCACGGCATGGTGATCTCGTTCGGGCGTCCGACCCAGACCGCCAGCGCGCTGTAGTTGTCCTGCAGCGGCGTGCCGCGCAGCTGGATCAGCTGTTCCATCTGCAGCAGCCATTCCTCGGCCGAGTCGGCGCGGACCAGGTTCTCCACCATCTCGGACTCGAGCACGACTTCCCAGAAGCCGTCGGTGCAGATCAGGAAGGCATCGCCGTCATGGACGTCGAACGCGGTTTCCAGCGCCGCCGGCGGCACGCCGTCGCCCATGCCCAGCGCGGCATACAGCAGGTTGCGCTTGGCGTGGTTGCGGATCTCGCTTTCGCTGATGACGCCGGCGTCGACGAAGGTCTGCACCACGCTGTGGTCCTTGGTCAGCTGGCGGAAACCGCGCTTGCGGAACAGGTACAGGCGCGTGTCGCCGAGGTTCGACCACTGCGCTTTCTGCGCGCGGCCGTCGAAGAACAGTGCGGCGACCGTCGCGCTCATCTTGCGCAGGCCGCCGGCGAGCTGCTGACCGTAGCGGATCGCGACGTCGGTCTGCGTGATGAGGTGCTCGATGTTCTGCTGGCTCAGTTCCGGCGTCGTCGAATAGGCCGACAACAGTGTGCGCACGGCCGTTTCCGAAGCGACATCGCCGCCGCCATGGCCGCCGGCGCCGTCGCAGACGATGAAGCAGGCACCGCCGTCGGACGTCCAGTAGCCGCAGGCATCCTCGTTGTAGTCGCGTCCGCCCTGGCCCGACAGGGTGGCGAACTCGATGCGAACCCCGCTGCCAGCGACGTAGGTATTCACCGGCTCTTCCCCGTGTTGATGCGATCGATCTCTTGCTCGTAGGCGCGCGCGAACGCGCGCTGGAACAGGTTTTCGAATTCCTCGCGCGCTTCGCCGACCATTTCCTGGTAGCCGCTCTCGTAGAGATCCCACAAGCGCGCCTTGTGCTTGGCGGGCATCATGGTTTCCAGGCCGCTCTTTTCGCCGGCGCGGGCCAGAAAGCGTTCCGGGCCGAGCATCGTCGCCACGTCGTACATGGCGGCGCGCGAACCGGCGAGCAGGCCGACCTGGTGCGCGGAGAGATCGTCGAACGCGTCGTCGATCGCGCGCAGCGGCGGCATGAAGCCCGGCGAGCCGCGGCCGAGCAGCTGGGTCAGCGCGGCGGCACCATCGGGCGCGAACTTGAGCGGATTGTTGCCATCGGTCGCGATGATGGTCACGTTCGCGCGCATTTCGTGTTTGGTCGAGGATCGTCCATGCATGAGGCGTATGGTACCGGCGGTCATGGCCGCGACGATGCGACCCAGTACCTCCATCGCCTGCGGCGTGAATTCGCTGATGTGGTGGATGTCCACGCCGCAGCCGCGCGCGAACGCGGCGCGCAGGATCGCGGCGGCATCCTGGTCGATCGGAGTCACCGGCGCGGCCGGTGCAGGCATGAGCGGTGTGGGTGCGGATGCAGCCGGTCGTGGCGTGGCAGCGGCGGCCGGTACCGCGACGGGTGACGCGACCGGCGGCGGTGCGGGTCGCGGCGGTGGCGCTGGCGGAGTGGCAACAGGCGGCGGGCGCACCGCGGCGAGTGGCGGCGATTCGATCATCGGCAGGTTGTCGAAGGTCGTGATCGCTGTGGCCGGATCGAGCGCCGGCCCTGATTCGAGCAGGTCCGCCATCATCCGTTCGGCTGCCGCGACCGAACTCGCCGGTGCTGGCGTCGCGACGGATATGGGCGGCAGGACGGCCGCTTGCGGCTGCGGTGGTATCCGCTGCGACGATGCGGTTGGCGGAATCGCATAGGACACTGCGGGCGTCGCTGGTACTGCCGGCGCGGGCGGAAGACCGCCTTCCGGCACCAGCGACGGCAGTACGAACAGGGAATCGATCTCGAGGCCGTGGTCGAGCGAGGCGCTGGCGGCGCTGTCGTCACCGCCGATCTTCAGCATCTCCAGCGGGTCGAGCGGATTGCGGTTGGTGTCGAGCGCGCGCTGGCGCTGGCGTGCTTCGTCGTCCGGCTCGGCCAGCACGTCGTTGCCGAGCTTCTGCAGCTCCGAAAACATGTCGCGTACGGCGGCCTTCTCGCTGAGGTCCTCGATGACGACGTCACCGGCCGGCAGCCCATACGCTGGCGGCGGCATCGGCGGCGAGAACACATCGAAATCATCGGGGATGGTCTGCACCGGACGCGGCCGCGTGGCCATCGGGTTGGCCGCGGGCACCGGCACGGGACGCGGCGGCGCGGGTCTTGCGGGTGCGGCGACCGGCGCCGATGGCGTCGCCATCGATGCCGACACCTCGGCCGGCGCAGGCGGCAGCATGGCCGGCGGTGCGGCAGGCAGGCTCGCCGGACGCAGTCCCAGTACATAGCGGCCCACCAGCAACTGATCCGATGGGCTCAGCGTGCAGCTGCGCCCGGGCGCAAGTTCGTTGCCGTTGATGAACAGCGAACTGCTGCTGCTGAGGTTGCTGATGTCGACGGTGCCGGCCGGGCCCATGCTCAGGCGTGCTTGGTGGCGTGAGATCAGGCGTTCCGGATCGTTCAGCGGCAGATCGTTGTCGCTGCCGCGACCGAGGCTGACCGGCGCATCGAGGGCGCGGCTCAGCGGCGCGGCCAACGCCTGGCCGTTATAAGACAGCACCACGAGTTCAAGCCTGACCGCCGACATTCACGCTCCCTCGTGCGCGCCCGATGTGTTTCGGATCCTGCGGCGCTTTGTCTGTCGCGCTACACGTCGCTGCGGAACCCACCCGTGCGCACACGGCCAAGCCCTGAAAATTTTGAAGCTATCAAAACGCATCCGGCTTCGCAAACGCGCAACTTCCGTCGCAGTGTACGTGCATAGGACGCCATCGACACGCACGATCTCATACGCCGAGATCGCGCCGGGATGTCATTGCCGCGTAGCGCGCGGCAGCTAAGCTCGAACCGCGAACTGTGGCTCGGAAGCGGACTGCGCGCTCGCGCGATAAGCGACGTGGCTAAACTGCGCAATCTTGCGTCCGTGCGAAACAACGACTACATCACGAATCGTTTACGCAGTATTACGGCGCAGGGGAGAAGAAATATGGATACGGGTCACAAAGGCCAAACCAGCTCTTTGCACTACGCTTTCATTTCGCCTAAATTGCATGCGACGCCCTCCCTCTCCGATTCGTAGGCATGGACGCAACTGTAAACGCTCGCGTCACTCCTATCATTTCCGGTAAAGGCCCGCAGTCGGACCTGGCTCCGGGCAATGCGCTCGTCGCAGGCATGCGGCTGCGCGAGTTCGAGATCATCGAAACGCTCGGTGAAGGCGGCTTCAGCATTGTGTACGGCGCGCGCGACCTGCAGCTCATGCGCGACGTCGCGATCAAGGAATACATTCCGATCTCGCTGGCCGGCCGTGTCGCGACGACCACGGTGCGGATCCGTTCGGAACACAATCGCGAGACCTTCGAAGCCGGTCTCAACGGCTTCATCAACGAGGCACGCCTGCTCGCCCAGTTCAAGCATCCGGGCCTGGTCGAAGTGCTGCAGTTCTGGGAAGAAAACGGCACGGCCTACATGGTCATGCCGCGCTATACCGGCAAGACATTGCGTTCGGTGCTCAAGGAAATGGGCGGGCGGGGCGACGAGCCCTGGCTGCGCGGCATCATCGCGCCGGTGCTCGATGTGCTGGATCTGCTGCATTCGCGCAATGTGTTCCATCGCGACATCGCGCCTGACAACATCCTGATCAAGAACGACGGCACGCCGGTGTTGCTGGACCTGGGCTCCGCGCGCGAAGTCGTGACCGGCCTGCAGAAAGCGATCACCGTCGTGGTCAAGCCGGGCTACGCGCCGATCGAACAGTATTCCAGCGATTTCGCGCTGCCGCAGGGTCCGTGGACCGATGTGTACGCGGTCGGCGCGCTGCTGCATTTCGCGATCGTCGGCTGTCCGCCGCCGGCATCGATCTCGCGCATCATGAAGGACTCGCTGCAGCCGCTGTCGGCCGCTGGCCTCAGCGGCTACTCGCGCGAATTCCTCACTGCGGTCGACCGCGCGCTCGCGCTGCAGCCGGGCGACCGGCCGCAATCGATCGCCGAACTGCGCGACCTGCTGCGCGTGACCGAGAACGACCGCACGATCATCAGTCTCGCACCGCCGCCGCTGATTCCGCCGGCGATCATCGCCGCGGCACCGGCGACCGCAGCGGCCCCTTCCATCGTCGAGCCCGTCGCGTTCGATATCGATCTGCCGGGCAGCGAGGACGAGCGCACGGTCATCGTGTCCGCGCAGGAAGTTGCGGCGCTCGTGCAGCAGCTCGCCGGCGCGAAAGCTGCGGCCGCCGCGAATGCGGTTGCTGCGGCAAACGCGGCGATTGCTGCCGAGCTGCCGGCCGTGAAAAGCGCCGATCCCCTCGTGCCGGTTGTCGCGCCAGCGATCGATGCGGTGCCGGCCGAGACTGCTGTAGTCGCACCGGTCGAGGCTGCCGCCGAGGCTGCACCGGAGAGCGGGCCCGAAATCGTTCCGATCGCGCCGCTGGTCGCAGCCGCTGCGGCCGCCGCGCTCGAGCCGGCTGAGCCGGTCGTCGGCGATGTCGAGGTCAGCGCCGCGCTGTCCCTGCCCGTCGAACCGGCTGCTCCGCCACTACCGGCGGTCGCGGATCCTGTCGTCGCGGAGGCACCTGTCGTCACGACAGCACCGGTCGTCACGGAGGCACCGATCGCGGCGATCGTGATTCCTCCGACGACATACCGTGTGTCGCCCGAGGCGCCCAAGACACCCGAAGCGCCCGAACCGGTCGCGCGGTCGAGCTACGAACTCGCGCTCGAGCCGATGGTCCGGCCCGAAGCGGAGGCCGCTCCGGAACCCGAACCCGTGATCGCCGAACTGCGCATCGAGCCGGTCACGCTGCCACCGCCGCTCGTGACGCTGCCACCGCCTCCGATTGCCGCGCCGGCCGCGGCTTCGAAACCGGCCATGGACATTCCGCCGCCCCCCGCCGTCGACAGCGATGCGACGGTCGTGATGCCTGCGCCGCAGCACCTCGTCGAAGCGGCCAAGGCCGCCGGCAAGCCTGCAAGGAAACCGGCGCCGAAGCCGGTCGTTGCGGCGGCACCGACAGCCGCCGCAGCGCCGGCGGTGACGAGCGACGCGACGCTCGTCATGCCCGCGCCCGACGCCATCGCGCTGGCGCGCAGCGTCGCCGCGGCGACTCCGCCGCCGGTCGCTGCGAACGCGAACGAACCGACCGTCATCCTGCCCTCTCCGGTCGCCCTGGGCATGCCCGCGCCGTCGCTGATGGATCTCGATCCGCTTGCACTGGTGCCGAAGCAGGAAAAGCCACCGACAAATAGCTTTCCGGAAATGGAAGATTTGATGTCGGGTCGTCTGGCCGCGGACTCACGTCCGGTCGCCGTGCCGGTGATTCATGCGCCGGCGCGCGCCGATGTCGGCGACAAGCCCGCGGTCGCGGCACCCGTCGCACGCGCAGCGCCCGCACGGCCGTGGCTGCTGCCGGCCGCCGGCGGTGCCGCGCTCGTCATTCTCGCGACGATACTGACCTGGTATCTGAGTTCGGGCAGCGAGGCGCCCGTGCCGCCGCCGATCGTGGCCGAAGCGCCGGTGACGCCGGCGGCAGTCAGCGAAACCGCCACGGCGCCGCAGACACCGGCAGATCCGCTCGCACCGGTGTCGACCGATCCGAACGCGACTGCCGCGACGACCGATCCTGCCACGATCCTGACGACGGCCGAAGCCGGCGCCGCCGTTGCACCGGCGCCCACCGATCCGGCCGCGAGCGCCGGCGGCACGCCTGTCGCTGGCATCGATCCGAACCAGGTGCTGGCGCCGTTGAACGCGCCGGCCGAAACCACCTCGGCCGGCTTTGAAAGCCCGGGCCAGACCATCGCGCCCGCCGTCGCTCCGCCGCCCGCCGTCGTCGAAACGCCGCCTGTTCCCAAGACTCCGCCGGCTGCGGTGGCGAGCGTAGACACGGTCAAGACCGTCGACCTCACCGGCAATGCGTCGCCGCGCGGCGACGATGCGTCCAGCCGTCCGCGCGAAAACGCCGGCCGCCCGAAGCGAGAGACCAAGGTCGCATCGGCGACAACGGGGAATGTCAGACTCAGCATCCAACCCTGGGGCGAAGTGTGGATCAATGGGAGCCTCAAGGGCGTCAGCCCGCCGATGCGTTTCCTCCAGCTCGAACCCGGCACCTACAACGTGGAACTGCGCAACCCGGGCCTGCAGTCGGCGCGCCGTCAGCTCACCGTGACAGCTGGTCAGCCGGTCGCGATCGAGCATCGCTTCCAGCCTTCCGGAGGCGGAGCCGCACAGTAAGCTCTACCGTTTCCGCCGGTAGCGGAACAGGACGTCGGGGGGCGCCTGTCAGTACGACCCAGCCGGCGAGCCTGCCGGCAGCCGTTGTGACATCGCGGTGGGCAGGAGGCACGATCGGTCGCGACGAGGCGGCCGCGTGAGACAGGCCGGTCAGTCGTCCGGCTGATCGGCGAGGCGTCGATCAACGCAATGACATCGAACAGGGGAATGTCAGTGGTTACCAAGGAATTCGTCGATTCGTTCCGCCGCGTCGCCAGGCTTGCGCTGGTGCTGGCATTCGCTGCCTTTCTCGGCGCCTGCGCCGCGAACAAGCCCAAACCTGCGCCGCCGCCGCCGCCGGATCCGGCCGAAGTGGCCCGCCAGCAGGCCGAGGTGCGCGGCAAGGAAATGCTCGCCAAGGGCATCGGCGAATACGAGGCCGGTTCGTACGCCCAGGCCGAGGCCACGCTGCTGTCGCCCGACATCTGGGCCGCCAGCGACCGCATCAAGATCGATGCGCTCAAGCATCTCGCGTTCACCTATTGCGTCAGCGAACGGCCGGCCCTGTGCCGCCAGTCGTTCGAACGCGCGCTGCAGCTGGACCCGAACTTCGATCTCACGCCGGCGGAACACAACCATCCGCTCTGGGGTCCAGAATTCAAGAATGCGAAAAATGCGCAATAGTCGCGGACGCCGGCAGGCTGTCGATAAACCGCCTGCTGTAGCGATCAGAATGGATCGCCGAGAGTCGATCGCGGAGCGATCGACTCAGAGAACAGTGATGTCGATCGCGGAGCGATCGACTCGGAGAACAACGATGTCGATACCGGACCGATCGACTCGGGAACAGTGACGTCGATCGCGTAGGTGATTGAGTCTCGCCGAACGGAGCAAGCTCTGGCTTGCCCCGTTCGAACGAGAAAGGGGCTCTCGACCTTTCTCAAAACCTGCTGGACCGCTGCCCGGCATCATCACCGCGCAGCAGCACGAGAACAGGGGTCACGATGAGCTTTATCGATGTCGAATCGCTGCTCGCTCCGGTAGACGCCGACCGCGTCTGCGGGACCGAGCTCGACTACGACGCGGACTACCTGACGCTGGAGCGCAGCGTCGAGGGTCAGCCCGAGCGTCAGTATGGCGACACCGTCATTCCGGCCGAAGGACCGGACTGGTCGCTGGTGTTGCGTCAGTCCAGCAGTCTGCTCGGCCGCAGCAAGGATTTCCGTCTCACCGTCTTCATCGCGCGCGCGTTGACGCGCAAGCATGGCCTCATCGGCGCGGCCGAAGGCCTCAAGCTCACGCTCGAGCTGGCGCTGCGCCATTGGGCCGAGGCTTATCCGGCGATCACGGTCGACGGCGAGGACGATCCGCTGCCGCGCGGCAACGCGCTCAGCAGCCTGATCGCGCCCGGTGGCCTGCTCGGCGATCTGCGCGCGACGGCGCTGCCGACGCGCCAGATGGGCACGCTGGAATTGGGAATTCTGGAAAAAGTCGCCGCGGGTCGCGATGTCGCAGGCAGCGCGCCCATCGCGCGCCACCAGATCGAACCGCTGCTGCTGGAAGAGATCGGCAGCGGCAATCCGCATCTGGCGGCGCTGCTAGAGCTGCGCGCCACGACGCACGAGCTCGACCGTCTCTGCCGCGAACAGATGGGCGCGAGCGAGGCGCCGGACCTGCAATCGCTGACGGCCTGGATAGACCAGGTCTATCCGCCGCATCTGCAGCGCAGGGCCGCCGGAGGCGATGCCTCTACGTCGACCGACGACACGGCGATGCCGGAGGCGGACGACACGTCCGCGGCGTCGTCGGCTGGTGCCGCCGCAGGCGGCGTGCCGCGCCGCGCGCTGACACGTCAGGACGCGGTGCAGATGCTCGATGCGGTGTGCAAGTTCCTCGAGGAAACCGAGCCGGCCAACCCGGCACCGCTGCTGATCCGGCGCGCGCGCGGTCTGATCGGCATGGATTTCCTGCAGATCCTGCGCGAACTCGCGCCCGACGGCCTGGCCCAGGCCGAGCTGCTGGCCGGTACGAATCGGAGCTGAGCGATGACCATGCCTGCCAGAGACTCGCTGCCGCTCATTCCTACGTGCCGAGACGCCGCCCTGTTATCCCTATCCGTCCGGCCATCCTGGCGCAGGCGGCAGGCCCGTCCCCAGGCAGTTCCGACGCCTGCCCCGCTTTTGCACGCTGACCCGCTATAACTGTGGTGAATTCCAGGAGATTGCGCAGATGACCGGTTCCAAGTACACCCGCACCAACAAGAGCAGCGCGCAGAAGTTCATCGGCCGCAATCGTGCGCCGCGCGTGCAGATCGAATACGACGTCGAAATCTACGGTTCGGAAAAGAAGGTCCAGATTCCGTTCGTCATGGGCGTCATGGCCGACCTCGCCGGCAAGCCAACCCAGGATCTGCCTTCCGTTGCCGACCGCAAGTTCCTCGAAATCGATATCGACAACTTCGACGACCGCATGAAGGCGATCAAGCCGCGCGTCGCGTTCACCGTGCCCAACACGCTGACCGGCGAAGGCAACATGGCCGTGGACATCACCTTCGAGAGCATGGACGACTTCTCCCCGGGCGCCATCGCGAAGAAGGTCGACGCGCTTGCGCAGCTGCTCGACGCGCGCACCCAGCTCAACAACCTGCTGACCTACATGGACGGCAAGACCGGCGCGGAAGAACTCATCGCGAAGGTGCTCAACGACCCGACCCTGCTCAAGTCGCTCGCGGCCGCGCCGCAGGCACCCAAGGCCGCCGATACCGACAACAGCGCCGCTTGAGCGCATAGCACACGGGGAATCCAGTCATGGCGCAGAACCAGGCTCTACAGGAAAAACAGACTGCCTTCGCGGAAGGCAGCGACTTCTCGGCGCTGCTGCAGAAGGAATTCAAGCCGAAGACCGACGAAGCCAAGGAAGCGGTACAGACCGCTGTCCGCACGCTGGCCGAACAGGCCCTGTCGAACACGGTCACGATCGGCACCGACTCGTACAAGGCGATCGAGGCGATCATCGCCGAGATCGATCGCAAGCTGTCCGAGCAGATCAACGCGATCATCCATCATGCCGAATACCAGCAGCTCGAAAGCGCCTGGCGCGGCCTGCACTACCTCGTCAACAACACCGAAGTCGACGAGATGCTCAAGATCAAGTTCATGCCGATCTCCAAGCGCGACCTGCATCGCACCTTGCGCCGGCACAAGGGCATAGGCTGGGATCAAAGTCCGATCTTCAAGAAGATCTATGAAGCCGAATACGATCAGCTCGGCGGCGTCCCCTACGGTTGCATCGTCGGCGACTATCACTTCGACCATTCGCCGCCCGACGTGGAACTGCTGACGGAAATGTCGAAGATCTGCGCCGCGTCTCACTGCCCGTTCATCACCGGCGCAGCGCCGACGACGATGCAGATGGGCTCGTGGCAGGAACTCGCCAATCCGCGCGACCTGACCAAGATCTTCGAGAACACCGAATACGTCGCCTGGCGCAGCCTGCGCAACTCGGAAGACTCGCGTTACCTCGGCCTGACCATGCCGCGCTTCCTCGCGCGCCTGCCCTACGGCGTGCGCACGAACCCGATCGACGAGTTCGATTTCGAAGAAGAGACCGACGGCTCCAATCACGGCGCCTATTGCTGGGCCAACGCGGCCTACGCAATGGCCGTCAACATCAACCGCTCGTTCAAGTACTACGGCTGGTGCACGTCGATCCGCGGCGTGGAATCCGGCGGCGCGGTCGAGGGCCTGCCGACGCACACTTTCCCATCCGACGACGGCGGTGTGGACATGAAGTGCCCGACCGAGATCGCGATCTCGGACCGGCGCGAGGCGGAACTCGCGAAGAACGGCTTCATGCCGCTGATCCATCGCAAGAACACCGACGTCGCGGCGTTCATCGGCGCGCAGTCGCTGCAGAAGCCGAGCGAATACTACGACCCGGACGCGACCGCGAACGCGAACCTCGCCGCGCGCCTGCCGTACCTGTTCGCGTGCTGCCGCTTCGCCCACTATCTCAAGTGCATCGTGCGCGACAAGATCGGCTCGTTCATGGAACGCGACGACATGCAGCGCTGGCTCAACGACTGGATCATGAACTACGTCGACGGCGATCCGGCCAATTCGTCCCAGGAGACCAAGGCGTCCAAGCCGCTCGCGGCTGCCGAGGTCCAGGTGGAAGAAGTGGAAGGCAATCCCGGTTTCTACACCTCGAAATTCTTCCTGCGCCCGCACTATCAGCTCGAAGGGCTGACCGTGTCGTTGCGCCTGGTTTCCAAACTTCCGTCCGTCAAAGCTGGCGGGCAATGAAGGCTGAGCGGGGCCGTATAGCAGACGCTCGGCAGGACTGAACCGGCAACCCCTGATAAATCTGACCGGTTCCTTTTATCCATCGAAGTAAAGGACTAAACGTATGGCATCTCTCGGAATGGGCAACATCTTGGCGGGTCCGTCAATCTCGGTCGACACGGCGCCGAAAGATTCGCAGCAGGACATGTTCGCCAAGTTCTCGGCGTTCGACGGCGAGTCGAAAGACTCCAAGCACTCGGGCTGGGTCGACGTACTGAGCTGGGCTTATGCCGTAAGCCAGTCCTCTTCCACCCACACGGGCGGCGGCGCAGGCGTCGGCAAGGCCAACTTCAGCGAGCTGGTCATCACCCACTACGTCGACAAGGCGACGGCGAACTTCCTCAAGTACTGCGCAAGCGGCAAGCCGGTCCCGACCGTCGAGCTGTCCTGCTGCAAGTCTGGCGACGGCCAGCAGGAATACATGAAGGTCACGTTGAACGACGTGCTCATCACGCATGTGCGTCCGGTCGGTGCGACCAACAGCCCGCGCGTGATCGAGGAAGTCGGCATGTCCTACGCCAAGATCAAGGTCGAGGTGAAGGAACAGAATGCCGATGGCTCCATGGGTGCCGCCGTCACGGGCGCCTGGGACGTCAAGCTCAACAAGTCGGCCTAAGGCAACACCGCGGCGCCAGCGAATTGCCGGCGTCGACTTGTCCGTTCCCGGTGCGGAGATCGGCGCGAGCCGCTCTCCGTCACCGGCGTTTTTTGCACACCCAGCGGGAACCGTTGCGCATGGATGCCACCTTGTCTGCCACTCTGCGTCGTGACCAGTCCCTGGCCGAACAGCAGGCCGAACTCGTTGCCGCGATCCGCGCCAAGCCGGAGAGTTTGCCGCTGCGCGTGCACCTGGCTCAGCTCAGCTTGCTGACCGGGAACTGGACGCGCGCGGTCACGCAGCTGCAGACCGCGGCCACCTTGAGCGCGGCCGCCATTCCGATGGCGCAGATGTACCGCGAGGCGATCCGCTGCGAACTGCAGCGCGAAAAGATCTTTGCCGGTGAAATCGCGCCACAGACCATCGGCGAACCCGAAGCCTGGTTCGCCACGCTGAGCCAATCGCTGGCCAGTCGCGGCAAGGACGATGCGCTCGCCGACGAACTCATGCAGCAGGCGTTCGACGCCGCGCCCACGACCGCTTTCCTGCTCGACGAAACACCGGTCGAGTGGCTGGCCGATGCGGATTCGCGCCTCGGCCCGATCTGCGAAATCATCCTGAAAGGGCAGTATTACTGGCTGCCCTTCGACCATATACAGCTGCTCGAACTCGAAGCGCCGACCGACTTGCGCGATCTCGTCTGGTTGCCGGGCAAGCTGACCCTGCGCAACGGCGGCCAGCACGTCGTGCTCGTGCCGAGCCGTTATCCGCGCAGCTACGGCCAGTCCGACGAACGCCTTGCGCTCGCCTCGCTGACGACCTGGGAGGCGATAGGCGAGGAGGCCTATGCCGGCCTCGGCCAGCGCAGCTGGGTCAGCAATGTCGACGACCATCCATTCCTGGGTGTGCGCCGCCTCGAGCGCGCAGCGGACGGCCAAGACGACGCGGTCGCCGATGAGTAAGTCCAACCCGCAGCACGGCGCGCGCTCTACCCGGCTGCTGCCGGTGCTGCTGGATCGGCTGACCGACCTGCACCCCGACAACCGCAACGAAGCGCTGCAGGAACGCACCATGACCAAGGCGAACTATCGCCAGTCGGTCCTGCGCGACATCTCCTGGCTGCTCAACACCACCAACGCCGAGTCCGAAACCGACCTGGCCGGGGCCGACGGCGTACGCACGTCCGTCGTCAATTTCGGTGTGCTCGCGCTGTCGGGCCGTCACCTCGTCGACGACGATCTCGATGCCGTGCAGGCCGCGATCAAGCGCGCGATACGCACGTTCGAACCGCGCGTGCTGCCGGACACGCTGCAGCTGAAAATCCTGCAGGCCGAAGACGGCTATCGCACCCACAACCAGCTGACCATGGAGATCCGCGGTCAGCTCTGGTCCGAACCGTATCCGATCGATCTGCTGCTGCGTTCGCGCGTGGATCTGGAAACCGGCCAGATCCTGCTCGAAGACCTGCTGGGATAGCGCCATGGATCCGCGCCTGGTCGGCTACTTCAACAGCGAACTGAATTACCTGCGCGAACTCGGCGCGGAGTTCGCGGCGAACAATCCCAAGATCGCTGCGCGTCTGGGCATGCGCGACATCGAGGTGGCCGATCCCTACGTCGAGCGCCTGCTCGAAGGTTTCAGTTTTCTCACCGCGCGCATCCAGCTCAAGATGGATGCGGAGTTCCCGCGCTTCTCGCAGCGCCTGCTCGAGGTGATCTACCCCAACTACCTCGCGCCGACGCCGGCCATGTGCATCGTGCAGTTCACGCCCGGCGAGATGACCGGCAACCAGGGCGACTCGTTCCGCATCGAGCGCGGCGAACGTCTGCGTGCGCCGAGCCACGTCGAGGGTCAGGCCGGTTGCGAATTCCGCACCGCGCACGATGTGGACTTGTGGCCTTTGCGCATCACGGCGGCGCGCTTCGAAGGCGTGCCCACCGACGTGCGCGTGAACCGGCTGCGCCAGGACCTGCCGGTCAAGTCCAGCCTGCGGCTGAATTTCCAGTTCAAGGCGCCGCTCAGCGGCAAGAACCCGCCGCCGGACCGCATCTCGCTGCATCTGGCCGGCAGCGCGCACATCACCTCGCGCCTGCACGAACTGCTCTGTGGCCATGTGCTCGGCGTATCGGTGCGCGCGCGCGGCAAGAAGCCCGGCGAATGGCGCCAGCTCGGCGCGACGGCGGTGCAGCCGGAAGGCTTCGACGACACGCAGGCGCTGCTGCCCTACAACGGCCGCGGCTTCCAGGGCTATCGGCTGCTGCACGAATACTTCGCGTTCCCGAGCCGCTATCACTTCGTTGCGCTCGACGGGCTGCGCGCTGCGCTCGCCGGCATCGAAGCGCTCGACGGTTTCGAGGTCAGCATCCTGCTCGACCAGGACGTCAGCGATCTGGAGACCGTGGTCGACGCCACGCATTTCCTGCTGTTCTGCACGCCCGCGGTGAACCTCATCACGATGCGTTCGGACCGCGTCCAGGTCAGCGACAGCCGCTACGAGCTGCACGTCGTGCCGGATCGCGCGCATCCGCTGAACTACGAGGTCTACAGCATCGAGCAGGTCGAAGGCTTCGGCCGCGACAATGCGATCGAGGCCAAATTCCGGCCGTTCTATTCCAGCCTCGTCGGCGACCGCGGCAACCATGGCACGTATTTCAGCGTGCGGCGCGAGCCACGCCTGGCGTCGAGCACGGTCGCGCGTCACGGTGCGCGCACGACGTACCTCGGCTCGGAAGTATTCCTGTCGCTGGTCAACCAGCACGAAGCGCCGTACGGCTCGGGCCTGCGCCAGCTCGGCGTCGACATGACCGTGACGAACCGCGATCTCGCCATGCTCATGGCGGTCGGCGGACAGCACGATCTCGTGCCGGTAGATTCGGTGCCGGTCAGTGGCGTGCGCGTACTGGCGGGGCCGACGCGTCCCGTCTCGGCCGTGCCCGAAGGCGAGATCAACTGGCGCCTGATCAGCCATCTCGGCCTCAACTATCAGACCCTGACCGACTTGAGCCCCGAGCAGGGCGCTCTCGCGCTGCGCGAGCTGCTGAGCCTCTACACCGTGCTCGGCGACGCCGCCGTCGCGCGCCATGCCAACGCAGTGCTGCAGACGAAGCTCAGCCCGATCACGCGACGCCTGCCCGGCGCGGGGCCGATCACCTTCGGCCGCGGCGTCGGCATCGACATCACGATCGACGAAAGCCATTTCGCCGGCACGAGCCCGTATCTGTTCGGCGCCGTGCTCGAACAGTTCCTCGCGCGCCATGTGGCATTGAATACCTTTACCGAAACGCGCCTGGTCAGCGCGCAGCGCGGCCAGCTCGGCCAGTGGGCGCCGCGCTTCGGCCGCAGGCCGGTCGCATGAGCGCGCCGACGCCGACGCAGCAGCAGGTGCACGAGCTGATGGCGCTGTGGCAGGCGCTGGAAGACAAGCCGCACACCTACGACCTGTTCGCGTTGCTGCGCCGGATCGAAGCGCTGCATCCGCAGTTCCCGCGCCTGGGCCGTGCGAAGCGGCCGTCGCAGGAACCGCTGCGTCTGGGCCAGGAGCCGTCGTCGTTCTTCGCGCCGTCGACGATCGCGCGGCTGGAAAAGCCGCGGCGCAAGGGCGGTCCCAAGCTCGTGATCCACAGCTTCGGTCTGTTCGGTCCGAACGGCCCGATGCCGCTCGTGATGACCGAATACGTGCACGAGCGCGCGATCCACCACGGCGACCGCACGCTGATCGAATTCGCCGACATCTTCCATCACCGCCTCACGCTGCTGTTCTACCGCGCCTGGGCCGATGCGCAGTCGACCGTGAGCCTGGACCGGCCGCAGGACGAGAAATTCACGCGCCACGCCGCGAGCACGATCAGCTACGGCCTCGGCGCCACGCGCAACCGCGACGAGGTGCCCGACCACGCGCGTCTCAACCACGCCGGCCATCTGGTGCGCCAGACGCGCAACGCCGAAGGCCTCGCGCGCATCCTTGCGAACTTCTTCCGCGTGCCTGCGGCGATCGAGGAATTCGTCGGCCGCTGGCTGCCGTTGCCGCGCGACCAGCGCTCGCGCCTCGGCGCCAATCGCGGCAGCCGGCTCGGCGTGGATCTCGTCGCCGGCAATGCCGTATGGGACCGCCAGCATCGCTTTCGCGTGCGCCTGGGGCCGATGACGCGGTCGTCGTATGACGACCTGCTGCCGCCGGGAACCAGCCACCGCCAGCTGCTCGACTGGGTGCGCAGTTATATCGGCATCGAAATGGACTGGGACGTGCGCCTCGTGCTGCGCCGCCCCGACGTGCCGCAGGCGCGCCTGGGCAGCGACACCCGCCTGGGCTGGACGACTTGGTTAGGGCAGGGTACGCCGCGCGATCGCGGCGACCTCGTCCTCGATCCCGAGCGCATCCGGCGCGAACGTGCCGACCCCGCCGCTGCCGCGGCGTAGTGGGCATCTCGATGAACGTCGAGGCGGGGGGGGGGCCGGCCACGGGCGGGCCCGCCCCCGCCCAAAAACCCCCGGGGGGGGGGGGTTTTTGTTTTTATATAAAAAAAAGTGAGTGTAATATTAGAAACCACAACAAAAAAGAAAAAAA
>JBBQZR010000051.1:0-46726 GCA_038207515.1 Lysobacterales bacterium | reverse complement strand
GCAATTCCGCGCAATAGGCGAATTCCGTCACAGTTTGACGCGATTTTTCCGTCCGCGCGACGAGGGAAATCGCTGGCGGGAACGACCGGGATGCGTCAGCGACGCGCTCCAGCGAGCGCGGACATCGGTGATCCGCTGGCTCCGATGGCCGATGAAGAACGGTAGCCGGTACTCGACAACCCGCCGGAAACGACAAGGGCGCCACCGGCGCCCTTGTCGTTCAGCATTGTGGACAATGCACCTTTGTCAGTGCGCCGCGGCCAGGGAGTAACCCTTGAGCCGCGCGGCGAAGTCCTGCAGCGCGCGGATACCGCTGGCCTCGGCCTCGCGACACCACTGCTTGAGGCCTTCGAGCATGGCTTCGCCGTTGCGGCTTTCCATGAGCTCGTGCAGACGGCCGCGATACTCCATGACGGTCGCCATGGTCGGACGCTGGCTGACCCACTGCCCCAGGCGTTCACGCGCATCGCTGTCGAGCCAGCGGCCGCCGCTGGCAAGAGCCTTGCGCAGACGGCGCGGCATGTCCTTGAGGTTGCTGCCGCCCTGCGCCGCTTCCTCGCGCAGCGTCGGTCGGATGACGCCGCCGAAGTAGTCGGTCATGACCTGGAACTTGTGCGCGAGCAGCGCCTTGATCGTGTCGCCGTCCGGCAGATGCACGTTCGGCCGCACGTCCAGCGACGGCGCTACGCGCAGCACCTTCGCCATACCGACGAACTCGAAGCTCTTGATCGCCATCCAGCCGATGTCGAGTTCCCACTTGCGCAGTGCGAACTTGGACGAACTCGGGAAGGCGTGATGATTGTTGTGCAGCTCTTCACCGCCGATGATCAAGCCCCATGGGGTCAGGTTCGTCGCGGTGTCGTTGCTTTCGAAATTGCGGTAACCCCACCAATGGCCGAGACCGTTGACGACGCCGGCCGCCCAGAACGGGATCCAGATCATCTGGCAGGCCCAGATCACGACGCCCCAGAGGCCGAACAGCGCAAAGCTCAGGAACAGCATCAGGGTGGGGCCGACTTCGGGTATCGCCGAATAGACGCGACGCTCGATCCAGTCGCTCGGCGTACCCAGACCATACTTGTCCATGGTCTCGCTGCTGCTGCGTGCCTGCCGATACAGATCAACGCCGTCCCAGAGCACTTTCTTGATGCCGTAGATGACCGGGCTGTGCGGGTCTTCGTCGGTCTCGCACTTGGCGTGGTGCTTGCGATGGATCGCGACCCATTCCTTGGTAACCATGGCGGTGGAGAACCAGGTCCAGAAACGGAAGAAATGATTGAGCAGCGGATGGAAATCAACGCCGCGATGAGCCTGGCTGCGATGCAGATACAGGGTGACCGAGAAGATCGTCAGCTGCGTGACGAGAAAGAAATACCCAACCAACCACGGCCAGCCGGCTTGGGTCAGACCCCCAGTCAGAAATTCGGTGATGGCGTTAAACATAAGTTAAGAAACCGGCGAAGTGGAAGGCGAGCGAAGACTATACGCGACGACGTTTGTGGGGACTATATGAAGCAATCCAAGTGCCAGGCGCGCAAACGTTCGTTTTTCCACCCATTCTGAATTGGCTCCTCCCGAGCCGGCGCCCTTGTGGCCTTTGCGTCGCATGGCCACAATCCGGCCCCTGTGACCGACCCCGCCTCCGTACCCGTGCTTCGCATCGACCGCATCACGCGCCGGCTCGCGGGGCGCGTCGCCGTCGATGCGTTGAGCCTCGAGGTCACGCGCGGCGAGGTGCTGGGCCTGCTCGGCGTCAATGGAGCCGGCAAATCGACGACGCTGCGCATGATCGCCGGCGTGCTCGCGCCACACGACGGTGCTGTGCTGCTCGACGGCGCGGATCTCTACGAACATCCCGGCCTTGGCCGCCGCGGCATCGGCTATCTGCCCGAACGCGCGCCGCTGCATGCGGAACTCAGTGTCACGGAATTCCTGGTGTTTTGCGGCCGATTGCATGGCCTGCCGCAGCGCGAGGCCGTGGCCGCGACACAGCGTGAAATCCAACGCTGCGATCTCGGCGAGGTGCGGCGGCGCCTGATCGGCCAGCTCTCCAAGGGTTTCCAGCAGCGCGTCGGGATTGCGCAGGCCTTGCTGCATGCGCCGGCGCTGGTCGTGCTCGACGAACCCGCGTCGGGTCTGGACCCGGTGCAGTCGCTGCGCATGCGCGAACTCATTGCCGGCCTGCGCGACAGCCATGCAGTCATCCTGTCCACGCATCTGCTGGCCGAAGCAGAGGCCTGCTGCGACCGCATCGCGATCCTGCACCGCGGGCAATTGCGCCAACTCGCGCCCGTGACCCGCGGCGAAACCGCGCGGCTGGAGCAGGTGTTCCTGCGCATCGCGGCCGATCTGGACCCCACCCGTCCCGATCCGGCGGTCACCGCCGCATGAGCGCGAGCCTGGTCCTTGCGGGGCACGAATGGCGGCGCCTGCGCGTGCAGGCCTGGCCCTGGGTGCTGATGGCCGGCGTCCTCGCGCTATTGGCCTGGATCTTCCTCAGCCGGCTCGACACCTTCCTGCGCCTGCAGGAAAGCACCGGCAATGCGGCCACGATCGGCGCGACCGCACAGGTCGCCGCACCGGTGCTCGGCTGGCTCGCGATCGTGCTGCTGGTGCTGGTACCTATCCTCGGCTCGCGCACGATTGCCGGCGAGCGACGCGCGTATTCGCTGAGTCTGCTGCTCGCCGCAGGTGTCGGCGACGGCGCGATCGCCGTCGGCAAGTGGCTGGGCCTGTGGGGCTGGCTGCTCCTGCTGATCGCGCTGACCGCGCTGATGCCGCTGAGCCTGCTCGGCACGACCGAACTCGACCTGGGCCGGCTCGGCGCGAACCTGCTCGCCTTGGCATTGCATGCGGCGGCGCTGGCGGCCGTCGCGCTGTACGCGTCGAGCGTCACCACCCAGCCGGTACTGGCGGCCGCGCTCGCGCTGCTGATCAATATCGTGCTCTGTGCCATCGATCTGGGCGCCAGGGCGGCCGGCGTGAGCCACAGCCTGATCAACTGGCTCGCCTTGCCGACGCATTTCGGGCCGCTGAGCGACGGCATCGTGGCGAGCGTCGATCTGGTCTGGTTCGGCCTCGTCACGGCGGTGTTCCTCGCCCTGACGGCGCGCCAGCTCGCCAGCCTGCGGAGCGCGGACTGATGCGCGGCGGACTGGGTCGTCTCGTTCACGCGCTGCTGTGCCTCGCCCTCGCGGGGCTGGTCGGCTTCCTGAGTACGCGCTTTGGTTTCCGCAGCGACTGGAGCGCCGCGCAGGGTGCCTCGCTGGCCATCCAGAGCGTGCAGCTGATCGAGCGACTCGATGCACCCGTCGAAGTGATTTCCTACGCGAGCGACGGCGGCACCTTGCGCCAGTCCATCGCGGCCTTCGTCGCGCGCTACCGCGAGCACAAGCCGGATATCACGCTGCGGTTCGTCGATCCGGCGGCCGATCCGGCCGCGATGCGCGAGCTCGGCGTACGCATCGACGGCGAGATCGAGCTGCGCTACCGCGGCCGCAGCGAGCGTGTGCAACGGCTCACCGAACAGGAATTCTCCAACGCGCTGCTGCGCCTGTCGCGCACGCAGGAACGCATGGTCGCGTTCCTGTCCGGCGACGGCGAACGCAAGCCCGACGGCAGCGCCAACGCCGACCTCGGCCAGTTCACCGCGCTGCTGCTCGCCCAGGGCGTGCGCTGCGTGCCCCTGGTGCTCGGCAGCGGTGCGCGCATCCCGGACAACACCGACCTGCTCGTCATCGCCAATCCGCGCAGCACTATCGCTGCGCCGGTCGTGGCCGAGATCGTCGACTGGGTCGAACGCGGTGGTGCTTTGCTATGGCTGGTCGAGCCCGGCGAAAACGCCGGCCTGGAAGCCCTGGCCGCTGCCTTGTCGGTGCGGGTGCTGCCGGGGCTGCTCGTCGACGGCAGCGGTGCGAGCCTGGGCCTGGGCGATCCGAGTTTCGTCGCGCTGAGCCAGTATCCGGATCACGCGATCACGCGTGGCCTTGAACAGACCACCCTGCTGCCGCAGGCGGTCGCGCTCGCGCAGTTGACCGCGCCACGCTGGCAGGTACAGCCGCTGCTGCGCAGCAGTGCGCAGAGCTGGAGCGAAACCGGCGCGATGCCCAAGGCGGGCGAATCCACCGCGATGATCCGCTTCGACGCGGATACCGACGAAATGCGCGGCCCGCTCGATCTCGCCTTCGCCTTGCAGCGCCTGTCACCGCGGCCGGACCGACGCGAACAGCGCGCGATCGTCATCGGCGACGGCGATTTCGTGTCCAACCAGTTCCTCGGCAATGGCGGCAACCGCGAACTCGGTCAGCGCGTCTTCAACTGGCTGCTGGCCGACGATGCGCTGATCGAAGTGCCCGACCGTGGCGCGCCGGACCGGCTGATCCAGCTGTCGCAGACGCGTCTGAGCGTGATCGGCGTCGGACTCCTGATAGTGCTGCCGCTGCTGCTCGTGCTCGCCGGCGGCGGGATCGCCTGGCGCCGGCGCCGGCGGCGCTGATCCGATGCGCCGGCAGCTGCGCCAGAACCTCGTGCTCGCCGGCATCGTCGCGCTGGCGGCGGCGACGGTCTGGCTCGTGATACGCCGCGAGCAGGCCGTGATCGAGCTGCCGCTGACCGCGATCGACACCACGCTGACCAAGGAACTGCGCGTGCGCAACGGCGACGAGCCGGCACGTCATTTCGAGCGCCGCGACGGCGTCTGGTGGATGCGGGAACCCTATGAACTGCCGGCGCATGCCGATGCGGTCGGACGCCTGCTCGCGATCGCGCGCGCCGCGCCACGCTCGCGCCATGCGCGCGCGCAATTCGATCTCTCCCGTATCGGACTCGATCCGCCACAGGCCGTGCTCGAACTCGACGGCGTGCCGATCGCGTTCGGCCTTACCGATGCGATCCGCGGCGACCGCTATGTGCTCAGCCGGCAGATCGTCGCGCTGATGCCCGATCGCTTCAGCGCCTGGCTGCTGGCGCCGGCCGAATCGGAACTCGACCATCGCCTGGCGGCACCGCTGGGCACGATCACGGATGTCGTGGTCGATGGCCAGAGCCGGCCCGAACTCGCCGCCGCCTGGCAACAGGTCACGACGAGCCAGGTCGTCGCGGCGCAGGCCGCACCGGCGGCGGCAACGATTCCGGTGGAGCTCGTTGCCGCCGACGGGAGACGCGTCCGCTATACGCTGTGGCGCCGCGACGACGGCCGCTACGCCGCATTGCGCGGCGAACCGGCGCTGCTTTATCCGCTCGACGAAATCCAGATGCAGCATCTGTTGCCGGCCACGAACGTCGGCGCCGCCGCGACGGTGCGCTGATGCCCGAACTGCCCGAAGTCGAAACCACCCGCCGCGGCCTCGCGCCGCACCTGATCGGCCGGCGCGTGGAGAATCTGATCGTGCGCCAGCCCAAGCTGCGCTGGCCGATCGCCGCAGCCTTGCGCGAACGCCTGCCGGGCCAGCGCGTCGACGACATCGAACGCCGCGCCAAATACCTGCTCGTCCATACGATGGCCGGCAGCGCGCTGCTGCACCTGGGCATGTCCGGTTCGCTGCGCGTGCTGCCCGAGGCCACGCCGCCGGGCACACACGATCATATCGACTGGCGCCTGGATTCCGGCCAGGTGCTGCGCTACACCGATCCGCGCCGCTTCGGCTGCCAGTTGTGGCAGAACCCCGGCGAGGTGCACGAACTGCTCGCCGGGCTCGGCCCCGAACCGCTGTCGGACGCATTCGACGGCGATCTGCTCTGGCAGCTGTCGCGTGGCCGCAAGAGCGCGGTAAAACTGTTGCTGATGGACCAGAGGATGGTCGTCGGCGTCGGCAACATCTACGCGGCCGAGGCGCTGTTTGCCGCCGGCATCCATCCGGCCCGCGCCGCCGGACAGGTATCACGTGCGCGCTACTGCGACCTCGCCACGGCGGTGAAGCGCATCCTGGCCTATGCAATCCGCCGCGGCGGTACGACGCTGCGCGATTTCATCAGTCCCGACGGGCTGCCCGGATATTTCGAGCAGGAACTGTACGTCTACGGTCGCGCGGGCCAGCCTTGCAGGAACTGCGCGACGCCGATCAAAGTATCGGTGCTCGGCCAGCGCAGCACGTTCTACTGCCCCCGCTGCCAGCGTTAACGGTAAGCACACGTCGGCGTATTTCAGGGTTCGGCGCCGGCTTGCGTGTTAGTAGGCTGTTGAGAGAAACAGAGAGGCCACGCGGTGTGGCCGCCCAACCGAGGTGCCCTATGTCCCTGCGACTGTTGTCTGCCCTGCTGTTGAGCCTGTCCGCCTCGCTGGCGCTGGCCGATGCAACCGTTCCCGCCGCCGACAAGGCAGGTACCACCGATCCCGCCGGCCTGGGCCGCTACGAAGGTGCATTCATCGTCGAGCAGCAGGCCAAGGCCTACGACGAACTCGTGCTGCCGACCGCCGCGCTGACGCCGAATCCGGACGACGAAAAGCGCGACGGCATGAACAACCGTCTGATGCAAAGCGCGTCGCAGCTGGCCCTCGAAGGCAAGCTCACGCGTACGGTCTACGTGCTGCCCGCGGGGCGCAGTTCGCTCGAAGTGCTGCGCAACTACCAGCAGCTGATCCAGGACAAGGGCGGCCAGTCGCTGTACGAATGCAAGGCGGAGAACTGCGGCGGCGACGTCACGTCCGGTGCCACCCACGGCGGCGGCCAGCAGGGACTGCTCAATTACCTGTTCCCCAAGAGCGCGGTCACCGAAGAGAGCTTCAGCAACGCGGCCTGCGCGGTCGACATGAACCTCGCCGACCTGCGCTACGGCGTCGCGAAGTTCAGCGCGAACGGCAACGACACCCACGTCGCCGTGCTTGCCTTCAGCGCCAAGGACGACCTGTACTGCAAGGCGCTCAACGAGCGCACCGTCGCGATCGTCGTCACGCTGGAAGCCAAGGCGCGCGAGCAGAAGATGGTCACGCTCAAGGCCAGCGAAATGGCGCAGGCCATCGCCAGCGGCGGCAAGGTCGCGGTCTACGGCATCTATTTCGATTTCGACAAGGCCGACCTCAAGCCCGAATCCAAGCCGCAGCTCGACGAGATCGCCGGACTGCTCAAAGCCGACGGCGCGCTCAAGCTCGTCGTCGCCGGCCATACCGACAACCAGGGCGGCGCCGCTTACAATCTGGATTTGTCCAAAAAGCGAGCCGACGCCGTCGTCGCCGCGTTGAGCGCGAACTACGGCATCGCCGCGGACCGCCTGCTCGCCCAGGGCATGGGCAGCGCCGCGCCGGTCGCGAGCAACGACGACGAGGCGGGCCGGGCAAAAAACCGTCGCGTGGAGCTCGTCAAGCAGTGAATCCGCGCAGTAGCTGCCGCTTACAGCGGCAGCTCGGCCTGCTTGAGCTCGATGCGGCCTTCGCCGCTCGTGATCTTCTTGAACTCGGCGCGGCTGACGGAAACATAGCGGTCGTTGCCGCCGATCTCGACCTGCGGTCCCTGGGTCACCGCGCGGCCGTGCTCGTCGACGCGCACGACCATCGTGGCCTTGCGACCGGTATGGCAGATGGTCTTGATTTCGGTGAATGAGTCGGCCCAGGCGAGCAGGTACTGACTGCCTTCGAACAGTTCACCGCGAAAATCGGTGCGCAGGCCATAGGCCAGCACCGGAATGTTCAGCACGTCGACGATCTCGGTCAGTTGCCAGACCTGCGACTTGCTCAGGAACTGGGCCTCGTCGACCAGCACGCAGTTGAGCGCGCCGTTCGCGGCGAGATCGCTGCGCGTCATCGCCAGCAGATCGTCGCCGCGCTCGAAGATGCGTCCGTTCGCCTTGAGGCCGATGCGCGAGGCAACCACACCTTCACCGTAACGATCGTCCAGCCGCGGCGTGAGGATCAGCGTGCGCATGCCGCGCTCGTGGTAGTTGTGCGCGCTCTGCAGCAGGGTCGTGGTCTTCCCGGCATTCATGGCCGAGTAGTAGAAATAGAGCTTGGCCATGGTCCGGTCGACATGGGCGGGTGCGCATGATAGGGCAGACGCGAGGCTTTGAGCAGGCGGGCGGCACGGGCAGAATAGGCGGCCTTGCGCCGCGCGACCGCGGCTGCACCGCCTGACCTGCGATAACCCACGCCATGCTCAATCCCGCCCAACGCGCCGCCGTCGATTATTGCGATGGCCCGCTGCTCGTACTCGCCGGCGCCGGTTCGGGCAAGACCAGCGTCATCACGCAGAAGATCGCCCACCTGGTGTCGCGGCGGAACCTCGCGGCGAAGAAGATCGCGGCGATCACCTTCACCAACAAGGCCGCGCGCGAAATGCGCGAACGCGTCGGCAAGCTGGTTTCCGCCGACGCGGCGAGCGAGCTGACCGTCTGCACCTTCCATGCGATGGGACTGAAGTTCCTGCAGATCGAGCATGCCAAGCTCGGCCTCAAGCGCGGTTTTTCGATACTCGATGCGGATGACGGCGAATCCATCATCAAGGACCTGCTGCCCAAAGGGCTGAAGAACGACCAGCTCTGGGCGCTGCGCAACCTCGTGTCGACGGCCAAGAACCACGGCCTGGATCCCGCGCAGGCCATCGCCGCGGCGCGCAGTCCGCGCGAGCTCGAAGCCGCGCAGTTGTACGAGGGCTACCAGCGCCGTCTTACCGCGTTCAACGCGGTGGATTTCGACGATCTGATCCGCCTGCCGCTGACCTTGCTCGAACGCGACGAAGAGACGCGCAACGCCTGGCAGGAACGCATCCGCTACCTGCTCGTCGACGAATACCAGGACACCAATTCGGCCCAGTATCGCCTGATCCGCAATCTGTGCGGGCCGCGCGGCGCGTTCACCGCGGTCGGCGACGACGACCAGTCGATCTATGCCTGGCGCGGCGCGAATCCGGAAAACCTCGACGATCTCGCGCGCGACTATCCGGCCCTCAAGGTGGTCAAGCTCGAACAGAACTACCGCTGCGGCAAGCGCATCCTGCGCGCGGCCAACAAGCTGATCGCGAACAACCCGCACAAGCATCTGAAACAGCTGTTCAGCGAGCTGCCCGACGGCCCGCCGATCCGCGTGATGGAGTGCAAGGACAGCGAGCACGAAGCCGAGCGCGTCGCTGCCGACCTCACCCACCTGGCCGAGAAAAACAAGGCCACCTGGCACGAGTTCGCGATCCTCTACCGCGGCAACCACCAGTCGCGCGCGCTGGAAAAGGCGCTGCGCCTGGCGCGCGTGCCGTACCACATCAGCGGCGGCACCGCGTTTCTCGATCGCGGCGAGGTCAAGGACATCCTGGCCTACCTGCGCCTGATCTCCAACCCCGACGACGACTCGGCTTTTTTGCGTATTGCCAATATTCCACGACGCGACATCGGCGCAACGACGCTGGAAAAGCTCGGCGAAATGGCCCAGCAGCGACAGGCTTCGCTGCTCGAAGCGGCGCAGAGCGATGGCGTGCTGAAACAGCTCGCGCCGCGCTCGGCCTCGTCGCTGGCCGGCTTCGCCGACCTGATCGCCACGCTGCGCGCGCAGTCGCGACAGCTAAGCGCGGCGGAGCTCGTCGAAGAGCTGATCCGGCGCACGCACTACGCCGAGCATCTGGTCGCCGAGATCAAGGATCCGGCCGCGCGCCAGCGTCGGCTGGACAACCTGACCGAACTGGCCGAGTGGTTCCGCGCCATGCAGAAGGGCGCGAGCAGCGCCGGTGATCTCGCCGCGCAGCTGGCGCTGCTGACGCATTCCGACCGCGACGATCCCGGCAACGCCGTCCGCCTGATGACCCTGCACGGCGCCAAGGGACTGGAATTCCGTTTCGTCTTCATCGTCGGGGTGGAGGACGGCCAACTGCCGCACGAGGGCAGCATCGAAGAAGGCCGTCTCGATGAGGAACGCCGCCTGATGTATGTGGGTATCACGCGCGCGAAGGAGCGCCTGTGCCTGAGCTATGCGGCACGCTCACGCCGTTTCGGCCAGATCCTCAAGAACGACCCGAGCCGTTTCCTCACCGAGATTCCGCCTGACGACCTGCACTGGGACGGCCGCGACGCCGAGCAGGACGCACAGTCGAAGAAGGACGTGGCGGCGTCGCACCTTGCGCGGCTCGCGAGCCTGCTCGCCGACTGACCGCACCGCGCTGTGCGTCACACGGCGAGGTCAGGCGAAGACCTGCGCCGCCCGGGACGCGGCGCGGCGGCACGCTACAATCGGCGGTCCCTGCATACCGGAGCCGCCCCGCGATGAAACGCTTCACCGCCCTGTTGCCCCTGCTGCTGCTCGCCGCCTGCGCGGCCAATCCGCCGCGCACCGCCGCTACGGTCGAACCGGAAGCGCCGAAGCCGCCGCCGCTGACGTATGCGGAAACCAATCTCAATGCGACGCTGTGGGCACAGGGTACGGTCGAGCACGACATGACCTATCGCGGCATCTACGCGCAGGCCACGCGCCAGCTCACCGCGGCGCTCAAACAGAAGGACTGGGACGCGCTGCCGAAAGGGGAGCGCAAGAAGCCGGCCAAGGGCCTGAAGCCTGCCGTGATCGTCGACGTCGACGAGACCGTGCTGGACAACTCGCCCTATCAAGCGCGCCTGATCCGCGACGGCAAGGAATTCGACGAGTTCAGCTGGGACCTGTGGTGCCGCGAACAGCGCGCGCAGCCACTGCCCGGCGCGCTGGATTTCGCCAAGGCTGCTGCTGCAAAAGGTGTCACGGTTTTCTACCTGACCAATCGCGCCCAGCACCTCAATGAGGCGACGCTCGCCAACCTGCGCAGCGCAGGCTTTCCGGTATCTGACAAGGAAGCCGTGTTCCTCGGCCTGGGCACGGTCGTCGAAGGTTGCGAAGCCAGCGGCAGCGACAAGGGCTGCCGGCGCGAACTCATCGGTCGTCGTTATCGCGTACTCGCCCTAGTCGGCGATCAGCTCGGCGACTTCATCGACGTCGACAACAACACCGTCACGGCACGTGCCGACGCGGCCAAGCCTTACGACGCCTGGTTCGGCGAACGCTGGTTCATGCTGCCGAACCCGACCTACGGATCCTGGGACAGCGCCGTCCTCGGCAACCAACGCGGTGCCGAGGCGCCCGTAAAGCACCAGATCCGCCGCGATGCGCTGCGCACCGAGTGAGCCCGACATGATTCCTGCGACCAAACCCATTGATGTGCGCGACCGGCTGATCTTTGCGCTGGATGTACCCACGCGCACGGAGGCCCTCGAGTGGATCGAACGTCTCGGCGATGCGGTCACCTTCTACAAGATCGGCATGGAACTGCTGACCAGCGGGGAGTATTTCCAGGTCCTGGCCGACCTGGCCGAACGCGGCAAGAAGATCTTCGTCGACCTGAAGTTCTTCGACGTGCCGGCGACGGTCGCTTCGGCCGTGAAGGGGCTGACGCGCTACCCGGTATATTTCTGCACTATCCATGGCAACGACGGCATGATGCGCGCGGCGGCGCAGGTGAAGGGCGACGTCAGGCTGCTCGCCGTCACCGCGCTGACGAGCCTCGACCAGCACGACCTCGATGACCTGGGTTTCCAGTGCGATGCGGAACAGCTCGTGCTGTCGCGCGCGAAGGCGGCGCTGGCGGCCGGTTGCGATGGCGTCGTGTCATCCGGGCTCGAAGTGCCGGCACTGCGCCGCGAGGTGGACCATGCGCTGATCACGGTCTGCCCGGGCATCCGTCCGGTCGGCAACAGCGACGACCAGAAGCGCACGCTCGACGTGGCCCAGGCCTTCGCGGCCGGTGCGGACTACATCGTGGTCGGACGACCGATACGCCAGGCGGCCGACCCGCGCGCCGCGGCACTCGCGATCCGGCAGACCATCAGCGACACGCTCGCGGGCGGCGTATAAGCGTCGGCGCGGGACGCGTCTGACACCTGATATCCACGGTTGTCATACATTGGTGATGAAGACCAATAAAATCAGTAAGATGAATGATATAACATAAGGTATTGCATTAACTGGATTCAGCCAGTACGATCCTCTCCAGACCTGAACCAGACGCGGCAACAATTACACATAGCCGACCGCGCTCGACAATGCGATTCCCCCTCCGGTTCTGCCGGATTTGCCCGGATCGTTCGCAAGAACATCCGGGTTTTTCTTGTCTGCGGGCCGCGATTTCCGCGCTCGCGCGCCCTCAATGTTTGCTGGAATGCGCAACCGCACTCGGCTAGAGTGCATCGCTGTTTGACCAATCAAACCCTTGGGGAAAGACATGTCCACGAAATTCGCTCGCGTCGCGCTGGCCGCGGCTCTCGGTTTTGCACTGGTCGGCTGCGGCAAGAATGAGCCGCCTGCCGCACCGCCTCCGGCTGTTGCGGCCAAGGCTGCTGCCACGCCCGATGGCGCCATCCTGGCGTCGGTCGGCCATCTGAAGACCGGCAACATCGACGGCCTGATGCAGAGCGTGCTGCCGCCGGACGAATACGCCAAGGCCAAGGCCGACTACTCCAAGGAAATGAACAAGGAGCCGGCCTCCGACGAAGACAAGGCCAAGTTCGCCGAGAACATGGCCAAGCTGACCGCCGCCGACGCCGAAGCCAAGCTCTGGGCCGAACTGGAACCCAAGCTCAAGGAAATGGACGCCCAGATGGCACAGCAGATGCCGATGATGGTCGCCATGGGCAAGGGCTTCATCCAGAGCTCGATCCAGCAGAACCAGGAACTCAACGACGCGCAGAAGCTGCAGGCCACGCAGGCCGTCGATGCGCTCGGCAACTGGGTCGGCACCGCCAAGTTCACGGATCCGGGTCTGGCGCAGAAGTCCATCAAGATCGTCTGCGACACCGCACGCAAGATCAACCTGAAGACCCTCGACGAAGCGCGCGCGCTGAGCTACGAGCAGGCCATGAGCAAGTTCGGCGTCGCCTACCTCGGCCTCAAGGACGTGCTCGCGCTGTACGGCTTCTCGATCGACCAGACGCTGGATTCGGTCAAGGCCGAAACGCTTTCCTCGGACGCCGCGACGGCCAAGGTCAAGATCAGCTACTCGCTGCTCAACACCCCGCTCAGCGCCGAAAGCGATCTGGTCAAGCTCGGCGACCGCTGGTACGGCAAGGAAATGCTGGAAGGCCTGAAGAAGAAGGACGCTGCGGAAGTGGCGCCGGCTCCGGCCCCGGCTCCGGCGACCAACTGATAGCGGACCTGGTTTTATCGGCCGGTTTATTGGCTGGTTTATCGGTCATTTAACGCGCTGCTAACGCAAACGACGCCGCCTCCGGGCGGCGTTCGTTTTTGGCGCGGTTACAATCCGCCGCATGGATGACATCACTATTTCCGAACGCGGCGACGACGCGCCGCGCGTTCCCTGGCGTCTGCGACTGTTCGGCCGCCTGCTCGAATCCTGGATACGTATCAAGCCCGACCCGGCCAACCCGCGCAGCCTGCTCGCGCCCGGCGTTCCGGTCTGCTACGTCACCGAGCGCTACGGTCTTTCCGATGCGCTGATCCTGGAGCAGGCTTGCCGTGAAGCCGGCCTGCCGTCGGCGCTGATCCCGCTGCAGAACATCTCCACGCGACGCAAGCGCAGCTATTTCGCGACCTCGATGCGCAACAGCCTGTTCTGGAATCGCGCACGTCGGCGCTCGCCGACGCAGCCGCTGGCCGAGCTGATCGCTCAACTCGAGCTGTTCCCGGATCTGGACGTGCAACTGGTGCCGGTATCGATCTTCGTCGGCCGCGCGCCCAATCGTCAGTCGGGCTGGTTCAGCGTGCTGTTCTCGGAAAACTGGGTCGTCGTCGGCCGCTTCCGCCGCCTGCTCGGATTGATCTTGAACGGCCGCGACACACATGTGCAGTTTTCCGCGCCGGTGTCCCTGCGCAGCGTGCTCGTGGAAGAGCAGAGCCAGCCGCGCGAGCGCACCGTGCGCAAGATTTCGCGCGTGCTGCGCGCGCATTTCCACCGCATCCGAGCGGCGGTGATCGGTCCTGACCTGTCGCACCGGCGCACCATCGTCGACGCCGTCGTCAATGCCCAACCGGTGCAGGAAGTCCTCGCCGCCACCGCGCTCAAGGAATCGCTGTCGCGCGAGCAGGCCATGAGCCGCGCGCATGACTACGCAGTCGAGATCGCCGCCGACTATTCGCATCCGGTCGTGCGCTCGATCTCGTTCCTGCTGACGAGCTTCTGGAACAAGCTCTACGGCGGCGTGACGATGAATCATTTCGATCGCGTGCGCGCCGTGGCGCCGGGACACGAAATCATCTATGTGCCCTGCCATCGCAGCCACATCGACTATTTACTCGTGAGCTGGCTGCTCTACACGAACGGCATCGTGCCGCCGCACATCGCCGCGGGCGTCAATCTCAATCTGCCGCTGGTCGGCCCGCTGCTGCGCCGTGGCGGCGCGTTCTTCCTGCGCCGCAGCTTCAAGTCGAACGCGCTGTATTCAGCCGTGTTCACCGAATACGTGGGCCAGTTGTTCGCGCGCGGCGTGTCGATGGAATATTTCATCGAGGGCGGCCGTTCGCGCACAGGACGCCTGCTGCAGCCCAAATCCGGCATGCTGGCGATCACGATGCGCGCGTTTCTGCGCGAATCGCGTCGTCCGGTCGTGTTCCAGCCGGTCTATATCGGCTACGAAAAGCTCATGGAAGGCAACAGCTACATCGGTGAATTGTCGGGGCAGGCCAAGAAGAAGGAATCGCTGTTCGCGCTGGTGCGCTCGCTGCGCAAACTGCGCGAGCACTACGGCCGAGTCGCGGTGAATTTCGGCGAGCCCGTCTTCCTCGAGGAACTGCTGCAACGCGAAGTACCCGACTGGCGCGCGACCGCGGGCGAGGAGAAACCCGAATGGTTCGGCCGCAGCGTGGACGCGCTGGCCGAGCGCATCCAGATCAGCATCAACCGCGCAGCCGACGTCAATCCGATCAATCTTCTCGCGGTCGCGCTGCTGGCCACGCCCAAGCACGCGATGGCCGAGACCGATCTCGTTGCACAACTTGATCTGTACAAAAATATCCTCGCCGAGCTGCCGTATGGCGAACGTGTCACGCTGACTGCGAAGACGCCGCAGGAAATCGTCGCCTATGGCGAGAAAATGCAGTGGATACGCCGCATTCGCCATCCGCTCGGCGACGTGCTGACCAGCGACGGCACGCAGGCCACGCTGCTGTCCTACTTCCGCAATAACGTGCTGCACCTGTTCGCGGACTCGGCCTGGATCGCCTGCTGCTTCATCAACAACCGACGCATGGCGCGCGCTTCGCTGCTGCGCCTGTCCAAGCTGATCTATCCGTTCATCCAGTCCGAGCTGTTCCTGCCCTGGGACGAAGCCGGCTTCATCGAACGCATCCAGACCACGGTCGATTTCTTCATCCGCCGCGGCGTGCTCGCGCCCGATGCCGAGGGCCGCGTACTCAATCGCGGCGCCGGCCAGGGCGATGCCGCCTTCCAGCTGCGCACGCTCGCGCACAGTCTGCTGCAGGCGTTCGAGCGCTACTACATCACGATCGCGGTACTGGTGAAGCACGGCCCGCACACGATCAGCTCAGCGGAACTTGAGAACTTGTGCACATTGACAGCGCAGCGATTGACCCTGCTGCACGAACTCAATGCGCCCGAATTCTTCGACAAGGCGCTGTTCAAGGGCTTTATCCAGCAGCTTCGCGAGCGCAAGGTGATCTGGACCGACGATGCCGGCAAGCTCGATTTCGACGCGGCGCTCAATATCGTGGCCAAGGATGCGAAGGTGATCCTCAGCCGCGAAATCCGCCACGGCATCCTGAAGCTCGCGCCGCAGCCCAAGGCAAGCGCACAGGCACCCGAAATCGTCGCCGACGAGGCCGACTGAGCGGCGGCGCCGACGCGCAGGGAAGCCCACGGACGCGACATTCTGGATCGGGTGCGCCGCCACCGCTGTCTGGGCCTGGGACAGTCGCCAGCGCCGGCGCCAGTCGTTCGACTGGATCGCCGGCTATGGTCCGCTGCATCGGGTGCTCGCGAAGAACCGGCTCGATGCGGCGCTGCTCGATACGGCCGGCGCCGTGTTGCACACCGCGCTGACCGACGGATTGTTCTGCGGCACGCCGGTGTATCGATACGCTGCAGTGGCGACGCGGGGTTTTCTGCAGCAGCTGGAACACGCGGAAGCGCCGTCGCTGGCGCAGTTCAACAGGCTCGCCTCGATCCGCGTCTATCTCACGCGACCGGACTTGGACGCCGCGGCGCGGGCACGCAATGGCTGGACCGACGCGCTTCGTGCCCAGTGCGCGACCACGGCCGCTGCACTGTTGGCCAGGCCGCAGTGGCGCGCACTGATCGACGCCGGTCTCACGAGCACGGTCGATGCCGAGTTCTATTGCGCAGCCAACGCCGCGGATGTGCTGGGCGAGGACTGCTGGCCGCTGCACTGGCAGCGTCTGCAGCAAAAGCCACAGGATTCGATGCGCTGGGCGAAGGTGATCGGCGCGCGTGGACGTACTGATCGTGCTCGGTGTCGGTCTGATGCTGGCCGGTGCGTTCGGCTTCGTATTGAAGAGCGGCTATACGCCGGCGGCTTTCAGCAACGACATGTATGTCGGCTTCGAGGGCATGTTCGAGATCACGCTCCTGTCGCTGCTGATCGGCGGTCTTGCCGCTCTCGTGCGCGCGCAGGGCGGACTGGTCTGGCTGGCCGCGCGTATCGCCAGCCTGGCAGGCGGCAGCGCCGGGCGGCGCAGTGGCGAGCTGTCCATTGCGGCGGTATCGACGCTGACCGACGTGTTCACGGCCAACAACACCGTCGCGCTGCTGATCAGCGGCAGCACGGCGCGCGAAATCGCGCAACGCCACGGCGTGAGCCCGGCACGCAGCGCCAGCCTGCTCGACATCTTTGCCTGTGTGACGCAGAGCGTGCTGCCATACGGCGCGCAGATCCTGCTCGCCGCGTCGATCGCGAAGGCCTCGCCGCTGGAACTCGTCGGCCAGGTGCACTATGGCTGGCTGCTCGCACTGGTGGCGCTCGCGTCGATCGCCTTCGGCCTGCCGCGGCTCGCGGGTCAGGCCGGCTGATCGGGAATCAGCTGGCTTTCCAGGTAGGCGATCATGTCCTTGAGACGCAGCTTGCGTTTCTTGAAGCGCTTGAGCTGCAGTTCGTCGCTGGCGCTGTCGACCGAAAGACGCCCGATCGCGACATCGAGGTCGCGATGTTCGATACGCAGTTCGATCAGCTGACGCGTGATTTCGGCGGGGTCCAGGTGCTGCATCGGTACGGGTATCAGGGAGTCGCCCGAGTGTAGCCGGCTTGAGCGGCGGCTCGTAGGGTGGCATAGGAACGCGCCGCGCGGCCGGGAGGCCGGGTCGCCGCTGCTACAATGACGGCCTTCTTTCGGCCCGTCGTCCATGAGCATCGTCGCCGTACGCCAGCAGGAATTCAACGCGGTCAAGCTGGCCAGGCGGCTGCGTCGCCAGGTCGGCCAGGCCATCGTCGATTTCCAGATGATCGAGGACGGCGACCGCATCATGGTCTGTCTGTCCGGCGGCAAGGATTCCTACACGCTGCTGCAGCTCCTGCGCCAGCTCCAGGCCAGGGCACCGGTCGCCTTCGAACTGCATGCGGTGCACCTGGACCAGAAACAGCCCGGCTACGACGCGCAGACGCTGCCGCGCTACCTCGAATCGGTCGGCATGCCGTTCACCATTCTCGAACAGGACACCTACAGCGTGGTCAAGCGCGTGGTGCCCGAAGGCCGCACGATGTGCAGCCTGTGTTCGCGCCTGCGCCGCGGCAAGCTGTACGACCACGCCGCCGCGCAGGGCTATACCAAGATCGCGCTCGGCCACCATCGCGACGACATCGTCGAGACGCTGTTCCTGAACCTGTTCCACCAGGCCAAGCTCAAGGCCATGCCGCCCAAGCTGCGTTCCGACGATGGCCGCAACGTGGTGATACGGCCGCTGGCCTACTGCCGCGAAGACGACATCGCCGACTACGCGCAGCTGCAGAACTTTCCGATCATGCCGTGCAACCTCTGCGGTTCGCAGGAAAACCTGCAGCGCAAGGCGATAAAGACCATGCTGGCCGACTGGGAGCGCCGGTTCCCGGGCCGCGTCGAGAACGTGTTTCGCGCGATCGGCGACGTGTCGCCCTCGCAACTGGCCGACCGCAGCCTGTTCGACTTCGCTTCACTGGGCGGCCGCGGCTCGGCGCGTACGGTTGCCCCCGACTGGCTGCGCGGCGAACCGGCCGACGCAGAAACTGAGACCGTCGCCGGCTAGCTTCGCCGGCCGCGCGGAATCGCTGGCTTTTCCTTCAACGCACCGGCGGGCCCAGGCCTGCCCCATGGGGATTCATGTTCTTCCGCAATCTGACTCTGTTCCGCTTTTCCGAGGCCATGGCCGAATCGCTGATCGAACTGGAAACCCAGCTCGAGGAAAAGCGCCTGCGCCCCTGCGGTCCGCTGGAGCAATCCACGCGAGGCTTTGTCTCTCCTCACGGCCGCAACGCCGATGTGCTCGTGCACAAGGTCGGGCTCTATACGCTGGTCGCCCTGGGTGGTGAGGACAAGCTGCTGCCGGGCTCGGTCGTCAACGAGGAGCTGTCGGCACGCTTGCAGAAAATCACCGAGGAACAGGGTCGTCGCGTCGGTGCCAAGGAACGCAAACGCATGAAGGACGACATCCTCACGGATTTCCTGCCGCGCGCGTTCGTCAAGCCGTACCGGCTGCTGGCTTATCTGGATCTCAAGAACGGCTGGCTCGTCGTCGACACCTCCAGCCGCAAGTCGGCCGAGGAAGTGCTGTCGGAACTGCGCGAGGCCGCGGGCTCGTTCCCGGCCACGCCGATGGCGCCGGAGGAGTCGCCGCGCACCTTGATGACGGACTGGGTGGTTAGTGGCAAGCTACCGGCCGGTCTGGTCCTGGCGGACGAGTGCGAATTGCGCGACCCGGCCGAATCCGGCGCGATCGTGCGCTGCCGTCGCCAGGACCTTGAAACCGACGAGGTGCGCGAGCACCTCAAGACCGGCAAGCAGGTATATCAGCTCGGCCTCACCTTCGACGATCGCATCAGCCTCGTGCTTGGCGAAGACCTCGTCATCCGCAAGCTGCGCTTCCTCGACCAGGTGCTGGACGAACTGACCGAGACCAATGCCGATTCGGCCGCCGCCGAGCTCGACTCGCGCATGGCGCTGATGACGCTGGAGGTCGAACGCCTGCTTGGCAAGCTCGACGAATGGTTTCGCCTGCCGCGCCCGACAGATCGCTGAAACACGGTGCGGCGAGAATCCAGCGAATATCCCGGTCGCGCGGCAGCGGCGCGACTGGGATAGCAAGGGATTGTCTGTTTTATACCAAGCTCGTTGAACCAAACTCGTTGAACCGCGTCCATCGTGCATCGGCGGGCGGACTGGGTAAGGAACTGGCATGGCCCCGGACGACAACCACTACCTGGAACTGTCCACCCCGAACGGGGAGACGATCAAGGTGCTCAAGAAGGCCCATCCGCAGGCGCGCCGGCTGCGCCTGACGGTCACTTCGCACGGCGCCCGCCTGTCCTATCCCGAGGGAACCCACCCGGCTCAGGTGTTCGCGTTCCTGCGCAAGCACGTCGACTGGCTGGAACGGAAGCTCGATCAGCTGCAACTGGATGGCTCCGGTCCGCCGCCGCTGCTGCCGGGCTCGCCGACACTGATCCCGCTGCGCGGTGAGACTACGCAGATGCTTTGGCGCGAAGGCGCCTATCCCAGCATCGTCCATGAGGCCGACAAGCTCGTGCTGACCTTGCCGCATTCCCAGGGCAAGCGTGCTCTGCCGGCAGCGCGCGCGTTGCTGCGATCCTTTCTCGATGCGCAGATTCGCCGCGATGTGTCGCGCCTGCTCGCCCGCTACACCTCCGAACTGCAGGCTTCGCCCGTGGCCGTGCGCGTGAAACCGCTCAAGAGCCTCTGGGGCAGCCTCGACACACGCGACTGCATGACGCTGGACCTGGCCCTGGCGCTGGCTCCGCCAGCGGCGTTGAAATACGTCGTCGTCCACGAGCTGTGCCATCTGAAGATCCGCAACCACTCGCCGCGCTACTGGAACCTCGTCGCGAGCTTCTACCCGGACTGGAAGGAACAGCGCGACTGGCTGCGCGAAAAAGGCCACGCGCTCAAGGCCGAGCTGTCCCGGCTGATCGACCCCTGAGCCGATCCCGCACGCCCACGCCGTGATCAGGCAACTGGTCCTGAGCGCGCGACGCGGTCGCAAAAGGCAAGGATCGCCGTCGCGACCTGCGCGGCGTTTTCCAGGTGCAGGTGATGGTTGCCCGGCAGGTGCTGCATCGTGATGTCCGCAACACAGGCCGCGCGCGCCCGCATCATCGCCTCGGGCAGGTACGGCGTCGTCGGCTGTGCCAGCACGACCAACGTCGGCGCCGCAATGCCGCGCAGGATGTTCTGGATCTGCGCTTCGGTGTAGCGCAGCGGCGACGCCAGCGTGAGGCGTGCGTCGCTGGACCAGGACCAGCCGCCCGGCACCGCCGCCAGGCCGCGCTCGACCAATGCCGTGGCCGCGGTCTCGCTGAGATTATTCGCCTGCGCGCGCGCGCGTATCGCGAGCGACATGTCGGGGAAAACCCGCAGCAACTTGGTACTGAACCCGGCGCGCTGGCTCATGCCGCGTCGCAATTGTTCCAGCGCCGCGTCCGGCGCGGCCGTCAATGGACCCAGCGACTCGATCAGCAGCAGTGTCTCCACCGCGTCGGGCTGCGCCGCGGCGAAGATGCTGGCCGTCGCGCCGCCGAGCGAATGGCCGAGCAGCGAGTAGCGTCGCCAGCCCAACGCCTGCGCAACGGCCTGGATGTCGGCCAGGTATTCGACGTAGTGATACCAGCCACCCGGTGGCCGGTGCCCCGAACGGCCGTGGCCGGGCAGGTCGATCGCGACGACATGGAAGCGCGAGGCCAGCAACGGCGCGAGCGCGCCGAACGAGGCGGCATTGTCGAGCCAGCCGTGCAAGGCCAGCAGTGGCGGCAAGGTCTCGTCGCCCCAGCACTGGGCGGCGAGGGTCAGGTGCGGCAACTCGATCGAGAACTCACGCGCCGACATGCGTCACTCCCGCAACCGTCGGCGACTCGGCCGGCAGCCAGCCCTGGATATTCCGCAGCACCAGTTCCGACAACGCCGCGACCTGGTCCTCGCCATCGTTGAGCGCGGCTATGTATTCATAGCGCTGCCCGCCCGCATGCAGGAAACGCTCGCGATTCTCGACCGCGATCTCCTCCAGCGTTTCGAGGCAGTCCACGGCGAACGCGGGGCAGAGTACCTGGATCGAACGGACACCCGCTTGCGCGAATTCTTCGAGTTTCTGGTCGGTATACGGCCTGAGCCATTCTTCACGGCCGACCCGCGACTGGAAGCTGACGACCACGTCGTCCTCGCCGAGCCCCAGGCGTGCCGCGAGCCGCGCAGCAGTTGCGCTGCATTGCCTCGCGTAGGGATCGCCCGCCTCGACATAGCGCCGCGGAATGCCATGAAACGACAGCAGCAGCCGCTCGGCGCGCCCGTGCACCGCCCAGTGCCGCTCGACGCTGCGGGCCAGCGCCTCGATATGGGCCGGCTGGTCGTGGTAATCGCCGATCGTGCGCAGTTCCGGTGGCCAGCGCAGCGTCTTGATCGCATCGGCCAACGCGTCGAACACCGCGCCGGTGGACGTCGCCGAATACTGCGGATACAGCGGCAGCACGAGAACCCGGCGCAGGCCGGCGTCGACGAGGCTGCGCAGCACGGCAGGCAGCGCGGGCTCGCCGTAGGTCATGGCCAGGTGAACCTCCACGCGATCGCCGGCCGACCGCTGCAGCGAACGGCCTAGCGCCTTCGCCAGTGCCTGGCTGTTCACGAGCAGCGGCGACCCGGCCTTGGTCCAGATGCTGGCGTAGGCGCGCGCCGAGCGGGCCGGCCGCAGACGCAGGATCACGCCCTTGAGGATCAGCCACCACAACCAGCGCGGCTGCTCGATCACGCGCGGGTCGGACAGGAACTGGTCGAGATAGCGGCGTACCGCCGCGGTCGTGGGCGCCGCCGGCGTGCCGAGATTGACGAGCACGATGGCGATGCCGCCGCTGCCGGTTTCCGCGCCCGGCGGCGCTGCGTGGTACTTCCTGGTTCCGAACATGGCTTTCCGAGTGAGTGCGTACGTTGTCGCTGAGGTGTTTGGAGCCCTGCGGCGGCCAGCCTTGTGGGCGAGCCGGAAGCTGCTAGACTGGCTGAGCCGTGTCAGCGCCCGACCCGGCCGACGATTACCAGAAACGATAACAAAAACGGTGAACAATGAGCCTGCGCGCATGCCCTGCCGCCGCGGCACTATTTGCTCTGTTGGCCGCGACCGCTGCCACAGCGGAGCCGTTCGCCCTCGCGCCGGCCTATGACCAGATTTATCGCGTGGATCTGGCCACGCGAACCGCGACGCTGGTCGGCGAAACAGGTTCCTATGCCGGCCAGACGATAGTCTTCAAAGGCATGGCCTACGCTCCCAACGGGTCGTTGCTGGCTTCGTCGGACAACACCAAGTCGCTTTTCCGTCTCGACTTCCTCGGTTCGGCCCCCACGCTCGTGGGCAGCCTCGGTTTAGCCGGGCAGGGCGATCCGGCACGACTCGACGCGCTCGATCTTTCCTATGCCGTGACCTGCGACGGATCGGCCTGGCTCGCATCCGGCGTCACACGCAAGCTCTGGAAAGTCGATACCGCGACGGGCTTCACCACATTTGTCGGCCCTACCGGCGCACGCGTCACCGGCCTGGCCGCGCGCGGCCGAGAACTGTTCGGCACCGGCGATTACGAAAACCCGTCATTGTTTCGCGTCGATACGGCGACCGGCACCGCGACAGCCATCGGCGCATTCAACGTCGCCAGCAGCAAGATCAGCTCGGTCTGGCCGTCCTTCGACAGCAGCGGCAGGCTGTGGGCCGCGGTCAGCTACATTCCGCCGCCGCCGCCCGCAGCGAACACGTTCCCGCCGGACTGGAGCGACCTCGCCCGCCTCGATCCGAATACCGGCGCGATGACCCTGCTGGGTCCCATCACCGGGCCGGAAGATCTGCGCAGCGTACCGCTGTTCGGATTGGCGATCGGTCCTCCGGCACCTTGCCCGACCGGCACGGTCACACCGCAAACCGTTCCGACCGGCTCGCCGTTCGGCTATGCGGTGCTTGGTGCGCTGCTCGCCCTCGTTTCCTGCTTCGGCCTGCGTCGACGCCGCCTGCGTTAAGCGGCGATTCCCTCACTGAACGACACCATGCCCGGGCTGCGCGGACGCGCACTCCGGAATGTCGCGCGGGCGCGACTCGGCGTACACCCGGCCCAGCCCCCTTTCTCCAGCGAGATTCCCGTGAGCCGATCGATACTGCACGTCCTGATGTTCGTCTGCTGCCTGCTTCCCGCCACAGGCACGCTCGCCAGCGAAACCGAAGCCAAGCGCGCCCGTGAAGCCATCCGCGTCATCGACGAAATCATGCAGGCGCCGGACCGGCGCATCCCCTCCAACCTGCTGCGCGAAGCGCACGCCGTAGCCGTCATTCCCGATGTCATAAAGGCCGGTCTCGTGGTCGGCGGCCGCCGCGGCCATGGCCTCATCGTCGTCAAGACGCCCGAAGGTACCTGGTCCAACCCCAGTTTCATCACCATGACCGGCGGCAGTCTCGGCTTGCAGGCCGGCGTGCAGTCGACCGACATCGTGCTCGTGTTCCGCAGCCGTCGCGGCGTGGATTCGATCGTGCACGGCAAGTTCACCCTCGGCGCCGACGCATCGGCCGCCGCCGGACCGGTAGGCCGTTCGGCCCAGGCGTCCACCGACGCCCAGCTCAAGGCCGAGATCTACTCGTATTCGCGCGCGCGCGGCCTGTTCGCCGGCGTCGCCCTCGACGGTTCGGTCATCGCGATCGATCACGATTCCAACCAGGCCATGTTCGGCGACGGTGTCACGCCGCGACGCATCTTCGAAGGCGGCGTCGGCAATGTGCCGGAAGTCGTGGTCGATTTCCGCGACCGTCTCGAGGAGTACACTGCGCAATCGGCCGAGTGAGCGTGGCGTCATGACCCCATTGCAAAGCACGGCTAAACTGTCGCGCTTTGCCGTTCCCGGCGACGCGGTTCCTTTGCAGGAGTGGGACAATGGGTAGTTTTAGCATTTGGCACTGGCTGATCGTTCTGCTGATCGTCGTGCTGGTCTTCGGCACCAAGCGGCTGCGCAACATGGGCGGCGACCTCGGCAGCGCGATGCGCGATTTCAAGAAAGGCCTGCAAAGCGACGAGGAAGCGCCGAAGCTCAAGGCTGACCCGGTGCCCGACGCCGAAAAGGTCGCCAGCGAGACCAAGCGCGAAAAAGCCGAGTAATTCGCGGCAATGTTCGATATCGGCTTGAGCGAGTTCGTGCTGATCGGCATCGTCGCGCTGATCGTGCTTGGACCGGAGCGCCTGCCCGGCGCCGCGCGCACCGTCGGCGCCCTGCTGCGCCGCGCGCGCAACAGCTGGGCCAACGTGCGCACCGAGGTCGAGCGCGAGCTGGCCGCCGAAGAACTCAAGCGCAGCATGCGCGACACGGCCGCCGCCGCGGATCCTCGCGAGGATCTGCGCACCGCGGCGGAACAGTTCCGCGAGACCACCGAGCAGGTCCGCGAGGGCACACAGGACATCGGCAGGAAGCTCGATGAGCGCAGCTGACCCGGAACAGGGTGACGAAACCTCGTTTTTTTCCCATCTGATCGAATTGCGCGCACGTCTGCTGAAAGCCGTGCTCGCGATAGGCGCCGTATTGCTGTGCCTGCTGCCGTTCGCCAACAAACTTTATGCATGGCTGGCCGAACCGCTGCTGCGCAACCTGCCGGCCGGCGGCCAGCTCGTCGCGATCGAGGTCGCTTCGCCGTTCTTCACACCGCTCAAGCTCGCGTTCTGCACCGCACTCGTCGTCGCCATGCCGTTCGTGCTGTATCAGCTGTGGGCCTTCGTCGCACCGGGTCTGTACCGGCACGAGAAACGTCTTGGCATGCCGCTGCTGGTCTCCAGCGTCGTGCTGTTCTACCTCGGCGGCGCCTTCGCGTATTTTCTCGTGCTGCCGATGGTGTTTTCCTTTCTCGCCAAGATCACGCCGCAGGGCGTGGCCATGATGACGGACATTGGGAAATATCTCGATTTCGTACTCGTGATCTTTTTTGCTTTTGGGTTGTGCTTCGAGGTGCCGGTCGCCGTCGTGATTCTGGTCGCGCTCGGCTGGGTCACGCCCAAGCAGCTGACCGAAAGCCGCGGCTATGTCGTCGTCGGCGCGTTCGTCGTTGCCGCCATACTCACGCCGCCGGACGTGGTGTCGCAGGTGATGCTCGCGATACCCATGTGCCTCCTGTACGAGGTCGGTATCATCGCCGCCCGAACGGTAGCCACTCGTCCCGCGGACCTCGAAAGTCCCGACGCCTGAACGAGCCAATGTTGCAGCCGGCGTAAATTGGCGTCGCTTCGGCTCAACGCGCGGCGTTATTTACAATTCGTAACAAGTGTGCGCCCGCAGTAGCGTCATTTTCATGAACCTGCCACGTATACTATTCCCGCAGTACACGTAGCAGCACTTCTTAATCTCAGGGTGAAGATCATGAAAAAGTCCGCCGCAGCAGCCGCTGTTGACGAAGATACCCGCGACGCTAGCCTGCGTGTTTCCAAGCGCATGCGCGACAGTCTCAAAGCCGCAGCCGCCGTGATGGGCCGCCCGCTGTACGACGTGACCAACGAAGCCATCAACGATTATCTCGGTGGCCTGAAGCTGCCGGATCCGTTGGCCGGCCTGCGCAAGGGTGGCAAGGGCCGCAAGTAATACCTTCTTCGGTTGTGTGGCCAATCAGGCCCGATCCGCAAGACATCCAAACGCCGTGCACTGCGCGGCGTTTGCTTTTGCAAAGCCGGCGAATCCGGGTAACTCTTCACACAAGTTTGGAATACCCCTCAGCCGGGATATTCGACCAAAGTCGAATACCGCACATTTTTACTCGTTGCAATCGCAACGCCGGGCTCAGAAGCCGCCAACCCGCGCCAGTCGTACAAAGCGCCGAAGCAGCCCGCGGGCCTGCGGCGTCGGGCCGCATTCGCGCAGCAGCCGTATCGGATCCAGCCCTTCACCGATGAGGCGCTCACGCCGGCCACCGATATAGCCCGCCATGATTCCCGCGCTGAACTCCGGATGGAATTGCAGCCCCCAGGCCCGCTCGCCGAAACGCAGCGCCTGATGCGGGTCGAGCGCGGAACTCGCCAATACCTGCGCGCCGGACGGCGCCTCGACTACGGATTGCTGATGGGTCGTCTGCGCGCGGAACCCGGGAGCCACTGCGGCCAACAGCGGATCGGCCGCCGCCTGTGCGGTCGTCTGCAGCGACTGAGTGCCGATCTGCCGTCCCAGGGGATTCCAGTCCACCCGGCCGCCCAGGCCATGCGCGAGCAACTGATGGCCGTAGCAGATGCCGAGTATCGGCACGGCGTTGCTGCGCACCGCGGAGGCGAGCCACGCGGCGGTGCGTTCGCTCCAGTCGGAGCGCTCGGTCACCATGCTCGCCGAACCGGTCACGAGAACCGCGGCAAGGCGTCCGGCCGGCGGAAGCGCTTCGCCACGATCCACGCGCACGGTATCGACGTCGCCGCGCCGCAGGCCCGCGGCCTGGACGAACCACGCGGCGAAGTCGCCACGGCGCGCCGCCAGCTGCGGCAAGGTCGTACCCGTCTGCAGGATAAGGACTCGATCCACGGCGCTACTCGACCGGAGGCAACACCGTCAGGACCTCAGCCACGGTCGTCACGCCGCGGGCGACCTGGGCAGCGGCGGATATGCGCAGCGGTCGCATGCCATCGCTCAGCGCCGCCTCGCCGAACTTGACCAGGTCGGTATCAGCCTGGATCAGCTGGCGCAGCTTCGAGGTGATGCGCAGCATCTCGTAGATACCGGTGCGGCCAAGGAACCCCGTATTGCGGCATTCGAGGCAGCCGACCGGTCCCTGCGTGCGTTCAGGCAACGCCAGGTTCCAGCGATGCGTAAGTGCGTCCCACGCGCGCGGCTCCACCGGCAGCGCCGTCTTGCAATGTGGACAAAGCGTGCGGACGAGGCGCTGCGCCACGACGCCGGTCAGGGTCGACTGGATCAGGTAATGCGGCACGCCGAGATCGAGGAGTCGCGTGACGGCCGTCGGCGCGTCATTGGTGTGCAGCGTCGACAGCACCAGGTGACCGGTCAGCGACGCCTGCACGGCCATCTGCGCGGTTTCCAGGTCGCGGATTTCGCCGACCATGATGATGTCCGGATCCTGGCGCAGCAGCGTGCGCACGCCCGCGGCGAAATCCAGATCGATCGCCGGCTGCACCTGCATCTGATTGAACTCGGGGCTGACCATTTCAATCGGGTCTTCCACCGTGCAGACGTTGAGATCCGGCGTGGCCAGATGCTTCAGCGTCGAATACAGCGTCGTCGTCTTGCCCGAGCCGGTGGGGCCCGTCACGAGCACGATGCCGTGCGGCCGCTCTACCATCGAGCGCCAGAGGTTTTCCTCATCCATGGAAAACCCGATCTGGCGGAACTCCTTGACCACGATGTCCGGGTCGAAGATGCGCATGACGATCTTTTCGCCGAAGGCTGTCGGCATCGTCGACAGGCGCAGCTCGACTTCGCGCCCGCCCGGCGAACGCGTCTTGATGCGTCCGTCCTGCGGCCGGCGCTTTTCCGCGAGATCCATGCGCCCGAGGATCTTGATGCGCGCGGTCACCGCGGTCATTACCGGCGGCGGGAACTCGAACACCTTGAGCATGTTGCCGTCGATGCGAAAGCGGATGTTGCCCGCATCGCGTCGCGGCTCCAGATGAATGTCCGAGGCGCGCTGATCGAAAGCGTATTGCAGCAGCCAGTCGACGATATGCACGACGTGGCGGTCGTCCGCGCCGATGTCGCCGGATTTGCCGAGCTCCAGCAACTGCTCGAAGTTCAGCAGCGTCGACGGGTCATAGCCGCTGTCACCCTTGGCGTCCTTGGCGCGCTGGATCGAGCGCTGCACACCGAAGAACTCGGCCAGATAGCGGTTGACGTCGAGCGGGCTCGATACGACCCGCACGATCTCGCGGCGCAGGATGTGCCCGAGGTCGTTGACCCAGCGCTCGTCGAAGGGTTCCGCCGAGGCAATCGTGACCTTTTCCGGCGCGACCGCGACCGGGAGGATGCGATAGCGCGCCGCGTACTGGTGCGAAATGACCTGGGTCACCGCCTTGACGTCGATCTTCATCGGATCGATACGCAGATAAGGCAGTCCGGACTTGTCCGCCAGCCATTGCGTGAGCAGTTCCAGGCCCAGCGGCTTGCCGGGATTGCGCTGGTCGATGGGTTTGAGATTGGCCACGAGCACCAGCGGGTGCAGGGCCAGCTTGTCCTTGGTGCTGCGCGAGTCGGCGCGGATGCGGCGCGCGTCGTCAGCTGCGAGCAGGCCATCCTGCACCAGCGCCATCAGGGTTTCATCGAGCTCCAGCCGCCCGTGCAGGCCCAACTTGACCGGCGCGCTCGCGGCGGCCGGCGCCGGAGCATTGACCGCGACGGGACGCTGCGGGTTGGTGGCCATGGCGATTCCTGTGGGACGGCAGAGCGCTGGCTATACTAGCGCGCTTTGCCGTAGCCCTTTCGTGAGCCACACCATGTCCACGCCCACGCCCACGTTTCAGGACGTGATCCAGACCCTCAACCGCTATTGGGCGGACCAGGGCTGCGTATTGATCCAGCCGTTCGACACCGAAGTCGGCGCCGGCACGTTTCATCCGGCCACCTTCCTTCGGGCGCTCGGCCCCGAGCCCTGGGCCGCCGCGTATGTGCAGCCTTCGCGCCGGCCTACCGACGGCCGCTACGGCGAAAACCCGAATCGCCTGCAGCATTACTACCAGTACCAGGTCGTGCTCAAGCCCAACCCGGACAACATTCTGGACTTGTATATCGGCTCGCTGCGCGCGCTCGGACTCGACCCGCTGACACACGACCTGCGCTTCGTCGAGGACAACTGGGAGTCGCCGACGCTCGGCGCCTGGGGCCTGGGCTGGGAAGTCTGGCTCAACGGCATGGAAGTGACCCAGTTCACCTATTTCCAGCAGGCCGGCGGCCTCGAATGCCGCCCGGTCACGGGTGAAATCACCTACGGCCTGGAACGCCTGGCGATGTACCTGCAGAACGTCGACAACGTTTATGACCTGGTCTGGACCGTCGCGCCACACGGCGTGGTCACCTACGGCGACGTGTTCCACCAGAACGAAGTGGAACAATCCACATATAACTTCGAACACGCGAACGTGACCGAGCTGCTGCACTGGTTCGATGTCTGCGAGTCCGAGGCGAAAAAACTCATCGACGCAAAACTGCCACTGCCGGCCTACGAGCAGGTGTGCAAGGCCTCGCACAGTTTCAACCTGCTCGACGCGCGCCGCGCGATCAGCGTGACCGAACGCCAGCGCTACATCCTGCGCGTACGCACCCTGGCCCGCGCCGTGGCCGAGGCGTATTACGCGCAGCGCGAGAAGCTCGGCTTTCCCGGACTGAAGAACCGCCAGGAGAAGGCCTATGGCTGAGCAGGCGCTGCTGATCGAAATCGGCACCGAAGAGCTGCCGACGCGCACGGTCGACGAACTCGCCCATGCTTTCGCCAACGGCATCGTGGACGGACTCAGCAAACGCGGCTTCGCGATCCCGGCCGATGCCGCCACGGTGTATTGCACACCGCGCCGCCTTGCCATGCTGCTGCCGGCCGTCGCGCAGGCCCAGCCCGACCAGACCATCGAGCGCCGCGGCCCGGCCGTCGCTGCCGCCTTCGGCAGCGATGGTCAGCCGAGCAAGGCGCTGACCGGCTTCGCCGCGTCCTGCGGCACGACGGTCGAACAACTGCAGAAGCTCGAGACCGACAAGGGTGCCTGGTACGTGTTCCGCAGCGAGCAGGCGGGCCAGCCGCTGGCCGCATTGCTGCCGGACATCATCGTCGATGCGCTCAAGGCCTTGCCGATTCCCAAGCCGATGCGCTGGGGCGATCATGACTATGCGTTTGTGCGGCCAGCGCACTGGCTCGTGATCCTGCACGGCGACCAGGTCATCGACGCAACGCTGATGGGACTCGTCAGCGGCCGCGAATCGCGCGGCCATCGCTTCCATCACAACCAGGCCGTGTCGATTGCCGACGCGGACAGCTGGCTGGCCAGCATGCGCAACGCACGCGTGCTCGCCGATCCGGCCGAACGGCGCGAGCGCATCCGCGCCGAAATCGCGCGTGCCGCCGCCGAGACCGGCGGACGCACCCAGCTCGGCGAGGATCTGCTCGACGAAATCGCCAACCTGACCGAATGGCCGGTCGCGATCGCCTGTGCGTTCGAGGAGGATTTCCTGCGCGTACCGCAGGAAGCGTTGGTCATGACGATGGAGACCAACCAGAAATTCGTCTCCGTGCTCGACGCTGACCACCGTCTCACGCGGCACTTCATCGGCGTGGCGAACATCGACAGCAAGGATCCCGGCGAAATCCGCAAGGGCTACGAGCGCGTGATCCGGCCGCGCTTCGCCGATGCGCGGTTCTTCTTCGACGAGGACCTCAAGTCGCCGCTGATCGACCAGCTCGAAACGCTCAAGAGCGTGACCTACCAGCAGGCGCTGGGTTCGGTCTGGGACAAGGTGATCCGCGTCGCCGAGCTGGCCCGCACCATCGCCAACCGTGTCGGTATCGACGCGGCGCAGGCGACGCGCGCGGCGGCCCTGGCCAAATGCGATCTGATGACGCGCATGGTCGGCGAATTCCCCGAGCTGCAGGGCGTCATGGGCCGCTACTACGCGAGCGCCAACGGCGAATCCGCCGACGTCGCGCGGGCCGTGGACGAGTTCTATCGGCCGCGTTTCGCCGGCGATGGCATTGCGAGCGGACCGGTCGGCCAGGTGCTCGCGATCGCCGAACGCATCGACACGCTGTGCGGCATATTCGCGGTCGGTCTCAAGCCCAGCGGCAACAAGGACCAGTTCGCGCTGCGCCGCGCCGCGCTCGGCCTCGCCCGCACGCTGATCGAAAGCGGTCTCGCGCTGGAACTGCCGCCGCTGCTGGCCGAAGCGCTCGCGCAACTGCCCGACGGCGCGCTCGCCGCGGGGCTGCCCAAGAGCAAGGACGGCAAGGCACCGGTGCTGGACGCCGGCGCGCGCCGGCGCGAACTGGCCGCCGAAATCCTCGACTTCATCGTCGACCGGCTGCGCGGCTACTACACCGACGCGGGTATCGCCGCCGACCGTTTCGAAGCGGTGCGGGCATTGAATCCGGATGATCTCGGCGATTTCGACGCACGCGTGCGTGCCGTGGCAGCCTTCGCCCGTCTGCCGGAAGCCGAAGCGTTGGCCGCCGCGAACAAGCGCATCGCCAACATCCTGCGTCAGGCCGGCGATGCAGACCGCGGTGTAATCGATGCGCACCTGCTCGGTGCTGGCGCAGAAAGCGATCTCTACGGCGCACTGGTCGCGGCGAAGCTCGTCACCACACAGGCTGCGCAGCAGCGCGACTATGTGACGCTGCTGCATCGACTCGGCGAGCTGCGCGGCCCGGTCGATGCGTTCTTCACGGACGTCATGGTCATGGCCGACGATCCGGCGGTGCGCGCCAACCGGCTGCAGCTGCTGCGCGAGCTGCGTCAGCAGTTTCTGCAGGTCGCCGATATCTCCGTGCTGCAGCCGGCCGGCTGAGGCCGGCCTGACAACAGCCACGGGGCCGTCAGGTGACTGCCGCCCCATGCGCGTGGCGCCGACAATCGTGCGTCGCCGCGCGCGACGCGTCGCGATGACGCGGCTGCTCGGCGAGCTTCGGTCGATCCAGTCGCGCTCGCCTCGATTCCCGTCGGGTCGCGTTTCGCTGCACTGCACGTTGACGCGGCTTAACGTTTTTACTACGTTCGGCAACAGGGAGTGCCGAAGGTCATGCGCGGCTTATGCCGCTTCATGATCCGGTAAGCCGGACGGCGTGGGGTCGCCGTGAGCGGCGGTCGTAGTGACCTGCAGTGCCAGGTCTGGGGTAAAGCAAGACGGTGCATGGGGATGGCGGCGGTTCGCAAGAACCGCCGCCGTTTTTTTTGCACGCTGCGCAGCGATGCCAGCCGCTACACTGAGCGTCGTTTCCGTCTGCCTGCCGCCCCATGTCGCTGCTCGAAATCCTGGTTCTCGTCGCGGTGCTGGCGCTGCTGCTGCTGCTCATCCTGCAGCTGCTGATCCTGCGGCATGGCCGCACCGATACGCTGGCGCCGCTGCGCCAGGCGCTGAGCGACCTGCGCGACGACAACGAACGCCTCGAGCGCACCTTGCGCGACGAACAGCGCGCCGGCCGCGGCGAGCAATCGGTGCGCCAGGACCAGCTGCGCGACAGCGTGCAGGGCCAGTTCGCGCAACTGGCGCAACTGCAGCATCAGCGTATCGAGGATTTCGGCCTGCGCCTGGAACAGACCGGCCAGCGCAACGAGCAGCGCCTGGACGCGCTGCGCCTGACCTTGCAGGACGATGCGCGCAAGGCGCGCGAGGAAGGCGCGCAGGCATTGAGCCGCTTCGGCGACCTGCTGCGCCTGGGCCTGCAGGAACAGGGCGAACACAGCCAGCAGCGCCTGGCCGAAGTGCGCAGCACGCTGGAAACACGGCTCAAGGAGCTGCAGGCCGATAACGCCAAACAGCTCGAGGCCATGCGCGTCACGGTCGACGAAAAACTGCACGCGACACTCGAAACCCGCCTCGGCGAATCGTTCAAGCTGGTGTCGGAGCGCCTGGAACAGGTGCATCGCGGCCTCGGCGAGATGCAGGGGCTGGCCCAGGGTGTCGGCGATCTCAAGCGCGTGCTCAGCAACGTCAAGACCCGCGGCATGCTCGGCGAAGTGCAGCTCGCCGCGCTGCTGGAGCAGTTGCTGACCACCGACCAGTACGCGCGCAACGTGGCCACGGTGCCGGGCTCCACGGAACGTGTCGAATACGCGATACGCCTGCCCGGCAGCAGCGCCGATACGCCGGTCTGGCTGCCGATCGACGCGAAGTTCCCGCGCGAGGACTACGAGCGCCTGCTCGATGCACAGGAGCGCGCCGACGCAGATGCTGCCACCGTAGCCGGCAACGCGCTGGAGCGCCGCGTGCGCGAAGCCGCGCGCAGCATTCGCGACAAATATATTTCCGTACCGGCGACGACGGAATTCGCGATCATGTTCCTGCCGACCGAAGGGCTGTTCGCCGAGGTCATACGCAGGCCCGGACTGTTCGAGGCGCTGCAGCGCGACCTGCGCGTCGTCGTGACCGGACCGACCACGTTGAGCGCGACGCTCAACAGCCTGCAGATGGGCTTCCGCACACTCGCGATCGAGAAGCGCTCCAGCGAAGTCTGGCTGCTGCTCAGCGCGGTCAAGACCGAGTTCGGCAAGTTCGGCATGGTGCTGGAGAAGACGCGCAACCAGCTCGACAGCGTGCGCAACAGCATCGACGCCGCCGGCGTGCGCTCACGTGCGATCGAGCGCAAGCTGCGCAGCGTGGAATCGCTGAGCAGCGAGCAGAGCCAGGGCCTGCTCGGGGACGACGGTCTTGGGGTCAAGGAAGACGAATGAGGCAGCCGGTCAAATCCTGATGCCGCGATACGTGCGCCGTGGCCGCTGCGCCGCCGTTCATGCGGTGACGTCTCTACTCGCACCTAACCCCACGCAGTCCAAGCTGCCGTTCGACGCCTCTCTCACCACCCCGGAGTCGCCATGCGTACGTTGCTCGCCACAGGAATCGCCGCCGCAATGACTACCGCCGCCCTCGCCGCCGATACGCCCGACTATTCCCTGACGGTCTACAGCTCGGCCCAGCCCGGCCAGGTCAGCACCGAAAGCCTCGCCAATTTTGGCAATGCGCTGCCCGGCTACGCGCTGGTCCGCGACGGACGCAAGATGACCTTGCAGGCCGGCAGCGGCGTGCTTCGCTTCACCGACGTCGCCACGCGCATCGACCCGACCACGGTCGCGTTCGAATCACTGACTGACCCCGCCGGCACGCGCGTGGTCGAACAGAACTACCAGTTCGACCTCGTCAACCGCGACAAGCTGCTCGAACGCTACGTCGGCGCCACCATCACCGTCGAACAGCAGCGCGGCGACACGCTCGAACGCCTCAGCGGCGTACTGCTCTCGGCCGCCGCCGGCACGCTTATCCTGCAACGCGACAGCGGCGAAGTCGTGAGCATCAACAGCTACAGCAACGTGCTGTTCCCGAGCCTTCCGGGCGGCCTGATCACACGGCCCACGCTGGTCTGGCTCGTCAACGCCAAGCAGGCCGGCACGCACGACACGCGCGTGAGCTACCAGACCCAGGGCATGACCTGGTGGTCGGACTACAACATCACGCTGCGCGAGAACGACGGCGGCTGCGACATGGACCTGTCGGCCTGGGTCACCATCGTCAACCAGTCGGGCGCGAGCTACCCGCAGGCGCAGCTCAAGCTCGTCGCCGGCGAGGTCAATCGCGCACCGGCGCCACCGCAGCCGGCGATGCGCATGCAGGTGAAGACCATGGCCGCCGCAGCCCCGATGATGGATGAAGGATTCCAGGAATCCTCATTGTTCGAATACCACTTGTACACATTGGGCCGGCGCAGCGACCTGCCCGACAACTCGACCAAGCAGCTCGAACTGTTCCCGACCGCAAGCAAGGCCGGCTGCACCAAGCAGCTCGTGTTCACGGCCTCGCCGCAGCCCTGGGCCTATTGGTCGGCGCCGATCCAGGACCAGGGCTACGGCGCGACCAACGAAGGCAGCGTCGGCGCCTTCCTCGAATTCGACAACAAGGAAGCGAACAAGCTCGGCATGCCGCTGCCGGCCGGCCGCGTACGCGTGAACCAGGCATCCGTCGACGGCACCCTCGAATTCATCGGCGAGGACGTCATCAAGCACACCCCGCGCAACGAAACCCTGCGCATCAAGCTCGGCACCGCCTTCGACGTGGTCGGCGAGCGCAAGCAGGTCAGCTTCACCGTCGACACCACCGCCAAGACCATCGACGAGAGCTTCGAAGTCACCGTGCGCAACCGCAAGAAAACCGCCGCCCGCGTCATCGCCCGCGAATACCTCTACCGCTGGACCGGCTGGACCGTCACCGCGAAAAACCGCGACTTCGTCAAACGCGACGCCAACACCATCGACTTCCCCCTCGACATCCCCGCCGACGGCGAAGCCAAGATCACCTACACCGTCCGCTATAAGTGGTAAACACGTCAGTCGGCGACTGCTAAGCAGCACCATCCCCACCAAACCCTCCGGCCCGTTGGGCGTTCAGGAAGATGAGAACCTTCGGTTCTGGGCCATCGTCCTTCGCCCCCTTGAAGGGGAAGGCTTGGGCTCTTGACTTGTTTAGTTACGGCGGGATTTGTTAGGGGAAAAAACTCGCGACTGCCCGGCCGCCGCTTTCGATTTTGGAGCCCCCTTAAGTTAAGGGGGCGGCCAACGCTTAGCGTTGGCCAGGGTTGTGGAGATCTGGGGCTGAGGACAAGAGCGACCCGGCCCTCACTAACCTCGAGGTAAGGAGTAAGAGACAGCGCCATTGCTCTCTCTCACTGCTCACTCCTTTGCGCTGAATTCGATTACTCGCCGACGTCCTTCAGGGCGATCGCGTTGATGCCGGCTTCGGACAGGCCGGCCTTGGCCGTCTCGACGTCGCTCGCGCTGCTGTACGGGCCGACGCGCACGCGGTGCCAGGTCTTGCCGTTCACGTTGACCGACTGCACGCGCGCGACGAAGCCCGACAGGGCGAGCTTGGCCTTGAGTTCCTCGGCCGCCTTGGGATCGGGATAGGAGCCGGCCTGCAGCACGTAGCGCGCGCCGGTCGCGGCAACCGCGGGTTCCGGCGGCGGCGTGCCGGCGGCGGCCGGGTTCTGCGCCGCGGCCTGCTGGCGCTGCTGCTCGGCGCGGGCCTTGGCACTGAGTTCCGTGTCCGGAATCACGACTTCCATTTCGGGCAATACCGAATAGAACTCGTAGTTCTTCTTCGCGCTCGCCTTTTTCGCCTCATCGGCGACCGCGGTTTCGCTGGCCTTGGGCGCGGTGGCCTGCGGATTGGGCTGCGGCGAATTCGGCTTGCGCAAGGTCGGCGCCCACCCCTGCAGCAGCATCAGGGTCGCAAAGCCCAGGCCCAGCAACACGCCGAGCGCCAGCCATACCCAGGCCGGCCAGGCCGGGGTCGCCGTGCCGTTGCGGGTTGCCTGTTTGCGCTTGCCTGCCATCATCTATTCCTTGCTCACATGCTTTCCGGCGCGCTGACGCCCAGCAGATCCAGTCCGTTCGCGACCACGCTGCGTGCCGCTTCCGCCAGGGCGAAGCGCGCGTCGCGCAGGTCGGCGTCCTCGACCAGGATGTGACTGTTGTCGTACCAGGTGTGGAACGCCGCGGCCAGCTCGGTCAGGTAGGTCGCGACCAGATGCGGCTCGAGGTTCTTCGCCGCGATCTCGACGATTTCGGGAAAACGCGCGATCGCGACCATCATGTCCTGGTCGTAAGCCGTATCCAGCCGTTCCAATGCAGCCAGGCCATTGTCGCGGTTCCAGGTCCAGCCCTGCTCGGCAAATTTTTCCCGCACACGGCAGATGCGCGCATGGGTGTACTGCACGTAATAGACCGGGTTCTCGCGGTTGCGCGTGCGCGCGAGGTCGATGTCGAAGGTCAGCTGCGAATCGGCCTTGCGCGCGGCGAGGAACCAGCGGGTCGCGTCACGGCCGACTTCGTCGATGAGATCGCGCAGCGTCACGTAGCTGCCGGCGCGCTTGGACAATTTCACTTCCGCGCCATCGCGCATCACCGTCACCATCTGGTGCAGCACGTATTCCGGCCAGCCCTTGGGGATGCCGATATCGAGCGCCTGCAGTCCGGCGCGCACGCGCATCACGGTCGAATGGTGATCCGCGCCCTGTTCGTTGATGACGCGGCCGAAGCCGCGCTGCCACTTGGTGACGTGGTAGGCGATGTCGGGCAGGAAATAGGTATATCCGCCCTGCGCCTTGCGCATGACGCGGTCCTTGTCGTCGCCAAACTCGGTCGTGCGCAGCCACAGCGCGCCATCCTGCTCATAGGAATGGCCCGCGGCGATGAATTGCTGCACCGTCTCCTCGACCTTGCCCTCGGTATACAGCGAGGACTCGAGGTAATAGACGTCGAACTCCACGCCGAACGCGCGCAGGTCCAGATCCTGTTCGCGGCGCAGCGCCGCCACGGCAAAGCGGCGTAGCGCGTCGAGATCGTCCGGATCCTTCGCGCCGGTCACGTCCTGGCCGTCCGCGTGCACGGTTTCCCCGGCCATGTAGGCCTGCGCCACGTCGGCGATGTAGTCGCCGCGATAACCGTCGGCGGGCCAGCCCGCGTCGTCGGGGCCGATTCCGCGTGCCCGCGCCTGCGTGGACAGCGCCAGGTTGGCGATCTGCTGGCCGGCATCGTTGTAGTAGAACTCGCGCGTCACGTCCCAGCCGGTCGCCTGCAGCAACCGCGCGAGGCAGTCGCCGACCGCCGCGCCGCGGCCATGGCCGACATGCAGCGGGCCGGTCGGGTTGGCGGAGACGAATTCGATCTGGGCCTTCCTGCCTTCGCCGCCGTTGGTGCGGCCGTAGGCCGGACCCAGCGCGAGGATGTTGCGCACTTCGGCGCGGTAAGCGACCGGACTCAGGAAGAAATTGATAAATCCCGGACCTGCAATGTCCACTTTTGCGATCTGGGAGGAGTCGGGCAGGGCCGCGACGAGCGCCTGCGCCAGATCACGCGGCGACCTGCCGGCGGCCTTGGACATGAGCAGGGCGGCATTCGCGGCGAAATCGCCATGGTCCTTGCTGCGCGTGCGTTCGATGACGAAGGCGGTGGGAATGTCGGCAGGCACACTGCCATTGCGTTGCAGCGCTGCCAGCGCCTGCAGCAGCTGGTCGCGGAGGAAGTCTTTCACAGGGAAGCCGGAGCGGGAAAAGGAGCCGATTGTAGTCGGCCCGCGCCTGTGGCCCAAGCCGGACGCGGATTTGCTCCCTGATGCGTTGCAACAAATCGTTAAAGGACGGCCAGTTGGCTGCGCTATCTCGCGTCTGCGGCAAGAGCAGGCAGCAAGCGCTTGAGCGGATTCCGGAACTCGGCGCTGTTGACCGGCTTGTGGATAAGTTTGTGAGCAATCCGTACTGCGGCTTCCATTGCTGCGCTTTAGTCACGCGAAAATCGCGACGCTTTTTTTTTGAAACTTCAATTAAAACAGCAATTTGTAAAACATCCTCGATGGGGTTCACGGTTTTACCAGGCTCTGCCGTCAAGCCTGTTCAGCGCTGTGTATAACCTTGCGCCGGGGGCTTGACGTCGGCTGCAAGCGGCTTCCGAGCTGACTTCCCGCTGAAGCCTGACGGTCACGCAAGCGCAATCCGCACTGCCTAGGCTGCGTCGCGTATCACCGCCCTTCGGACCGCGCCGCGTCACGGGGGCCTGAACCCGGCAGTCACTGGCGCAGCCCGCCTCGCGACAGCGCCGGCGAGGGCCGCATGGCCGGCGCCCTCGCCTGGAATACTCGATGTCGTCCCCACGCTTGCCTTTGCGCCGCACCTTGTTGTCCGTCTTCCTGGCCGCCGGCCTCGCTCACCCGGTCTTTGCGGCACCGCCGGCCCCCGCCGCGGCCGCGCAGTCGCAGGGCCTGCTCCGCGGCCAGATCGTGAACGCCCAGTCTCGGCAGCCGATCGCCGGCGCGCGCGTCACCGCGCAAGGCATGTCTGCCGCCGTGCAGAGTGTGTCGCTGGATGTGGTCAGCGATGCGGACGGCCGCTTCCAGGCCACGTTGCCGGCTGGCGAATTCGGGCTGACCGTGCAGGCCGACGGGTTCGATCTGCTGATCCAGGACGGCCTGGCCGTGCGTAACGGCGCCACGGTCGAAACCACACTCGCGCTCGGCGCGCCAGCTGCCGCAGCGGATCTGACCGGTAATGGCCAGGCCGGCGCCAATGAAGCCGTCTCGCCCGACGTCGGCATCAGCCCTGCTGCCGGCGTCTCGCCAGCGGCCGGCAGCACGCAGACGCTCGGCGGCGTCAACGTACGCGGCAGCTACCAGCGCGGCGGCGAAGCGCTGTATCTCGACGAAAAGCGCGCCTCTCCGGTCGTCGCCGAAACGCTCGGTGCCGAGCAGATCGCGCGCACCGGCGACTCGGATGTAGCGACCACACTCAAGCGCGTCACTGGCCTGACCCTGGTCGACGGCCGCTTCGTCTATGTCCGCGGACTCGGCGAACGCTATTCCAGCGTCGCGCTCAACGGCGCTCCGATCCCGAGCCCCGATCCCACCCGCCGCGTCGTGCCGCTGGACCTGTTCCCGACCGATCTGCTCGACGGCGTGGTCGTGCAGAAGGGCTACACGCCCGACATGCCCGGCGAGTTCGGCGGCGGCGCGGTACTGCTGCGCACGCGCGATATTCCGTCGAAGTTCTTCGTCCGCGTCAGCGGCACGCTGGGCTACCACGACGGCACGACTTTCGACGACGGCTACTCGTATGAGGGCGGCGGCCACGACTGGACCGGCCACGACGACGGCACGCGCGAGCTGCCCGCTTCGCTGGCCGCCGCCACGGCCGGCGGCCAGGTGCTGCGGCCGCAGACACCGCTGAATCCGAACGGCGCGACCGCGGCGGAACTGGAACGCTACGGTGAGGACGTGGCCGCGAGCGGCTACGGCGTGAACCGCGAGACGCTGGGGCCGGACATGGGCTTGTCCGCCGCGATCGGCAATCGCTGGAACATCGGCGAGACGTCGAAGTTCGGCTTCACCGCGGCAGTGCGCTACAACCAGGCCTGGGACCGCAACGAGGAAGTGCGGCGCACCTTCCAGGCCTCGTCGGCCGGACTGGAGCCCGCCGACGAGCTGGCGATCGACGACACGCGCCGCAATATCGATTTTTCCGCTTTTCTCAATCTCGGCTACGAGATCAATCCGCAGCACCGCTTCAACGCGACCAGCGTGCTGCTGCGACAGAGCGAAGACCGGGTCAAGCTTTCCGAAGGCATCCAGGACGAACAAGAGGCCCGTTTCACCGAGCTGCGCTGGACCGAGAACCAGCTGTTCGCCCAGCAGCTCGGCGGCAACCATGTGTTTCCCGCCGCGCACGACCTGTCGCTGGACTGGCAATACACCTGGGCGCGCGCGACGCGCGACGAACCGGATACGCGCAAATATCGCTACGACCGCGACAGCGACGGTGCACTGTCGTTCTCGCCGCGTTCCGACTCCAACCAGATGACCTGGGCCGAACTCGACGACTACCAGCGCGACCTCAACATCAAGGGCAAGCTGCCGTTCGATTTCTCCGCGGCCACGCTCGACGTCTCCTTCGGCGGCGAACGCCTGGAGCGCGAGCGCGACGCGAACCTGCGCAGCTTCTCGTTCAGCGCCTCAGGTCCGCGCGCGCGCGATCCGGCCATCCTCGCGCTGCCGGTCGATCAGGTGCTGAGCCCGGAAAACATCGGCGAAGAGGGCTTCGTCCTGACCGAGTCCACCTTGCCGACCGACAACTACGCGGCGCGCCAGGACCTGACCGCGTTCTTCCTCGGCATTGATGCAAACATCGCACAAAAGTACCGTATTGCGCTCGGCGCGCGGCGCGAGAAGAACGACCAGGCGGTGACGACGTTCTCGCTGTCCAATCCGGAAGCGCCGCCCGTGGTCGCCGGCGAGAACGCGAACGCCACGTTGCCGGCCGCGGCCTTCACCTGGGCCTACAGCGAAGACGCGCAACTGCGCGCAAGCTACTCGAAAACCCTGTCCCGGCCCGACTTCCGCGAACTGTCGCCGGCGCCGTACCTCGACCCGCTGCTCGACGTGCAGGTCGTCGGCAACCCGGACCTGATCACGGCCGGCATCCGCAACTACGACCTGCGCTGGGAATACTATTTTTCGCCGGTGGAGAGCTTCTCGGTCGGCGCGTTCCTCAAGGAATTCGACAGCCCGATCGAGAAGACGCGGCTGCCCGGTTCGGGCGTGCTGCTGAGCCTCGACAATGCGCAGTCCGCGCGCAACTACGGCATCGAACTCGACGTCAGCAAGGGGCTGGAGTTCGTCGCCGACTGGCCGGGATTCCGCCATGTCCACGGCGACTGGGCCAACTGGACCGTCGGCTTCAACTACGCGCGCATCAAATCCTCGATCCAGCTCGATCCGCTGGATGCGAGCTTCCAGACCAACCTCAACCGGCCGATGCAAGGCCAGTCGCCCTACGTGGCCAACCTGCAGATCGGCCACCAGGCCGGCGACGGCAGCCGCGAAGCGACCCTGCTCTACAACGTCTCCGGCCGCCGCATCGCCGCGGTCGGCGTAGCCGGCCAGCCGGACATCTACGAGGAAGCCTTCCGCCAGCTCGATTTCCAGTACCGCCGCAATCTCGGCGACGACTGGTCGTTCAAGCTGCGCCTGCGCAACCTGCTCGATCCGGCCGTGCGCTATACGCAAGGCCCGGAAACCACGCGCGAGTACCGCAAGGGCCGCGCGCTGATGGTGAGCCTGGAGTGGAAGCCGCGCTGAGTGCGGAGCAGGCGGCAAGTAGTGGAAAAAGCGGCGAAAGCCGCTTTTTCCGTATCGCAAGCTCGCCTACGCCCGTGCGGCCGCGGCTGCCTTCAAAGCGTCATCAGACCGCACAGAGACCGTCACGGCCGCAGGCTACTTTTCCCCGGCTACCGCGCCGTTCGGCGCCTTCGTTCCGTGCAGACAGAGGGTTGAAACAATGCGATTCACGATTCCCAAGCTGAGTGCGCTTGCGCTTGCCCTGGCCGCCGCGGTGCTCGCCGCGCCGGCCGCCAACGCCGCGATCCGTTTTTCCGAAGCGACCGACGGCCTGTATTCCGACGCCACGCATGGCGGCCGCGGCTGGGTGGTCGATTTCATTCCGCGCAAGGACGGCAGCGGCATCCTGTATCTCTACGGCGCCGCCTATGACGAGACCGGCAAGCAGGCCTGGATCACGAGCAATTTCGAAATCAAGGAATTCGAGTTCAAGAAGACCGGCGTGCCGATGGCGATGCCGACCGGCGGCCGCTTCGGCGACACCTGGCCGACGCCCGTCGTGCCGGTCGCCAATGGCACGCTCGATGTGGAACTGCTGAGCTGCGGCGAACTGAAGATCACGGTCAAGCCGAATGCCGCCACGGGTCTGCCGACGTCGACCCAGACCCTGACCGCCAGCGCCGACTACGTCGGTACGCTCGGCGTCGCCGCGGTCAACGAACAGTGCGTGCAGAAGCGCAAGTTCACCGCCTGCCCGACCGGCACCACGCTGGTCGCCGACCGCACCTGCCAGATCACCGGCACGATCGCGCAGAACCTGACACTGACCAACGAAACGACCTGGGTGCTCAAAGGCCTGGTCAAGGTCGGCACGGACAACAGCGCCAAGGTCAAGCTCAACATCGAACCGGGCACGCTGATCACGGGTTCGGGCCAGGCCGCCGACTATCTCTACGTCGAGCCGGGTTCGCAGATCTACGCCCAGGGCACGCCCTACGCGCCGATCATCTTCACCAGCCCGGCCGACGGCGTCGGCACCACGGCACCGAAGCCCGGCGACTGGGGCGGCATCGTCGTCTCCGGCAATGCGCCGAACAACAAGTGTCTCGCCACGCCGTTCGATTGCCGCAGCGAATTCGATCCGACCCTGCGCTACGGCGGCGACAAGCCGCGCGAAAGCTCGGGCGTGATCCAGTACGTGCAGTCGCGCTACGCCGGCTACATCTTCCAGACGGGTCGTGAAGTGAATTCCTTCACCTTCCAGTCGGTCGGCGACGGCACCGTGATCGACCATGTGCAGGCCTACCGCGGCAAGGACGACGGCATCGAGTTCTTCGGCGGCAACGTCAACGTCAAGCACGCGATCATCACCGAAGCCGGCGACGACGGCCTGGACTGGGACGAGGGCTACAACGGCAACATCCAGTACGTGCTGCTGCAGCACGGCACGGGCCTGGGTGAAGACAACGGCATCGAAGCGTCGAACCAGAACGCGAACCAGGACGCCCTGCCGCGCGCTGCACCGACCGTGTCGAACCTGACCTTCATCGGCAACGGCCAGGGCGGCTACGGCTTGAACTTCAAGGAAGGCACCGGCGGCCGCATCAAGAACTCGCTGTTCACCGGCTTCAAGAAGGGCTGCCTGTTCCTGACCAACGGCCCGACCTTCACCGCGGCGGGCACGCCGGCCGCGCTCACCGGCAACCTGACCATGGATCACAACCTGATCCAGTGCACGCCGAACTTCGACCAGGCGGCCGATGCACCGTGGACCGCGCAGGCGTTCTACACCGCGCAGGCCGGCAACGTGACCGGCGATCCGCTGCTGCAGGGCTTCCTGCCGAAGGCCGGTTCGCCGCTGCTCGACGGCGGCCTGTCGGCCAGCAGCGTGTGGTTCACGCCGGTCGGCTACATCGGCGCTTTCCGCGACGCCAACGACGACTGGACGCGCGGCTGGGCCTATAACCTGACGCGCTGATCTTCGGCAGGAGCAGCAACGCACACGGACGTGCGGCAAGGATGCGATAGATACGAGATAGGAAACCGGCCTGGCGTGCGGGATGCGCACGACGCGCCGCGGTGCAGGGATGCGCCAATCAGTTGAGGACAAAAAGCGCGGAGTCCGCGCTTTTTGTTTTTCGATGCCGCCGCTTCGGCGTGCATCGGTGCAACAACTGCGCACGGTGCGCGCGATCCCAAGCATTGCGCCGGATTGCTTCTATTGATCGCGCCGAGCTTGCGCAAAAATTATCACCGCAAAAACTGCCTCAATGGCAGAACCGCTCAGGGCGGCCAGCGTGGGTGAAGCACGCAGGCTCACCAGCATCCAGGCTGCGCCAATGAGTGCAGCGGCGCACGCCCAGTACCTGCGGTCACCGTACAGGGTGCCAAAGATGCAGTACCGTCCGCCAATCATCAGAAGCATGGCGGGGAAGAACCACTCGATGCGATACAGCGATACGACATAGGTAACGGGCATGCACAGGATCAGCCAGACCGTTGTCTCCATCGCCAGAATGCCCAGCGGATTTCCCGCGCCATGATTGCCGGATCGACCGAGCAGTTTAACCAGCAGCACGCTGACGGGATGAATGCACATGCCGCCGATGAACAATGCAATCACGCCTTTCTGCGGCGACATCGACCATGCCACACATCCGGCCACGAGCCATGCGAGAGCCGAGACAAAAATTCCCGGCGAGCCGCTTGCGTAAGCCCTGCGCATATCGCGCTGTGCGCCTGCAATGGTCGTCGCAGATGAAAAGCCCTTCTCCATCGCCATGAAACTACGCTCCTCTTGCCTGGATTCCACTCGGGAATGAGTAGCCATCCTGTTTCCCAGCCGGGTGCGGGTCAATGCACGCATCCAATGCATTTGGCGTGACAAACATCACCATGCAGGTGCACATCCGTGTATCCGTGACAGCGCGTCTGAGTGAGAGCGTTGCGCTGCAGGCGTCGACATATTGCTCTTGATTCCGGAGCAATCGCAGCAATGCGAGGACCTGTCCGGAAATTCCTCGAGGTTCAGTGAACCACCGGCGCAGCGTCAGCGATCGCCAGTTCCGCGCCGGCGGCATCGAACACGATGCGGCCGAGCCGCTGCAGCTGCGGCGAGGCGCCGAAGCGCGCCGCGAGTTGCGCGACGCCGCGGTCGAGCGCGGCCTGATCCAGCGGCCAGGCGTGGGCAAGTATGCGTACGGCACCCGGCGCGATGGCTTGCGCCACCGTAATCACGACGACACCGAGCCCGCGCGCTTCATGCGCATACAGCGTCGGCGCCGGCAAGGCCGGGTCGATGTCCGCGAGCCGCTGAACCGGCAGCGAGGCATCGTTGGCATTGCCATCGAAACGCAGGGGAACCTGATGCGCGGCGAACAGGCCAGCGTACTGGCGCAGCTCGAACAGCCAGCCGGCGTAGCCGATCGTGTGTTCCGCCGCATCGTCGCCGCGACCGAATTCCGCGACCCAGTCGGCATAGGCGGGCAGGGCGCAATGCACCTCGCCGCCGCGGAACTCGAGCCTGCGGCCACGCGACGTCAGCGCTTCACCGTCGCGCTGCGGGTACAGCAGCGCGAATTCCAGCATCTGCCACAACGCGGAAAATCCCGCATGTTCCAATTGTGAGCACGTCAGTGCGCACAGATCGTGGCGGGTGAGGTAGCGCGCGTGCTCCAGGCGCAGGCCGAGCGTACGCATGAGGAAGTCCGCGGTCGGCGTCCCGGCCTCGCCCTTGGCCATGAAGACGCTTTCCATGCGCGCGCCCAGATCGTTGGCCAGGGTCTCCTCCGCGCAGAAGGTCCAGGGCAACAGCAGCAGCGCGCCGGGGACCAGCTGCGTCTCCGGCTGCAGGTGCTCGCCGGGCATGACGCCGCCATGGCTGCCGAACGCGACGATGCGGCCGCCGCTGCCGCCCTGCAGCGCGCGGCTGTGCTGCGCGAGTTCGGCGAATTCGGCCAGCACCGGCCAGCCTGGTCGCAGCAGCTGAGCGTGATCGTAGAGCGCGCCGAGCACGAGCAGGTCGGCCTGCTCAGCGCCGGGCTGATGCGGCGTCGGCGGCAGCAATCGGGCGAGATCGTCGGCAATCAGCCGGGCCAGCGCATCGGCCTGATCGCGGCTCAGCGTATACGCCGACGGCGTGGTGCCGGCGGAAAGCTCCAGCGCCAGCACGCCGGGGCTATGCAGGATTTCGGACATGTGATTCGACGCAGACCAGGCGCGAACGGTGCGCGCGGGGCCGGCGAGTGTAGCATTCGGCTTTCGCCCTCCTTCCGTGCCGCCCGTGATTGCCAAGCTCCGCTCCCAGCTGCCTGATGCCTGGCAATTCTTTCTCGCGCCGGCACTGGCGGCGGTGCTGCCATGGAGGCTGGCCTATCGCTGGCTGCGCTGGCTGAGCCGCCATTCGCGCAGCGCCTTCGACGAACCGGCCCTGGCCGCCGCGGCTTCGGCACCGAACTACCTGCCGATCGCCGACGCGACGGAATTCGCCGCGAACGTGCGCCTCAATTGCCTGTGGGATACGGCCGACCTCTATCTGTCGCTGCTGCGCCGGCGCCGCGGCCGCCTGCCCTGGCATGTGCAGCAGGTCGGTGCCTGGCCGCGCGATTCGCATTTCATCGCCGCCGGCTTCCACCACGGCCACGGCCACTGGGTGTTCAAGACGCTGGCCCAGGCCGGCTTCGACGCGAGCCTCGTCTCCGCACGCTGGGATCGCGCCGACTATCCGGGACTGCCGCTGCGCTACTGGTACGGCCGCCTGCGCGGCGGGGACGTCGAGCGCCTCAGCGGCCGGCCGGTCGTGTTCCGGCCCGGCGCCAAGGGCAAGCTCGCGCGCGCGCTCGACGAAGGCGCCGCCGTGGTCAGCGTGCTCGACATGCCGCCGCGCATGGCCCCGCGCGGACAGAAGCCGGTGCGCCTGCTCGACCAGGACGCCTGCTTTCCTGACGGCACGCTGGGCCTGGCGGTCGCCGCCGGCGTGCCCGTCGTGCCGTACTGGATGGAATTCGATCTCGGCGCGGGCGTGCGCCGCTTCGTCATCGGCGAGCCGCTGGATCCGTCCGATCCGGCGACGCTGCAAACACTCGCCGACATCCTCGACCGCGCGATCCGGCTGACCCCGAGCGCCTGGTTTTTCTGGCCGGAATGGCCGCGCTGGATCATCGACGCGGCCGACGCGACACGTCAGCCTGCGGCGGACTGATCCGGTTCCGCACGCCGACGCGCGGCGCCGGCCAATCCGTCCGGCGCCGCGCCGCCGCGGCGGCCGCGAGGCCACATTTCCGGACCAGGCCACGGCGTGGCACCAGTCCCCGGCCCGTTATCACCGCCGTTAAC
>JBBQZR010000050.1:0-47519 GCA_038207515.1 Lysobacterales bacterium | reverse complement strand
GACGACTATTACTTCAGCGGTCCCTGCCTGCTGAGCGCGGGCGGAGCCTGCCCGGGCGTCCCCGGCTATACCGGCTACCGGATCAATCAGCCCACGCAACGACTCGGCGGCGTCGCCATCGACCGGCGCAATGGCAATGTCTATTTCGGCTACAGCACGCAAACGCGCCTGCCGGGTGGCGAACCGGACTACGAGCCGGCGGTCGTTGCAATGGCGGCCGACGGGCAGTTGCTGTGGTGGAACCGACTGTATCGGGAGACCTCGGCCAACTCGTCGCCCGACCAATACGTCGACGCCATCGCCATCGACTATGCGCATGACGAACTCGTCGTGCTGGCGCGCAGCCACGGCAACAATACCGAGAATCTCTGGCGCGGCAACGCCATCGCCGCGCGCCCCGGCGCGCGTGGATTCCAGAATCAGTTCACGGGTACCAACGGCAACATTCATCTGTCCTGGCTCGGCAAGTTCGCCCTGGCGCGCAACGAACTGCAGGCCGCAACGTATGTCGGCGAATTCGTCGAAGGCAGCAACAACTACGGCGCCTTGCTGACCGATCCGCTGCTCAGCGACTGGCCGGATCCCAACAGCGGATGGCCGAATCTCAACACCACGCGCAACTGCAACGATCTGGATATCGGTGCCGACGGCAGCGTTGCCGTCACCTGCAAAGGTCGACGCAGCATCACGACACGCGCGGCGTGGCAGACGATGCCGCCGCCGGTCGGTGCCGGAGCGAGCCTGGTCGGCAGCTGGAACTCGTTCGTGCGGGTCTATGCGAGCGACCTGTCGACGGTGATCTACAGCAGCCTGCTGACGGGCCGCTGGGATACGGCGACCGGCGCGGGCGGCGACAACATTCGCGTCGACGGTATCGCTCTCGTCGGCGATCGCCTCGTGGCCGCTGGCACGCATGCCGCGTGCAGCGCGGTGGATGCCGTGTGCACGCCGGTCCTGGTGGCCGCCGCCGCGGCACGCCCGGCCGATCTCCCGACGGGAAACATTCCCGCATGGGGTGCTGCCGCCAGCAACGGACAAAGTGCCATGGCGGCGCTGCTGCCCTGGCGCGGCGACGGGCTGTTCCGCGACGGCTTCGAGCCGTGAGAGGGGTGTGAATCCTGCGTCGGCACGGCCGTCTCGTGCCGTGCATCCGATCCGGCATTGCGGTCAGGTACGCGTGTTTCGCAAACACGCGGTCGTGCGTGTGCCCGATTCACGCGTGCGCGGTCACCGACCGAACGCGCCGCCGGACATTGCCTGGTACTTTGTTGTGGTTGTTTAATGACTGGCGGTCAAATAATATCGCCGCGCTTCCCTTGCGAGATCATTCATGGAACCGCGTCGACAACGTTGGGCATTGATAACAGGCGCGTCGAGCGGCCTGGGCACCGAATTCGCACGTCAGCTGGCGCGCCGGGAATACAACGTGGTGCTCGTTGCCCGTCGGCGGGCCGAACTCGAGCGCCTCGCCCACGAGCTGGAGCAGACGGCGGGCATTCGTACGCACGTGATGGTGGTCGATCTCGCCGGCGCGGGCGCGGTGGAACAGCTCGCGCGTGCTCTGGACGATGCGCGCATTGAGATTGATGTACTTGTAAATAACGCGGGATACGGTCTGTTCGGACCGATGCTGGACCGGGCATGGCCGGAGACAGAGGCGATGCTGCGGCTCAACATGACCGCGCTCGCCGAATTGACCTATGTCATGGCGCGGCAGATGCGTGCGCGGCGTAGCGGCCACATCCTGCTGGTTGCTTCGATCGGCGCATTCCAGGCAACGCCGACGTATGCCGCGTACAGCGCGACGAAGGCATTCGTGCTGCTGTTGGGCGAGGCGCTTCACGAAGAACTGCGCGAAGCCGGTGTGGTCGTCACCGTCACCGCGCCCGGCGTCACGGCGACCGAGTTTCTCGCGGTATCCGGACAGAAACCGACCTTCTACCAGCGCTGGGTGATGATGACGGCGCCGGATGTCGTGACAAGGTCGTTGCACGCGCTGTTCGCTGCGCGCGCACTGGTCGTGCCCGGATGGATCAACGCGTTTACCGTGTGGACCAATCGCTGGTTGCCGCGATGGGCGCAACGTAAGGTCGCGAACCGGTTGATGCGCAACTGATGGCCTTTCACCCGCGAACGGGCGGTGACTGGCTCGTTCTGGTCGCACCGGGCGTGGTTTTCGCTCCGCCTGCCCATTCTCGCGTTCGCCACATCGAGGGCTGATCGCATCACATGGGTTTCCTTGGGCCGGTGGCTGGGCGACGATACCGGCCCCGGATCCATGAGTGATACGTATGGCACGGCCGCGCCACGGTCCGCAGGACATCGAAAGACGCCGTCAGCATTGGGTCGACACCGCTCGAGCCCTGTTCGCAGAGACGCTGGAGCTTCCCTCCGTCGAGCAGATCGCCGTTGGGGCGGGCGTTGCCAAGGGCAGTCTATATGGGTTTTTTTCTACAAAGGAACACCTGTACACCGAGTTGCTGGCGCAAGAGTTCGCCGTGTTTTTCGCGCGTCTGGCCCGCGTCGTGGCCGCGATGCCTGCGGTGGCGGACGAGGTGCCGCGCCGGTTCGCGGTCGGCTTCGCGCGGGCGGTCGGTCACCATGGCCTGCTGCTGCCCTTGGCCGCGCTGACCAATGCCGTGTTCGAGAAGAACCTGCCGACCGAAGCGTACGTCGCATTCAAGCAGGCACTGTCGGCTCATGTCATCGCGCTGGCGCGCTTGACGCGCGAGCGCGTGCCGGCGCTTTCGCAGCGCGATGCGGAAAGGCTGCTGCTGGCGACCTGGTCGCTGACGGTCGGACTGTGGCAGGCGCTGGACTATCCTGTCGCGGTCCGGGCACTGCTCGAGCGCGAAAAGCTCAATCTCGTCCGCTGGCGGTTTCGTACCGAGCTTCCGCATGCCGTCGCGCAGTTGTGGCGCGGCGCGATGACGGGTTAACCGGCCGTTGTGACCAGGCGCATGGCGAAGCTTACTGCGGACTGGCCGTCTCTCATGGGCCCCAGTGGCTGCGCCACTGCCGCACACGCGGATCGACGACGCGCCGCCACAGCGGCGGGACCAGGGCCAGCACGAACATGCCGGCGTAGCCTGCGGGCAGTTGCGGACTGTCTTCGTGATGCCGCAATGCCTGGAAGCGACGGCGCGGATGAGCGTGATGGTCGGCATGGCGCTGGAGGTGAAACAGCATGCAGTTCGTCAGCCGTTGCGCCGCGTTCCAGGAATGATGATGCGTAACGCGTTCGAAGCGGCCGTCCGGCAGACGCTCGCGTTCCAGACCGTAGTGCTCGACGTAGTTGATGATCTCCAGCGTCACGCCGGCAACGATTCCCTGGATCAGGAAAGTCGCCGCGGCCTGCCATCCGAGCGTCGCACCGAAGCCGACGGCAAACAGGACACTGAGTCCGTACCAGAGCACCAGTTCGTTACGCCAGTGCACGACCGGCAGCCCGCGCGCCTGCAGGCGCTGGGCTTCCAGGGACCATGCGCGGTACGCGTTGCCCCACAGTGCGCGCGGCAGAAAGTGATAGAGCGACTGGCCGAGGCGGGCAGAGGACGTGTCCAGCGGCGTGGATACGTGTACGTGATGCCCGCGCACATGTTCCACCTTGAACCCGGCGTAGACGACGCTGGCCAGCAGCAGTCCGCCGAGCAGGGGCTCGAAGCGGCCGGTCTTGTGGATCAGTTCGTGCGCGGTATTGATCGCCGTCACGCCGCCGACGATTCCGAGCGACACGATCCACAACGAGTGCGCCGCGGCGGAAAGCGGAACCGTCGCGGCAAATCCGATCGCCCATGCCAGGTGTGCCAACCAGGCCGGCACCATCAGCCAGGTCAGCAGCCGAAAGCCGACCACGCCCTCCAGCGCCGGTGCTTCCGCTTCGGGCACGTTGCTGCGATCGCTGCCGAGCAACGCGTCGGCCAGCGGCACCAGTACGAAAAGAAACAGGATGGGAAACGCGGCGGCCAGTGTCGCGGGATATCCGGCGTCGATGGCTGCGGCGCTGAGCGGCAGCAATGCGAGAGGCACGAAGGCGAGCGCAAAGCGCGAGACGTTCTGGATCGACTGCATGACTTGTCTCCGACAATCGTGCCGCGAGTGTAGCGCGAGCGCGCCGCGGCGGATCCTCGAAGCCGGGCAGGCGCTACTGCAGGGTGTCCGTGCCTGTCACTTCGCGTCGCGTGATGTCGAGCCAGCGCGAATAGCGCTCGCCCGCCAGGGTGCGGGCCCGGTCGAACGCGGCCTGCGCGTCGTCGCGCCGGCCGCGATGCGCGAGATAGCGCGCCTGCACGAGCTGATAGAGATGGCCTTCGCTGACCGGCAGCGACGGTTCTCCCAGCAGCGTCTCGAGGGTATCGAGCTCGCCGCGACGCAGGAGCACGTCGGCGTAGTCGGCCAGCATCTGCTGGTTGAGGCTGCCGCTATCCCGGGCGGCGGCCCATGCCTCGGCAAAAAATTGCGCTGCCCGCACGTCGTCGCCCTCGGCGGCTGCCAGCAAGGCGGCCGCATGCACGGCCGGCTGGCGAAACTCCGCCGCGGCAGCGGCCATCTGCTGGAGTTCGTGGAACTGTGAACGCGCGCGTTCGCGGTCGCCGACGTTGAGCGCGGCGTAGACGATGGCCAGGCGTAGTCCGGCGACGGCAGCGCTGCGTGAGCCCTCGGCCGTGTGGGCGAGCGCGTCATCCCACGCGACCAGCGCTTCGCGGAAACGGCCGCCAGCTGCGTCGATGAAGCCCAGCAGGCTGCGCAGCGACACGGCCTGTTGCGGATTGTCCGCCGTGGCGGGCAGGGCGAGCGCGTTGTGCACCGCTTCGCGCGCATCGCCGAGCCGACCGTTCTGGATGGAGGCCCACGCCAGCGCGATCATCGCCTCACGCCGGACGTCGACGGAGGAGTCCGCCGGCGCGCGCGCCTGGGCCAGCCGGGCGGTCGCGAGTGAATCGGCAAATCGTCCCAGCTGGCTCAGCGTGTAGGCAGTGGTCGCGAGCACGCGGGACGCCCCCTCGTCGTTGCGGGTCGCGGTATACATGTGCTGGGCGGCATCGAGCCAGGCCAATGCCCGTTCCAGCGCGCCCTGGCGACCGGCCGCGGTACCGAGGCTGTGCAGCAGTTCCGCGTGGTCGTCGCTGTTGCCCTGGCCGCGGTAGAGGGCGAGTGCGCGCTGGCCGAAGGCCATGGCCTCTTCGGGCTTGCCGCGGGCCAGCGCGATGCGATGGCGCAGATACAGCGTGCGTGCGTCCAGGCCGGGAAGGCGCGCGAGGTCCGGCATCTCCGCAGCCGCGTCGACGTCGGCCGCGGCTGCGGACGGATCCGGAACACGCAGGTGCTGCGCGGCGCGTTGCAGCAGAAGCTGCGCGCGCGCCTCGGGTCGCAGCGTGGTGTCCGACAGCGCGGCGTCAAGCTCATGCAGGCAGTCGCGCGGCGCACGGTGCGCGCATGAGGGCTGCGTCGCCGGCGCGGCGGCAGGGATAGCGGAAGCCGGAGCGCGGGTTGCCGCGGTGGGCCCGGCCGGCGTCTGGGTCCGTTCGCTGGTGGCGTCGGTTCGCTGCATCAGGCGAACCGACGCGGTGAGCCCTAGTGCCAGCGCGCCGGCGAACCCCACGCGCAACCAGAAGCGCCAGCTCCGGCTTGGCGGCACCGGGGACTGTTGTTCCGGCGCGGCGCCGGTCGGCTCAGGCGCGGAGGCGACACGCGGAATCGGCGGCACTGGCGCCGCATCCGTCACGCGTTCGGTCGCGGCGACCCATTGGTAACCGTGCCGGGGCACGGTACGCACGAAAGGCGCCTCGTTCGTCTCGCGCAGCACGCGCCGCAATCGCGAAATCGCCTGCTGCAGCGTCGCGTCGGCGACGTCGACACGCCCCCAGACCGCGGCGATCAGTTCATCCCGCCCCACTGCGCGGTCCCGGTGCTCGACCAGGTAATTCAGGACATCGAAGACTTTGGGTTCGATCGCGGCGGGCATGCCGTCCAGGAACAGCTCGCGAGAGGGTGCGCGGAGCTCGAAACCGGCGAATCGGTAGTGAGGGGACATGGGCTATCCGGTGGGCGCTGCTGACGGCGCGCCGCCGCGCGGCTGACGGATACGCATTCTAGCGAGCCGTCAGAGCGCGATGAGCATTTCGTCAAGTCCGGACACGGACGTCCCGCGCAGTCTGCGGGTTCCGTGCCACGGCGTGCAGGATGCCGCGTGGACGCCGGATTGTCCGCGCACTGGTGCGCCTTCAGGGGGATTGATCATGACGTTGTTTCCCAGCGCGCGTTGCGCATCGTGGCTGCTGTCGTTAGTCGGCTGTTTCAGCGCAGCGCCAGTCCTGGCGCAGGCGCACGACGACTGGGCAAACGCCCGTCCGATAGCGAATCTGCCGTATACCGACAGCGACACGACCTCCACCGCGACTACGGAGCCAACCGACCCCGTGTCGGTGTGTTTCGTGGGGGCGGGCGACAGCCAGGGGCGCTCATCGGTCTGGTACCGGTATGCGACGGGAGCCGCGACGGAGTATCTCAACCTGTCGACCGCGGGCAGCGGCTACGACACGGTCATCCAGGTGTACCGCGGATCGCCCGGCAGCTTCGAGCAGGTGACCGGAGGCTGCAACGACGACGGCGTCCTGCAGGTGCAGTCGCGGATTGCTGGCTTGCGGCTTGCGCCCAACACCGTCCACTGGATCGAAATCACCTCGCACGGCACGGTCGCTACGGGTGGCAGCCTGGTGTTCAGCGCCAGCGCCGCGCCCGTCTACGCGGTCACGCGCACGGACGATCCGAATCCCGCGCAGGCCGGCTGCACGCCCGGCGATTGCAGCCTTCGCGCCGCGATCAAGTCGTCCAACACCACGCCGGGCGCGGTGCTGATTCCCGCCGGCACCTACGCCATCACGCTGGGGACGACGGGCGACGACGCCAACGCCGGCGGTGACTTCGACATCAAGGCCGGCATGGGCATTTACGGCGCCGGCATCGACGCGACGATCATCGACGCGGCGAATCGCGACCGGGTGTTCGACGTCGATCCGTATGTGTCCGGCGGCTCCACCGGCAAGGTCACGGCGACGATCGCGGACCTGTCCCTCGTCAACGGCGGCGGCCCGTCCTTCTTCGGCGACGGCGGTGGCATTCGCGCCTACAGCACGAACAGCAGCGCGCTGCTGACCAACGACTACCTCGCCCTGGAACGGGTGCGCGTTAGCCAGAGCCGTTCCCAGCTCAACGGCGGCGCGCTGGCGCTGATCGGCCGCGGCACCGTGCGCGATTCCGAATTCATCGGCAATTACGCCAACAGCACTGGCGGCGGAATGACCCTGGGACCGATCACGGCGGGCGGCGACACCACGATCGAAATCGTGGGTTCCACGATTGCCGGCAACCAGTCGCCCAGCGGTTTCGCCGGCGGCGGAGGGATCAAGTCGACGGCGCGTCTGCGGCTCGTCAACAGCACGGTGACGGGCAATACGACCGGCTACCACGGCGGCGGTCTTTACCTGACCGGAACGGGCAACGTCGCGCTCTTCAACGCGACCGTCGCCGGCAACGCCGCCGCAATGAGCACGGGAAGTTCGGCCAACGGCGCGGGACTGCGCATCGACAGCGGCAGTCGCGTCGCCGTGCGCAACAGCGTGATTGCGGACAACACGCGCACCGCCGCGAACGTGCCGGACGACTGCAGCGGCAGCGGCACCACGACGACGATCGACTACAGCGTTATCGAGGTGGCGGGCGGCTGCGCGTTCACCGGCGCTGCCAATCTTGCCGGCGTCGATCCCGAACTCGCCGCGACGCTCGCCAGCAACGGCGGCGTGACGCGCACCCTGCTGCCGGCGAGCACCAGCCCCGTACGCAACGCCGCCGATCCCGCCGGATGCCAGGATCATCGCGGACAACCGCTGGCCACCGACCAGCGCGGCGCGGGGTTTGCGCGGACGGTGGGCGGGCGCTGCGACATGGGCGCCATCGAGCTGCCCGCCGCCGCGATCGCGGCGCCCGGAGTGCCGCGCATCGCGACGGACGACGACACCGGAGCCAGCACGAGCGACGGCGTGACACGCATCGCGCAACCGCGTTTCGTCGGGACCTGTGCCGACGGCAGCACGGTCACCCTCCTGCTCGATAGCCTGTCCTCCGGCGCCGCCGCGTGCGCCGGCGGTACCTACACGATCATTGCCGGCGTTGCGTTGGCGGACGGGCCGCACGCAGCGGCCGCGCGTGCCGATGCGGGGGGCGCGATCTCGCCCGATTCGGGTACGGCGGCGATCGTGATCGACACGGCGCCACCGGCACTGGCGCTGATGTCGGCGCCGTCGGCGATCACCGTCGGTGGCGATGCCGCTTTTGCGTTCACCGGTGAAGCCGCGCAACCCATGGACTGCCGGCTGGATGCGGCGGCATTCCTTGCCTGCAGCAGCCCGGTTGCCTTCACCGGGCTGGCCGAAGGCGCGCACGCTTTCGATCTGCGCCAATCCGACGTCGCCGGAAACGTCGCGACCCTGCGTCATGACTGGACGGCGACGCGGCCTGCCGCGCCCGCTGCTCCGCTGCTCGCGCCGGGCAGCGATACCGGATCATCGTCGGGCGACGGCGTCACGCGCGCCGATCCCCTGGTCATCCGCGGCAGTTGCACCGATGGCGACATCGTGCAGGTGTTTGTCGACGGCGTGGCGTCCGGCAGCGCCCTGACCTGTCTCGACGGCTACGCGCTGGCAGTGCCGGGCGTGGCTGAGGGCTCGCGCACGTTTGCCGCCAGCGTTGCGCGCGGCGGACTGGAAAGCGAGCGCAGCGGCACGCTGATCGTTCTGGTCGATCGCACCCCTCCGGCAGCACCGATCGTCCTGACCACTGCCGGTGTGGTAGGTCCGAATTTGACGCTGCAGGGCAGCGGCGAGGCCCAGGCGTCGGTCGAGGTCATCGTCGACGGTGTGGCGCAGTGCACCGCGGTGGCGGATACGAATGGACTGTGGCAGTGCGCGCTGACGCTCGCCAGCGGCAGCCACGCCATCGCCGCGCGCCAGACCGACCTGGCCGGCAACGGCGGACCCGCCAGCGCGGCCGGCACGTTCACCGTCGACCGCTTGTTTGCGAGCGGTTTCGAACCGTAAGTCGCTGCGATTCCGGCACCCGAGTTTCGCCTCCCTGCCAGCCTCCCCGTACCCGGATGCCGGAATCGCCTTTGTTTCTGGAGCAGCCCATGTATCGATACGTTCTGCCGATGCTCCTCGCCGCCGCCGCGAACACCGCGAGCGCGACCGACCTTGAGCAACTGGTGCCTTCGCTGGCCAGCCGGATCGACGGCGCCGGTCCCCAGGCGCTGCTCGGCGCCGCCGTGGGCGGCGCTGGCGACTTCAACGGCGATGGTTATGCGGATCTTCTGATCGGTGCGCCCGGCGCCGCGCGCGGCGCAACCGCCAATGTCGGTGCCGCTGTCGTGGTCTATGGCACCTCCGTGGGCATTCCGAATGTCGCCCTCGGCGCGTTGACGCCCGCGGCGGGCGTGGCGATCACCAGTTCGGGCATAGCTGCCGGAAAAATGATTGGTGTGGCGGTGACGGGCATAGGCGATTTCAACGGCGACGGCCGCGACGACATCGTCGTCGGCAGCGGTATCGGCCAGTTCGGTTCCGGCCAGCCCGGCAAAGCCTGGATCGTGTTCGGCCGCAGCGGTGCGGCGACGATCGATCTGGATGCCTTGGGCAGCACGGGCGTCACTCTCGTCGGCGCCGGCAGCGGCGACGGGTTCGGCACGGTGCTCGCCGGCGGCGGCAGCTTCAACGGCGATCCGCGTCCCGACGTCGCATTGGCGGCACCGTTCGGCGCCGGCTTCAACGGCGAAGCCTACGTCGTGTTCGGCACGGCGACGCCGCCCGCGGCGGTCGCCGTGGCACAGCTCAATGGCCTCGACGGCACGATTCTCCGCGAGCCTGAATCATTCAACCTCACCGGCATCGCCCTTGCGCTGGACGGCGACAGCAACGGTGACGGAAGCGCCGATCTGCTGGTGGGCTCCTTCGGCATGATCGACGCGCAGCAACACTCCGTCGGCGGCGCTTACCTCGTGCATGGCCGCGCTGCGCCCCCGCCCGCCATCGATCTGGGCGAGCTCAATGGCACCGACGGCGCGCGCTTCGTCGGCGCGTTCTACAGCCAGAGCGCGGCGGATGCGGCAGGCAGTGCCGTGGCGTTTCTGGGCGACCAGAATGGCGACGGACGTGACGAACTCGTCATCGCCGATCCGGATGCGAGTCCCGGCAACCGTGGTTTTTCCGGCGAGGTCTTCGTTGTCAAGGGCAGGGCCGGCTACGACGCCATACGCAACCTGGGCAGCCTGCCGGCTGTGGATGGCTGGCGCGTACACGGCGCGTCCGCCGGCGACAAGACCGGAGCGTCGCTGGCCGGACTGGCCGACGTGAACCGCGACGGCCGCGCCGACCTCGTCATGGCGGCGCCGCAAACGACCGACAGCACGCCACTGGGTACGGGGCGCGTGGCGATTCTGTTTGATCTGGCGGCGACCACGGGCGTCATCGACCTGAGCGCGCTCGTGCTGGGACGTCGAAACGGCGAACTGCTGACCGGGCGTGCGGACGGGCGCGATCTCGGCACCCTCGCGGCGCTGTGCCGGGGCACCTGTGCGGGAGCGACCCTCGCGATCGGCGCTGCAGCCGACGATGCGAACGCCGGCGCCGTCTATGTCCTGCGCTCGACCGACCGTCTGTTCTTCGGCGGATTCGACTGAGCGTCGTAGGGCGTGCGCTGCCCGGTATCCGCGCGGCGAACTGGCCTGCACTGGCCGTCGCGAGGGCCGGGCCTGCGTGCTTGCGGCGGCCGGTCAGGCGCGTGACGGCCATCCGGCTGCGCGCTGCCTTGTCCTGCGCGTGCCGGTGGCGAAGCGTCGCGCCGTCGGCATGCGGCTGGTATCGTCGAACTCCGACCGTGTACGGAGCGCCTCCTTGGATTCGGCCAGCCGCGCACTCGTCGCCAGCTATCTTGCGCAGGTCCTCCTGGGTGCCGTGCAGGCGACGATTTTCGCGCACTTCTACCGCACCTCGCGGCACGACTACCTGCGCTGGTGGACCTGGTCGTTCGTCGGGTTGTGCGTCTACCACGCGTGTGCGGCCGCTGCGCTCATGTGGGCCTCGTTCAGCGCGGCGGATCTCGCTTCGCGCCTGATCCTCTCCTGGCTCTCGCAAGTCGCGTTCTACGTCCAGGTCACCTTGCTGCTGCTGGGCAGCCTGCAGATCGCGGACGCGCGGCCGCGGGACGCTGTCGTGGTGCGCCGTCTGCTGTTCGCTGCCGTGGTCTTCGGTTCCGCGGTCAGCCTCGCGTTTGCCTTTGCGGAAAACGGTGCGAGCGAGCGTCTGTGGCTGCGTGTCGGTCTGCGCTATCTCATCTGCGGTGCCGCCTTCATGGCGACCGCCGTGCTGCTGTGGCGCCAGCGCGTGAACAGTCCGGGCATCGGTCCTGCGATGGTGGCGCTGGCTTTTTCCACCTATGGACTTCTGCTGTCGTTCGAATTCGGTCTGTTCGTGCTGCAGTCGGCGCAGCAGCGCCGCATCGATGGCGCGGAACTGCTCAGCGTCTTCGACCTGGTCGCCCAGGCGTGCATTGCGTTCGGCCTGATCATCTGGGTCGCCGAGGACGAGCGCCGACGCGCGGATCGGGCGACGCGCGATGTCGAACACGCCCGTCGTTACGACGCGTCGACCGGCCTGCCCAACCGTGTGGAGATGGAGCGGCTGCTGCAGGTCGACCTGCAGGCCTGCGCCGGCAATAGCCTGGCCGTGTTCGCGATCGATCTGGTGAATCTCGGCCAGGTCGCGAAGTCCTTCGGCGTCCATCACGCCGAGGCTATCTTCCGCGAGGCCAGCCAACGCCTGCTGGCGCACGGCGGTGCCGCCACACTGCGTGTCGCGCGCATGGACTCGCATCGTCTTGCGGTCAGCGTGCCTGCGGCAGAGCCGGCCGCGGAGTGGGAGCGTCTGGCACTCGACTGGGTCACGCAACTCGAGCGTCCGTACGACAATGTCGCCGCTGGTGTCGCGATCGAATGCACCGTCGGCATCGCGGTCGGGCCGGGCGACGGCACCGATGCCGCGAGTCTGCTCGCGCACGCCGAACAGTCGATTCACGATCCTCTGCAGAAAGTCGCGTTCTTTTCGTACGAGCGTGACCAGGAGCTGCGCCGGCGACTGGCCTTCGCCGAGGAGTCGCGCGCGGGTCTGCGTTCCGGGCAGATCGTGCCGTTCTTCCAGCCCATCGTAGCGTCCGACGGTTCGGCGATTACCGGGTTCGAAGTGCTGGCGCGATGGCTTCATCCCGTTCGCGGAACGTTGTTGCCGGCCGATTTTCTCGGCGTATTGGAGGATCGGGGACTGATGGCGCAGTTCGACCGGCACATGCTGGAGCAAGCCTGCCGTCAGGCGGCCGGCCTGCGCGTGCCGCGTATCTCGCTCAACGTGTCGGCCTACGGTTTCGAGAGAGACGACTTCGTCGCTGATGTGCGGCAGGCGCTCGCGTCGAGCGCGCTGCCCGCGGAGTGCCTTTGTCTGGAGATCACCGAGTCGACGGCGTTGATCGACCTGAGCAGGACGCGCGACATCCTGCTGCAGCTGCGCGCGCTCGGCATCGGCATCTCGCTGGACGATTTCGGTACCGGTTATTCCTCGCTCGCCCACCTGCGCGAGTTGCCGATCGATACGATCAAGATCGACCGGGTCTTCGTTCACGCGGCGCTGGATGACGTCAAGACCGCGGCGATCGTCGAATCCGTCGTCACGCTCGCGCGACGGCTCGGACTGGATATCGTCATCGAGGGTGTGGAGCAACGCCGCGAATTCGAGTACTTCCGGCAGTTGGGTGCGACGCATTTCCAGGGCTGGCTGTTCGCGCCTGCCTTTGGCTTCGCCGATGCGCAGGCGCTGACGCACATCGCCGCACCGTAGAAGGGCGAGCACGGGAAACGCGGGTTCCGGTCGATCAGTGTCTGCATCATGCCGGGCGTGCGGCGAGGTACCGCGCTGGTGTGGGCAGGCGAGCTGCAACGCAGGCCGCCGGCCGCAGGGGGCGGCAGGGCCGGAAACAGCGGTGTCCAGCGGCACCGGCGAGCGCTGCCGTCGAGGCGCCGGCAGCGACAATCGCTGTGTCATGCGGTTTGATGACTTAGGCGTCTCGCACCGCTGCGGTAAGCTCACGCTGCCGAAATTCAGCCGGGTTGCCACTGCCGCCATGAAGCGCGCCGGCCGCTACCCGTGACAGTGCACTCCGTAGCGCTTTGCTGACAGACAAATCAACGAGTTGTGTAGACCTATGCTGCTGATGATCGACAACTACGACAGCTTCACCTGGAATCTCGTGCAGTACTTCGGCGAGCTGGGTTGCGAGGTCAAGGTCGTGCGCAACGACGAGTGGACGGTGCAGCAGGTCGCCGCGGCGCAGCCCAGTCATATCGTGATCTCGCCCGGGCCGTGCACACCGAACGAGGCGGGCATTTCGCTGCAGCTGCTCGCCGAACTCGGCACGCAGGTGCCGATCTTCGGTGTCTGCCTCGGCCATCAGGCCATCGGTCAGGCGTTCGGCGGAAAAGTCGTACGCGCCGCACAGATCATGCACGGCAAGACGTCTCCGATCCGCCACACCGGCCAGGGCGTGTTCCGCGAGCTGCCCGATCCGTTCGAGGCGACCCGGTACCATTCTCTGGTTGTGGAAAAAGATTCTCTGCCCGCGTGCCTGGAGATGACCGCCTGGACCCAGCACGAGGACGGCCGCGTCGACGAGATCATGGGCTTCCGACACCGCGAGCTGCGCGTCGAAGGCGTGCAGTTCCATCCGGAGTCGATACTGACTCAGCACGGGCACCAGCTGCTGGCGAACTTCCTGGCCGCATGAAGCCCGTCGGTGTGTCGCGCGTTCTGCGCCTCGCCGGCATCGCGCTGGCCTGTATCGGCGTGGCGGCCTTTGCCGCCGATCTCCATGCCGTCGATCCCCCTGCCGCCGATGCCCAGGCGCGTTGCCGCAGCCTGCAGCAACCGCAGCCGCAGCAGGCGATCGTGGTGTGCGAGGAGGCTTACGCCGCGCTCGACCCGCTGCGCGACGCGGAAATCGCCGAGGAAATGCTGTTCCGCCGCAGCGATGCGCAGATCGCGACCGGCGATTTCGCCGGCGCCGCGGCGACGCTGAACCGCGTCGCGGCGATGCCGGTCGAGGCCGGGCGCTGGATGCACGATTTCCGCCTTGCGCGGCGCCGCGGCATCCTCGCCTATCGCCAGGAGCACTACGCCGACGCGCTGCCGCTGTTCCGTGTCGCGCGCGAACTCGCGCTCGCGCATGCGGACGACACGGCGCTGGCGCAGAGCTGGAATGACCTCGGCAATACCTTGCGCCGCATCGGCGACTACCGCGAGGCGCTGAACGCCTACCTCGCCAGCCTGGCGCTGAAGCGCCGCGGCAAGGATCCGCAGCTGGGCGCGCTGTTCAACAATCTCGGCGACCTGTATCGCGATCTCGGCGACAACGCGGAAGCGCAGCGGCGCTATGTCGAGGCGCTGGCTGAGCACGACCGTGACGAGCGTCCGCGCGACGCGGCGCACACGCGCGAAAGCCTTGCCGCGGTGCTGGTCAAGGTGGGCGACACGCAGGGTGCGGACGCGGCCTATGCGCAGGCGATTGCGACCTTCCAGACGCTCGGCGCCCGCGCCGACGAATTGCGCGCGCAGGTCGGCGCCGCCGCGCTCGCGCTCGATACCAAGGCGATAGCGGCGGCACGCAGCGCGCTCGCGCGCGCCCTGCAGCTCGCGCAGGAGCTGTCCCTGGCGCCGCCGCCGAACCTCGCCTTGCAGCTGGCGCGCCTGCGTCGCATCGACGGCGATCTGGCCGGTGCGCGCAGCGTGCTCGCCGAAGTGCTGGCGCGACTGCCGCCCGACGCGGTCGAGCGCGCACCGCTGCTGCAGGCGAGCGCCGATGCGGCGATGGCGGCCGGCGAAACCGCGCAGGCGTATCGATTGCAGCAGGCGTTCCATGAAGCCGATACGCGCGTGCGCAACGCGGCGCACGATCGCCGACTCGAACAGCTGCGCGTGCAGTTCGACGTGGCCGAACGCCAGCGCGCGATCGACAATCTCGAGGCGCAGAACCGTCTGGCCGCGCTCGCATTGCGACAGCGTACGACGCAGTTGCAGCTGGGCCTGGCCTGCGCGGTCGTCGTGCTGCTGTTGCTGGCCGGCGCGTTCCTGCGCGCGCGCCAGCGCAGCCAGCTCGCCGCGGCGGTGCGCGAATCGCAGTTCGCTGCTGAGGCCGACAACTACCGGCGCGCGGCGGCTGCGCTGCGCGCCGACGGCGAACGCGTGCAGGCGCTGCTCGATCGCGGCGATGCGGCCTTGCTCGCGATCGACGCCGCCGGCGCGATCGTCGCGCTGACCACGCGCGCCGCGCGCCTGCTCGGCCGCGCACGCGAATCCGTACTCGGTTTGCCGCTGGCCGGACTGCTCGATGCCGAATCGCGCGACGCGCTGCAGCGCGGCCTGTCGGCGCTCGATGATCAGGAGGCGCAGGTGCCGTTGCGTCTGCGTCTGCCCGAAACCGCCGTCGACGCGCAGCTCGACCTGCTGCCGAGCGACGGCGATATCGCCGTGCTGCGGCTGACTCCGTCGCCCGCCGATATGCCGTTGTCCGATGCGCGCCCGGCGCCACCGGCCGGCGACATCGTATCCGCCGGCGCCGGCTTCGACGAAGCATCGTTCGCCGCTGCCGAGGCGATCGACGAGACCGTCAGCGACGCGGATACGGACCGGTTCCGCCGCGAGCTCGTCGAGCTCATGGTCTATGTCGTCGAGGTCTGGGAGCGCGTGACCGGGCGCACGCGCATCGACCTGGCCGAAAAGAGCCGCGTCTGGCGCGTGACCATCGACGAAGGCCGCCTGCGCGTGCGCGCGATGGAGCGGTATCTGAGTCTCGCGCGCCTGCCGCGCCAGCCGCGCTGGCGCGAAGTGCTGCGGACCGCTTACTACGTGCTGTCCGAATGTCGCCTGGATCCGGATGACCGTGACGCGCTGCGCAGCCTTGCGGAGACGGTGCAGGCCAGCCTGCGCCGGCGCGCGCTGCTCTGACGCGGCAGCACCGCCGGTTGGCGCGACCGCTCAGCGCCGGTCGGTCTCGTGGGCGATGCAGACCATGCAGTCACCGTAGACGCCATTGCTGACGTCGTAGGTCATATGGTGGGCCGCGTTATTGATCAGGCTGGCCGGCCCGCTGAACACCGGCACGGTTTCCATGCCGAAGTAGGGCGAGGCCGGGTCGGCGACGAGACCGTTGCAGTAGTTCTGGGCGAGCTGGCGCGCGGCGCGATAGTCGTCGTCGAACTCACCGCAGGTCTGCGCCGGGCAGGGCTTGCTGGAGACCACTCTCGTCGACAGCCGGCAATAGCCGGTCGGCCGCACCACCTCGCGGATCAGGCATTGGCGGTAGGACTTCGTGTCGCCACCCCCGAAGGCGATGTCGCCGATCGGTACGGCAGTGCCATCCATGCACCAGTTATGGTTCGGCAGCGTGTCGTGGGACAGGGCGAGCGGGCTGGTCAGCAGCAGGGCCAGGGCGGCGGCGATTCGGACGGTCATGCGCGGAGCACTCCAGGGGCGGCGGGCGGTCGCCTGCCGACCGCTTCGCGCATTGATCGCAGGGTGCCGCGTCATACGCAAGCGACGGCTGGGATCGAAGCGGGAACGAAATCAGCGCAAGTAGCTGATTAAGATCGATATACGAGTCTCTTTGCAAACTCGGCCACCGGTTGTGGCGAAAGCCATGGAGCGGACATGGTTCTGCGGGTCGCTGCGCGCCGGTTTTCCGATACGCGGCACGCGGCGCGGCTTATGCTCACGGCGACACTGTCAACCGGGCGGCGAGTCCTTATCATCGCCGCCCCCGAACCGTGGAGCCGGCCGTGGCGATCACCCCGCAACAGGCGTTGCAGCGCACCATCGAACATCGCGAGATCTTCCATGACGAGATGGTCGATCTCATGGGCCAGATCATGCGCGGCGAGGTATCGCCGGCCATGGTCGCTGCGATCGTCACCGGCCTGCGCGTGAAGAAGGAAACGATCGGCGAGATCAGCGCCGCCGCCGAAGTCATGCGCGCGATGTCCACGCGCGTGACGACGCCGGCCTATCCGTATTTCGTCGACATCGTCGGCACCGGTGGCGACAGCGCCAACAGCTTCAACATCTCCACTGCGTCCATGTTCGTCGCCGCCGCCTGCGGCGTCCATGTGGCCAAGCACGGCAACCGCAGCGTGTCGTCGAAATCGGGCAGCGCCGACGTGCTCGAGGCCCTGGGCGCGCGCATCGACCTCGATTCGGACCGCGTCGCCGCCTGCCTCGAGGAAACCCGCATCGGTTTCATGTTCGCGCCCAACCATCATCCGGCCATGAAGGTGGTCGCGCCGGTGCGCAAGGAAATGGGCGTGCGCACGCTGTTCAATATCCTCGGCCCGCTGACCAACCCGGCCGGCGCGCCGAACATCCTCATGGGTGTGTTCCATGCGGACCTCGTCGGCATCCAGGTGCGCGTGCTGCAGCAGCTCGGCGCGACGCACGCGCTGGTCGTGCATGGCCGCGACGGTCTTGACGAAATCTCCCTCGGCGGCGCGACCCTGGTCGGCGAGCTGCGCGACGGCGAGGTACAGGAATACGAGATTCATCCCGAGGAGCTCGGCTTTGCCATGGCCTCTTCGCGCCAGCTCGCGGTCAACGACGCGACCGAGTCCAGCCAGCGCGTGCTCGAGGTGCTGGACAACCAGCCCGGCGTCGCGCGCGACATCGTCGTGCTCAATGCCGGCGCCGCGCTGTACGCGGCCAATCTGGCCGGTTCCGTCGCCGAGGGTGTCGCGCTGGCCAACGAGGCGGTCGCGACCGGCGAGGCGCGGGCCAAGCTCGACCAGTTCGTCGCGGCGACGCAGCGGCTGGCGGGCTGAGCGGGGCGCCATCGTTCGACGCGGCGGCCGAGGCTGCCGCGCCTTTTCACCGATGCAACAAGCTTTCAAGGACGGACGTGAGTGACATTCTGAAGAAAATCCTCGCGCGCAAGGTCGAGGAAATCCAGGCGCGCAGTACCGCGCTGCCATTGCGTGCGCTGTTGGCCCAGGTCGATGCGGCACCAACCGTGCGCGGTTTCGCCGCCGCGCTGAAGGCGCGCATCGCCGCGCAGCAGCCGGCCGTGATCGCCGAGATCAAGAAGGCCAGTCCGAGCAAGGGCGTGATCCGGCCCGACTTCGATCCGGCCGCGATCGCGCGCAGCTACGAGGCGGGCGATGCGGCCTGCCTGTCGGTGCTGACCGACGTCGACTTCTTCCAGGGCAGCGACGATTACCTGCGCCAGGCGCGTGCGGCCTGCGCCCTGCCGGTGCTGCGCAAGGACTTCACGATCGATGCCTATCAGGTGTACGAGGCGCGCGTGCTCGGTGCCGACTGCATCCTGCTGATCGTCGCCGCACTCGGCGACGCGGCGCTGGTCGAACTCACCGCACTCGCGATCGACCTGCGCATGGACGTGCTCGTCGAAGTGCACGACGCCGAGGAAATGCAGCGCGCGCTCGCGGTCGCGGAAACGCTGCCGGTGCTGATCGGCGTCAACAATCGCAACCTGCGCACCTTCGAGGTGTCGCTGCAAACCACGCTGGACCTTCGCGCAACCGTACCGGCCGGGCAGGTGCTGGTCACCGAGAGCGGCATCGTCGCACCGGACGACGTCGCGCTGATGCGCGACAACGGCGTACATGCGTTCCTGGTCTGCGAGGCCTTCATGCGCGCACCCGATCCGGGCACGGAATTGCTGCGTCTGTTCGCCTGAGCGCGGTCCTCAGCGCAGGCGCACGAGTTCCACGGTGTCCCCGAGCGCTGCGCGCAACACCCGTTCGTGCGCGGCGCTCGGTTCGACCAGCACCGCTTTGCGCGCCGCCGCGAGTATCGGCAGATCGGCCAGGCTGTCGCTGTAGCTGACGGCCCAGGGCGCGTATACGCCGACCTCGGCCAAGGTCGCCAGCTTGGTTGCGCCGTAGTTGTGCCGTAGCGCGCGCAGGCCCAGCCGGCCGAATTGGACCTGCGTGCCGAGCGCGGTGACGCCGTCGATGGACAGGCGTCGCAGCAGGCTTTCGAGCAGGGTGTGCGCCGTGCCGCTGACGACGAGCACGCGCGCGCCGGCAGCGACATGGCCGCGCAGACGCGCGACCAGGGCGTCGATGACACGCCCTTCGCGCGACAGCCAGTCGTCGCAGAAGGCATCGATCTCCGCGTCGAAGCGGGTGCGGTCCAGGCCCAGCGTCAGCGCGCGCGCGAACAGCTTGGCGGTCCACGGCAGCGTGCGTGGATGGCTCAGCAGCGGCAGCAGCGGCAGCAAGGGCAGGGCGGCCAGCACGCGCCGGGGCTTGCGTCGCGTGCGCCAGCGCAGGTAGCCGGTGAAGCTGTCGCCACGCAGCAGCACGCCGTCGAAATCGAAGACGATGGTCTCGGGTTCAGTCATGGGATCCGGCGGACGCGTCCCTTCCCGCGGCACGTGCGCGCGGGACGGGTGATGTGCAGGAAACCGCGTGTCCGTGCTCAGCGTGTGCCGAGCACCACGATGGTCTTGCCGGCGACCGTGATCATGCCCTGCTCCTCGAGCTGCTTGAGCACGCGGCCGACCATTTCGCGCGAGCAGCCGACGATGCGGCTGATTTCCTGGCGCGAGATGCGGATCTGGCTGCCCTTGGGATGGGTCATCGCGTCCGGCTCTTCGGTCAGGTCGATCAGCGTCTTGGCGACGCGGCTCGTGACATCCATGAAGGCCAGGCGGCTGACTTTGCGCGAGGTATGCAGCAGGCGGTTGGACAGCTGCGCGCCGATCGCGAACAGGATCTTCGGGCACTCGCTCGCGAGGCTGGTCTCGAACAGGTGGAACAGGCGCTCGTAGCTGATCTCGGCCAGTTCCACCGGCGTGCGCGAGCGCACCATGACCTCGCGCCGCGGGGTTTCCACGAACAGGCCCATCTCGCCGATGAACTCGCCGCGGTTGATGTAGGCCAGGATCAGCTCACGGCCTTCCTCGTCTTCGGTCAGGACCGTGAGCGAGCCGTCGATGATGTAGTACAGGATGTTGGCGGAGTCGCCGGGCCGGATGATGGCCGTCTTGCTCGGGTAGCGGCGCCGGTGGCATTGGGCCAGGAATCGCTCCATGGCCGCGCGGTCCGGGACCAGCATCGGAGGCGCTTGAACTTTGTTGACGGCCTGTTGCAGGTTGTAACGAAAGTCAGCGATTTTCTGCATGCCGGGATGCCCCAATTCCTCTGCGAGCCGAGTACGCCGGCGCGACTGGTGTGTGTGGCCGGTCCTGGCCTCGTCGATTGCGGCGGGTCCCCAGACGTCCGTCCGCGCAAGCGCGCATCTTAGTCGAAAGCGGCGTGGCTTAACGAATACGGCGGCGGCGGTGTAATCCGTAACCCGAATGGTCCATAATCCGCGCCCTTTCCCCCCCCACCCCGGCCTGCGCGAGGTATTACGCCGTGGTAAAACCGCTCCCGCGTCTGAAGCTCCAAGGTTTCAATAACCTGACCAAGGCGCTCAGCTTCAACATATACGATATCTGCTATGCGGTGACGCCGGAACAGCGTGATCGCTACATCGAATACATCGATGAGCAGTACGACGCCGACCGGTTGACCCAGATCCTCACGGACGTGGCCGACATCATCGGCGCCAACATCCTCAATATCGCGCGCCAGGATTACGATCCGCAGGGCGCCTCGGTCACGATCCTGATTTCCGAGCAGCCCGTCATCGACAAGAAGCTCGCCGGCCGCGACGTCATCTCCGACGCCGTGGTCGCGCACCTGGACAAGAGCCACATCACCGTCCATACCTATCCGGAAACGCATCCGCACAACGGTATCGCGACTTTCCGTGCGGACATCGACGTGGCCACCTGCGGCGTTATCTCGCCGCTGAAGGCGCTGAACTACCTGATCGAGAGCTTCGAGTCCGACATCGTCACGATGGACTATCGCGTGCGCGGCTTCACCCGCGACGTGAAGGGCAAGAAGCACTACATCGACCACAAGATCAACTCGATCCAGGATTACCTGAGCAAGAGCATCAAGCAGCGCTACGAGATGATCGACGTCAACGTCTACCAGGAAAACATTTTTCACACCAAGATGCATGTGAAGGAGTTCCTGCTCGACACCTATCTGTTCGAGTCGAACGCGTCCGACCTCTCGTTCAAGGATCGTCTGCGCATCGAACAGCAGCTCAAGTACGAGATCGAAGAACTGTTCCACGGCCGCAATCTCGGCTGAGTCCGGTTTGTCACTGTGACACCTGCGAACCCCCGGTCAGCGATGGCCGGGGGTTTTGTTTTATGGCCTGGCCGCGATGGCGCGGCGCTTGGGTAGGGCCGGAAGCGCGCCGCGAGACCGCACGGTCTGTCATGTGACCTGCAGCACCGGCACGGTCCAGACGGCGCTGCTAGCATCGCCTCATCTCTTCCTGCTGTGCCTACGTCCATGTTGCGCTGCCTGCCCACGACTTCCCTTTGCGCTGCGTTGCTGCTGACGATCGGCGCCTCCACGGCACTTGCCGCGCCCTACCCGTTGCTCAAACTCGAAACCCCGACCGATGCGGGCGAGGCTGCACCGGCCATTCCGCCGGACACGGACGACGCGGTCGCGCGCAAGATTCACGCCCAGCTGCGCGCCGCGGCCGGCAGCAACGCGGCCGGGTTGCCGCGGGCGCTGGCTTCGGGCGATGAGGTCCTGGTCGAACTGCGCTTCACGGCCGATGCCGGCCTGCAGCGCGCCGAACAGGCTTTGAGCCGCGCCAAGGCCGAAGTGCGCAACGTGCTGGCTGCCGATCGCGTCGAAGCCCGCGTCGCGCGCGGCCAGCTCCATGACCTCGCCCGCGACGCCGATGTGATCAGCATCGTGCCGGCGCGTCTGGTGCGGCCGCGGATCGGCAGCCGCACCAGCGAAGGCGTCGCCGCCGGTCGCGCCGACCTGTGGCACGCGAATACGCCCACGCTGACCGGCAGCGGCGTGACCATCGCCGTGATCGACGCCTTCGACGACACCAGCGGCGAGATCAACGGCCTGCAGCTCGCGGCCAACAACAACTGGCCGCCGGACAGCCGCGTGGTCTTCCAGAATTACAAGACACTGCCGTCGCCCGCTCCCGGCGGATGCGCCACGAACACGTTCGGCTGCCTCGGCGTCAGCCACGGCAACGCGACGACCGAAATCGCCTACGACGTCGCGCCTGGCGCGAACTTCCGCGTCTACGACACCTATACCGTCGGCGACTGGCGCCACGCGATTCTCGACGCGGCCAACCTCAACAGCTCCGGCGGCTCGTCCGGCTCCGTGCGTGCGCAGATCATCTCCGCGTCGCTCGGCGCGCCGCTCGATGGCAAAGGCGACGGTAGCGCGCTGCCGGGTTCCATCGCCGAGGCCGCCGGCTGGGCACGCAACCGCGGCGTGCTCGTGGTCAACGCCGCCGGCAACGAGCGGCAGCAGCATTGGGACGGCCTCTATCGCGCCTCTTCCACGGGCAATGGCTTCCATACCTGGACCACTGGCTCGAACACGGTCTACAACGCGTTCGGCAACGGCAGCGGTTCGGCGTATTGCATCCCCGCTGGCGAAACCATCGCGGTGGATATGTACTGGAACAACTGGGTGTCGCCTGGCGCGAACCGCAACTACGATCTGTATCTGTACCGCCGGACCAACGCCTCGGCCTGGGAAGCATTGCCGGTCGCGCAGTCCACGCTGATCCAGGGCGGCGGCAGCGGACAGACACCGCAGGAACAGATCACGTTCACGGCCAGCGGCTCTACCTCCGGCTGTGCGGCCAACAGCGCCGTGTTCGGCATTGCCGTGGTGCGCGTCGCCGGCACGACCACATTTGAAAATCTGGAAGTGTTCACGAATATTCCACTGGACACGCGTGTGACCGCGCGCAGCCTGGGCTTTCCGGCCGATTCGCCGAACGTGCTCAGCGTCGCGGCGATCAATGTGGCGACGGCGGGGACGAACCCGCAGGAAGCCTTCAGCTCCGAAGGGCCGGTGCTGGCCGCCGGCGGCGGTCTGCCATCGACGAGCGCGTCGAGCGATCCCAACCTCAAGCCCGACGTCGCGAGCTACGACAACGTCAGCACCGTGAGCTACGGTGTCGGCGGCACCAATCCGATTCCGGCGACGAGTTTCACCGGCACTTCGGCGTCGACGCCCCATGTCGCCGGCATGGCCGCGCTGCTGATGCAGCGCAACGGCACGCCGACCACGGCCGCACAGCTCGACACGCTGATCCTGACGCCGCTGCGCGGCCTGGCGGCAACCGGCAGCAACGATCTCGGTACGGCCGGACGCGACTACCAGTACGGCCATGGCCGCGTGCGCTTCCAGCGCGAAACCGCGCTGGCCTACCTGCAGCAACCGGGCACTACGGCGGTCAATGCGGCCATCACGCCGGCGGTCAAGGTGCGCGTGCTCGACGACGAAGGCCTGCTCGTGCCCAACGGCCTGCTCGCCAACACCGGCATCGCGATCGGCACCGATCCGAACGGCGGCAGCGCGGTGCTCAGCAACGGCGGCACCGCGGCGCTGGTGCAGGGCGTGGCGACCTGGAGCAACCTGCGCATCGATCTGGGTGGCAGCGGCTACACCCTGCGCACGAGCGGTGGCGCCTTGCCCGCGGTCACCAGCACCGCGTTCAGCATCACCACCGGCGCGGCGACCACATTGGCGTTTGCCCAGCAGCCATCGACCACGCAGGCCGGCACGACGATGGCGACGATCACCGTGCGCGTCGAGGACAACAGCGGCAACCTCGTCACCACTGATAACGCGACGCAGGTGCAACTCACGCGCTCCACCTGCACCGCCAGCCCGGTCCGCGGCGGCAGTCCCGTCACGGTCGTGAACGGTCTGGCCACCTTTGCCAATGTGGTGCTGTATACGCCGGGCTCCAGCCTGCGCCTGACGGCCAGCGCGCCCGGACGCAGCAGCGACAACAGCAATACGTTCAACATCAGCGTGAACAGCGACTTCCTGTTCCGCAGCGGTTTCGAGGCGTGCCTGCCGTAGCCTGACCGGCAATCACTTCATACCCGATAGACCACTGCCTTCATCGTCGCTGCCGCCAGGCGCATGAGGTCCGGAATCGGTCGCGGCAGCGGACGCGCGCCGGCGCCCAGCGCCTGCTCCGCATGGCGTGCCTCGTCGTCCTTCATGACCGCGACGATGGCGCGGCTGCGCGCATCCCGCGCCGGCAGGCCGGTGTGCTCCAGATGCTCGTCGAGATGCGCTTCGACCTGGCGTTCCGTCTCCACCACGAAACCCAGGTTCCAGCCGTCGCCGCGCAGCCCGGCCGCGAGCCCCATGGCGTAGGCGCCGGCGTACCACAACGGATTGAGCAGGCTGGGTCGGCTGCCGAGTTCGTCGAGACGATCCTGACACCAGGACAGGTGATCGGTTTCTTCCTGCGCGGCTTCCAGCAGGTGCGCGCGGGTCGCTTCGTCGCGGGCGACCGCGGCCTGGCCAAAATAGAGCGCCTGCGCGCAGACCTCCCCCGTGTGATTGATGCGCATGAGGCCGGCGGCATGCGTGCGTTCGGTCTCGTCGAGTTCCGCCGCGGGCAGATCGCCGGCCGGGTTCGCGCGTGCGGCCTCGGCGCGCGCGCCCAGCGCGGTGCCGAGGGCCTGTTCGATCTGCCCGAGGACCTGGTCGATGCGGCTGTAGTGACGCGTGAACATGGGCAATTCCTGGATGGACGAAAGAATTCAGTTCGCGCTGCGGCCGCGCGACAGTGGCGGGGTAAGGGTGTCCGCCCCGCCTTTCAACTGGCGCGCGAGCAGCGTGACGGGATGAATGACCTCGATCGCCTGGCCGCGGGCGCGCAGCCCGTTGCCGAGGTGAATGCGGCAGCCGATGTTGCTGGTCAGCAGCAGGTCGGCCTGCTGTGCCTGGACCTGGTCCAGGCGTTCGTTGCGCAGCGGATCGGCGATCGCAGGATAACGCAGGAAATGGCTGCCGCCGGCGCCGCAACAGCCTGGCTGTTCGGGCAGGTCCGCAATCTGCAACTGTGGAATATGAGCCAGGAGTGCGCGCGTCGCGGTCGCCGCTCTCACCGTGTTGTTGAGCGAGCAGGGCCGGTGCAGCGCCGCCTTCAACGGCAACGGCCGGAACGGCAGCGTCGCGAATTGCGGATCGGCCGCGAGGAACTCGCCGATCTCGCGCACGGCGATGCCGGTATCCGCGAGCACGACATCCCGCAGGTCGCCGTAGCAGCCCGACGCCGATACCAGCACCGTTCCCACGCCGGCCTCGACGAATGCCTGCCGCGTCGCTGCGGCCAGCGGCTCGGCCACGCTCTCATGGCCCGCATGCCGCGGCAGCGCGCCGCAACAGCCCTGTCCTGGCGGTTCCATCACCGCGTAGCCCAGCGTCGCGAGCAGGTATCGTGCGGCGGCATGCGTGTCCCGATCAAAGGCCGAGGCTACGCAGCCGAGGAACAGGCCGATAAGGCCGCGCTCGCCTCGAGCGGGAACTGCCGGTGCCGGCAAGCTATGCAGGTCCGGCAGCCGTGGCAGTTGGCTGACCCAGCGCGCAAACGGTAATGCGTTGCCGCCGCGACTAGCCATCGCCCCCAGCCAGCGCGGCAGGCGCAGCGCTTCGCCGAGGCGCGCCAGCGCGCGTATCCAGCGCGGTCGTGCGATCAGTGCATAGATAAGGCGTTGCAGACGATCGGGCGGACGTGCCGTCTCGCGCCGGCTCAGGTCGATCAGGCGCCCGTACTGCACGCCCGAGGGACAGACCCGTTCACAGGAAAGGCAGCCGAGGCAATGGTCGAGGTGCGCCAGCGCGGACGGCTGCGCACCGATTTCTCCGGCGGCCAGTGCCTTGGCGAGCGTGATACGGCCGCGCGGCGACTCGGCTTCCGTGCGTCCCACGCGGTAGGTCGGACAGGCGGGGAGGCACAGCCCGCACAGGACGCACTGGTCGGCGAGATTCAGGAGTTCCAGCGTCGCGGCACGGGCAGGGGGGATGGCGGACATGTCAGTTCATGCTAGCATTCGCGCCCCCCGGCGACCTGCCGGACCAGGCCGGAACGCAGCACGACACTCGTCGGCCCGGGGCTTGCAGCCCCAGGCATGTGCCGCTATCATCCCGCGCCTTTCCCTGCCCCTTTGGCACAAGGTTTCTTGTCATGAAAACGATCAGCGCGAAGGCTGAGACAGTAAAGCGCGACTGGTACGTCGTCGACGCTACCAATAAGACGCTGGGCCGTCTGTGCTCCGAAATCGCGCTGCGTCTGCGCGGCAAGCACAAGACCATATTCACTCCGCACGTCGACACCGGCGATTACATCGTCGTCGTCAACGCAGAAAAGATCCATGCAACCGGCGCGAAGATGGACGACAAGTTCTATCACCGCTTCACCGGTTACATCGGCAACCTGAAGTCGATCTCGCTCAAGGACATGCTCGCTAGCCATCCGGAGCGCGTCATCGAGTTCGGCGTCAAGGGCATGCTGCCGAAGAACCCGCTGGGCCGCGCGATGTACCGCAAGCTCAAGGTTTACGCCGGCGCCGAGCATCCGCACACCGCCCAGCAGCCGCAGGCGCTGGACCTCTGATTTCCGCAGGAATAGAGCACATGGCACTGCAACAGAATTACGGCACCGGCCGTCGCAAGACTTCCGCCGCCCGCGTTTTCCTGCGCCCGGGCACCGGCAACATCACGGTGAACGGCAAGACCCTCGACCTGTTCTTCGGCCGCGAAACCGCCCGCATGATCGTGCGCCAGCCGCTGGAACTGCTCAACTTCACCGAGAAGTTCGACATTCTCGTGACCGTTGAAGGCGGCGGCACCACCGGCCAGGCCGGCGCCATCCGTCTCGGCATCTCGCGCGCACTGACCGAATACGACGACAGCCTCAAGCCCGCGCTGCGCAAAGCCGGTTTCATGACCCGCGATGCACGCGAAGTGGAACGCAAGAAGGTCGGCCTGCACAAAGCCCGCCGCGCCACCCAGTTCTCGAAGCGCTAATCCCGCATCGACGGGACAGGAAGTCCCGAACGCAGCGCGCACACGGTCAGAGCGCACGCTGCGGCAAATTGATGGGAGATCGTCTAACGGTAGGACAACGGACTCTGACTCCGTTTATCTAGGTTCGAATCCTAGTCTCCCAGCCATCACGTCTAAGCCCTTGAGAAATCAAGGGCTTTTTCGTTTTTGGCCTTTCACCGCCTCGCACACGCGCCTCGCACACATTGGAGCGCCGAAATGCGTCTGGCCCACCATCTGGTTCGCCCACGGAACGGCATCTACTACTACCGGCAGCGCATTCCCGTTGAGCTGCAACCGGTTCTGGGCGTGCGCTTCGTCCAGCACAGCCTCCGCACCCGGGATTGCCACGCCGCCAAGGTCTACTCGTATACGTTGTCGCTGCGCTACGCTCAGGCCTTCGCCGCCCTTCGAGGTGCCGTGTTGCCGAAGCCGCCGCCCAGCATCGACGACATCCTCAAGAACGACCGCGCCGGCGGTGCGCGGCGCTTCGAAATGGATCTGGATCCGGAGTCCCTCCGGCCCACACGCATCAAGACCGACGGCACCGAGCACGACAATCGGGCGGCGCTCGAGGCGCTGCGCTTGCTCGCGCAGACCGCGTTGCCTCCGATGCCGGCTCCGACCCCTGCACCCGCCGTCGTGCCGGTCCCGGCGGCGACGCCGGTTCTCCCGAAGCCCGCAGGCCTTTCGTTGTCTGCGGCGATCCAGCTTTACACCGAATCCGAATCGCCCACGCTCAACCCCAACACCTGGTCGCAGCGTCAGCGTGCGTTCGAATCGCTCAAGGCCACGCTGGGCGGAGCCACGGCGGTTTCCACGATCACGCGGGAGCAAGCCGGCGACTGGGCGCACGGCTTGATCGCGCGCGTCCCGAGCGACGGCGCGAAACCCATGACGAAGAGGACCGCAGCAAACACGGTCTCCCACGCGGCGCAGCTGTTCGTTTTCCTCGCCAAACGCGGCAAGTTCGAAGGCACCAACCCGATCAAGGGTGTGGTCGTGATGAGCAAAAAAGAAAAGGCCGCGCGCCGTGCGGCCGGTTTCCGGTGGGAGCCGTTCGAGCTCGATGCCCTTCAGCGCGTGTTCGATCCCATCAACCTGTCAAAGGTCGGCACGGAGCACACGCGCTGGGCGTTGTTGATCGGGCTCTACACGGGTGCGCGCGTTGGCGAGGTCGCCCAGCTGTATCTGCGGGACTTCGTGAAAGAAGGCGACGCCCCGTGCGTGCGATTCACCACCGACAGCGACGGGCAGACGGTCAAAACAGAGGCTTCCAAGCGCCTCGTACCGCTGCATCCGGACCTGATCGAGCTGGGCCTGTGGGAGCGTGTGGAGCGGCTGCGCGAAGCGGGCGAAGAACGCTTGTTCCCGGGCATGCGGATCGACAGCAAAGCCGGGACGGGCAACGCGATTTCGAAAGGGTTTGGGCACTACTTGAAGCAGCTCAAGATCGGTCCCCGCCGCGCGAACGGCACGGTGGGATTCCATTCTCTGCGCAAGACCGTGATCCAAACCTTGCAGGCCTCCGGACTATCGGCCGAACGTCGGCGAGCCTTCGTCGGGCACGAGCAGGGCGACGCGGACGTGCACCAGATGGACTACATGCGGCCGTGGAACGCTCAAGAGCTGTCCGCGTTGTTCCCGGGGCTGACGTGGCGGAGCTGGCTGCGGGTGGATGCTTTGGCGCCGATGCTGGCTCCCTGCGATGCAAGGTTGCGTCCTGAAATGCGGAGCAGTGCGAGAATTTCTACGAGAGGAAAAATCCTTCGAGAGTAAGTGTTGAAATTCCTTCGAGAGAGGAATAGGCTCGAGCTCGCCGGGCGGGCGTTGTGCAAGCCCGGCCTACTGAAGGAGTACATAGTCATGCCTTACATAGACCCAGCCGACGTGCGCGCGCCGCGGAAAAACTGGACGTTGCTCACTGTCGAGTTCAGCACGGGACGCGGAGACGGAACCCAGCCTGGATGGAGCGTGGCGACAGGGTTGTGGGACGACCACCCAGCCACGGGCGTCCGCTGGAACGGCCAAGACGACGAGACCGGGGCCGGCAACCCGCAGTCCCGCGGGCATCCAACGTGGTTCATTCTTCCTGATGAACTGGTCGAGCCTGTCATGGCCAAGGTCGCCAAGCTCAAGGAGGAACGCGACGGCGTCGATTGTCGGGTTTGGTCCCCGCCGAACTATTCGGAGGGAGCTTGGAAGGTCACGATCCAGCTCAGCGGGGAGAAGCAAAAGATTGCCGGAGCGGACTTCGTTTTCTTCTACCCAAAAATGTCCAACGACATGTTTCGGGCCAAGGACGGCTACATGGTGGTAGCGCAAGGCGAAAAAGGCTTGGAGATCTGCGGCAAATTTGTGGACGGCTACTGGGAGGGCGACCTTTACACCTACAACCTCCACACGAAGGCCGAGGCGGTCTCCAACCAAATTCGTGAAATCATCGTTGCTTCGTTGAAACGCCAAATCACCGACGCGAGGGAGCCCAACGTTGGACCCTAGCGCCCTGCTCAGCGGTCAGGCTCGGAGCCGCCAGAACGGCGGCCCGGGCCGCACCGCTACCGGCGTTAGGCCGGGCAGGCGGAATGGACCCAAGTCAGCCGGCCGCTTTCGTCTCAAGAGCAACACTCGAACGGCGGAGTTCCCAGCGGTTCGCCTTCTTAAGCGTCGTCCACCAGGAAGCACCACAGCAGAGCGGCTTACCTGGATGGGGCTCGCCGTTTCGCTCAAACGTGGCGCGGATTAACCACAAACACACCAGGTTGAAACCCCGGTAGCCGCTCCAGAAGCGCGTGAAGCGCTTGCACCCGCTCCGCGGGCCCTCCGGTTGGAACCGCCCGCCACTCGGCCACGCAGCTCTGCGGCTCGTCGTTGGATTGGACCATGGCTTGGATGCGGAACAGCACCAAGTCCACTTCAGCATCCGATCGAACCTGGCGCAGCTCGTTGGCCAGAAGGGTGCTGCAGCGGCGGAATGCCCGTTCAACCAGAACCTGGAGGATGTCGCCGCCATCCCGGCGGGTATCCGCCCGAATCATGTCGAAGTTCGGATTGACGGCGCGGCTCAGCTCGACGGCGACAACACCGAACCCCGTCTGTCCGGCTCTGCGGTGCACCGACAGCTGGCGGTAGGCCTCACGCAGCCGGCGGGCAAGCCCTTGGTCACCGTTGACCCGCTTGCACTCCATCAACAGGACGCCACCGCTTCCGCGCAGGACGACGTCGGAGGGCGCTTCGAGGGCGACGTGCAAGCCGGCTACAAAGAACTGGCGGGCGGCGACCAGGGGGAACAGCGCTTGACGGCCTGGGTCGTCTTGCCCCGCGTCGGCATATACCGGCTCGCCCAGCGTAATGCGCCGCAGAAGCAGTTCGTGGCCGGCCAACACATCGTCCGGAAGTTCTGCAGCTTCTGTAAGGTCCTCCGTTTCGCAGACGGCGGCGTAGAGGTCGCGCACAGGTGGACGCTCGTCTTCGGACCTGGCCGCGGCGTCGCGCTCCAGTACGGCCCGGTAGAACGCATACCGGCCTCGATTGAGTTCAACATTCAGGCGTCGAAACCGCTCAAAAGCGCTGTTCAATCGATCAAGTAAGTCGGCAGCAGTGGCCATGGATCGGATCCACGCAGGCTGGGGCAGATTGGGCGTCGGCAGTTGCAAGCGCAGTATGCGTTCCATCAGCCGCGGGGAGCTGTCGGTTCGCTCGATGTTGCGAAAAAGCCGGCTGGCAACCCAGCCGGCTTGCTTGGTGCAATCAGGATCGGAGCGCGGCGAGCAACTGCTGTTCCGCTTCGTCCTGGTCAATCACCGGTAGTCCAACTTCCAACGCTGGGGCGCTTGGGAATTCGGACGTGGCGCACACGGCCAACATGTGCTCGTTCGACGAGTCGTTGATGCGTTCGCGTGCATCGAGCAGTGCGCCCAAGAGCTCCGCAGCTTCCCAGTCGCCGAAGATCGCCAGAACGGCCTCGCCGAGTTGCTGCGCTCGTCGAGCTTCTGCTTGCCGCCGCTGCTGTTCTTTGACTTTCGCACGGTTGCGCAGTTCTCGAAGCAGTTGCTGTGTGGGCGAATGCGGCCAGCGGCTTCCGGCCTCCAGATGTGCGCTGTCGCTCACGGTGAGCCTCCCGGTCGAGGACGCGTCGGCGCGTGCAGCGCACGACGTGCGCGGAGTTCATCGGCAAGTTGCTTCGCTCGATCGTTCACGGCATCGGGCGTCGCGCCCGGTGCCGCGTCCGGCGTCGGCGGAACGTGTTGCAAACGCAAGTCTCGTTTTCGGCTGTCGTTGTCCAGCAGCTCACGGGTCTGCAGGGCTGTTCGCCACACTAGATCCTGATGAAGTGCGTGTTGTTGCGGGGGCAGCGCTGCCGGGTGCTCCGAGGCGGAGCCCGCGTAAAACCGGTACGAACGATCGAGCACGTAGAGCAGCTGGCACAACTGGTTGCGTTGTTCGTCACTGATCATGCATATCCCTTCTTTGGGTTTATGGGGTACCGCACCGTCCATCCAAACAAAAATTGGACGGTCCGCAAGACCGAGAAAGAAGGAGCCGCTGCATGCGCATGCTTTCTCGTCGTCGATGCGATGCGATCCTTAGACCGCACCCGCGTCGGCCACTCAACCAGTGCTCAAGCGGGAAGCGGAGCAAGAGCGCATCTACGCAAACCTCCGGTTTGCCCGCCGCCTTCGGTCGGCGGATGCGTTGGGGCGTTGCCCCAGACCCCGGCGCACGCGCCGCACGACGAGCAGGAGCAGACCGTACCGACCCGGCACGCCGCGTGCGCACAACGTCGCTCACGTGTCGTCTTGCGCAGCCCGGTCCGTCTCTTACCGTGCAATGGAGGGCAGCGAAGGAGCGTGGCGCGGCATGGCGATTTTCTACGTCGATCTGAAAGTGTTCAGCCGCAGCCAAGGGCACACCGCGACCGCCGCCGCCGCATACCGTGCCGGCGCGCGCATCAAGGACGAGCGCACCGGACTTGTGCACGATTACCGAAAGCGTACCGGTGTCGTTTCGGTATCGATGCGTGCGCCCGCCGGTGCCCCGGAATGGGCTTGCGATCCGTCCAAAGTTTGGAGCGCCGCGGAGACGGCGGAGTCGCGCGCGAACGCGCGGGTCGCGCGGGAACTCCTCGTCGCACTGCCCGCCGAACTCGATGCGTCCCAGCGAAGCGACTTGGCCGAGACGATCGCGCAATCCTTGGTGGATCGTTACGGCGTCGCCGTCATGATCGCGATCCACGGACCGGGGAAAGGCGGCGACGATCGGAACCATCACGCGCACCTGCTCATGACCACCCGCATGCTCCGTGCCGAAGGGTTCGGCCCCAAGGTCCGTCAGCTCGACGACCAACGGAGCGGCCCGGAAGAAGTACGCGCGCTACGGCAGCTCGTGGCTACGCTCACGAACCATCATCTGCAGCGTGCCGGCCAGGACGCACGCGTTGATTTCCGTTCGCTCGACGTACAAGCGAAGGAGGCCGCAGAGCGGGGCGACGTCGAGGCGGTCGCGCGGCTGGCGCGCCTGCCGCAGCGGCACGAAGGCAAGGCCGCGACGGCGGCGCTGCGGCGGGGCGAGCGCAGCAGCGCGCGCGAGGCGAACCAACAGGTAAGCGCTGACAACCGCGCGCTCAGTGAATTCGCGCAGCAGCGCGCCGCGGAACTTTGCCGCGAACGGGAACCTCAACGCCGCGCCCGAGAGCCTGTTGTCGACCGAAGACCACGCGCACGAGCCACCACCTTCCAGGCACCGGCTCCGCGACCCCGGCGTCTTGCTCAGGAGTCACGAGACCCTTACCTGGCCGGTCTCGCCGAGACCGTGGCGTTCGTCCGTCGTTTGTCGGACGAGACGGTGCAGAACGACCGGCGCAGGGCGCGCCTAGCCGCGCAGGATCTCCGTAGAGCCACGCGCACTCGGGCGGGAGCCCGGCTTTCGATCGGCGATGATTGTGGTGCCGCCATCGGTGCGGATTTCGCTGTGCCCCCGGTGCATCCGTTACCGACGGATTCGGCGCGTGCAAGAACGGTTCTGACGTTGGCTGCGGAGTATGGTTCCGCTGCTTCCGACGGCTCGAAGCCGGTGGGCGAACACGCCCCGCGGCCGGGCGATCCCCGTGCCACCGTTAGCACGCTGACACCGGCATCAGAAGTCGTGACAGCCGTTGCGGGAGCGTCCGCAACCACGAACAACACCGATCCTTGTGAGGCGCATCCCGTGTCGGCCGTGATCGCCGAGCCAAGATCGTATGCGCCTGCCCGTAGGCCGCAGAACCGAAGGGCATGGGCCGAGCTGCGACGCCAGCAGCGGGCTGCGGCTGCCAGCCACGTCTCACCGTCCGCTGCAGAAAATCCCACCGCTGCAGCGCTGTCGCCGGCGTCCCCTTCTGCGGTCGTGTTGGTAGCCCCTTCGACCATCACGCCGAGCTTTAACGGAGGTCCTGCACCGGCACCCGAACGATCACTCAGCTCGCGACGGCCACGTCCGTGATGAGCTCGACCGCGGAGGTGCGGGCTGGCTCAACAGGTCTGTCCGATTCGTCAGGGGGACAGCAGCGCACGTTGGCGCACAACTTCCGGGCGTCCGCCCGTGACGCGTTGCATCGAGAGATTACATAGGCACGAAGTGACCAACGCGACGAGTCAGCGTTTGAAGGCGCGGCGGTCGATTCTCCTGGCGTCGCCTCTACCTACCGAACGATGGGCGTTCGGCTGGGCGGGACGGATCCTGGGGGATTCGCTGGCGAGAAAGTTGTTGGCGCGGGCTCAGGTGGTTTCGACGCAACACCTGCAGGTAGCGCGGCCTTGAACTACTACAGCGGACATTCGGTGGTTCGTGCTGACCTTGTGCGCTGTCGGTACGCGACACGGTGTTGCTCCGAGATTTTTTGAGAAAGGCGCACTTGCCCAGTGATTCAGGTGTCGATTCGGCGGTCTAAAAAGCCGCAGTGGTTGAAAGGTATACTTGAATGCGAGACTATCGAATCGGATTTCTTGCGGGAGAGCGGTGCTTTGAACGCTTGGTCCGAATCATTTACTCGACCGGTTGGCTACAACAACGGTCATACGCTTTGGCAGTCTTGTACGGAGCTTTTCCAGCTTGATGCGGCGGGAAATTCGGTGCTGGTGACGACGCGGTCAACGTACTTCGTAACCAACGTTGGCGGCTTGCTCGTCAACGGATCATTTCAGTCGCTAGGGCGCGCCCAACACTTTCTAGCGAGAATTCCGCATGCCACGGTCTCCCATTTTGTGCGTCGCTCCAAGGTGATCCGCGCGAGGTACGGCTACTTGCTCTGGCACTTGGCAGAGATGCGTGTTGACTTGAGAGGTAACCAACCCCTTCTCGAAAACATCGTGACAGAAGAGTTCGCTGTTCAATCTCCGGACGGCGGGTTCGAAGTTTTAAAGGTCGCCAGTAGTGATGAGGCTATCGCGGCTTTGATTGAAAGGACCCGCGACCCTCCCGCACCGTCCACAGGCACTCGGCCAGCGCCTTAAAGCAGATTGCGTTTGCTATGCAAACGTTCTGCCTACGGGGTAGTCGTGTCTGTTGTTCAGACTTCCGATGGTGGGCTGTTGGCCACTCCATCGGCCGTTGCAGACATCCACGGCCTCGTCAGCGTCAGCTGCCGCAGCCTTGGGATCTGCACGATGCAGCGAGGCGATGAACGCTTTGAACCAGAGATCTTTCTGGGTCAGGTCAGAGGTTTTCGACTTGAGCACGTGGGACATGGCGGGCACCCTGGTTGAGCTGTGTCTTGATCTAACAGAAAACGGTCGTCGCGCAAGGGGGCGGCTTGTCTTTGTTGCTCCGCAAAGCGGCTAGGCCCAACGCGCGCTCGTAGCCGGAGGCTGCACACCTATTGGCCGGGTCCCCGCACTAGGGTTTTTCCCGACGATCCGAGGCCGAGCCCTCGCCCGGACCGTGATGCTGCGGCGGCGCCGTTCAGTTCTGGCTGGCCCACCCGACCGCCCGCGACCGCGCCGTCCCAAGCGCGAATCCAGTTGCAGCCCACGCGACGCTATCATCGCGAGCCGTGGCGTCCAAAGACGTCGTGCAGGTGGTGAGGACCAGTGCGTTGCCGCCCGACGTTCGTACGCCGCGGTGATCCTGCGGCTGGCGCACGAGCGTCCAACTTTCATCAGACCCCGGCGCTCAACTTGGCTAGTAAAAGCAGTCGAGAGGAGAGTACGGACACGGTGCCGCCTGCTCCATCGGCACCTCCGCGTCCGCTTCGGCTGCGCTGAGCAGCCCCGACCGCTCGTGCCCAGGCGAAGGAAGCAAAAGTGATGTGACTGCGTCCGCGAAAAAGGGAACTCAACCTGCCGGATCCGAACGGTTGACGCGTTGCAGCAGGGGGCTATGGTGATCCGGACCGAGCCCGTCTCTCGGCCATGTCGACGCCAGCCGTTGTCCACTCGCGGCCGCGTTCCACCGCCGGATGGGCGGTGCCCGCATTCTTCAGGAGGAAGTCATGTAGCGATCGCCCGCTGTTCCGATCGTAGGTAGCCTGCGGCAGCGCAAGAGATGGAGACGGTGGCTCGGAACGTCTAGGTTCCGAGCCACCGAAGCGTGGTTTCCTGGTGGTCCCCACGCTTGAACTCTAGCTCACCGTGTCGGCACGTCAAGCGAGTTTTCCGCTCGCGCGGCACCGTGCGCTCGCCGTTTCCCGCAACTTTCAGCAGGAAACGCCCGTGAACTTGAAGCAGTTGATCAACCTCATTCTCGACCATCCCGAGTTGTCCAACGCGCGCATCGGACGCCTGTCGCGTTCGAGTACGCGCACGGTGTACCGCTACCGCAAGCTGTTGGAGGACGTCTCCCTTTCGGCTGCGGAACGCAGCGACGAAGCGTGGTTGCGAGCCAAGTTCAATCGTCCGCGTCATGTGCCTGCAGGCAAGACCCCGATCGACTGGTCGCAAACCCGCGCCGTGCTCTGCACACCGAACGTCACCGTACGCGACGCGTGGGAGCAGTACCGTGCCTCACGGCCGCAACCGCATGTGGGCTACTCGCGGTTCCGTCGCCAAGTGCGGGCTCGGTTCGGCAAGGTGTACATCGTTTCGAGCCCGGGCAGCGGTGGCGACGGGTCGGCCAACGGTTCGTGGTCGTGATTCCCACCGGGATCGCACGCTGGTTCGCCGGTGCGTTCGCGGGATGTACACCCTTCCACATGGGTGCGTTTGCAGTGCGATCGCCTGCCTGTGCGCAGCCGCCGCGTTGCTGTGGGGTGCAACGTCCGCCCGTCGTCAGTTTCGAGCCGCTTGGGGCGCTGTTGGAACGATCGGGGCGAACGAGTCGGTTCGGCGTTGCGCCCGCAGCGTCGGAGCAGTCAGCCGGTACGGCCGATCGGGGCGGTTGGGTGGGGGCGGAACGTGGTGCGGGACGCGTACGGCGCGAGGGGCTTGCGGGGTTCGGCAAGCCTGTTATTCGTACGGGAACCCAATCACGGAGACGCAGCACAGCACGAGACGCCTGACTTCGTCCGCAGGACGCGCATCAACGAAAGAGACCCAGCACCTTGGCGGGTGCTGGGACTCGCTGAAGCGGAATTTTCGAGGACCGCATCGGCATCGTAGCGCGAAACCCACCTTCGTCAAGAGTGCCCGAGCATTCGGGACGGTGGCCTGCGGCTTCTTGTTTCTGGGAGAACGCCGATGCCCTACCTGATGACCACCGTTTCCGATGTTGACGCCGTTTCACCCGCCTCCGATCCCGGATGCCAAGCGGTTCGGTCCTGCCGCTTCCACCACGTCACGCACGAGCCCGTACCTTCAGTGCTGGACCCGCACCGACTCCTCTACGTCCTCTGGACGTGGGACGAGCACAGCAAGCCGTTCCGGTTCGAACCGCTGGTGCAGTATTTCGAGCACTTGGGTCGGCGCTGCAAGCCGGAGCGTCAGCGCCGCACCGCGCGGATGGTCGGTCTGCTCAGCGACTTCGTTCGGGCGCACGCCCGCAGCGGCAGCCCGGAACCCGTGTGGGCGGCGTTCCCAGAAGCCCTCGTCGGCGGTACCGAGCACCTGGCCGGACCGCTGCGGGACCTGCTCTGGCCCCCGGCTTCGCCGCGTTCGGCCCGGGCCCGGCTCGGCCTGCTCAACGGGTTCCTCGAGTGGCTGGGCGACCGGGCTGGTTCGCGGACGTCGTTGGCGCCGTGGATCGATCCGTTGTTGGCGGCGCGGCAGGCCGCTCATCGCGCCAAGCACGCCACCTTGCCGTTCCGGGCGGTGAGCTGGGGCGCGCACGCGCGGGGCCGTGCTGCGGCTTGGGGGCACAAGCCGGTGGTTCACGACCGCGACGCCGTGGCGTTCGACGAAGCCCGTCTGGAAGATCTGCTGTTCGTCGGGTTCCGCCGGCGCGGTGCGCGGGCGGAAGACGGCGAGTTGGGGCTGGATCTGCGCGACGTCCTGATCACGATCCTGCTGCACGCCGGCGGCTTGCGCTCGTGCGAGCCGTTCCATCTGTTTGTGGACGACGTGGGGGTGGATCCGAACGATCCGCAGAGCGCGGAAGTGCGGCTCTACCACCCCGAGGAAGGGTGGGCCCCGGCCCACGCGCAGGCACCACGTCGACGGCGCGACGCCGTGCGGCGCGAGGAATACCTGCGCGAATGGCACGGCCTCGTGCCGCGGACGGACGGGCCCTCGGGGCAGCGCGCGGGGTGGAAGCACCTTCGCCTGGATCGTCCCGCGGAGTCCTACGCCGTGGTGCGGTGGTTTCCGACCGAGTGGGGGCGGGTCTTCCTGCGCTTGTTCGGGCTGTATCTGAATCAACAGCGTCCGGAATCGGTCGGGCATCCGTATCTGTTCGTGTGCGACCACGGTCCGCAAAGCGGGCGGCCGTACACCCTGCAGAGCTACCGCCAAGCGCACGCGGTGGCGGTGCGGCGCCTCGGCCTGAACGTGGCCAAGGCCTTGGGGACCACGCCGCACGCGCACCGGCACGCCTACGGGCGGCGTCTTGCCGCCGCCAAGCTGCCGAAAGGTACGGTGCAGATCGCCATGCACCACCGCTCACCGCTGTCCCAAGAGGTCTACACGCAGCCCACGTTGCAGCAGGTTGCCGAGGGCATGGAGGAGCACAGCAAGCGCTTGCGCGGGCGGCGGGGGAGCGTTTCGGCGCTGCTGTCGCACGGGGGTGAGGCATGAGCACGTCTTCGATCGCCGCGCGCAAGGCCACGGTGCCGTTCCGGCTCGGCAAGGACGACCCCACGTTTGCCTGGGTCACCGACCACGAGCCGGCGATGGAGCCCTGGCGGATGGCGTTGGCGGAATGGGTGCGCGGGGCGGTGTACCCGGCACCGGCGATGCAGCACGGCCGGGAGCTGGTTCGTTACCTGTGGAGCTGCCCGACCGCCGCGCGCGACCCCGAGCGGTTCTGCCGCGCCGACTACAGCGCTCCGATGGAGCTCGCGTCGTTCTTCGACAGGCCCAACAGCCGCTCGAACACCGCGGCAAAGCTCCACAACGGGATTTATCGCTTTTTCGACTGGCTGCTGCACGACCGGCCGTCCGGGCCGTTGGCCGACGGGAGCCGGGCGTACCGCAACCCGCTGAGCCGAAAGCCGTTGGTCGCGGGGCCGGCGCGCACGCACCGCACGGCAATGCCGATCGCGTTGCTCGATGCGTTGGCCGAGGTGCTGACGGCCGACGATTACGCCTGGCCGAAGACGATCGCCGCGGACTGGGGGACCGACGTGCACGGCAATCGGGTGTGGTGCCCGGTGCGCGCCGTGGCGATGCTGATCAAGGTGCGCCTGCCGCTGCGCAACGCCGACGTGCGGTTCCTGGAGTCGGGCGAAGGCGATGCGGAGCGGTTCACGCCGGCCGGGTGGGTGGCGAACCCGACCCCGTGCTGCACGGGCGGGCGCGGGAAAGCCCCGCGGCGCGGGTTTCTGCGTCGGCTGCGGCGCACCGAAGGAACCGACATGACCGTGTTTTTCGTGAACACCGACAAGGGGTACGACCGCATGCAGTTCGCGCACCACCCCGGCCGGGTGGTGCCGTGGCCGCAGGACGACGTGGCGCAGGCGGTGTACGGTCTCGAAGCGTGGCAGCAGGAACACAACCCGGTCGCGGCGCCAACCCGGTGGACGGCGCTCCAGGACGGGCGCGTGCGCAAGGACCCTAAAGCGTACGAGAAGCAGCCCGACGCGTTCTTCCTGCTGCGGGATCCGCTCGGCACGCTCCGGAACGAGCCGCTCAGCGACGCCCGGCTGAGGACGATGTGGCTGGCCCTGCTGGACGAGACGTCACAGCGTTTGACGAGGGGCGATTACCCGGAGTTGGCGGCTGCGATCCCGCAGCTGGTGGACGCACGCTCGCCGAGCGGGCGGGCGACGCACGCGGTCTACGACCTGCACACGCCGCGCGTGTCGTACACGACGGCGCTGTACGAGGTCCACGTGCCACCGGCGACGATCGGCTCCTGCCTGGGCCACACGACCGAACGGATGACCAGCCACTACTACGCGCCGTCCGACGCGGCCGTCGTGGGCACGATGAAGGAGGCGCAGCAGCGGTTGCGGGAGAACCGCAGCGCCAACCTGGCCGCGTGCGAAAAGCCGGGCGGCGGGTCGTTGTGGTTGCCCGCAAGCGGGGTGGTTGGGTTGATGGGGGCGGCCGCATCCGGCGGTAGCCCGTCGGGGCTGGCGTCGCCGGTCTCGTCGACGACGGGGTACGGCGTGTGCCCGGTGGGCGCGGGTCGTTGCCACGTGGGCGGGCCGGTGACGGCGGACGGTGTGCCCGGCCCGGTACCCGGCGGGCCGCACCGGTGCCTGCAGTGCCGCTTTTTCGCCACCGGTCCGGCGCACCTGCCGGGGTTGCTCGACCGCCTCAACGGCCTGTGTGCGGCGTTCGGTCGACGCATCGCCGCGTACTGGCGCCGGGAGTTCGACGCGCGCCGGTGCGAAGACAGCTTGAGCGCGGTACAGGATCCGGCGGCGCGGCCGGGGCTGCGCGCCCAGTTTGTGGCCGCCCAAAAACGGTCGGACGAAGCGCTCGGCGAGGTGGTCGCCTTACAGCCCGTCTGGGAAGCGGCGTTCGCGGCGGCGACGCGGTGCCAAGCGGTGGCCCGGACGGGTAGGGCCGGGCTGGATCTGGTGGTCAACGGGACCGCGGAGGATTGGGCCGAAGCGCAGGCGGCGGCGAAGGAGCCGGACGTCCTGCGCGCCGTCGTCAAGGACGCGCGGGTGCACTGCGGGCCGGACGCGGCGTCGGCGGAGACCGCCCGTCGGGTGGCCGATCGTCTGGTTGCCGAGCACTGCGTGGAGCCGCCGCCGGCGACGCTGGCACCGGAGCACGCTCGGGCGGTGGCGTCGGCGCAGGTCGCGTGGCGGGTACGCGTTGCGAGCGGGTGGGCGGTGGATGGGGCGAGCCCGCGGCGGGATCTGTGGTCGTGGGCGGAGGGCGGGTGCGCGACCTGACGGCCAGCACGGACACGGAGGCGCTGTGCGCCCGGCTGCGCGCCGCCTACCCGCGGCGGGCGGCGGTGGTGCAGCGGCTGCACGACGTGTGCACGGTCATGGCGCGAACGCCCGGCGCGGTGTTCACCGTCGCGGCGGTGGCGGCGGCCTGCGCGAAGGAGCGGTACTCCGGCGATGTGCCGGGACCGGCCGAAGGCACGATCCGCAACCCGGAGGGCGAACCGTACCGGAAGCTGATCGCGGCGTTCGCGGCGCGGAACCCGGTGCCGAAGCGGTCGCGCGCCGCGGACCCGAACGACGCGGAGCTGGCGCGCGCCCCGCCGGTGGTGCGGCAACGGGTTCGTCAGCTGGAGCGCGCGGTGGCTTCCTTGAGCGCCGAAAACAGGGTGCTGAAGGAACACGCGGTCCGATCGGCGTCCGAGGTACGGCCTGCGGCGGCTACCGTGGAACCGACGCTGTCGCCGGAGGGGCTTGAGGGGCTGCGCGACTGGCTCTCACCCGACCATCGGGCGTCGCGCGGCTGGCGGGTCGACGCCGGAGGAAGGCTGCTCGATGCGCGGGGGACCACCGTGATGGCGGCGGAGGCCTACCGAACGCTGCGGGGGATGGCGCACGACGGCACAAGCAACGGCGCTAGCCGGTAGGCTCCGCCGGCCTTGAATGCTGCCCCTACGCTTGAAAAAGAAGGGTTGCTCGGCGCTCGACGTCGATGGGCGAGGAAATCACGAAGGCGGGCGGTGCTTCTCGCGATGACGTTGACGGCGCTCCGACGACCCTGCCGCCGTGCGTCCATCGACGAACCGCTGACTTGGCACATGGGGCCCGTTTGGCCAAACTAGTGTCGTGAGGGGTGCTCGGGGGCAGTTGTGGATCGTTCGGATTCGGCATCGCGCTGGCGCAAGCTGGCGCAGGTATTCACTCGTCCCGTGTTGTCCGCGGTCGCGCGAGAGGGGGCGGTGCGACCGATGCATGCACGGATGCGGGCCGCCGGGATGACCGTCACCAAGGGCTCGCCGATTGCGCCGGTGCTGGATGAATGCCTGTTCAACCTCCAGCGCAATTACCGATGCGAGTACGTGTACAAGGCTGCCGTTGGCGATCGCATCGTTTTCGGTCGCCACAGCCCGCGGACGGCAAGCCTGCAGGTTGAATTGCCGGTAGGCCGTTCCATCGTGGATCTCGCCGTCTTCAACGGCACCTCGACGGCTTACGAAATAAAAACCGAGTTCGACTCGGACAAACGCCTTGTTTCTCAAACCCCCGACTACCTCAAGGCCTTCGACCAGGTGTTCGTGGTGACCCATGCCGACATGGCCGAACGGTGCCTGAGCATGGTGGACACGCGGGTGGGCATCTTGGTCCTGAACGATCGGGGCCGATTGACCACGGTGCGTTCGGCGGTAAGTGCGGACGACCGAATCGACTCCGCCACGCTTTTTCGAATGCTCCGGCGTGCCGAGTATCAAGCAGCTGTCGGCCGCCTCCTGGGGCCCCAACCCGACTTACCCAACGGCCAGGTCCATGCCCACTACAGCCGGCTCTGGGCGACCCTTTCTCCGGAACAGGCTCACCGTGCTTTTGTAGCGGCCATGCGGGACCGCACCACCCAACCCCACTGGGTGGATTTTTTGACCGCGCTCCCTGCGAGCCTGCGGGTGTTGGGTTACGCAACACCGCTGTCCGCGGTTCAGCGGCAGCGCATCTTGAATGTTTTGCATTAAGTAATTAGCCTCTTTTTCAAGACGGCGCGGGACGCGCTGATCGGGAGGTCCGATGTATTTCCCGTTCTTGTACGGCCGCGGCGCGGAGTTGCTGGCCATCCGGTCCCTTCTTCGGGATCCGCGCGATCGAAGCGCACTCGTTCCCATCGTCGAACCTGTCAACGCGAACATCGCGCCCTTGCGACGCTGCTTGGATGCTTGCGAAGAAGTTGCGCAGCCCGTCGTCGTGGTCGTGAATCCCGGCAGACACCAGCTGGCCGACCCGGGCGAAGCGCGCGGGTGGTTTCGGGAGGCCGTTGAGGGACTGGAGGCCTGCCCGTCTACGTATCCTGCCTTCCGAACCAACGACCGTACGTCCTTGGCAGCCGTCAACGCTGTTCTCAACGCGTTTCCGGGGAGGGAGGTGGTGCTCATCCACGGCGGCGCGGGTCTCGGCGATCAAGAGCTCCGCCAGCTTGCGCGCGACCCGCGGGTGGCTTGGCACGTCGTGCTCGACGGCACATGTCCGGCGCGGCAACAGGATCTGCTGCCGGGAGGAAAAAAGGTCGTCGTGCGGGATCGCTTCCGGAAACTGGACCGCAACGCCGACTACGCAGGGACCGAGTTCTTCACCGATCAACACCGGACGTTCCCACCCCATGCGGGTTTCGGCGACTACCTGTGCCTGGGTTCTGAATTCAAATCCGGAGGTTCCACCCCGGGTGCCGTGGCGATTCATGGGGTTTTCAAAAACCCTTTGAACGGCGATGTTTGGGTGGAGCACTTCGTCTCGGACGACCGAGATCGCAACGACGGGGACGTAGCGAGCAAGTTCCTTCAAGCTGCGGCGCACTTCGTTCGCGCTGCACGTCGACGTCCGCGTGAGTTCGGAGCCAACCCAGCGTTGAACGCGTACGCGTCCTACGTCCGGCAGAGTCAGTATCCGGGGCTTTCGAAGAACAAAGAGCACCAGATCGTTCATCACATCTGCGTGGTACTGGATCTCCTTTCGGGGGCGTTGTAGCGGCGTGCGGCGTTTTACACATCCTACATTCCTGGCAACGCGAACCAACGCAGGAATGACGGCGGTTGCCGAACGCGCGTGGGAGTACCGTTGAGTTGCATTCGATGCAGCGGCCCGATGAGGCGTGGGGTAGGCAACCCTGCCGACGTTGCCCCGTAGCGAAAATGCATCCGTGCTGCTGCAGCGATTGGTGAAGGGAAGTAGGAGAGTCAGTGAAAGTAGGAGATGTTGTAGTGCTCAACTCGGGCGGTCCGAAAATGACCGTTGTCGGTGCTGGAAGTGAAAAGGTCCGCTGCAAGTGGTTCGACTGTAGGAACGCGGTCCAGATCGGAGCCTTCATCAACGGCTCGGGGCCGGCTGCGTAGCGTGGGCCGTCTGAGATCCCCGCCGCGGGCATGCATCTCGCACGGGTTGACATATATCATGAGTGGATATATATGGTAGCGCATCATGAACTTGCGTGGTTCGTTGACCAATCGGCTGTCTACCGACTCCCGTGCGGCTGGGTCATGGCGGTTCGCGTGGACTGGTGCGACGAGACTCCGGGGCGTCCTCAAGGGATTTCCTACGGCCTGGTCCTCAACGATGAGCTATCGGAGCGCATCTTGGGGTTCGACAACTCCCACCAGTTCGATGGCGCGAGTCCCGGCGACCCATTCGACCACGAACACCGACCGGGCAAGACGGGTCAACGCTTTCGCTACGACTTTGTCTCCGCTCCCCAGTTGTGGGACGACTTTTTGGACAGGGTAGAACAGCATTGCGAGCGGGCCGGTGTGACGTTCGCTTTGGAGATGAAGGATGACCAAGATCATTTCAGGTAAGGACTTTCGTGCCAGGACGCACGCGCGCCGGGACGAGGCCGCCAAGCCGACCAACCGCGAAGACAATTGGCTGGAGGTATTGGGCAGCTCTGCCCAACGTGAGCTTCTTGCTTTAATCGGCAACCTGCACCCGCAAAGCATCGGCGAACTGGCAGACGTTGCGGGAAGGGCACAGCCGAACATCAGTCGCTCGCTGTCGGCTCTTTTGAAAGCGGGCTTGGTTTCGGTGGAGTCCAACGGGCGGACATCGGTGCCGTCGTTGACGGCGTTCGGCCAGCAGAAAGCGGAAGAAATCGGCCTTTTGCTAGTCACCGAGCCCGGGGTTACCGGCAAAAGTGGATCGCCCGATGTGGGCGCGCCGGAAGCGTCTGCGCCGTTTCTCTTTGCGTCGTTTGAAAACAGTACCGATGAGAACCTTGGGCAGCTGAGCATCAACGCACCCATTCACCAAAAGATTGTGGTGGGGCACTCACGCGAGGCCTTGGGCGATGCCTCGCACCGCTTGGTCGATAACTGGTGGCGCATTTGGTATCGCCGGGATGCGCCTTACAGACTCGGGGCGTTTTGCTTGGGCGACAAGGAAGCGACGCTTCATGTGCGATCCAGCGGTCCGCGGGTCGAACGATTTTTGAGATCGCATACCGACGGTTCGATGTTCGCACGCGCGACGGTGGATTGCCTTACCTTCCAAAAGGAAGTGCTTGATGCCGTGGTGCGTCCCACCGTGGCCAAATGTCGGGCTTCGATGAAGCATTTCGACGAAGCATTGTGGGGCAAGCTCGCCCGGTTGGACGACTCGTACGCGCACGCGGCAGAGCGGGAGTTTTGCCGCACCGCAGGCGCGCTCAATCTGTCGGCGTACGATCTGTCGGACGACAGAGCTGAGCGCGTGCGCGGGCTGATTGCTTCGATGCCCGACGAGGATTCCCGGCTTGACTTTGCTTCGGTGGTCCTCATCGATGAAATTGACGAGGCTTCTCGCCTGATTCACGACGGCATACGCCAAGCCGAGGGCCGCAATACGCTTTCGGCTCTCCCGGAGTTTGCATCTGCGGTTCGGAGCAAGCATCCGGGGCTTGCAAACAGCGGGGTGCGGCCGTGGCAAAAAGGGATTTCGGCCGCGAAAGCCCTTCGTAAACATCTGATGCTGGGAGCAGACGCCTGCGTGGGCACCGCATCCGAGCTGGCGGCAAAATGCGGAGCGGCCCACTTCGCTCCGCGGCCGCTTGCCTCTTCGGGCCTTCTTGCGTTCCAGGAACGTGTCAGCGATGGGCCGGTGGTGCTGGTTCGGGAAGACGGGAACGCGCAGTTTTCGGCTTTTGTGTTGGCGCGCGCGGTGGGCGACTACCTTGTTTTCCAAAGTACGAAGTCGTGCGTGGCAGACGCCTACACCGACCGACAAGCCGTGGGACGAGCGTTCGCAGCTGAGTTCATGGCGCCTGCAGAGGGGGTCATCGCCATGATCGACGACGAACGATCTGCAAGTGTCGTGGCGCAGCATTACAAAGTGCCCATCGACGTCATCGAGCACCAGTACAAGAACAACTATGGGGCGCACGAACACGCGTAAGGGCATCGGCAGAGGACGAGTTGCGTCGGGTGCCCGAGCTCCCGACCTTCGAAGTAGCTTTAGCGCTGCGTCGTTTCGTTCCCAATGGTTGGGTTGGGCGACTCGGTATCCACAGCCGGAGGAGTAGCTCATGACCAAACGACTTGTCAGCGGACAGCGGGAGCAAGGCGATTACGCCATCCGCCGTCCCAACTTCGAACGGGCCAGCGACATCCTTCCGAATCAGGAAAAGGCCATCGAACGCGCATGCGCGATGGAGCCGTGTTCGTACCAGAATTGACGGAATCGTGCGCGAAACAGTTGATAGCTCTACCTCGGTCGACCCTTGCCGCCTCTGAAGCTGGCGGCCGAACTTGAGCTGACGATCCCCGCTTTGAGAGCCTTCAGGCTCGCCTGTCAAGCAGCGCGTCGGTCGCAGACCGGGTTCTCGCCATGAAGTCTAGCCTTGTAGTGGGGTTCAACATGGAGAATAGGAGGAGCAGTGAGCAACCTTCTGAAAACAGCACTGCTGGTCGTGATCGCGTTTCCGGCACTCGCCGCGTCCCACCACCCTGACACCAAAATGGCCAAGTGGCTGAAGCTCAGCGCGGTGGATCAGTTTGATACCGCGCAGACGTTCGTCAGCAAGCTGCACGCGCTGGATGCGTTACCGGCCACGAAGCGTCGAGCGCCCGCTCAGATTGCTCGGGAACTGGTGCTTTGCGCGAAGAATCGGGCCGATGGCCGAGACACGTTCAACAAGGAAGCGACCATCGGCTACTACTTGGCCATTTGTGTAGAACCCTACATGACGCATTAACAGGCCGCCCGCAGGCCTACGGATAAACAGCATTGAAAGCCCATGGGGTTGTGTGCCCGCAGCCGTCGTGGGCCGCTCTCGGAGGACTTGAAGGCGAGCCGGCGGTTGTTGGGCGGTCTATAGTCGTGCGGAGCGCACATCGGAACGCTTCGGACGAATATTTTTGGTAAGAGAGGGGGGGGCGCTCCCGCCGGAGAGGTCGTTTGGACGGCAATGCGCTCAAGACCGGATACATGGGTCCGCATAGTCGTACCTGCTTCCGCCTGTGCTGCTTCAGATTGATCCTGAGCGCATTCGAAGCCAGTGCGTCGTAGCCCTTTGGTTTCAGGGTCGAGGTGTTCCGTGATTTTTCCGTTTCAGCCTTCGGAACAAACCGATCTACAGCTCCGCTTGCGCGAGACGCCAGGAGGTCGCGCCAAGCTGTCGGCGGAAGTAGGTTCGTCGACCTGATCGTAGCCGATTGCGCTTTGAAAACGGTGAGGCAACACTACAACCGCCGTAGGGACAAATCGGAACAAGCGTGGGACTGCCCTATCCGATACTTCCGTTGTCGTCCGCAGCAATCCTGGCTCGGGTTTGCGGGCGAGTTGTTGGCTACGGGTCAAGATCTCGAGGCAGAAAGTTTATCCGATGCGGCCGTGAGCGGTGGCCGCGGGTGTTCAACGACGGATGGACGATGCAGGTCCAACCGATGGATCGAGGGCGTCTTCTGCCATGAACGAGGATGAAATTTTCGCCCTTTACCAAGCGCTGTCCTACGGTGCTCGGGACTTTGGAAGGGACGAAGAACGCCTCACTGCTCTTGCGGCTGAAGCTCGCGCCCGACAACTCGATCCGGCGACGCAACAGAACTGGGCCGCGGCGCTGAGGAACTGCCTCCACGCAATCGCTGAAACGCCGACGTTGCTGGTTCGGGCGTTGTCGATGTGGTTGACCGTGGATGCGGACGTGCCGCTTGCTGCGGCACTGTTGGCGCATGCAAATCGAGAAGCAATGACGTTGGACCATCCGACCGAACTACCGTTGGACGCTGTGTCCATCGATCAAGCCATACTGGTTGCCTACCGGTTGTGCTCCCGACATACGTCGCCTCAGCTTTCGCTGGGATG
>JBBQZR010000049.1:0-48779 GCA_038207515.1 Lysobacterales bacterium | reverse complement strand
GCCCGGCTTTTGGGTGCTCGCCTGCGGAAAAGCCGCTTGATTGGCAGCCGTATCCGGCATCGACACGGTGGTGCCATCGACCAACCGAACGCGGCGTCCTTGCCAGCGGTCCGTCGCCGCTGCCGCACGAACCAGTCGCTGACCGGTAAACCGCAGCAGCGACGACACCATCGCCTCGGGGAGGCGTTTGCGCGCGCGACAGAATGCTCCGGTCGACGTGCTGGAGGCAGACAAGCCTCCCGCTACCCGGCAAGCCATGAAGGCATTTACCGCGTGCTGGCAGGAGCGGTCCGCGTTCAGGGATTGAGCGAGAAACATTGCCAGTGTCTCGGTCGGCGGAAGCAATCGCTCACGATGCACCGGAAGCTGCGCTTCGACCTGACTGAGCATGGATGAATCGGTAAGCAGATCGAAGAACGCGTAGGCATTGATCGAGCGAAGACCGCGCCGTAGCGCGTGCTGTTGTCGCACGCTGGCGCTGCGCGGTTTCCAATGCGAGCAACATCTCGCAGCGAGTAGACCATGTAGTGGTCAGAGTAGACGGGAAAATACTTGGCCCCAACGGTAAGCCAATTTCCGGAAATCTGGCCGACAACCCGGCGGCGCACATCCCTCTTGCGGAATGGCTGGCATGGGCCAGATGGTTCGCACCCTAACGTGATTTCGGGGCGTCACTATGACATCGCAGAAAGAGATCGAAGTTGATGCGCAAACTATTGATCGGCGTGTTAGAAACAGAATAATTGAAAATCTAGAAATTATATCATTAGTTGACAATTGGGAAAAAATAGGTGCGAACGAGACTATTAATCTCTGGTACGACTTTGTTCCGGAGTATTCGGCCGATTCATTTCCGTTGGAAACGTATACTCTAGAAGAGCGGGAAGCGATCCGTAGTGTCTGTGATGCTGTAGAGCGCTTGGCAACGGGTACACCCAATGAATTGCCTGCGCTTGAGTTGCTGGTTCGCGATCCGGCATGGGGTGCGGTTTTTAATGGCGGTAAAAGTGCCCTTGCGACGCTGTTGATTCGTGGTCGATTTGCGGAAGATATTTAAGGAGTCTCTGGCGAAGACCGTGACAACCACGGAGCCTGAGGCGCGCCAAGTCCGATACTGCGCACATCACCTGCAGCTTTGGCGTGCTTCCGGCTTCGGCGCAGCGTTCGCGCGTGTCCCGGCATCGCATCGCGGCGGCAACCGAGGCCAGAGTCCCAGAAGTAAAAAACCCCGCGCACCAGACGGGGGGGGTTCGTGAACACCAGATTCCGCACAACCCTCCCGCGATTACGCGGTGAGGGTTGCGGCGTCGCCATCAGTCGTCGCTGTGGTCGTGTCCCGGTCCCGACTTGGGGCAGTGGCACGGCGCGGTCGGGCCGTACTCGGTGCCGAAGGTGCGGCCGTCGCGGTGGCGTTGCCAGTAGAACGTCGGCGCCGGTCGAGACTTGCCGCCGACTTCGGCCATGTCCGCATCGACGTCGAACAGGCGGCCGTTGACCATGACATAGCGTGTGTCGATGGTCGAGCGGATGTTCTCCAGCGGGTTGGTGTTGAGCACGACCAGGTCGGCGCGCTTGCCCGGTACGAGCGAGCCGATCTGCTTGGAAAGACCGAGCAGGTCGGCGCCGTCGATGGTCGCCGCGCGCAGCGCCTCGTAGTTGCTGAAGCCGCCCTGGGTCAGCATCCATATTTCCCAATTGGGAGAAAGTCCCTGCAGCTGGCCGTGGCCGCCGATCTGGATGCGGATGCCGTTGTCGCGCAGGGTCTTGGCGGCCTTGGCCACTTCGATGTGGTAGTAGTCCCAGTCCGGCGCGATCTCGCGGCGGATCGAGCGCGCATCCAGCGTCTCGCGCGGGAAGAAGCGTGCGAGCTTCTTGTCTTCCCAGACGTTGTCGCGCGCATACCACCAGTATTCGCCCGACAGGCCGCCGTAGCTCACGACGAGTGTCGGCGTGTTGCGCACGTCAGTCTCCTTCCAGAGATTGATCACGTCCCGGTACAACGGCGCGACCGGGATGTTGTGCTCGATGCTCGTGACCCCGTCGATGATCATCGGGATGTTGAAATTGAACGTCGATCCGCCTTCCTCGACCACGAGCATGCCGAGTTCGCGCGCGGCCTGGTTGATCTGCTGGTGCTGTTCGCGGCGCGGCTGGTTGTAGCTCTTCACGCTGAACGCACCGTTGGCCTTCATGCGCTTGAGGTGCGCGCGCGCGTCGTCGAGCGAATTGACCACGGCTTTGAAATCACCGTCGGCGCCGTAGAGGATGGTGCCGGTCGAAAACACGCGCGGGCCGACCAGATCGCCGGCCTTGACCAGCTCGGCCTGCGAGAACACGGTCTCCGTCGTCGCCGACGGGTCGTGCATCGTCGTGATGCCGAACGCCAGGTTGGTGTAGTAGGCCCAGTTCTGCTGCGGCACCACGCCGGACGTGAAGTGGCTCGCGTGCGCGTGCGCGTCGACGTAGCCGGGAACGATGGTCTTGCCGGTCGCGTCGATGACGCGCGCGTTGCCCGGCACCGCGACGTCCTTGCCTAGCGCCTTGATGCTGTCGCCCTCGACGAGGATCGTGCCGTCCTCGATGACTTCCTCGCCGTTCATCGTGACCAGGCGCGCATGCGTGAACGCGACGACGTCGGCCGGCGCGTCGACCGGCAGGCGCAGGCCCACTTCGACGCCCTTGAGCGCTGCGGGCTTGGGCAGCTCGCTCGGCGCGCCCGGCACGAAGGCGAACGTATCCTTGAGTTCGCGCGTGAAGTATTCGCTGCCGACCAGCCAGTGCAGGCTGCCGCTGTCGTTGCCCCAGTGCAGATAGGAGCCGACGTAGTCGGACACCTTGCTGACCGGGATCGCGGTCGTATCCTTGTTGAGTTCTATCATCTTGCCGGTCTGCGGCATCGGCGCGACGTAGGCGTTGAACAGCTCGGTGAACGCGACCCACTTGCCGTCCGGGCTGACCGAGACGAAATCCGTGTACTTCAGGTCGAATACGTCGCGCGGTTCTTCGCCGCCAAGACCGATGCTCTGCAGCTTTTTCTTCAGGCCGCCGCCGGTCAGGAAATAGATGCGCTGGCCGTCGGCGCTGAACTGCGGTTCGACGCCGTCGTGGCTCAGGCGCTTGGGTACGCCGCCGCTGACCGGCATGACGTAGATGCCGCCTTCGCCGGCGTTGAGCGAACCGGTCAACGAGCTGCCGGACTGCTTGGACCAGGTCACGTAACGGCCGTCGCGCGAATACCGCGGCGAGTAGTAGAAGCCCGGCGCAGTGCTGAGCACGCGGTCGCCGCCAACCGCGAGATCACGCTCGACGATCGCGCCTTGCTTTTCGTCCGACCAGGTCGTGTAGACCAGCTTGCGACCGTCCGCGCTGAAGCTCGGCTGGTATTCGAAGCTGCCGTCGTTTTTGCCGAGGCGCTGCGGCGTGCCGCCGGGCAGCGACTTGGTCCACAGGTGGCCGACCGCGTGGAATACGAGGGTCTTGCCGTCGGGACTCGTCGCCGCGTCGCGGATCATCTTCGGCGCGAAGTTGCCCCGGTCCAGCGTCTGCTCGAAGCGCAGCGGTGCGGTGACGGTCTGGTCCACGTCGGCGCTGAACGCGATCGCTTCGGGCTTGCCGCTCGCCGCGTCGACGCGCCAGAGCTTGCCCTTGGCCCAGATCACCAGTTGCTTTGAATCCGGCGTCCAGGCGAAATTCGCATATGGGCCGAACACGGCCCAGGCTTCCTGCATGTCGTGCGACAGGCCGTCCCACAGCGGCTTGACCTGGCCGTCCGCGAGCGTCAGCAGATGCAGCACGCTCTTGTCGCGCACGCGCTTGACGAAGGCCAGCGACTTGCCGTCGGGCGAGGGCTGCGGCCGCACCGCGCCGCCGGGCGTGGAGACCATATCGACGATCTCGCCGCTCTCGCGGTCCAGGCGTTTGATCGCATAGATCGTGTCGTGCGCGTTCTTGTTGTACTGGAACGAGGGCCCCTGGGTGACGTCTTCGGAAAAGTATACGTAGCGTCCGTCCGGGCTCACGGCCGGCTCGCCCTGGTCCTGCTGGTCGTTTTTCTGCTTGGTCAGCTGCAGGCCGCCGCCGCCGGACTTGTGGTACAGCCACAGTTCGCCCGCGCCGAGCGAACGCTGGCCGGTGAAGTGCTTGCGCCCGACCAGGTACTCGCCATCCGGCGTCCACGCCGGATTGTTGAGCAGGCGGAAGTCTTCCTTGCTGACCTGCATCGGATTGCTGCCGTCGGTGCGCATGCGCCAGAGGTTGTTGCCGCCGGCGCGATCGGACGTGAACGCGACCTCGCGGCCGTCCGGCGAAAAGCGCGGCTGCACGTCCCAGGCCGCGCCGCTGCTGATGCGCTTTGCCTTGCCGCCGTCGATCGGCAAGAGATAAAGGTCACCGAGCAGACTGAAGACGATCTGCTTGCCGTCGTGGCTGACATCCAGGTCCATCCAGGTGCCTTCGTCGGTGCTGAACTTCACCGACTTGGTCTGGCCGTGGGCGGCGTTGACGTCCCACTTCGCGTCTTTCTTGTCGGCCTTGTCGGTTTTCTTGTCGGCGGCGAAGCCGGGTAGGGCGAGCAAAAGGCCCAGGGCGAGGGCCAGCGGATGGCGCAGCAGCATGAGTATCTCCCCGTGGTAAGACCTGCATGCTAGGCGAGATCGCGCAGCGCCGGCCTGGGCATAAAGTCCCGGTACTCAACCCTGCGTCGGGTCGCCGCGTACGAAAACCGCAGCGCCGCAACACGGGCGCGGCGTGGCGGCGCACCTCCACGCCGTCGCCACGAACGATCGCGCTAGACTCGGCGTCACCGCGGAGCCCGCCTCCGCCGCCAAGGAGAATCCGATGGCCGCAGCGCAACGTTTCTTCATCACGATCGGCGACCTGTCCCAGGCGCGCGGCGAATATGCCCAGCTCTCGTTCGACGGCATCAGCCCCGACCGCTTCGCCAGCACCCTGCAGTCGGCCCTGCGCGAACCGTCACTCTGGCAGCGCTGGAAAGCGCTGCAGCCCGACCCCGATGCGGTCGATCCCACCCTCGGCGCCAACGACCCCAATGCGAGCGTCACGGCAAAACAGTCCGATCTGCATACCGACGTCGAAGTCGTCACCAACCTGCCGCACGCCGTCGTCAAGCATCGCCTGAACCTGCTCGCGGGCCGGGTCTGGAAGCTGCACGACGTGAAACTGGCCTAGGCAGGGCGGGTGCCATGACTACCGCTCTGCTCATCATCGATGTCCAGCACGCGCTGTGTCGCGGCGACGAAGCGGCGTTCGACGTCGATCGCGTCGTCGAACGCATCAATACAGTCAGCGCCGCGGCACGCGCCGCTGGCGCGACTGTCGTGCTGATCCAGCATGAGGAAGACGAAGGCCCGTTCCGGTTCGGCAGCGACGGCTGGCAGTTGTTCGGCGATCTCGCGACGTCGCCCGATGACATTCCGCTGCGCAAGCGGGCCAGCGATTCGTTCCACGAGACCGGACTGCAGGCGCTGCTGCAGTGGCACTGCGTCACGCGGCTCGTCGTCTGCGGCCTGCAGAGCGATTTCTGCGTCGACTCCACGATCCGCCGCGCGCTCGCGCTCGGCTACGAGGTGACCCTCGTCGCCGATGGGCATTCGACGCTCGACAATGCCGTGCTCACCGCAGCGCAGATCTCGGCGCACCACACCGCGACGCTCGCGAACATCACGAGCTTCGGGCGGCGCGTGACGCCGGTTGCGGCGGCGGACGTGCGTTTCGGGGCGTGAGCCCTGGAGCGCGGAACGGCCGGCAACTCCTGCCCGCGATGACGCCGGGCATGCGAATATCGCCCGCGGGGATACAGCACGGGCCTCGGCCGATGCGCGTCAGGGGAACATTAAAGAAATGGAATGATGAACGCGGTTTCGGTTTTCTCGAAACCGATGAGACGGGTGCAGAGATCTTTGTCCACGTCAAGTCATTCGCGTCGCGTGGAGTAAGGCCCCAGGTCGGGGAGACGTTCTTTTTCGACATAGCCCCGGGGCCTGCCGACAAGCGTCGTGCGACGAACGTAGAGCGGGTGCAGGCGGTGCGGACACGGATGGTAGTAAAGCGCGAATCGCCGCGCCGCCGCCGCAGCGCCGCGCTGCTCGCCATTCCGGGTTTCGTGATCGCGTATGCCGTTGCCGTGCATCTATGGCAGCCGCCGCGATGGATTGCGCTCGTTTATCTGATCGCCAGCGTGGTGACGTTTCTGGTGTATGCCCTCGACAAGAGCGCCGCGAGGGGCGGGCGATGGCGCGTCGAGGAGGGCACGCTGCACGCGCTTGCACTGGCCGGCGGCTGGCCCGGTGCGCTGCTCGCGCAGCAGTGGCTGCGCCACAAGTCGGCCAAGGCCCAATTCCTCACTGTGTTCTGGATAACGGTACTTCTGAACACAGCCGGTTTCGTGGCGCTGCGCTACCGGCTGACAACGATCTGACCCGCGCGGGAGGCGGAGGTCCACCCACCGCGAGGCAGGTTGCGCCAGACGAAGTGCCGGGCCGGTGTTCGCCAATCGCATCGGCGAACGGACCTGTCGTGGCGCGGACAGCCGGCCGCGCGCCAGGGACGGTTACTCGAGTCCGTCAGCAAAGATCCCGTCGACACGCGCCAGGTGGAACTGCCGCACGCGCAGGTCGATGCCGCTGCTGGAACTGTCGCCGGACGAGGCGACCCCGCCGCGCACGCGCAGGTAGAAGGTCTGCGCCAGCGGCGGCACGTAGTCGCGGTAGATCCAGTCCGCACCGCTGCGGCGCATGGTGCCGAGTACCGAATACGTGCTGCCCGCCAACGAGAACGCGACGTCGGGCGGCGCGCCCAGTTCCGGCGCGGTGCCGGCGCGGCGCCAGCGGATCAGCGCCGGGCCGTTGGTGTACGCGATCGCTTCGATGGACTGCAGCAGTGCCTGCGGCTGGTTGAGGCGCGTAAAGTTGTCGTGGTCGTCGCTGCCGCCGAGATCTCTGAAGTAGCCACTGCCATGGATCTTGCCGTCGTTGGCGACGGCGAGCTTGGCGATCACCATCGGGCTCGTGATCGTCGACGTAGGAGTGGTCCAGACCGTGTCCACAGTGCCGTCGGCGTTGAGCCGCGTGAGCAAGGTCCCGTTGCTGACGCCAACGAGCAGCTTGCCGTCGGCCTGCAGCCCGAGCGAACGTGCGCTGTTGGGTAGATTCGGGTTGTAGTCCGTATCCACCGTGCCGTCAGAGTTGAGCCGCGCGATGCCGGCGCGCGAGAAGCCGCCGGTCACGGTGAACAGGCCGGCCATGAGGATGCGGCCGTCGGGCTGCAGCGCGATCGCGGTGACCGCGTTGTTGGCACCCGGGTGGAAATCCGCGTCGATGCTGCCGTCGGGCAGCAGCCGCGCAATCTCGGAGCGGGTCGCGCCGGCGATGGTGCTGAAGTCGCCGATGACGAGGATCTTGCCGTCGGGCTGCGCCAGCACCCCGCGCACGAAGCCATTGGCATTTGGGTTGAAGCCCGTGTCGACGCTGCCGTTGGCGTTGATCCGCGCGATGTTGTTGCGTGCTCTGCCGCCGACGAAGCCGAAGTTGCCGCCGATCACGAAGCGGCCGTCGGCCTGGCGCGCGATCGCGAGTACCGTGCCGCTGGCGTCCGGATCGAAGGTCGTGTCGACGTCGCCGTCCGCGTCGAGCCGCGCAATGCGGTTGCGCGCAGCGCCGTCGATCTGGGTGAAGCTGCCGCCGACCACGACGGACAGGTCCGGCTGCACGACGATTGCCGTGACCTGCGAATTCGGGCTCGGTGCGAAGGTCGTGTCCACTGTTCCGTCGGGCCTGAGCCGCGCGAGCCGGTTGACGGCCTGGCCGCCGAGCGCCGAGAACGCGCCGCCGACCAGCAGGCGGCCGTCGCCTTGCGCGGCCATCGGCGAGGGCGCCGCTTCGATGATGGTTGGAGCGCCGTTGAACGCGATCTCGACTGCGCCGTCTGCATGCAGCCGCGCGATGCGCCGGCGCGTCTGGCCGCTCACGCTGGTGAAGGCACCGCCGATCACGATCTGTCCGTCGGTCTGCGGCGCGATCGCGAGGACGGTGCTCGTCGTACTGGCGGTGAAATCGGTGTCGATGCTGCCGCTGACATTGACGCGCGCGATGCGCGCATGCGGCTGCCCGCCTGCTGTCGTGAAGATGCCGCCGATCACCGCCTTGCCGTCGTCCTGCAGCGCGATGCGGAGCACGCCGCCGTTGAGGGCCGGGCTGTAGGTCGTGTCGAGCGAGCCGTCTTCGTTGAGGCGCGCCAGATAGCTGCGCGACTGGCCAGCGATCGTGGTGAAGTTGCCACCGACCAGGAGCTTGCCGTCATTCTGCAGCGTGAGCGCGCAGTTGCAGACATCGGGATTCGGCGCATAGCCGGTGTCCACGTTGCCTCCGGTGGTCAGGCGCACGAGACCGCTGCGGGCCTGGCCATCGACCTGGGTGAACTCGCCGCTCAGAAGGGTCTTGCCGTCGGCCTGAAATGCGATGCCCTCGACCATACCGTTCGCCGCCGGGTTGAACGACGCAAGCAGGCTGCCGCCCGAATTGAGTTCCGCGACGTTGGAGCGCGGGAAGCCGTTGACGAGCGTGAACTGGCCGCCGATCACGAGCTGCCCATTCGGGCGTAGCGCCATCTCGTAGACCACGCCGTCGACCGTCGGCGCGTAGCCGGTGTCCACGCTGCCGTTGGGCATGAGCCGCGCGATGCGGCTGCGCACGCTGCTGCCGACCTGATTGAAATTGCCGCCGATCAGAATGCGGCCGTCGGCCTGCACGGCGATCGCCTGCACGACACCGTCGACTTCGATCGCGGCGAAGGCCGGATCGAGGCGCCCGTCCGCGGTGAGTCGTGCGAGCCGGTTGCGCACCGCGCCGCCGATCCCGGTGAACGAACCGCCGACGAGGATCTTGCCGTCCGCCTGCGTGACCAGCGCGGCGACGCCACCGTTCGCATCCGGGTTGAACGGCGCGGCGGTCTGCGCGAATACAGGCGCAGCGACCACGAAAGCGAGAATGGTCGCGGCGCGCAGGCAGGCGCGACGACAGGAAACGGAAAGGCGGGGAATCATGCGGCAATCTCCGGGGTTTCGGAGAATGTCCACGCACAGGCGCGGCCGGCGGGGCCAGTGGGTTCGCCGCGAAAGCGGCGCTGCGTGGCGGCTGTCCGGAAGCCTCGTCAGCTCGCCAGGCGCGGAAACACCGCCGCGAGTCGCGCCGGCAACCTGTGTAGCGGTGCGGGGTCGGACAGGACCGCGGGCCACGCGACGTTGGTGCCGACGTCGTCGCCGGCCTGGGCTGCCGCGTCGGCGCCCGGCCGCGATGTGGGCGTCATCACCGCCGGTGCGCAGACCGGCCCCTGACGATTGCCATCGGCATCGTTGCTCGCGGGCGTGTCGGCAGTCACGGGCATCGGCGATGCCAGTGCAATCGCCGGTTCCGCTGCGATGGGCTGCTGCGGATCCCGGATCGCCCGTACGGTCGCGTTCGCGTCACGCGTGCGCACGGGGCGGCCCGGTGCGACGCGCGCGAGCAGGTCGGAGATTTCGCTCGCGGGCAGCACGGCCAGCACATGAGCAATGCTCGCGATATCGCTGTGCTGCAGGAACACGCAGTCCTCGCGCTCGACCACTGCGCGTGCGCCGAAGGCCAGCGAGATCGCATGCAACGCGCTGCCGCGCTGCGCCCACCACAGCGCGCGCTGGGCGCGATAGGTCACGCCGAGTTCGAACAGCGGCTTGAGCAGCAGTTTCAGCGGTGAGAAACCGCGGCGGTAACGCGTGTCGAGGCCAATGTCGTAGAACGCGAGCGTCGGCTTGTCCTTGACCAGCGCCGACACGGCGTCCCAGTCCGACTCCTCCAGCGCCGACAGGCCGGGCGCCTGGCGGAACTGGGCGATGACCTCGCTGCCCGTCGTCACGCGACCCCAGGCATACCCGCCGACCGCGCCGCTGCCCGTCGCCAGCACGGCGACACACGACTGCAGGCCGATCTCTCGCTTGAGCCGCGCGCGCACCTCGGCGGCGGTGGTCGTGACGCGTCCGCCCGTGCGGCCGCACAGCGTCTCGAGCAGGGTGCACAGCGTGTCGGCATAGCCGCGGTGGTCGAGTGCCGCGAAATTGGAGAACAGGCTGACCGAGCGCGACCCTTCCTGCGCCACCGCCTTGCGCAGGCGCCACGCCTGCCACTTCCAGAACAGCCGCGTCCGGTAACTCGAACCGGCGCTCACGTTGATCGAATGCATACGAGTCGCGACCCCCTGAGGTCCTGAACTGAGCGCATAGTCCGCGCACGTGGCCGCACAAGCGAGTCAACAATCGTGGCGAAAGTGGATGTTTACAAAGCGATACGATCATGCGGACAAATCGGCCGGGGCGTGAGGAGATATCGCGCCCGCGCTTGAGTGAAAACCCGCGGTTCGCGGCTGGCGGACCCGGCCGGTGACTTGCCGTCCGACACCCGACATAACGTTCCGCGAGCGCGGAAAGTGGGTGGGCGGATTCTCGGCGCAAATCTCCCTCGCGCTCAGGTTGCGCGATCCAGCGGACTCAACACACCGCCTGCGCCACGATTCAACAGATGCGTGCAGATCTGGGTCGTACTCACGTCGCTATGTCCGAAAAGCTCCTGTCCCGTCCCGGCTTGCGTGTGGCGTCCGCCTCACCCGTTACACCGTCATCCTGCCTTACGTGAGTCATACGCCTCCGCTTTGCCGAAGTAACGGCGGTAGCGCGGACGAGCCCCGCAGGAGGGCATCGGAGAACCGCGCGGCGGCGTGTAGGAAAGTTCTTGAGATTCCGGCAATACTGGGTCCATTACGCCCCGAGTTGGGGTATGAATTGAAGTCAGGCGGCTATGGACGTTGCCGGGTATCTCATAGCAGTAGTTGCGTCTTTCGGTGGTACTGCGTCACCACCATCCTGCGCCCGGTTAGACCCAGACTTGATCTATTGCCCCACGCCCGATGCGCCGCGCATCACCGGACTTCGGGGCGGCACGGTGACGATGGAAGTTGAGATTGGCCCGGACGGCTCGGTCCGCACATCGCAGGGAATCTCGTCTTCTGGCCATTCTGCATGGCCCAGTGCAGCCCAGGCCGCGGTAGCAAAGTGGCGGTACTCGACGGGTGAAGCTTCACGCAAGCGGATCGTTCCATTTGACTTCCAACTTGGTGATCCGTAGTTGCCAAAAATTCACATGTCCTCGCATGGGGCGTATCGAGCGGCGGCAAGCGGCATCCGACGCGGATCTTGCTGGCGTCCCTTGTCCGGTGCTGAGATAGCGCACTACGACGCTCTGAAATCTGGTAAGCACTAGCCCACCAAGGCGGTGTCCCAAGAGGGCGAGACTTGCTGGTTTAGCCCTGGCAGTTCATTCAAGCCGACGCCGTTTCGGGGTGAGGCTTAACTCAAGTGTCAGGCTTTTCTCAGAGCACATTAGTTGAACTCTGGTTTTCTCCAAAGAGGGATCTCTACTTTGACGCGGTTAGTGCTTGTTGCCCTCACCGGGCATGATGACAGTGCTGTTCAGACGCTAGTCGGCGCGTTTACGGGCTGCGATCGGTGAACATCGAGCTGATCGCCCCGCTTGTCCTGCTGGCGCTGATCGATAGCACCAGCTTCGGCACTTTGCTCATTCCCTTGTGCCTGATGTTGGTTCCCGGTCGTCCGGCCCCAGGGAGAATTCTGTTGTTCCTTGGCACGGTGGCCGCGTTCTATCTGCTGTTGGGGGTTGCGCTACTACTCGGAGCTTCGACGCTGCTCGACACGTTGCAGGAGACGGGGAAGTCGCAACCGCTACGGGTCGCTCAGCTGGTCGTCGGTATTGGACTGATGGCGCTCGGTGTACTAATGGAGCCCTGGACGAAAGCGGGCAAGGAACGTCGCCTCGCCCGCCGTGCGGAAAAACTGGCTCGCTCCGGGCCGAGCCTGCAAATGCGTATGCGGGAGCGTGCGACCGATGCATCGGCCCCCGTCGGCGCGGTCATCGTATTGGCGCTGATGGCGGGCATCATCGAGGCCGCTTCGATGATTCCGTATCTGGCCGCAATCGGTATTCTGACCACATCGACGTTGTCGCTGGCGGGGCGCGGTGCGGTGCTGTTGGGCTACTGTCTGGTGATGATCACACCAGCCGTGTTGCTACTGGCGGCGCGGCTTTTGCTACACGAGCATGTTGCGCCCACCTTGAAAAAGTTGGAGGCGTTTCTATCCCGCAATGCAAACGAGGCGATGGCCTGGCTGATCTTTTTGGTCGGCTTGTATATGGTAGGCGACAGCTTGAGCGCGCTCGATGTGCATTGAGGTAGTGTGTCGTCTGGGCGCCTGGTGCGCTATACCGGAAATCCCATGAGGCCTAACAAATCGATGGAGCGGACGCGTGATAGATAAAGTGCCAAGCTCATGCACCGGCGTGCGCGCCGCTCAGCTCAACTGTTAGGCCCCTCAATGCGCCTCCTCTGGGTTTCATGCATCTTGCTCGCGATCTGCGACCTATCGTGGGCGGTCGATCCAAACGAAGTCGCGCCGGTGGAGTCCTGCACGACCGAGCAGGCCGGGGCGCTTGTTCTGGCACTCAATATGCCTGCTATTGCTCCGCACAATGTGGAAGTGAGTCTTGAGCTAGGTGAATGTCGTCAAATCAAGAAAGACACGATGCTTGCTTTTGCTGTCTTTATTCCCGAAGTGTCGTATCGGGACGAAGAGAATGTTTCGGTCGAAGAGATGAGTGACCGGTCTTTCAGGCTGATGGCGGGCCTTTTCGACACAAACGAGCGCCGTGTCGTATCGAGCTATTTTAAGTCGTTCCCGTCGAGTGGATGGATACGACTGTATGAGAGCAAGGCCCGAGTGCTGCCGCAGTCGTATGGCCACGGCAAAACCGTTGCGTTTTCAATCAGCCATGGACATGATCGTGCAGCGAACGCTGCGGATTTCCATGCCAGCGAGACATTGACGCTGCTCATGCAGGACGGTGCTGCTCTGAAACCTGTGCTTCGTGATATTCCAATTGCTAGCGTCGTTGCGTTGACCCAGGGAGGCGGCATTTGTTGTGCACACGTGTTGTTGCATACCACGCGAACCCTCATACCCACCAGGCACGTGACGCTTGGATTGCCTGATCTGATACTTCGCGCGGAGCGTGAAGTAGAGGTTGACGAGAGTCGAGGTGCTTTGCCGGAAGCGTTCGCCCATATTTCTAGAACCTATTCATATATGCTGCAATTCAACGGGCGCGAATATCACGCCACGCAAAGTAGGAAGAAAGATGCCTGGGATGCTCTCGATAGTTGGTCAGGGCCTAAATAAATGTTCAAGCCAACCGCCGGTCGGCATACCACGAGCAACTCCGAGACACCGATCATGAAGATGGAAGGCATACCCTTTGGCGCCACCGACTGGGAGTCGATTCCTCGCACAGAGCACAAAGGAACCACCGGCGTCGCCTACTGGCGCACGGCCAATTTCGGAAGTATTCGAGTTCGCATGGTTGAGTACTCACGAGCCTACGAAGCCGACCACTGGTGTTCCAAGGGCCATATCTTGCTGTGCTTGGACGGGCAACTCGAAACCGAGCTTCAAGACGGCCGCAAGTTCATTTTGAAGCCGGGCATGAGCTACCAGGTTGCCGATGGAGCTGAACCACACCGTTCGCGGACTGAAGGTGGCGCCACACTCTTCATCGTTGACTGAATGCCACGCCTACGAACCGGTGAGCGCAGTGATGCCTAACAACTCGGGCGTGGCCTTCTCCTTTTACTCGTTCAAGCGGACCGGCTACGGCAAGCGCCGTAAGACCGGCCTGAGGCACATGGTGCATCATCTCATTCCGGGTTTTCGGCGCTTGCGCCCCCTCCGCGGTCCGGTTAACTCGAACGTTAGCTGCCACTGATGCATCTTCCTTCGCTTGACCAGATTAGGGCTGCATCCGACGAGCTGAATCAGCTTTACGAGCGCCTGTCGGCCTCAGTCGAAGAACGCGGGCAGCTCTGGAAAGACCTCTGCAATGAGTTCCATCGACGCTACGACCAGCTCTCATTTCCTGGCGGCGCGGCAAGCTTGTCAAAGGTTCGCGAGCGCGATCCTGTAAGTGTCGGAAAGATTTGGACACCCACCAAACGAAACGTCTTGAACCGACAGTGACCGACTCGCCGTCTGCACGTCGAAGAAGGTCGACACCTGCGATCCATTGTTTTCGCTCCTCGGTCCGCGGCCATCGTTGCCGTGGCGTGAACGCTGAGCCGGGTCCGCCAGCGCAGAAACCGGACCGCCGCCTGCGCATCACCCTCGCGAAATGATAAAAACCGGACACAGCCGTGCGTGATGCGCGCGGCCATGCTGGAGCGCTGCGCTGCACCACGCGGCCGGCTCCGGCCGGGAAGATTCGGGGACTCATGGGGAGTTGGCGATGAAGGTATCTGAACGTTCCACCGTCCTTGCCGTGGCGGCCGCGTTGTTTCTCGCGGCACCGGCCGCGTCCGCGCAACGCGGTTGGGACCGGGACATCGAAGTCCGCTGCGAAAGCCATGGCTATGCCTACAACCTGTGTCAGGTCGACACCGGCCGCGGCGGGCGCGTGGAGATCATCGACCAGATTTCCGATACCGAGTGCGTCGAAGGCCGCAGCTGGGGCTGGAATCGCGCCGGGGTCTGGGTCGACGACGGCTGTGCCGGCGTATTCCGCGTCGAACGGCGCGGTGGCGGCGGGGGCCGCGATGATCGCGGCTACGACAATGGGGACGACGACTATCGCGATGATCGCCGTGACGATCGCGGCGGCGGTCAGGTCCGCGGCTACAGCCAGGGCGATCACGACGACAGGCGTCGCGACGATGACGACGATGATCGCGGCCAGCGCATTGCCGTGCGCTGCGGCAGCCAGAACTTCAGCTATCGCCTCTGCGAAGTCGACACCGGTCGCGGCAGCGAGGTACGCCTGACACGGCAGATCTCCGGTTCGCGTTGCGTCGAGGACCGCACCTGGGGCTGGAACCGCGCCGGCATCTGGGTCGACGAAGGCTGCGAGGCCGAGTTCGTGATCGAGCGGCGCTGGCGCTGAGCGGTAGCCAGGCGCGAACGTCGTACCGAAGCAAGGCGTGAGGCAGAGGCGTGAGCAACGAGTCGTCGCGGCGCGGCCGGTTCCAACTCGTTTCTCGCTCCTGTCTCACTCCTTGCTGTAGCCAGCACCGACGCTCAGAAATCCGGCACCACGCGCGGATCGAACTGCTCGTTGCGGTTGCCGGCGTCGCAGCCCCAGAGCTGCAGCTGCACACCATCGGACGAACTGCCGCCGCTCACGTCCATGCACCAGTTCCAGCCGTTGTGGCGGTTCGCGAACAGGCCTTCCGGCGAGATCTTCCATTTCTCCGATTCGCCGCCGTCGCACTTCCAGATGTTGAGCTTCGCGCCCTGTTCGCCGTCGCCGCCTTTGACGTCGGCGCAGTAGTCGGTGTTGCCCTTGGGCCGCATCTGGCCTTCCGAGGTATAGACGAAGCGCTGCGCGTCGGTGCCGTTGCAGGTGTACTGGATCAGCTCGGTGCCGTTGTCCCAGTCGCTGCCGTCGACGTCGACGCATTTGCCGAAGGTCGTGCGGAGCTCGAAATACCCGGGCAGGCTGCGGCGCTTGCCGACGAGCGGGATGCTCGACAGCCACGCGGGTTTGAACACCGTGGTCGCGGTCAGCGACTCGGTCACGTCCCAGCCGATCGCGCTCGCGCCATGCGCGACCGAGATATAGCTCCAGGCGTAGTCGGTGCTCGTGAACGCGCCGGCGGCGCCCCATTGGTGCAGGATCTGGCGGTATTCGGCCGAACGGTTCAGCGTGTACTGGTCGTGGCTGTCGGCTTTCATGTTGGTGCAGAAGTACAGCGCGGAATCCGCTGCGCTGATGTCGTCGATCGTGCCGGAGATCTCGTCCGGGTCGCTGGCGTCGACATCGGGACACAGGAACGACACGGGTCCGGTCGGCGTTTCCGCGGCGAGCAGCTTGCGCGCATCGTTCATGCGTGCGTTGACGTTGCCGTAGTAGCCGCCGGTGAAGGCGACGATGATCTTGCCCTTGAGGGCGGAAATCGTCGGCCAGCCTTTGGTCTTGAGGCCGGTGCGATTGGCATTCGGAGCAAGATGGGCGGCCAGATCGCGGTAGCTGTAGACGCGGTTGCCGAGATAGCTGCGCACGAAGTTGTCGAGCTTGGCGATCTCGTCGGGATTCCACGCGGCGACAGGATTCGAATTCGCCTTCATGTCGATGAACACGAGCAGCGGCACGTCGATGGGATGGCTGTCTAGCCAACCGGTCAGGTCGTCGAGACAATCGCCGAGGCGATCGTCCGTCGCCGCGCTGCAGTTGCTATTGCCGGGATTCCAGCTGTGCGCGACATACGGCCCTTTCGGGTTGAGTTCCCAGTCGCCGTTGTCGATGACGTCGATCTCCACCGTGCGATAGCCCGCGTCGAGCCAGTTGGTCAGCTTGTCGCTGTGCAGGTAGGTGTTGTGCGGCTGTGCGTAGTAGATCTGGTCGAAGCGGTCGGTGGACACGGGCGGCGTTGCGCGCAAGGGCAGGGCGGCGGATACGGTGAAAGCCGACAGCGCGAGACACGTCGCGAGCAGCATGGCTGCAACACGGGCAGGCAATGACATGGATGGCATCGATGGACTCTCCCCTGGGTTCGCCGAACAATCTCGGCCATGTACGCATGTACATAATGCGCACAAGCGCCAAGTTCATCCGCGACCTATCACGATGCCGGCAAGCGGGGTGGCCCGGCCGCAAACGGCGGATCGCGTGCGCTGCACGCGGTCTGCGCTAAGCTCCCGGCCTGCCGCAATTCCTATCCACTGCCGCCGGGCGCCGCGTATCGGGAGACGGGTCATGACCGTGAAGTCGAAGGGCGCCATTGCCGCCATGCTTTTCCTGGCCTCGCTGGCTGCGCGGGCCGAGCTGCCGGCCGACGTATTGAGCGATATCCAGCGGGAGTACGCTTCGGCCGACGAGGCCGCGCCGACGCGCTACGTCGAGGCGCTTGCCGATCTCAACGGCGACGGCAAGAACGAACTGCTCGTGCATGTCGTTGGCCCGACGGCCTGCGGCAGCGGTGGCTGTCCCACCATCGTGTACGTCTTGCTGGGCAATGGCTACTGGCGCATGGCGACGATCGGTCTGACCAATCTGCCGATCCGCGCGTCGGCCACGCGCGCCCGGGGCTGGCGCAATCTCATCGTCCATGTCAGCGGCGGCGGTGCCGAAGCCGGTGACGTCGAACTCGTCTTCGACGGCCGCGGCTATCCGAAGAATCCCACGGTACTCGGCAGGTACGTGATCGCGAGCACCGGCGGCGGCGACATCCTGATCCCCGCGCTGGCGTCGTTCGACGCGGCGACGGTGTTGCCGAAGCCGGCTACGAACGTGCCGCCGAAACATACCGCCGACAGCCCGTCCTTCGCTTGCGCCGAAGCCCGCCTGCCCGCGGAAAAAATCGTCTGCGCAAGCCGCGAACTCGCTGCGATGGACCGGAAGTTGAACGAGACCTATGGCGACGCCCTGCGGACCTGGCCCGCCGACGAGCAGACCCGCCAGCGCGCCGCGCAAAAGCAATGGCTGGCTCAGCGCAACGCCTGCAGCAAGGCCGACGATGCACCGCTGTGCCTGCGCGACGCGTACCGGCGACGCGAGATCGAACTGGAGATCCTGTCCGGCAAACTGCCGGCGCCCAAGCCGAAGAGCTATCTGTGCAAAGGCCTCGAAGGGGAGCCGTTCACAGCGGCGTTCTATCCCACCGACCCGCCCGCTGCCGTGGTGACCCGCGGCGACCGCCAGGTCATCGCAGTAGCCACGCCCAGCGGCAACGGCCTCCGCTACGCCGGCAAAGGCGTCGAGTTCTGGGAGCAGGAGGGCGAGGTCAGCGTCGAGTGGGACAAGGTCAAATTTGTCTGCGCTCCAAAATGAGCGTGACCCACGCCCGCCGTGTAGCCGAGCGAACTCGCGCGCGGGGGGCGTAAAACTCCATGCCCTCCGCGCATCATCGGATGCGAATTCGCTGGATTGCCGGAAACGGGCTGCGCATGTCGCGATCGTGGAGACTAACCGCTTGGCCTGACGGTTTGACGGCATTGTGTGCGCGGGTTATCGGCAAGCGAGCCGCGGTAAACCCGCAGACTCGCCCGGTGGTCAGTCCGAGCGGGGCGACAGGAACGTGCCGTCGGTTTCTTTCTCGCCGGGTGGCGTTGCCTTCCGGATGGCGGTGATCACGTCCTGTCCTGCCCGGAACAGCGCGGCGAGCTTGTGGTTTTTCTTGGTCAGCGCCGCTTCTGGCGCCGTGCCGACCTGCACGCCATCGAAGGTCAGGAAGAAGAACCGCGCTGTGTTCAACGGCGGCGGTTCCAACGACGTGGCTGGTGCGCTGCTGACCAGCGCGCGGTTGCCCTGGTCGAGGAAGCGCTGGCTGGCGTCTTTCACCGCCGGCCAGGCGCTGGCACCGATGACGCCGCCGCCGGTGCTGTAGTAGAGGCTGGTCGAACCGTCCGCCAGCGCGACCAGCGTGTAGTGGCCGCCTTGCATGCCGGTTTCCATGAGCATTCCCCAGACCTCGTGCGGGTAGTTCGCGCGCGTGAAGCCCAGATCGGACGCCGACAGCGCCAGCACCATGGAGCGCAGCTCGCGGCTCGCCGCGGCAGGGTCCGTCGCGGGCGCTTCCTCCGAGGTCGCCGGTCCGTGGGCCAGTAGTGTCAACAGCGCGGCAAAAATCGTCTTCATGGTGTCGGTTCCGGTGGAGTTCGGTCTGGTGTGATCGGACGATGCACGCTTCGTCCCGCCGAACAGCACTGTCCTGTGTGCCGCCGGACTCTCAGAGCTGTGGCGCCGATGACGCGTGTGCAGGCCCATGAGACTAAAGCTCACTGGCGACGGTGCGCCGGCATTGATTTTTCCGCCGCGCCGCTGCCGCGCCGCACGCTGCAACCGAAGCCGCGATCACCGGATCTCTTGCGCATCGGTTCGCTTCGGCGGCCATCGCGTCACACCGTCCCTCTCACGGCAACACTCACCAAGGAACTGCCACATGGCCCGCTTCCCCCTCAGCACCTTGCTCACCGTCGCCCTGGCCTGTGCGTCATCCGCCGTGCTCGCCGCCGATTCCGCGAACACAGCGCCCGCGCCCGTCGCGGACGACGGGACCGCCGACGCGGCATTGACGCGCACCATTACCGCGCTCGACAAGCAACTCTTCGATGCCTACAACGCCTGCGACCTCGACACCTTCACCCCGATGTTCTCGCCCACCGTCGAGTTCTTCCACGACAAAGGCGGCGCCACCTTCGACCGCGACAGCATCATCAAGGCCACGCGCGAGAATATCTGCCACAAGGTGCGTCGTGAGCTGCTGCCGGCCACGCTGAAGATCTATCCGATCCACGACTACGGCGCGATCGAAGAAGGCGAACACATCTTCTGCCAGGTCGCCACCGGCCAGTGCGAAGGCAGCGCCCGCTTCCTCATGATCTGGAAGCGCGACGGCGAACACTGGCAACTCACGCGCATCGTCAGCTACGGGCACCGGGCGTTGACGGACCAGGAGAAGGCGGTGCTGGTACCACGCAAGCCGGTTGCCGCTCGCTGATCCGTCGACCCATGCGGCTGCCAGCAATGCGCAAGCCCGCTGCCCGACGGCAAAGGCCGCGGCCGTCACTGCGAAGCCACCGATACCGTTAGGTCTATGGCGCCGTCGTCGGCATTCGTTGTATCGCTTCGCCGACAACGGCGGTGCGATGCAGCAATGCCTGATGTGTTGGAGGCTTTCTGAAGCTGCGGATCGACCGCGGCTGCCGTTGCTCAAAATTGCACGCTGTCTGAACGCCGCGGCGCGCCGTCGGTCGCACGGTCCCCATTCCGTAGAAAGTTGCTCAAACAGCTCCGATCTTCGGGGATCTTCGCGGGCTGTTCGGGAGCGCGAATGTCATCCGACCGGTGCGGGTGACGCGCAGCTGATTAGCCGATTTGAGTGCTCGCGCACAGCCATTGCCGGGCTTATGTGCCAGCGCTACTCTCCGCTCGGCATTTTGCCAAACAGGGGAAACTTCATGCGTAAGATTCTTTTCGCCGTCGCTGCGGCGCTTGCACTGTGCTCCACCATCGCCAGCGCGCGCGACGTCGGGTTCTCGGTCGTCAACAAGACCGGCAGCACGATGAAGGCGCTGTACGGCGGTCCGTCGTCGAGCGGCGAGTGGGGCGGCAACATCCTGCAGGGCTCGATCCCGAACGGCGGCACGCTGGCCGTCACGATCGACGGTACCTCGACCTGCAAGTACGATTTCCGCTATGAAATCGCCGGTCATGAACCGCTGGAAGAATACGGCGTCGACATCTGCGCGATCGACGGTCAGGAATTCGTGATCGAGTAAGTTTCACCGCACGGTTGTACGGAAAGCGCCTCGGCCTCGTGCCGGGGCGTTTTATTTTGCGAAGATCGAGCGCGGCGCGTTGATGCCGGCAACGGTATCCCCGGCGCTGCGCTGCGCGAATCCGCCTACACCCAAACAGCGTCGCGGCGGTCAACACAGGGCAGCTCACACGCGCGACACGGCCCGCACATACCGCAGCACCAGCGCCACGGCGGGGAACGCATCGTTGCCGGCCATCCGTCCCTCGACACGGCGCAGCTGGCGAAAGCCTTCGTCGAGATACAGCCGCAGCGCGGCCTCGTTGCCTTCGAGCACTTCGACCGTCAGCGGTCCCGGTGCGGTGTCGACCGCATGCCGCACGAGCGCGCGGCCGATGCCGCGGCGATAGCGGGCCGGATCGACGTAGAGCCAGGCGAGTTCGTCGTCGGTGAAGGCGACGAAACCGTCGACGCGGCCATCGGTTTCGGCGACACATACCGTGTAGCCGAACAGCCCCTCGTTGTCGGCGGCCTGCGTCAGCGGCAGGAACGCGGCGACGCCGGCGCTCTGGCGCAGCTCATCCAGCCGCGCGGCATCGTGGATCACGCAGAGCCGTTCCCAGTCGGCGTTGCGGTAGGGGCGGATGTCGATTTCTGCGGGCATGGAGCGGTTGTCGCGTTCGGTAATGTCGCTGAGACGGGCTGCGTATTTGGTCACACGCCGCGATAGATGGCGGCGTCACTTTACCGGAGCGGCACGCCATCGGTCTGCGCGCGGTGAGACGGTAACGGCGGACGGGATTTCCTCCCTTGCGGGAAGTCCCGTCCGCCGCATCACATCAGGCCGTCAGCGCGTGCCTTACTCGAAACCATTCGCAAAGATGAGGTCCGCGTACACGTCGCCGACGGTCAGCCCGGCGCTAGCGCTGAGCCCGTCGCCAATCGTGCCGAAGTCGCGCGCGATGCCGTTACTCAGGCCGATGCTGTAGAGGTGCGTCGTACCGCCGACGGTCAGCGCGGTATAGCCATCGCCGGTCGCGGGCAGGTTGTTGGCGGTCGCGGCGGGGCCAGGCGGGATGTCGAAGCCCGTCGTTGTGGCGAAGTCGAGCGCTGAGCCGCCCAAGGTCACCCAAAGCGGCATCGTCTGGGTGCCGGCATTGGGTGGATTCTGGATGAACAGGCGATCGCCGGCCGCGTCCAATGTATACAACGTTGTAATTGACGTACCAGCGAAGTTGTTCGTGTAGGCCGCGCCGTGCAATCCGGCGATGCTGCCGCTGATCGTGATCGGACCGTCCGGATTGACGCCGGTGACGCTGCCGACGGCACCGCCCTGGTCGCCGTCGACCGCGACGCCGGTGTCGGGACGCGCACGGAAGTTCAGGCCGTTCGACGCGACTACGCGGACGCGGTCGACGGACGGATTGAACGAGACGCCGTAGGTCCCGTCCGGCAGGTCGATAGCCATGCCGCTGCCGTTGACGAAGCTCACGAGGCCGGGACCGGTGCCGATGACGCTCGCTGCGCCGGTCTGCGGATCGACGCGGTACAGCGTACCGGTGTCCGCCGAGGGATTGACGCCGAGTGCGACCCATTGGCCCGTGGCCGGGCGCACGTCGAAGCCGACGAGCCGTTCGCCGGCGGTCACGCCGGTGATGGTCACGTTGACCGCGGTTGCCGGCGAGCGCAGCAGGAAACGCTTGAGACCGGTGCCGGTCGCATCGAGCGATTGCGCGGACGACAACAGTCCGGCGATCGCGATGTCGCGCACGGCGAGTCCGCCGAGTGTGCCGACGAAGGTCGCCTGTGCGTTCGACAGTTCTAGGCGATACAGACCCGACGTGCCGCCCACGGTGAACGCCGCGTAGGCCAGGCCGGTTGCGCTGCCGTTCGGCGTGGCGGCATCGATGGACGGATCGATGTCGAAGCCGGTCTCGTTCGTGATATCGAGCGGCGAGCCGCCGAGCGTGACTGTCTGTGCATTCGTCAGCGTGCCGGCGTTCGGCGGGTTGACGATGAACAGGCGATCGGTTGCGGCATCGACGGTGTACAGCGTCGTCAGCGTGGCGTTGGCGCGATTGCTGGTGTAGGCGGCTGCGTCGAAGGTGGTGCCGGCGCCATTGGCCGAGCCGTCGGGATTGGTGCCGGCGACCGAACCGGCGGCGCCGCCGAAGTCACCGTCGACGAGTGCGCCATTGTTCGGATTCATGCGGAACGACTGGCCACTGCTGGTGACGATGCGAATGCGGTCGACCGTGGGATTGAAATCGATGTCGAACGCCGGACCGGTGATCGGCAGCGCGGCGCCGCCGGCATCGACGTAGGAGCCGGCCGGACCTACCGCCGTCGCGACCGCGGAACCTGCACGGTTATCCACAAGATACAGTTGTACAGTATTGGTGGTGCTGTTGTAGCCCAGGCCATAGAGCCGGTTGTTCTGCGGCCGCACGTCGATGGCGACGAGCGAGTCCCCGGCGACGAGACCGGACACCGGCAGTAGAAGCGACGGCGCGCCCGGCGTCGCCTCGTCGACCGTGGCGATACCGTTGGTCGTGGTCAGGACATACAGCGTGCGGGCACCGGCGACCGTGGAGGCCGAGGCCAGGATCAGAGCAGCGAGCGCGAGTGTCGCGCGGGAACGAGCAAGAGAATGCGCGGTTCGGTACATGACGGAAGTTCCTTTTTCTGCAGCTAGGGGACGTGATGCTTCCCCTGTGTCCTTGCGCACCACGTTCCGACGTCTACGCCATAGGACGCTGGACGGATGCGACTCCGTCGAAAGAAAGAAGTGAAGCACTCGTGACGAGTGCGCCGACGTTCTACGGCGCGTCGAACAGTGTCGGAAAGCGCCGCGGCTGCGAGCGCAGATACTGCGCGGGTGCTTTTACCGAGGCACCCAGATGCGCGGCCGCGTGCCAGGGCCAGCGCGGGTCGTAGAGCATGGCGCGTGCGAGCGCGACGAGGTCGGCATCGCCGTTGGCAACGATGGCTTCGGCATGGTCGTAGTCGGTAATCAGGCCGACGGCGACGACGGGAATGCCGACGTTCGCCTTGACCGCGCGCGCCAGCGGCACCTGATAGCCGGGTGCGACGGGAATGGTCTGCGCGGGATCGACGCCACCGCTGGAGACATGGATGACTGCGCAGCCGCGCTGTTGTAGAGCCTGGGCGAAGACGATGGTGTCCTCGACGCTCCATCCGCCGTCGATCCAGTCGCTGCCGGAGACGCGCACGGTGACCGGACGTTCGGGCGGAAACGCGTCGCGCACCGCATCGAAGACTTCGAGCGGGAAGCGCAGCCGATTCTCGAGGCTGACGCCGTACGCGTCATCGCGCCGGTTCGCGAGCGGCGAGAGGAACTGGTGCAGCAGATAGCCGTGCGCGGCGTGGATCTGCACCGCGTCGAGACCTAGGCGCGCCGCGCGGCGCGCAGCAGCGGCGAAGGCGTCGCGCACGGTGTCCATCGCATCGCGGTTCAGCGCGAGCGGCGCGGCGTAATGCGGCGCGAATGGCAGCGCCGACGGCGCGACGGTCTGCCAGCCGTTGGCCTGGTCCGGCGCGATCGGCTTGCCGCCGTGCCAGGGCAGGTCGGTCGAGGCCTTGCGGCCTGCATGCGCGAGCTGGATCGCGATCGGCATGTCCGAATAGCGGCGCACGCGCGCCAGCGTCGTCGCCATCGCGGCTTCGGTCGCATCGTCCCAGAGACCGACGTCGGCGTAGCTGATGCGGCCTTCCGGCAGCACGGCCGTGGCCTCGATCGTGAGCAGCGCGGCGCCGGACAGCGCGAGTTGTCCCAGGTGGATGGTGTGCCAGTCGGTCATGCAGCCGTTCTCGGCCGAGTATTGGCACATCGGTGCGATCACGATGCGGTTGGCGAGCGTGAGCGCGCCGACGGCGAGTGGACTGAACAAGGTGGACATAAGTATTCGTACACTCGGCGGTCGCGGGGAGGGGCCGCGTCACCGAAGCGATGATGCGCGGTGCCGACGGTGCCCCAGCGTGCCTGCGCGATGTGCCGCCGCGCAACGCCGACGAACGTCGATGGGTGCCGGATCGCGCCCTCATCGAGGATGAACGCAACCGCCGATGAGGACGGCCCGGATCTTCCGGGCCGTCCGCGCGAGCGGAAGTGGTTCAGTGCGCCGTAGCGGGCTCGGCCTCGAAGTCCTCGTGCGGCACATGCTTGCGCGCGAGCAGTACGTAGACGACCGGAACGACGAACAGGGTCAGCAGCGTGCCGAAGCTCATGCCGCCGACGATGACCCAGCCGATCTGATGCCGCGCCTCGGCGCCGGCGCCGGAGGCGATCGCGAGCGGCAGCGCGCCGAGCACCATCGCGCCGGTCGTCATGAGGATCGGGCGCAGGCGCATGCGGGCGGCTTCGAATGCGGCCTGGCTCTTCTCCGCGCCGCGTTCCTGCAGCTGGTTGGCGAACTCCACGATCATGATGCCGTGCTTGGCGATCAGGCCGACCAGCGTGATCAGGCCGATCTGGGTATAGATGTTCCAGCTGCCGGCCTGGTGGGTGAATCCGGTCGCGGCGACCCAGTTCACGAGCACGAGGCAGGCCAGGCCGCCGAACGCGGCGAGCGGTACCGAGAACAGAATGATCAGCGGATCGATCCAGCTTTCGAACTGCGCGGCGAGCACGAGGTAGATGAACACCAGCGCGAGCGCGAGCAACAGCGCGAAGGCGCTCGAGGATTCGCGGAATTCGCGCGACTGGCCCGAGAAATCGTACTGCGCGTCGGTGGCGACTTCCTTGACCGCGCCCGAGAGCCAGGTCAGCGCCTCGCCCATGCTGTAGCCCGGCGCGAGGCCGGCGCTGATCGTGGCCGAACGCAGGCGGTTGAAGTGGTTGAGCTCCTTCGCGGCAACCGCTTCGTTGGCGCTGACGAGGTTGGCCATCTGGATCATGCCGCCGTCGGCGCCGTGCACGTAGATGCTGCTGAGCTGTTCGGGCACGCGGCGGCCTTCGCCGTCGACCTGCACGATGACGTCGTACTGTTCCGAGCCGCGCTTGAAGCGCGTGACCTGGCGTCCGCCGAGCAGGCTTTCGAGCGTGCGGCCGACTTCGTCGACGCTGGCGCCGACGGTGGCGACCTTGTCGCGGTCCATCTCGATGCGCAGCTGCGGCTTGTTGAGCTTGAGGTCGGTGTCGGCGTTGGTCAGCTGCGGGTTCTCGCGGATCTTCGCGAGCAGGCCGTCGCTGATCTTCTCGAGGTCTTCCCAGGTGCCGGTGGTCTGCACGATGAAGGAGATCGGCTGGCCGAAATCGTCCGCGCCGAGCGACGGCGGCAGCACCGGGAAGGCGAGCAAGCCGGGAATGTTCATGAACTGCGGAAACAGCATGCCCTGGTAGGTGCTCGCCGGCTCGCGCTCGGACCAGTCCTTCAGGCCGACGAAGCCGATCGTCTGTGTGACCGTGGGGAAGCCGACGATCTGGAAATAGCGGTCGACGCCGTCCATCTTCGCGTACATCGCTTCCATCTGCTTGGCGTAGCCGTCGGTGTATTCGGGCGTGGCGCCCTCGGGTGCCATGCCGAAGCCGATCACGAGGCCCTGATCTTCCGACGGCGCGAGTTCGTTCGGCAGCAGCTTGAACGCGAAGATCGAGACGAGGCCGGCGAACACGATGGCGGCGGCGCCGAAGACGATCGCGCGCCGGCGCATGCTCCAGCGCAGGCCGCCTTCGTAGCCGCGCTGCAGGCCGTTGAGCACCTTTTCGCCGAACTCGTAGGCCTTGCCGTGCTTCTGGCTGTGCTTGAGCAGGCGCGAACACATCATCGGCGACAGGGTCAGCGCGGTGAAGCCCGACACGATCACGGCACCGGCCAGGGTCAGCGCGAATTCGATGAACAGGCGTCCGGTGCGGCCGGTGGAGAACGCGAGCGGCACGTAGACCGCGGCCAGCGTCAAGGTCATCGCGACGATCGCGAAACCGATTTCCTTGGATCCTTTCAGCGCCGCCTGCATCGGCGGCATGCCTTCCTCGATGTGCCGGTAGATGTTCTCGAGCATCACGATCGCGTCGTCGACGACGAGGCCGATCGCCAGCACCATCGCGAGCAGGGTCAGCGTGTTGATCGAGAAGCCGAACAGGTACATCACCGCGAAGGCGCCGATCAGCGACACCGGGATCGTGACGATCGGGATCAGCGTGGCGCGGGCCGAGCGCAGGAACAGGAAGATCACGATGATGACGAGGACCATGGCCTCGGCGATCGTGGTGTAGACCTCGCTGATGGAGCGGGCGATGAAGATCGTGGAATCGTAGGCAATTTCCACTTTCATGCCTTCCGGCAGCGTGCGCGTGATCTCCGGCAGCAGCGTGTGCAGGCCTGCGGAAATCGCCAGCGGGTTGGCCGTGGCCTGCTTGACCACGCCCAGCGGCACGGCGTTGCGGCCGTTGTAGCGCGCGCGGAAGCGCGCCTGGTCGGCGCCGAGTTCGACGCGCGCGACGTCGCGGATGCGCACCGCGTAGCCGTCGGCGCCGGTGCGCAGCACGATGGCGCCGAACTGTTCCGGCGTCTTCAGATCGGTTTCCGACAGCACGGCGAATTCGCGCTGCGTGCTCTCGATGCGGCCGGCCGGGATTTCCACGTTCTGCTTGCGCAGCGCGGTCTCCACATCGGCCGGGGTCAGCGAATAGGCCGCCAGCCGCGCCGGGTCCAGCCATACGCGCATCGCGTACTTGTTGCCGTAGACCTGCGCCTGCGCCACGCCGGCGATGTTCTGCACGCGGTCTTTGACCAGACGTTCGGCCACGTCGGCGATTTCGAGTTCGGTATGGCGATCCGACGAGAACGCGAGGTAGATGATCGGCTGCGCGTCGGCTTCCTGTTTCTGCACGACGGGTTCGCGTGCTTCCTGCGGCAGGAAGTCACGCGCGAGCGCAACGCGGTCGCGCACGTCGGCGGCGGCCGAATCCGGATCGCGATCGAGGCGGAAGCGCACGGTGATCTGCGAGGATTCTTCACGCGATACCGAGCCGATGTAGTCGATGCCCTCGATGCCCGAAAGCTGTTCCTCGATCGCCGTGGTGATCTGCGACTCGACGACCTGGGCGCTGGCGCCGGGATAGGCCGTCGCGACCGTGACGACGGGAGTGTCGACCTTGGGAATCAGGCGCACGGCCAGGCGTTCGTAGCAGATGAAGCCGACGAGCAGGATGACGAGGTTCACCACCGTGGCGAACACCGGCCGGCGGATGGAGATGTCGGAAAGGACCATGGTGGATCGTCCTCAGTGAGTCGGCGCGGGCTGGGCCGGCTGGCCCTGCGGCGCGGCGGCTTGCGCGGTCTGCACCTTCGCGCCCGGGCCGATCTTCATCTGTCCGGCGCTGATGACGTCGTCGTTCGCCGTGATGCCGCTGACGATCTCGACGAAGCCAGGCTTGCGCAGGCCGGTCTTCACTTCGATCAGTTCCGCCTTGCCGTCCCTGATGACGTAGACCTGCTGCTTGTCGCCCTGCGGCCACAGCGCCTGTTCCGGCACGAGCAGCGCGTTCTCGCGCGAACCGATTTCCAGCGCGACTTTGGCGAACTGGCCCGGGAACAGGCTGCCGTCGGCATTGGGCACGCGTGCGCGCAACGTGACCGAGCGCGTGGCCAGCTCGACCTGCGGTGCGACCGCGTAGACCTCGCCGTCGAAGCGCTTCGTGCCCTGCGCGTCGACGACGAGGCTGATCTTCTGGCCCGGGCGGAAGCGGCCGAGATACACCTCGGGCAGGCTGAAGTCGAGCTTGAGCGTATCGAGTGCGACGAGGTCGACCAGCGCATCGCCGATGTTGACGTATTCGCCGGGACTGACCTTGCGCAGACCGGTCGTGCCGGCGAACGCGGCGCGGATCTCCGTCTTGCCCAGGCGCGTGCGGTTGGAGGCGAGCTTGGCGCCGTCGACGGCAGCCTGAGCGCGCTTGGTGTCCACGTCCGCCTGCGCGATCAGCTTGCGCTGGGACAGTTCCTGCGCGCGCTTGAGTTCGCGGTCGCTGTTGGATGCGTTGGCCTGCGCCTCGGCGACGTCGGCCTGCACGAGGCTGGCATCGAGGCGGAACAGCGGCGCGCCCTTGGCGACTTTCTGGCCTTCGTCGAACAGCACGGCCTCGATGCGGCCGACGACTTCCGGACGCACCGTGATCGCTTCCTCGGCGCGCAGCGTGCCGACGGCGGCCAGGGTTTCATGGATGGACTCGACGCGCGGCTTGGCCGCTTCGACCGTGGTCGGCGGCATTTCGCCGCCGGGCGGACCCTGCGTATACGCGGTCGTCGACACCGCGGCGGCAACCGCGAGCGTCAGCAGGGAAAGGGAGAGGCGGAACGGGCGAACGATGCGCAGCATGACATGCTCCGGCTATGCGTGATCTTCCATGGCGAGGCGTCCCCAAGACGCCAGCTGGACACAGGCTGAGGGCAGCCTACAACGCATCAGTATTGCGACAAAGTATCCCTGCGGCGCATGCCGGAAGTCGTGGCGGTGACCGCGGCGGACAGGATGCGGCGGCGAGGAAAAAGCCCTCCCCTTCAAGGGGAGGGTTTGGGTGGGGATGGGTTTCGGCTTGATGAAAGGAGTCGCGCCATCAAACGGCTGTATTCAACTGCAGCGCACGTGTTTCCAGTCCGAAGCAAAATCAACACCATCCCCGCCCAACCCTCCCCTTGAAGGGGGTGAAGGGCAGCCGCTCAGAACCGAAGGTTCTGGCTGCCTTGAACGCCGAACGGGCCGGAGGGCTTACTGCGCTCAGCGCCGTCGCGGCCCGGCGCCGAGCGCGGCCAGCGCTTCGTCGAGCCGCGCCGCTTCGACCGGTCCGTGCGGCAGCAGGCCGAGGCAGGGCGCATCCACGCGTTCGCGCAGGGTCAGCACGTTGTCGGCCTGCAGCGGTTGTTGCGGATCGATGACGTTGCCGATCCAGCCCAGCAGCTCGCAGCCGTCGGCGCGGATCGCGCGCGCGCTGAGCAGGGCGTGGTTGATGCAGCCCAGGCGCAGGCCGACGACGAGGATGACGGGAAGCTCGAGCGCGCGCGGGATGTCCGCCTGCATCTGTGTGGCCGACAGCGGTACGGACCAGCCGCCGGCGCCTTCGACGACGACGCAATCGGTCTCCGCGCTCAGGGCGTCATACGCAGCCCGGATCGGTTCGAGGTCGATCGTGATGCCTTGCGCGGCTGCGGCGAGATGCGGTGCGACCGCGTCGCGCAGAGGATAGGGATTGGTCAGCGCGTAGGACGGTTGTAGCCGTGTGGCCATGCGCAGTGCGCGCGCATCCCCGTTGCTCCAGCGGCCGTCGATCCATTCGCAGCCGCTCGCGACGGGCTTCATGCCGGCGGCGCGATGGCCGCGTGCCTCGATCGCGCGCAACAGCGCGACGCTGGCCTGGGTCTTGCCGATGCCGGTGTCGGTGCCGGTGATGAAGACGCTGCGTGGCATGCCTCGATCGGTTCCCTGCGGCGGCGGCCGCGACGCGAATCCGCAGTATCGCATCGCATCGCGCCGCGAGGCTGGCGGGCCGGCGCGGGTCGCGGCAGACTCAGCCAGACCTTGCCAGGAGCACAGCAATGGACGAGCACAACCCTTACGCCGACCCGACCACCCGCATCGCCGAAGCCGTCGACGGTCCGCCCGACGCGCTGGCCGGCCGCGGGGTGCGGCTCGGTGCCGCGATCCTCGACGCGCTGCTGCTGTTCGCCATCCTGCTGCCGATGCAGTGGTTCGGCGGCTTCCTGCCGGCGGCCATCAACGCGGGCCGCAGCGGCTACAGCCTGTCGACGGGAACACTCGTGCTGTGGGGCGCAATCGGCCTGATCGTCTTTATCGCGGTGCAGGGATGGCCGCTGCATCAGAGCGGGCAGACCTGGGGCAAGCGCGTGCTGGATATCCGCATCGTTGATCTGGAAGGCAACAAGCCGCCGCTGTGGCGGCTGATCGCGCTGCGCTATCTGCCGCTGCAGGTCGCTGGGCAGATTCCGGTCGTCGGCGTCATCATCGGTCTGCTCAACCCGCTGATGATCTTCCGCGCCGACCGGCGCTGCCTGCATGACCATATCGCCGGCACGAAGGTCGTCGTCGTGCGCTAGCTCGTCGCTCGCCAGGCTGCTGGGACTACCGGGTACACTAGGCGTCCGACTGTCGCCGGAACCGCTCATGTTCGATGCCGCACCCCTGACTGCCGCCAACAAGACCGAGCTGTACCAGGGGTTGAGCGAACAGATGGGCGGGCTGTTGCATGGCGAGCGCGACCGCATCGCGAACGCCGCGAACTTCGCGTCGCTGGTCTTCCACAGTCTCGACGGCCTCAACTGGTGCGGGTTCTATTTCTTCGACGGCACGGAACTCGTGGTCGGACCGTTCCAGGGCAAGCCCGCCTGTGTGCGCATCGCGCTCGGCAAGGGCGTCTGCGGCACCGCGGCGGCGACACGGCAGACCCAGGTCGTCGCCGACGTGCATGCGTTCCCGGGCCATATCGCCTGCGATGCGGCCTCACGTTCGGAAATCGTGGTGCCGCTGTTCGACGGCAACGGCGGCCTGATCGGCGTCTGGGATGTGGACAGTCCGCTGCCGGCGCGCTTCGACGAGGATGACCGGCTCGGCATGGAACGGCTGTGCGAGTTGTTCCTGGCCTCGTTGCGCGCGACTGCCTGACGCACGAACACCAAGGGAATGCCGGCGCTCCGGCACCGAAAATCGCTTCCGGGGGACTACATGGCAAGCAACGAGAAAATTCGCAACGTCGGTCCGAAATCAGCCGCCTGGCTGCGCCAGGTCGGCGTACGCACGATCGAGGATCTGCGCAACGTCGGCGTCATTGAAACCTTCATGAAGGTCAAGCGGGCTGGCTTCCGTCCCAGCCTGAACCTGCTCTACGCCATGCAGGGCGCCCTCAACGACTGCCATTGGGCCGACCTGCCCGACGAGGTGAAGACCAGCCTCGTGCAATCGGCCGGACTGGCCGAAACCGCAAACCCGATCAAGAACCGCTGGGACAAGGCTGCCGCCCGCAGCGCCGCCCGTGACGGCACGACGCCGGTCGATGGCGGGCATGAAAATGACGACGCCGCGCGCGAGGACAGCGACGGTTTCGGCGACGGCGATCGCGACGACCGGGATGGCAGCGACGCCAGCGAGAACGCACGCGATCCCGAGTGAGAGCCCGCCGATAGCCGTTCAACCGCGCAGGTCCGCCGGTTGTTTCAGGCGCCTGTCGTGGCCGGGGATCTCGTGGTGCGCAACCGGTACGTATTGCGCCCCGCGCTCTTGGCCGCATACAGCGCCTGATCGGCGAGGGCGACCAGGCTGATCGCGTCGATCGTGCCGGTGCTGTAGGCGACGCCGACGCTCGTCGTGATGCTCTGCCGCCCCGCGCTGGTCTGCACGTCGTCGTGCATCGCGACGATGAGTTTCGCGGCGACGCTCTCGGCCGCCGCCGTGCTGTCGACGTCCTCGACGAGGATCACGAATTCGTCGCCGCCCAGGCGCGCGACGAGGTCTTCGCCGCGCACGTTTCCGATCAGGCGGCGCGCGAACTCGACGATGACTTCGTCCCCGACGCCGTGGCCGAGGCTGTCATTGATGCGCTTGAAGTGATCGATGTCGAGGTAGAACAGCGCCAGCGCGCGGCCGGTGCGCTGGCTGCGCGCGAGCGCGAGGTTCACTCGCTCGTCGAAATGACGCCGGTTGGCCACGCCGGTCATGCTGTCGTAGCGGGCCAGGCGCGCGAGTTCCTGCTGCGCCTGTTTCAGCGCGGTGATGTCGAAGGTGAGGGCAAAGAAGCCGCGCACGCTGCCGTGGTCGGCGTGATCGGGCACGTAGTGCGACTGGAACTGGTAGCGCCGGCCGCGCAGGTCGATCTCGCCCTCGAACTGCACGGTCTCGCCACGCAGCGCTGCTTCGATGTGCGGCAGCAGCATCGGGTAGTCCGCATCGCCGAGTGTTTCGCCAAGGCTGCGTCCGATGATTGTCGCCGGATCGAGCTGAAAGACTTTGCGGTGGTAGTCGTTGGCGAAGCGGTAGCGTACATCGCGGTCGAATTGCGCGATCAGCGCGGGGATGTTGTCGGTCACGGCGAGCAGGCGGCGCTGGCTTTCCGCCAGTGCGGCCTCGGCCTCGACGCGTGCACTGACGTCGCGGCCGGAATAGACGATTTCCATGCCGCCGCCGTCTGCCGCCGGCACCCGCTGCGCCAGCGCCTCGATCCAGACGTAGTGCCCGTCGCGGTGGCGTGCGCGATAGCTCATGCGTGCGGTGCCTCCTTCGGCGACGAGCGCGGCGATCGCGTTGCGCAGTGGCGCGCGATCGTCGGGATGCACCAGTTCCCAGCGCGGCTCGGCCAGTTCCTCGGGCGTCCAGCCGAGCATTTCCTGCGCCGCGGGCGAGACATACGGGCGATAGCCGTCGGGGCGCATGCGCACGACGAGGTCGCGCGAGTTGTCGGCGAGCATGCGGTAGCGGCCTTCGCTGTCGCGGTAGCGCTCGTAGGCGAGCTGCAGGCGCTGCTTGGCGCGCCACTGCAACAGGAAAAACGTCGCCAGCACGAGCAGCATCACGCCGGCGAGCAGGATCAGCGCATCGGTGAGCCGGCTCGTATGCGCGAGCGCCGCGGCGCGCTCGGTGGCGAGCAGCGCTTCCTGCTTGAGCCGCGCCAGTTCGATCTCGTTCTGCGCGTATTTCACGCGCGCGTCGAAGTCGGCCGAGGATTTGGCGCGGTCGGTTTCCTCGATGCTGCGGCTGAGCTCGACTTCGCGCAGCACCAGCAGTTCGAGGTCGCTGCGCGGTGCGCGACGGTGGATCTCCACCGGAATCAGCTCGCGCAGCACACGCAGTTCCTCCCGGCCCTGGTTGAGGCGGCGGAACGCCTCCAGCGCGAGGCGCAGTTCCTGCGCCGCGGTGTCGGTGTCGGTCATGCCCGCGGCGAGGCCCAGCACCTCGTGCGCCTGGCCGGAAACCTGCGCATTGTTGAGCTGCTCCGCCAGCTTCAGCATCTCGTTGCCGCTGCTGCGCTGGGTCTCGGCATCGTTCTTGCTGTGCGCGACGCGCGCGGTTTCGAGGAACAGCTCGGCACGCAGCTTCGGGTCGGCGAGACCGCCCAGCAGCGGCTGTGCCAGCGCGAGCGTGCGCTGGGCCGCGTCGGTGTTGCCGAGCTGCGCTTCGGCGCGCGCGCGGTTGCGCAGCAGCCGCACGCGCGTGGCGGTATCGCCGTCGCTGCCGACGAGGGTCAGGCCGCGCTCGGCATATTCGATTGCGAGCGCGTGCTTGCCGAGCGAATAGCTCAGCGACGAATAGGCCAGGAAAACGTCGGCTTCCAGTTCGCGGCGCGGCTGGATCTGCAGCAGCCGCTGCGCTTCGCCGAGCAGGTGTTCGCCGCGCGAGAAATCCTGCAGCGCGATGCTGCCGCGCGCGTCGGCGATCAGGCTGCGCACGACCAGGACCGCATCGCCGCTCGCGGCGGACGCGTCGCGCGCGCGGCTGCCGGCGTCGCGCTGGCAGTTCCAGTCGGCGATCACGCGGCAGGCATTGGCCCGGGCGAGCTGGAGCAGGGCCAGCTCGCGCAGGTCGCCGCGCTTCTGCGCGGCCTCGATCAGCGCCGGCACTTCGGCGATGACCGCATCGGGCTCGACCAGGGCGCGGGTTTCGAGCGCATGCCGCGGCAGCGGTTCGGCAACGGCGCAAAACGCGATCACGCCGAGCAGCGTCGCGAGCCAACGCTGCGATCGGAGCCAAACACCGCTACGCGTATCAGGTCGCCTCATCGTTCGCCGCATTCCAGGAGCCGGAACGGATGCCGTCGGCGCGGCCCGCGGCGCGTGGCGCTCGAGGCAAGGTCGACGACCATCGCGGCAGATTGTGCCAGCGCGGGTTATCGTTAGGTGCATACGCCGGCGTCGGGTCGACCGCGACGCGAACCTGCACCGGGCTCAGGCGTGCTGTCGCGCCGCAGGCTCGCGTTGCGCTAGGCTGCGGGTTTGCACTCCGGACGCCGCGCAGCCGCATGCAGCAGGGAATTCTCGTTTATCGCGCCAGCCGGCTGGAGGCGCTGCTGCCGCCGCTGCTGAGCCTGATGGACGCGGCGCCGCCGGCGCAGCCGCTGCAGCCGTTCGACGTGATCGCCGCGCATCCGGGCATCCGCCAGTGGCTCGCGCGTGCGCTCGCGCGCCAGCGCGGTCCGGCCGGCATCGCGGCGAATCTCGAGATCTCGCTGCCCAGCGCGTGGCTCGACCGGCTCGCGCAACAGCTGCTCGGCGAGTCCGTCGTCGCGCTGCGGCCGTACCGGCGCGAAGCGCTGCGCTGGCGCATCCACGAACTGCTGCCGCAGATCGGCGACCCGGCGGTGCGCCGCTACCTGCAGGGCGTCGATGCGCCGCGGCGGCGCTTCCAGCTCGCCGATCGCATCGCCGCGATCTATACGCGCTACCTCGTCTACCGGCCGGACTGGCTGGCCGCCTGGCTGGCCGGACGAGACAGCGTGCCGGAGCCGACCTTCCTGGCGCCGCTGTGGCGGCGGCTGCGCGACGACATCGCCCAGCCGCACCGCGGCGAACGCCTGAACGCGCTGATGAACAGACTGGACAATGTCGCAGAAGGCACATTGCCGGACGAGCCGCTGCACGTGTTCGGCATCAGCCATCTCGCGCCGACCGAGTTCGCGACCCTGCGCGCGGTCGCGCGGCGCCGGCCGGTCGTGCTCTACGTGCCCGATCCCTGCCGCGAATACTGGGCCGGACTGCAGCCCGAGCGCGACTATCTTGCAGGGCTCGCGCGCCTGGGCGCGTTTTCCGACGCCTCGGAGCAGGAATTCCTCGGCATCGGCCATCCGCTGCTCGCGAGCTGGGGCCGGCTCGGCCAGCATTTCGTGCTGGCCCTGGCCGGCGCTGACGACGTAGGCGTCGACATCCGTCACAGCGAGGACGAGCGGCCGGCGCGCGCGGTCGGACGCCTCGCGCGGCTGCAGGACAGCATCCGCCAGCTCGATACGACGCTGCTGCAGCCGGTCACGGCCGACATCGCTACGGAACTCGCCGACCGCAGCCTGCGCGTGCATGCCTGCCATACGCGCCTGCGTGAACTGGAAGTGCTGCGCGACGCGCTGCTGCGCGAACGCGAGGAACATCCCGACCTCAAGCCTTCCGACATCGTCGTGATGGCGCCGGATATCCAGGCCTATGTCGCGCTGCTGCCGGCGGTATTCGGCGAGCCCGGTCGCGCGCAGGGGCTGCTGCCGTATCACCTGGCCGACGTGCCGGTGGTGCAGGGCCATCCGCTGCTGCTCGCGTTCGCGAGCCTGATCGACCTGCCGCAGACGCGCCTGAGCGCGGCGCAGGTGCTCGACCTGCTCGGCGTGGCCGAGATCGCGCGCGCACTCGCGCTGGACGCGTCCGGCGTGCAGCTGCTGTCCGGCTGGATCGCGCGCAGCCGCGTGGCCTGGGCGCTGGATCCGGAGTTCCGCGCGCGCCTCGGCGTGCCGCCGATCGCCGAACACACCTTTGCCTGGGGCATGGACCGGCTGCTCGCCGGCTACGTGCTCGGCAGCGAAGGCGAGGGCGAAGCGCAGGCGCTGACCTTGCCCGACGGCAGCGTGCTCGTGCCGGTCGAAGGCGTGCACGGCGTGCAGGCCGAAGTGCTCGGCGCGCTGGACCGGTTACTGCAGCTGCTCGCCCAGCTCTGCCGCGACGCGCAGCAGCGCCGCAGCTTGAGCGCATGGACGCGACGCTGCGAAGCGCTCGTCGACAATCTATTCCGCATCGATTTCGCCGATGCCGCCGCGGTGGCCGCGCTGGCCGAATTGCGCCGCGTCGTGCGCAGCCTGGCCGCGGAAGCTGGCGACGCCGGCGTCGATGCGGAGATCGAGTTCGGCGTCGTGCGCGAAGTGCTGCGCGAACGCCTGCTCGCGCTGTCGGAGCGGCAGCGCTTTCTCGTCGGCGGCATGACGGTCTGCGGCATGGTGCCGCAGCGCGCGATTCCGTTCCGCGTGGTCGCCGTGCTCGGCCTCAACGACGGCGAGTTCCCGCGCGCCGGTTCGGACGCGGGCCTGGATCTGATGGCCGCGCATCGCCACCTCGGCGATCGCGACGTGCGCAGCGATGATCGCTATCTGTTTCTCGAAACCGTCATGGCCGCGCGTGATGCGCTGCACCTGAGCTACATCGGCGAAGGCGTGCGCGACGGCAAGCCGCGCAATCCCGCGGCGCCGCTCACGGAGCTGCTCGCGCTGCTCGACGAAAGCCACGGCCTGCGCGGCCGCGACGAGATCGCCGCGCCGCGGCCGTGGCTCGTGCGGCATCCGCTGCAGCCGTTCGATGCGCGCTATTTCGATGCGAGCGATCCGCGCCTGTTCTCCTACCGCGGCGACGCGATTGCGCTGCTGCGTGAACGCGGCAGCGCGGTGCCGGCGTTCCTCGACGCGACGCCTGCAATGTCGGCAGCGGCACCCGCGACGCTGCTGCTCGCCAACGTGCTGGATTATTTCCGCCGCCCGGCCGAACACCTGCTGCACCGGCTCGGCCTGCGCCTGGACGCGCTGAAGTCCGACCTGCTCGCCGACAGCGAGCCGCTGGATCCGGAATTCGCGCGCATCGACCGCGTCGCGCAGCGTCTGTTCTTCGATACCGCCGCGGGCGGCAGCCTCGAGCTGCCGCTGCGGCCACCCGACTGGCTGCGTCACGGCGGGCTCTGGCCGCCGGTGCGCGCGGGCGAACTGGCCTGGCGGCACCAGCGCGACCAGGTGGGCGAACTGCTTGCCGAGGCGGCGCAGTCCGAATTGTTCGATGCCGGGCCGCCGCAGCGCCTGCCCCTGGCCATCGACCTCGATGTCGCCGGGCTGCGTGTGCAGGGCGAGCTCACGCGCGCCTATCGCAGCGGCGGTGTCGACTGGATTTTCGATCTGTTTCCGCCGCGCAGGAACGCCCGCCTCGATTTCAGTGCCCGCATCGGTCTGTTCCTGGAGTGGACATTGCTGCAATTAGCACAATGGACCGCGCCGCGGCCGGTGCGCGTGCTGCTGCCGGGCGCGGGGCGCGACCGCGCGTGGCAGGACTCGCTCGATGCCTGGAACGATGCGGCGCTGGAGGCGTTTCAGCGCAACGATGTGCAGGCGCAGGAACGGCGGCGCGATGACCTGCTGCGCCGCTCGCTTGGTGTGCTGCGGATCTACGCCCGCGCGCTGCACCGGCCGCAGTGGTACTTCCCGCGCACGAGCTGGATCGCCGCGGAGCACGACGGTGACCCGGGCAAGGTGCTGCATAGCTGGATCGGCGGCTCGCACCAGGCCGGCGAACGCGATTACGCGCCGGGCTATGCGCGGCTGTTCGCGAGCGGCAGCGAACTCGAACCCGGCACGCCTGCGTGGGACGAACTCGTCGCCGTCGCGCGCGAGCTGCGGGCGCTGATACATTTCGATGCGGAACCCAGCGCATGACGTCGCCGACGCGCGTGACGAGCTGGCGCGAACTCGATCTGGCCACGGCCGGACGCAGCCTCATCGAGGCCAGCGCCGGCACCGGCAAGACCTGGACCATCGCGGTGCTGTACCTGCGCCTGCTGCTCGAAGGCGAAACACCGTATACGCCGCGGCAGGTCGTGGTCAGCACCTTCACCGATGCGGCGGCGCAGGAACTGCGCGAACGCCTGCGCGCGCGTCTGCTCTGGGCCGAGGCGGCAGCGCAACAGGCCACGCGCGAGGCGCCATCGGACGACAGTGGCGACGACGCGCGCTGGCTCGCCGCGCGCTGGCTCGATTCGCCCGGGCAGGCCAGGACCGATCTCGTGCGGCTGCGTCTGGCCCAGAGCGAGCTCGATCTCGCACCGATCGGCACGCTGCACAGCCTGTGCCGGCGCATCCTCGCGGATTTCCCGGTGGAAAGCGGCAGCGCGTTCGCCGCCGGCGAGGTAATCGCTGAGTCCGGCGTGCTGGAACTGCTGGTGGACGACCTGTGGCGCGATCTCATGCAGCGCGAGGAACCGCTCGACGCCGGCGACCGGCTCTGGGTCGAGGGCGGTCGCGCCGCGCTGCGCGATGCGCTGCGTGCGGTGCTCGCGCCCGGCGTCGGCGTGCGCACCGGCCCGGTCGAAGCGCCGCCGTCGGCGCAGCAGTGGCTGGCGCTGTTCGACGAGGCGCGCGCGATCGTCGCGCAGCCGGAATCGTTCAAGCGATCCAATTCCGCGTTGCTGACGGCGCTGCACCGGTTCATCGAGGCGGGCGAGGCCGATGCGCTCGACGCCTTCGACGACGAGACGATTCTCAAGCACGTCGATGCGCTCGACGTACAGCTCAAGCCGGCGTTCCTCGACGATGTGACGCTGCGCAACCGGCTCGACGCGCTGTTCGACGCGCTGCAGCGCCGCGGCCGCGCGGGTGCGGCGAGCAGGGCCGACGCGCTGGAGCGCTATCGCCTGCGCCTGCTGACTCGCCGCCGCGATCATCTGCTGCGCGAGGCGCGGCTGACCTTCAACATGCTGATCGAAGGTGCGGCGCTGGCGCTGCGCGATCCGGCCGGACCGCTGGCCGCGCGTCTGCGTGCGCAGTGGCCGGTCGCGCTCGTCGACGAATTCCAGGACACGGACGCGCAGCAGTACGCGATCCTCGATGCGATCTATCGCGACGCGCAGGGGGGCGCCCGCGGCCGGCTGGTGATGATCGGCGATCCCAAGCAGGCCATCTATCGGTTCCGCGGCGGCGACATCCACACCTATCTGACCGCGGCGGCGAGCGCGGACGAAGTGCTGACGCTGGCCACCAACTGGCGCTCGTCGGCGGCCTACGTCGCGGCGCTGAACGAGTGGTACGCGCTCGCTGGCCCCGTGCTGAGCATGCAGCCGCAGCATCCGATCGCCTACACGCCGGTGCAGGCCGCGGGCCGTCGCGACGCGTTCGTCGATGCGGCCGGCACGCCCTTGCCGCAGCCGCTGCAAGTGCACTACTGCATTGATGATCCGCACAGTCTCGAGCGGCGCCGCGAACAGGCCCTGCAGGCCTGCGCGCGGCAGATCGCCGGCCTGCTGCAGTCGGGCGCGCGCATCGGCGATAAGCCGCTGCAGCCCGGCGACATCGCCGTGCTCGTACCGAAGAACCAGCAGATCGAACGCCTGCGCGAACTGCTGCAGCTGCGCGGCGTGCCGTGCGTCGGCGCCGGCAAGCGCAGCGTGTTCGAGACCGATCTCGCGCGCGAGCTGCAGCTGGTGCTCTACGCGGTGGAGCATGCCCAGGACGGCGCGGCGCTGCGTGCAGCGCTGACGACGCGCTTCGGCGGCAAGACCTACGCCGACCTCGGCGTGCTGCGCGACGACGTCGAGGCGTGGCAGTTGCAGCGCCTGCGCTGCGAGGCGCTGCGGCGCGAATGGCAGCGCCATGGCGTGCTCGACGTGGTGCTGCAGCTCTCGGCCGATCTCGCCGCCGGCCTGCCGCGCCTGTCCGAGCGCGAGCGCGCGCTGACCGACCTGCGTCATCTCGGAGAACTGCTGCAGGCGCAGAGCGAAACCGTCGCCGGCGCCGAACAGTTGCTGGTCTGGTTCGCGCAGCAGCGCGAATCGCCGGACGGCGGCGATGCGGCCGACGAACTGCAGCTGCGCCTGGAATCCGATGCGCGCCGCGTGCGGCTGCTCACGCTGCACGCGAGCAAGGGCCTGGAGTTCCCGATCGTGATCCTGCCGCTGATGTGGGATCACAGTGGACGCGATCCGGCGCTGCCGCTGTCCTACGACGCAGCGACCGGCCTGCGCGTGGCTGAGCTCGCGGGCGGGCGCGCACTGGCCTTGCAGCAAGTGCGCGAAGAAGACCAGGAGGAACGATTCCGCGTGCTCTACGTGGCGCTGACGCGCGCGCAGCACGCGTGCCATGTCTACGCGCTGCCGCCGCAACGGCCGCGCGATGCGCGCGCAAACGCCGGTCCCTCGCTCGATCCGGAACGCTCGGCGCTCGATGCGACGATCGCGCGGTTGCAGGCGGCAACGCCCGACCGGCCGCTGGCGCAGGCCGCGACGCATCTCGCCTGGCGCGCCGACGACTGGGCTTGGTCCGATGCGCACTACGGCGCAGCGACGGCGCCGGATCTCACGCAGCTCGCCGCGCGGCGCGAACCGCCATGGCCGGTGCTGGAGCACACCTACAGCTTTACCGCGCTCGTCGCCGGGCGCAGCCGCGGCGCGCAGGAAGAAACCGCGGCGGATGATGAGAACACCGCGCGCGACGACGCGCTGGCGCCGCCGCTGGCCGACGCGGCAGTCGTTGCCGATTCGCGCATCACCGTGCTCGCGCATTTGCGCGGCCCGGACTTCGGCAATGCCGTGCACTCGGTGTTCGAGCGCCGCGAACCCGGCGTCGCGCTCGAGGCGCAGCACGACCTGATCGCGACCAGCCTGCGCGAGAACGCGGTCAAGGTGCCCGGCGGCAGTACCGCCGTCGACGCCGCGGTCGCGGCGCTCGCGACGATGATCCAGCGCGCGCTCGACGTGCCGCTGATTGGCGATGCGACCTTGTTTACTTTGCGGCCTTCGCGGCAGCGCGCCGAGATGGCGTTCCAGTTCGTGCTCGACGCGGTGTCGCTGCGCGCGCTGCGCGAGGCCTGCACGCGCCACGGCGCCGCCGGGCTGCTGCCGGCGAATCTGCCGGGTACGACGCTGGTCGGCCTCATGAGCGGCAAGATCGACCTGATCTTCGAGCACGCGGGCCGCTTCCACGTGCTCGACTACAAGACCAATTATCTCGGCGACGGCCTGGCCGACTACGCGCCCGGGCGTCTGGACTCGGCGATGGACGAGCATCACTACGGCTTCCAGGCATTGCTCTATACCGTTGCGCTGGAACGCTACCTGCGGCAGCGCCTGCCGGACTACGACCGCGCGCGCCACCTCGGCGAGTCGATCTACCTGTTCGTGCGCGCCTGCGGCCTGGCACCCGGGCTCGGCGTCTGGCGCCGGCGCTTCGATGCGGCGCTGCTCGACGCGGTCGATGCGGTGCTCGGAGGCCGCCCGTGAGCCTGTACCGCTTCCTGCGCGACAGCGAGGCCGATCTGCCCGAGGTCTGGCGGCTGCTCGATCGCGCATTGTCCCATTGGGTACGTGTGCACGGCGGTTCCGCGCTGCTGGCCGAGGTCGCCGGCTGGGCCAGTCACGCCGATGGCCTCGGCGATGCGGCGCTGCCGCTGGTCGGCGAAGACACCGCACGGCACGGCATGCCCCAGCTGTCCGCGGCACAGGTCGAGGCACTGCGCAGCGAGCCGCTGGTCGGCGACGGCGGCGTGCTGGTTCCGTTCGTGATCGACGCGCAGAGCCGCTTCGCGCTGTGGCGCAACCACGCGCATGAAGTCGCGATTGCGCAGCGCGTTGCGCAGCGCCGCGTCGCGGCGGTCGTGGCCGACGCGGTGGCCGTCGCCGCCGATCTCGACGTGCTGTTCCCGCGCGTCGAACCGGCCGCGCAACGCCAGCGCGATGCGGTCGCCGCGGCGGTCGGGCGGCGCCTGTTCGTGCTCACCGGCGGGCCCGGTACCGGCAAGACCACGACCGTGCTGCGCCTGCTGCTGATGCTGCAGCGGCGTGCGGCGACGCCGCCGCTGATCCAGCTCGCCGCGCCGACCGGCAAGGCGGCGCAGCGCCTGCTGCAATCCTTGCGCAGCGGCAAGGCGGCATTGCAATCCGGTGCGGCCGCGTTGCCGGCCGACTGGCAGCCGCTGCTCGCGCAGATCCCGGAACACGAGGCGCTGACCCTGCACCGGCTGCTCGGCTTCGACCCGCGCCGCAACCGCTTCACACGCGGCCGGTCGCGACCGCTCGCGGCCGACATCGTCGTGATCGACGAAGCCTCGATGATGGATCTGGCGATGCTGCGCAGCCTGCTCGACGCGGTACGCGACGATGCGACCTTGATCCTGCTCGGCGATGCGGACCAGCTCACCTCCGTCGCCGCGGGTTCGGTGCTCATGGATCTCGTCGCCGCACTCGAGCGCGAGCGCGCGCCCGAACTCGTGCGCCTGGAACACAGCTTCCGCGCGCAGCGCGAACTCGTCGCACTGAACCAGGCCGTGCGCATCGGCGACGGCGCGGCATTCGCCGATGCGCTCGCGGCGGCCGTGCCGCGCGCCGTGCTGCGCCCCCTCGCCGACGCGGCGGCGCTGCGCGCGTTCGCGCGGCAGTGGGCGGCGGCGCTCGCCGTGCTGCCGCTGCGGCCGACGCTCGCGGATACGCGAGATTCTCTCGTCACCGGCACGAACGCACCGGTCGCGGCAGACGTCGGCGGTGCAGCCGGGGTGCCCTGGCAACCCTCGCTGTTCGAGCCGCCGCCCGCCGATCCCGCGCAGCAGGCGCTCGCCGCGCTGCAGGCGCTGACGCAGCGTCAGCTGCTCTGCGCGCTGCGCGAAGACAGCTTCGGCGCGCTCGCGCTGAACGCCGCGATCGAGGCCGAACTCAAGCTGCAGTGGAACGTGACGCCGGAAACCGTGTGGTATGCGGGCCGTGCCGTGCTGGTCACCCGCAACGACTACGGCCAGCGCCTGTTCAACGGCGACATCGGCCTGTGCCTGGCCGACGCCGACGGCCGCCTGCGCATCTGGTTCGAAGCGTCCGCCGCGAACGGCGAAGCCAGCGCACGCGCACTGTCACCCGACAGCCTGCCCGCGCATGAAGGCGCATTCGCGATCACCGTGCACAAGAGCCAGGGTTCCGAATACGCCCATGCCGCCGTGCTGCTGCCGCCGGATCCGACCCAGCGCATCCTGTCGCGTCAGTTGCTCTATACCGGCCTGTCGCGCGCGAAGCGCAGCGTCGAGATCTGCGCGCTGCCCGAGGTCATCGAAGCGGCGCTCGCGAACCCGATCCGCCGCGCCGGCGGACTCGCCGCGAAATTGCAGCCTGCTGGAGAACGTGAGCAAGCTCCATTTGCCCCGTTGGATTGAAAAAGGGGCTTTCGCCCCTTTTTCGACAAACTGCGCGTGCCGCCGCCGGCCCGCTGAGCGGATCAGTATCTTTCCAGCAGCACCGTGCGGTTCACGCCGTCGACGTTGTAGCTGAAGTTCGCCTGCGTGGCCGACGTGAAGGTCAGCGTGAACGTACCGACCTGGGTCAGCACGCGCGCATCGGGGTTGTAGTTCGGTCCCCACGGCGATCCGCTGAAGCGGACGACCCGGCCGCTGGCGACATCGGTGCCGGTCCACTGCGGGTCGAGCTGGTACCACGAGGCCTGGCCCTGGCCGTTATAGACGAACCAGACCGCGAACAGCACGTCGCCGAACTTGAACATGCTGATGCCGCGGCCGCCCTCGCTGCGCACGTCCCACAGGCCGGTGTAGTCGCGGGTGGCGCCGTTGCTGCCGCCGGTACTGGCGATGTACTGCTGGATCGCCGGGAAGATCAGGTCCAGGCGCGAATAGAAATCCACATTGCCCGCCGCCTCACTCTGGCCGGTGTTGCTGCAGGCGCCGCCGCCGCCGTACAGGCCGCCGCGCAGCTGGTAGCTGCCGCCGCTTTCTGTCGTGAATAGGCCCGAGCCGCTGCTGCCGCCTTCGGTCGTGCCCTGGCTCCAGGAGGCCTTCCAGGTGCTGGTCACGGTCTGGCCGTCGAAGGTCACGTTGGCGCGCGTGCCGCTGTGGTTGCCCTGGCTGACTTTCTTGATGTCGCCGGACGGATGGTGGATGGCGGTGACCGGCGTCGACGGGGTCAGTGCGGCGGCGTTCCAGCCGGCGAGGACGGCGCCGGAAGGCGGCGTGTTGTTCAGGCGCAGCAGCGCGCCGTCGGTGCTGCCTTCGGAATAGACCAGCTGGCCGCCGCCGGTCAGCTGCGTGTTCGGGCCGCTCTGGTCGACGCCGCAAGTCGGCGTCTCGTAATTCCAGAACGTGCTCATCGACGAGGCTTCGCTCTGGTTGCCGATGCAGTGGTGCGCGGTGAAGAACCACGGCGTCTGGGTGTTGGGGTCGATGTCGTTGAGCAGTGTGCCGGTGCAGGTGAAGCTGCCGCCGCCGGACTGGTAGACCATGCGTGCAACGGCGTTCTTGACGCTGACAAATTGCGCGCCGAGGGAACCGGTGCGGCAGATCACGTCGACATTGCACGAACCCGAATCGCCGAGCGCCTTGCTCACGCTTTCGCGGTGCTGCGGCGAGACCAGCAGGTGCGACAGCGCATCGACGTGCAGCGCGACGCCGGCCGGATCGATGCCGGCGGGAACGAACAGTTCGAGTTGCTGGCGTTCGCCGTCGGTGACCGCGCTCCAGAACACGCCGTCGGCGCCGGCCTGCGCGCGTGCCGCGGCAGCGTCCACGGAATAGATGACTCCGTCGGCGCCGGCGACGCGCAGTTCCACGCCATCGGGCCACGCCGCGGCGCGCAGACCGCTGCGCAGCGACGCCGCGCCGGTCGATGCCACATCCAGGCGCAGCACGGCACCGCCGTCGACCTGATGCAGCGCCGCCTGCGGCAGATCGTCGATCGCTTCGCTGGCAATGGCGCGGCTGATGCCGATCTGTACGCGACGCTGGCCTTCCATCTGATTGCGTCGCTTGACCGCGGCCACGCGCTCGGCGGCGAGCGCCGGCAGCTGCAGCAGGGGTGCCGCGGCCGCGGACTTGGCGCCGCTGCGCCAGTGCTGCGGCGCCGGCGCGGCGGCCGGATCGACGCGCAATATCTCACTCGAGGTTTCCAGCGGGGCGGCTGCCTGCGCGCCGCCGGCAAGCAACAGGGAAAAGGCTAGGCTCAAAGACCGGATTTTCATGATCGACCCCACAGGAAATCCAAGGGCCTGAGACCGGCCCGGGTGCGTGATAGTACGCGGTGCGGCGGCAAATCCTGTCACGCTGCATTGCCGCAGTCAGCGCCGCCCGCCGCGGCATGGCCGAGGCGCGGGAATTCGCGCCGGATCACCGGGCGCAACCATGACGGCGCATTAACCTGAGCCCGCGTATACCTGCGCTCCCAGCCCCTGCATCGCGCGAGAAAGCGTCATGAATGCGCGTCCATCCCCTGTCTCGCCGCTGCGCCTGCCTGCGCAGAGCACCGATCGCATCGACCTGTCGTCCCACTGGGAACTGACCTACTGGGCGACCCAATGGGGCGTCGCGCCGGAGCAGATCATCAAGGCCGTCGCGACGGTCGGCACCAACCTGCGCCTCGTGCGGCGCGAGTGTGCGGCGGGCCGCGCGATCCGCGCCTGAGCACTGTCCTCGCGAGCGCGTGAGCGCCGCGGCAAAAAATCCTTTGTGAAGAATGTAGTGGCCGCTGTGGGCACTATGGGCTATCGCCCGGTTGACGGCTGAGTGCCTGTCCGTGGCCTCGCGGCGGGGATACCGGATGCTTGCTCCGGCCGCTCACGGGAAACCGCCTGCGGCCGCTACGGCGCGCGTCAGCCGCTTTTTGCGCCAGGCAGCGACCAGATCACGCGTTCGCCGTTGGCATCGCGAAGATGGATGCGCGCACGCTCTCCGGTGCTGGCCAGCGTCTGCGCGAGCCCCTTGGCGTATTCCACCGCTTCGGCCTGCGAGCCGAAGTCGCGCACCTGCTCGGGCGCACGCGCGCCCTCGTCGAGCATCGACACGCGCCAGAGCACGTTCAGCGGAAACACGAACAATTCGTAGCGCCAGTTCATGCGCCGTGTATAGGGCCGGCCGTGTGGACATGGCGTGTGTTCGCGCGCCAGTCGCGTTTTTTTGCACAGGCGTGGACCAAGGTGCGAGCGCGGCGCGTCGGGCGGGTTTCGCAGCCGGCGGCGGCGACGTCCGCAGAAGATCTGCGCGCTGCTCCGCGCGCCCCTGCAGGGACGAATAATAGTTCTGTGCGTTCAATGGGTTAGATACGAAGATATATCAACGACCTTTTCCGCCTTGCGCCGCGCCGTCGGACAACCGAGGGTCGTGAGGCGCCAGCTTCTGTCCGGACAACACCGACGGAGCGCTGCCGGTCCCTCGCATGGCCGGCAGCCGCCTGAGATCGCCCTAGCGATCCGGGGCTGCCGTCAATCGGCCATTCGAAATCTTCTTGGAGGGAGAGGTTCATGAATCGTTTTTCTATGGGTGGCCGTCGCGCCACACGGCTGCGTCGGACCAAGCCTGGGTGGTTGCCGTCGCTGCTGCTCGGCCTGGTCACCGCCAGCTCGGTCTATGCCATCCAGCCGCCGCCGGAAGGCGGCACCCGTCCACTGATCACGCGCGCGTTCCTTGCGCCCGAGCTCACCGTACAGCCTGAGCTGCAGCCGACCGTGCGCCTGGACGCGCGGATGATCACGCATCCGGCGGCCGCCGATTTCCAGCGCCGCTATGCGGGCGAATGGGAAATGCGCTGGGATACCCGCGGCGACCGGCCCAACCTGGTCCAGGGTTCGGGCATCGCGCTGATTCCCGGCACCGGCAATACGCTGCAGGCGGAGAACATCGGCCTTGCACGCGGCTCGGTCATCGACATGGCCGTGGTCGAATCGCGCCTGCTCGAATTCATCGCCGCGAACAGCGGCCTGCTCAAGACCAACGGGCTGGAATTCCAGCTCGATCTCAACAGCAGCGTCGCTCAGGGCAAGGACAACACTCACTGGTTCATCGAACTGCAGCAGTCGAAGAACGGCGTGCCGGTGCGCGGCGCCAATCTGTTCTTCCGCATTTCCCACGGCAATATCGTGCAGTTCGGCAGCAACCTCGTCGCATCGGTCAACACCGACACGATCCCGGTCTCCCCCGCCGACAAGGCGTTCGACGTCGGCTTCAGCGAGCTTGGCCTGCCGGCCGGCTTGAACGTCGAGTCGATGGCGCAGCCGGGCGAACTGCTGCTGCTGCCGCTGGCCGCCGAGAGCCGCTTCGAAAGCGGCACTGCGTATACCGGGCCCCGCGGCACCGGCTACTCGCACCGGCTGGCCTGGCACTACCAGTTCACGCTGAAGGGCGAACAGCCGACCTTCGACCTGCTCGTCGACGCCAAGACCAACCGCGTCATCGAGATTCGCGACACGACGCTCTACGCCGCGGCGACGGTCGACGGCGGCGTGTTCCTCGGTCTGAACACCGGTCCGGAAACGATCGTCGGCCTGCCGTTCGCGGCGGTGACGAACGGCAGCGCCAAGGTCACCGATGCGCTCGGCATCTATGACTACTCCGGCGCCGCCGCCAGCACCGCGCTGGACGGCAAGTACTTCAAGATGGTCGACAATTGCGGATCGATCTCGCTGTCGAACTCGACCGACGGCAACCTGCACCTGGGTACCGATCCGAGCACCGACTGCGGCAGCAACAACGGTGGCGGCGCCGGCAACACGCGCGCATCGCGCACCGGCTTCTATTACCTGACCAAGATCAACCGCAAGGCGGCGACGTTCCTGCCGAGCAATTCGTGGATCGCCTCCAAGGTGACCGCGAACATGAACGTCAACCAGACCTGCAACGCGACCTTCGGCGGCAACCAGGCCAATTTCTACCGCTCTGGCCTGCACCCGTCCGATTCGTCGATCCGCTGCGCCAACACCGGCGAGCTGCCGGCCGTGTTCCTGCATGAGTGGGGCCATGGCATGGACACCAACAGCGGCGGCGCATCCAGCGAATACGGCAGCGGCGAAGCCGTCGGCGACACCTTCGCGTTCCTCGAAACCAAGGATGCCTGCATCGGTCCGGGCTTCTACGCCTCCGGCCAGGTCTGCGCGAACTGCGAAGATTCCTGCACCGGCGTGCGCCATCTCAAGGCCTTCAGCCAGCAGGGTTCGCACACCATCGCCAAGCCGTCGACGATCACGGACAACAACGGCCCGAACTGCGATCGTTTTGCCTGTCCCTACCTCGCCAACGGCATCCAGCCCTACCAGGGCCCGATGGGCTACGAAGGCCACTGCGAGAGCTACATCGCCGGTTCGGCCAACTGGGATCTGGCCCAGTCGCTCGTGTCGACGCATGGCGCTACCGCCGGCTGGGCGCAGATGGACAAGATCTGGTACGCCAGCCTGACCTCGAGCAAGGCGGCCTATCGCGTTGCCTCGGGCGGCACCTGCAACGTCAACGCCGCCGTCGACGGTTGCGGGTCGAACAATTGGTACACGGTGTACCTGGCCGCCGACGACAACGACGGCAATCTCGCCAACGGTACGCCGAACGCCTGCCGCATCTGGGATGCGTTCAATGCCCACGGTATCGCCTGCGGGACGCGTCCGACCTGCTCGGGCACGCCGCCGGTCAACGTCCCGCCGGTCGCGAACTTCAGCAGCAGCACGAGCGGCCTGACGGCCACGTTTACTGACACCTCCACCGACAGCGACGGCACCATCGCGTCGCGCGCCTGGAACTTCGGCGACGGTGGTACTTCGACCGCGACGAACCCGACCCGCACCTACGCGTCAGCCGGCACCTATACGGTCACGCTGACCGTCACCGACAACGCCGGTGCGACCAACACCAGGACCGGTTCGGTCACGGTGAGCGCTCCCCCGGGCAACACGCTGACCAACGGCGTGCCGGTTACCGGCATCAGCGGCGCGGCGAGCAGCG
>JBBQZR010000048.1:0-48982 GCA_038207515.1 Lysobacterales bacterium | reverse complement strand
CATTGCCTGGACGCTGCAGGTCGGCCGCGATGCGATGGAGGAACGGTTGGGCGTAGCGGTGAGTTCGCTGGCGCAGTTGCAGCGCGTGCTCGCGGATTTCGTGGCCGGTACCGATGTGGTCGGACTGCAGCGCGGCCAGGTACGCCGCGGCGGCGCGGCGGCGCAGACGGGCGTGCTGACCTGGCGGCCGGGCACGGATCCCGCGACCTTGCTTGCGCACTGGGTGCAGGGTGGTGCGGTGGACTGGAGCGCAGGGCAGACGGCGCCGCTGCGGCGCCTGCGCCTGCCGACTTATCCGTTCGAGCGCGAGAAATACTGGGTCGATTTCACCACGGCCGGCACGGCGGCGAGTTCCGCGCGCCTGCATGCACTGGTTCACCGCAATACCTCGACGCTGGGCCGCACGTGCTTTGCCGCGCGACTCGAGCGTGACCATGCGCAACTCGTCGCGACGCCGACGGGCCGGCAACTGCCGGGCATTCTGGTGCTCGACATGGTCCGCTTCGCCGCGGACCTGGCCTTCGCCGCGCCGCAAGCTGGCCTGCGCTTGAGCGACGTGGCCTGGGATGTGCCGCTGGCCGTGGATGAGACGGCGCTGGAACTGGAACTGAGTTTCCATGCGCGCGGCCCGGGCAAGGCGCTGTTCGAGCTGAGCAGCCGGAGCGCTGACGGCCTGCGCGTCCACGCGCAGGGACTGGTCAGCCGCGAAGACGACACGGCCTTGCCGCTGCTGCCGGCCGCTGCCGCGGCGCTGCCGCTGGAGATTGCCGGCCGGGACCGCTTCGCCCGGGTGCTGCAGGAAGTCGTGCGCCAGATCGGCCTGCGCAGCGACGTGCCGACACCGGCGCTCTCACGACTGGGCTCGCTGCGCCTGCTGGCGCCGCTGCCGCGCGAGCTGCACGTCTGGCTGCGCACTGCCGACGGGCCGGGCTGGGACGTGGACCTGGCCGACGAAAATGGCCAGGTCTGGGCGCAGGGGCGCGGTCTGCAGTTGCAGCAGTCCACTGCGCCGGCAGCGCCGCAGCGCGGCAGCGCCGGCCTTGCGGAGCAGTTGCTGCCGCGCCTGCGGCAGGCCTTCGCCGCGACCGCGCGGCTGCCGCTCGCGCGCATCGACGTCGATCAGGCGCTGGAGCAATACGGCATCGATTCACTGATGATCACCCAGCTCAACGCCGAGCTGGCCGGCATCTTCGGCGAGCTGTCCAAGACCCTGTTCTACGAGCACCAGACCTTGCGCGCGGTCGCCGACAGCCTGGCCGTTACGCATGAACGTGCAGCGCGGCAATGGTGCGGCGCCGCTGCCGGCGAGGCGCCTGTCGTGGCCGCGGCCGCGACGCTGCCGGTGCTGCGGCCGCTCGCCGGGCTGTCGCAGGCCGGTACCTACGAACCGATCGCGATCATCGGCCTGCATGGGCGTTATCCGCAGGCGGAGGATCTGGAGAGCTATTGGCGGAACCTGCAGACGGGCCTCGACAGCGTGACGGAGATTCCGGCCGAGCGCTGGCCGTTGGCGGAGATGTACGAGCCGGATCGCGAGCGTGCGGCGGCGTCGGGCAAGCACTATACGAAGTGGGGCGGATTCCTGGAGGACTTCGCGGCGTTCGATCCGCTGTTCTTCGGCATATCGCCGCGCGAGGCCTACGACATGGACCCGCAGGAGCGGCTGTTCGTGGAGTCGAGCTGGGCGGTGCTGGAGGACGCGGGCTATACGCGCGAGCGGCTGGCGCGGCGGCATGGCGGCCGGGTTGGTGTGTTCGCGGGAATCACGAAGACCGGTTTCGATCTGCACGGTCCGGGTTTGTGGTCGCAGGGTGAGTCGGTGTTTCCGCACACGTCATTCAGTTCGGTGGCGAACCGCGTGTCGTATCTGCTGAACCTGAGCGGTCCGAGCATGCCGGTGGACACGATGTGTTCGGCGTCGCTGACGGCGATCCACGAGGCCTGCGAGCACCTGCTGCGGGACGAGTGCGAGCTGGCGATTGCGGGCGGGGTGAACCTGTACCTGCACGCGGCGAATTATGTCGCGTTGAGTGCGCAGCGCATGTTGTCCACCGATGGGCGTTGCCGCAGTTTCGGTCTGGGTGGCGATGGCTTCGTGCCGGGTGAGGGCGTGGGTACGGTGCTGCTCAAGCCGTTGTCGGCGGCGGTGCGCGACGGCGACCGGATCGAGGCGCTGATCCGCGGCAGCAGCATCAACCACGGTGGCAAGACGAACGGCTATACGGTGCCCAATCCGATCGCGCAGGCGCAGTTGATCCGGCGTGCGCTGGACAAGGCGGGCATCGACGCGCGACAGGTCAGCTACATCGAGGCGCATGGCACCGGGACGAGTCTGGGCGATCCGATCGAGGTCGCGGGGCTGGCCCAGGCGTTCCGCGAAGACACACCGGCGCTGCAGTTCTGCGCGCTGGGTTCGGTGAAGTCGAACATCGGGCATCTGGAAGCGGCGGCAGGTATCGCGGGGCTGACGAAGCTGGTGCTGCAGTTGCGTCACGGCTGGCTGGTGCCGACGCTGCATGCGCGCGAGACAAATCCAAATATCGATTTCGCGGCGACGCCGTTCGTGCTGCAGCAGGCGGGCGCGGAATGGCGTCGACCGGTGCTGGAAGGCCGCGAGCAGCGGCGGATTGCCGGCATTTCGGCGTTCGGTGCGGGCGGATCGAACGCGCATGTGCTGGTGGAGGAATATCCGCCATCGGCGCCAACAGAAATCGCGGCCGGTACGGCCGTACTGATCGTGCTGTCGGCGCGCACGGCCGAGCGGCTGCAGGAACAGGCACAACGGCTGGCGGCGGCGCTGGGCAGTGGCCGCTACGCCGAGGCGGATCTCGCGGCGATCGCCTGGACGCTGCAGGTGGGGCGTGAGGCGATGGAAGAGCGGCTGGGCTTCGTGGCGACGAGTCTGTCCAATGCGGCGGCGACCCTGGACGCGTTCGCGGCCGATCCTGCGGCGGAGATCGACGGCCTGCTGCGCGGCCAGACGCGCCAGCATCGCGAGTTGCGCGACCTGTTGGATGTTGAAGACCTGGCTCGCATGAGCGCGCTGTGGATCGCCCAGGGTCGGCAGGCCAAGCTGCTCGATGCCTGGATACTCGGCCAGGCGATCGACTGGTCGCTGCTCTATCCGGCCGGCGCGCCGGCCTGCCTGTCCCTGCCGACCTATCCGTTCGCACGCGAGCGCTACTGGATCGAAGCGGCGGGTGCGCGCCGGTCGACGGCGCGGCTGCATCCGCTGCTGCACCAGAACACGTCGGACATCGCCGCGCTGCGCTTCGTCTCGCGCTTCAACGGACAGGAAGCGTTTTTCACCACCGACGCCGATGGCCGGCGCGTGCTGCCGCAGGCGCTGCTGCTGGAACTGGTGCGGGCTGGCCTGCAGCGTGTGTTCGACGCCGCGCCGGACGAGGGGCTGCGGCTGCGCGACATCGTCTGGTCGGCACCGCTGGTCGCCACCGAGGTGGGAGTCGAGGTGCAGCTGATCCTGAGCCGCGACGGGATCGGCTTTGATTTCGAAGTGACCGGCGGCGCGCCCGGCTCGGCCTCGTCCTGGCTGTATTGCCGCGGTCACGCCCTGCAACGTTCACTCGCACCGCAGCAGCTGGATGCGGCGGCGCTCGCGGCGCAGCTGCAGGAAGTGTCCGCGCCACTCGACGACGCGGCCGTTGCCGCGCTGTGGCAGGGGCCTGACGCGCTGCTCGCGCATATCGAGCTACCGCGCCGCGACGCAACGTCCTGGGGTATCGCGCCCGAAACGCTGCAACTCGCGTTTGAAAGCCTGCCGGCACGCCTGGGTCCGCAGACGCCGGCCGGTTCGCCGGTTCGCCGGCTCGCTGCGCTGGACTGCCCGGCGGCCGGTGCCGGCGTTGCCTGGATCCATCTGCGCCGGGACGCCGCCGGCGCGCTGGACATCACCTGCTACACCATGGATGGCGAGGTCTGCCTGCGCGCGACCGACTATCGCGAGGATGCCGACGAGGCCGACGCGGACGGTCTGCGTCTGCTCGAAGAATTCCGTGACGGCCTGCTGGACCTGGACGAGATCGAGAAACTGCTGGATCAAGGGTGCGTGGTATGACGAGGCGGGAAATCCTGATTGCGCTGCGCGAGAAGCGTCTTTCGCTGGACGCCGCCGTCGCGCAGCTGCGCATGCTGAAGGAAACGGCCGCAGGGTTGCCGGCGGAAGCCGCGCCGGCCGAAGCCGGCGCACAGTCGCTGTACGACCGTGTGCTGCACAAGCTCAGGATCGTGTTCGGCGGTCTCACCAAGGTGCCGCTCGCGCGACTGGATGCGGCCGAGCCGCTGGAGAGCTACGGCATCGACTCGGTGCTGGTGAACCAGCTCAACGCCGAGTTCGCGCGAATTTTCGGCGATGTCTCCCGCACTCTGCTCTACGAGTACCGCACCCTCGGCGAACTCGCGGCGTATTTCGCCGCGCAGCACCGGGTGGCCAGTCAGGCCTGGTGTGGCGTGACCGCGCCGCTGCCGGCCCGGCCCCTCGTGGCGCCGGCCCTGCGCGCGCCGGCCTCGCGCCGGCCCGCGGTGGCTGATCTCTCGCTGCGCGAACCGATCGCGATCATCGGCGTGCACGGGCGCTATCCGCAGGCGGAGGATCTGGAGAGCTACTGGCAGAACCTGCGCTCGGGCCGCGACAGCGTGACCGAGATTCCGGCCGAGCGCTGGTCGGTGGCGGAGACGTACGAGCCGGACCGCGAGCGCGCGGCGGCGTCGGGCAAGCACTATGGGAAATGGGGTGGATTCCTGGAGGACTTCGCGGCATTCGATCCGCTGTTCTTCGGCATATCGCCGCGCGAGGCCTACGACATGGACCCGCAGGAGCGGCTGTTCGTGGAGTCGAGCTGGGCGGTGCTCGAAGATGCCGGATACACGCGCGAGCGTCTGGCGCGGCGGCATGGCAGCCGGGTCGGGGTGTTCGCGGGAATCACGAAGACGGGTTTCGAGCTGCACGGTCCGGGGTTGTGGGCGCAGGGCGAATCGGTGTTTCCGCATACGTCGTTCGGTTCGGTCGCGAACCGCGTGTCGTACCTGCTGAACCTGAGCGGTCCGAGCATGCCGGTCGACACGATGTGTTCGGCCTCGTTGACGGCGATCCACGAAGCCTGCGAGCACCTGCTGCGGGACGAGTGCGAGCTGGCGATCGCGGGCGGGGTGAACCTGTACCTGCACGCAGCGAACTACGTGTCGCTGAGCGGGCAGCGCATGCTGTCGAGCGACGGTCGCTGTCGCAGTTTCGGTCTGGGCGGCGATGGTTTCGTGCCGGGCGAGGGTGTGGGTACGGTGCTGCTCAAGCCGCTGTCGGCGGCACTGCGCGACGGTGACCGGATCGAAGCGCTGATCCGCGGCAGCAGCATCAACCATGGCGGCAAGACGAACGGGTATACGGTGCCCAATCCGGTCGCGCAGGCGCAGCTGATCCGGCGTGCGCTGGACAAGGCGGGCATCGACGCGCGCCAGGTCAGTTACATCGAGGCGCACGGCACCGGGACGAGTCTCGGCGATCCGATCGAGGTCGCGGGCCTGGTCCAGGCGTTCCGCGAAGACACACCGGCGCTGCAGTTCTGCGCGCTGGGCTCGGTGAAGTCGAACATCGGGCATCTGGAAGCGGCGGCAGGTATCGCGGGGCTGACGAAGCTGGTGCTGCAGTTGCGTCACGGCTGGCTGGTGCCGACGCTGCATGCGCGCGAGACAAATCCAAATATCGATTTCGCGGCAACGCCGTTCGTGCTGCAGCAGGCGGGTGCGACCTGGCAACCGCCGATGCTGGACGGCCGCGAGCAGCGACGCATTGCGGGCATCTCGTCATTTGGCGCGGGCGGATCGAACGCGCACGTGCTGGTGGAGGAATACCTGGCGCCGGCCCCGGCGGAAACCGCGGCCGGTACGGCGGCGCTGATCGTGCTGTCGGCGCGCACGGCCGAGCGATTGCAGGAACAGGCGCGGCGGTTGGCGGCGACGCTGGGCAGCGGCCGCTACACCGAGGCGGATCTCGCCGCGATCGCCTGGACGCTGCAGGTCGGGCGCGAGGCGATGGAGGAACGGCTGGGCTTCGTGGCGAGCAGTCTGGCCGAGGCGACCGCGATCCTGGACGCGTTCGCGGCCGATCCGGCGGCGGAGATCGAAGGCCTGCTGCGCGGTCAGGCCCGCGCCAACAAGGGCGTGCTGTCGCTGATTCAGGGCGACGAGGATCTGGTGCGCACCCTGGGCCAGTGGTTCCGGCGCGGCAAGCACACGCAGTTGCTGGATCTGTGGGTCAAGGGACTGGCGTTGGACTGGAGTCCGCTGTACAGCGACACGCCGCCGCGCTGCGTTTCCCTGCCGACCTATCCGTTCGTGCGCGAACGCTACTGGCTGCCGCCGCGCAGGGCCCTGAGTGGGGCGGCTATGGCCGCACTGCACCCGCTGCTCGGCCGCAACACCTCGGACTTCACCGAGCAGCGCTACAGCACGCACCTGGCCGGCAGTGAGTTTTTCCTGGCCGACCATGTGATCGGCGGCCACCGCGTGATGCCCGGCGTGGCCTATCTGGAAATGGCGCGCGCCGCGGCCGCCGACGCGGCCGGCGTCGCGCTGCCGCTGCGGTTGCGTCAGGTGGTCTGGCTGCGGCCACTGGTCGTCGACGCCGCGCAGGACGTGCAGATCGTGCTGCGCCCGGAGAGTGCGGCAGCGATCGCGTTTGAGATCGGCAGCGGCAGCGGCGACACGCGCAGCGTGCACGGTACGGGCCTGCTCCAGCCCGGCGTCGAGATGGCGCCGGCGAACCTGGACCTGGCCGAACTGCGCAGCCGCTGCGACACCGGCCTCTGGTCGGCCGCGCAGATATATGCGCAGTTCGCGGCCTTCGGCATGCACTACGGGCCGGCCCAGCAGGCGCTGAGCGAACTGAGCTGGGCGTCCGGTGCGGTGCTGGGACGGCTGCAACTGCCCGCAGCCGTGCAGGCAGGCGACTTCGTGCTGCATCCGAGCCTGTTCGATGCGGCGCTGCAGGCCGTGATCGGCATGGGCGCGAGTGGTACCGCGAGCGCGCCGCGCCCGGTGCTGCCGTTCGCGCTGGCGACGCTGGACGTGTTCGCACCGACGCCGCACAGCGGCTGGGTCTGGGTACGCGCCGCCGCCGGCAGCACGTCGCGCGACGTCGCGGCGGGCGCGTTCGACATCGACATCTGCGACGACGCGGGCCAGGTCTGTCTGGCCCTGCGCGGCTTCGCGACCCGTCCGGTCGAAGCGGCGCCGGCCGCGCCGGCTCCGCCAACCGCATTGCGCCGCGTGCTGTGCCTGCAGCGCAGCTGGCGACCGCTGACCACGGTCGCCGCGGCGGCCGGGACCGCGCGGGTCGTGCTGTATGCGCCGGAAGCACTGGCCGATGCATCGGCACTGGCCGCGCAACTGCCCGAGGCGCAGTGCATCGCGCTGGCCGCGCACGACGACATCGCGCGGCGTTTCCGCGACGACGCGGCGGGCCTGCTGACCCTGCTGCAGGAAAAGATCGCCACCCGCCTGGTCGCGCCGCTGCGCGTGCAGGTCGTGACTGAAGCCGGCCACGCCGAGCGTGCCGGGCTCGCCGGCTTGCTCAAGACGGCACGGCTGGAAAACCCGCTGCTGCACGGCCAGCTGCTGCGCGTGCCGGCCGCCACGTCGGCGGCGGATCTGGCCGTTGCGCTGCGCACGGCACCGGATTTCCCCGAACTGCGCTGGCAGGACGGCCGCTTCGAGGCCGCGGCCTGGGCTGAGCTGGAGCCTGCGGCAGCCGCACCCAACCCCTGGAAGAACGGTGGCGTCTACCTGATCACGGGCGGCGCCGGTGGACTCGGCCGGATCATGGCCGAAGCGATCGCGGCGCGTGCCGAGGACGTGCGCCTGATCCTGGTCGGCCGCTCGGCGCTCGATGTCACGCAGGACGCCGCGCTCGCGGCGCTGCGCGCGCGTGGCGTGCAGCTCGAATACCGGCGTGCCGACGTCAGCGATGCGGCGGCGTGCAAGGCGCTCGTGGCCGCGATCCTGGCCGAGCACGGCAGCCTGACCGGCATCCTGCACAGCGCCGGCGTGAACCGCGACAGCTATCTGATCCGCAAGACCATCGCCGAACTCGATGCCGTGCTCGCGCCCAAGGTCGCCGGCACGCTCGCGTTGGACGAGGCGACCCGCGACGTCGACCTGGACCTGTTCGTGCTGTTCGCCTCGGCAGCCGGCGCGCTCGGCAATGTGGGGCAGGCCGATTACGCCACGGCCAACGCGTTTCTGGACGAGTACGCGACGCTGCGCAACCGCCGCGTCGCGGCCGGCCTGTGCCATGGCCGCAGCGTGGTCGTGGACTGGCCGCTCTGGGCCGACGGCGGCATGCATATGGATGCGGCCAGTCAGGACCTGATGCGCGAACGCTTCGGCCTGGAAGCGTTGCAGAGCGCCGAAGGCGTGGCCGCGCTGGACGCGGTGCTGGCCGCCGACGCGGAGCGGGTGCTGGTGCTCTGCGGCGACCGCAAGCGCCTGCGTCTGGCGATGCTCGGCGCCGACGAGGCCGTGGCACCGGCACCGGCGAAGATCGCGGTACCGGCAGCAGCCGTGGCCGCGCCGCCGCGTGCAGCGGTCGTTGCCAATGTGGCGCCGCCGCTGGCCACCGTGCCGCACGGCGACCGCACGGCGGCCGTGCTCGCGCTGTTGCTGCAGGAGATCGCGAGCCAGCTGCGGGTCAAGGACGAGGATCTCGACGCGCAGGCCGAGCTCAGCGAATACGGTTTCGATTCGGTCGGCTTCACCGAACTGGCTTCGCGCCTGAACCGGCGCCTGGGCGTGGACCTGCTGCCGACCGTGTTCTTCGAACACACCACGCCGCTCGCGGTCGCGCAGCATCTGCAGGCCACGCGGGCCGATGCGCTGGGCGGTGTAACCGGACTGCCGGCTGTGAGCGGTCCGCTGCCGGCCGTGGCCGAGGCCATGCCCTCGAGTCAGGCCGTCCCGGCCGCGACACGATTTGGCGCGACCGCATTCGCGGCCCCGGCACAGGCAACTGCGGCCGTGGCAACGCCACCGGCACGGGTCGGCGTGGCCGTGATCGGCATGAGCGGGCGCTTCCCGCTCGCGCGTGACCTGACCGCGTTCTGGCACAACCTCGCCGCCGGGCGTGACTGCATCGAGGAGATTCCGCCCAGCCGCTGGGACTGGCGCGCCTGGTACAGCGACTCGCCGACCGCGACCAACCGCACCCACGTCAAGTGGGGTGGCTTCATCGATGGTGCCGAGCTGTTCGATCCGCTGTTCTTCGGCATCTCGCCGCGCGAAGCCGTGCTGATGGATCCGCAGCAGCGCCTGCTCATGACTCATGCCTGGGCCGCGATCGAGGACGCCGGCTACGCGCCGTCCGCCCTGTCGGGCACGGCCACCGGCGTATTCGTCGGCACCGGTGCGACCGGCTATGCCGAGCGCCTGGTCGGCCTGGCGATCGAAGGCTATTCGTCGACCGGCGCGGTGCCCTCGGTCGGGCCGAACCGGGTCAGCTATTTCCTCAACCTGCACGGTCCCAGCGAGCCGATCGAGACGGCCTGTTCCTCGTCGCTGATCGCGATCCACCGCGCGCTCGAGGCGATTGCGGCGGGCAGCTGCGAGATGGCGCTCGCCGGCGGCGTCAACACGATTCCGACTCCCTCGGCGCATATCAGCTTCACCCGCGCCGGCATGCTCGCGGCCGACGGCCGCTGCAAGACGTTTTCCGACCGCGCCGACGGTTACGTGCGCGGCGAAGGTGTGGGCATCCTGCTGCTCAAGCCGCTGGCCGCTGCCGAGGCCGACGGCGATGCGATCCACGGCGTGCTGCTCGGCAGCGCTCAGAATCACGGCGGCCGCGCGACCTCGCTGACCGCGCCCAATCCCAAAGCGCAGGCGATGCTGCTCAAGACCGCCTACCGCCGCGCCGGGATCGATCCGCGCACGCTCGGCTACATCGAGGCGCACGGCACCGGCACCGAGCTCGGCGACCCGGTCGAGATCAACGCGCTGAAGTCCGCGTTCGCCGAACTGTATGCCGGTCAGGGCGCGGTACCGGGCGAAGCGCACTGCGGGCTGGGTTCGGTCAAGACCAACATCGGGCATCTGGAGCTGGCCGCGGGCGTGGCCGGCGTCATCAAGGTGCTGCTGCAGTTGCGCCATCGCCGTCTGGTCGCGAGCCTGCACTGCGAGCGCGTGAATCCCTACATCGTGCTGCAGGGCAGCCCGTTCTACATCGTCGACACGGCGCGCGACTGGCCGGCACCGCGCGATGCGGCCGGCCGGGAACTGCCGCGCCTGGCCGGCGTCAGCTCGTTCGGCTTCGGCGGCGCGAACGCGCACGTCATCATCGGGGAACACCTCGATCGCCGGCCGCGCCAGCCCGGTGCCGGCGCGGCCCTGCTGCCGCTGTCGGCGCGCACGCCCGAAAGCCTGCGCGGCCAGGCCGAGCGCCTGCGCGAGGCATTGCGCTCGGGGGATTTCGCCGACGCCGACCTGCACGACATCGCCTACACGCTGCAGCTCGGCCGCGACGCGATGGAGGAACGCCTGATCTTCGCCGCGGCCTCGCTGTACGAAGCGCAGGCCGAGCTCGACGCCTTCATCGCGGGCCGGCCACAGTCGTGGCGGCGTGGTCAGGTGCGCCGCGCCCGGGAAGCGGCCCACGCTGCGGCTCCGGCCGACCCGTCCGAGGCCTGGCTCGCCGGTGCGGCGGTGGACTGGAAACGGCTGCATGCCGGGCGCGCGCCGCGCCGGCTGCATCTGCCGTGTTACGCCTTTGCCGAGGAGCGCTACTGGGCCGAGCCGGTGCGCACGGCCACGCGCACACGCGAGGCGCAGCTGCATCCGCTGCTGCATCGCAGCGTTCCGGATCTCGACGGGGTCCGTTTCCAGACCGGATTCACCGGCTACCGGCCGCAGCTCGCGCTGCTGGAAATGGCGCGCGCCGCAGCGGCGCAGCTCGACCCGGCCCAGGCCGGCTGGCGCATCAGCGCGGCCGGCTGGGATCTTGCCGCGGCTGATGGCGCGGACTGGCAGATCGCGCTCGCGCGCGTCGGCGACGCAGCGTTCGCGTTCGAGGTGCGAGTACTCGACCAGCCGGACCGCGTGGTCTGCGAGGGACTGCTCGCGCCGTTCCCGGCCGCCGCGGCACCGCAGTTGGCGCTGGACACCTTGCGCGCCGCGGCGCAGCGGGATGTCGCCGCATCGCGCGAACTCTGGCGAGGCAACGGCCGCCTGATCGCGCCCCAGGCCGCAACCGGCGGTGAAGCCGGTGACGCCGCAGCGGCGCTGGACGACCTGCTCGCGCTGGTCGCACTCGCCAGCGGCGCCGAGAGCCGGCCGTTGCACGCCGCCACGGCGCAGTTCTTCGGCCCCGCGCCGGCCGAGCGCTGGTCGGTGCTCAGTGCAACCGGCAGCGGCGGATGGGATGCCGATCTGTGCGACGCCGCCGGTCAGGTATGGCTGCAGTTGCGCGACCTGCGCGTGGAAGCGTCTGTCGCGACAGCAGAGGTACAGCGCGGCGTCCTGCTGCTGGAACCGCAATGGCAGCCGGCCGTGCCGGTGCCGGCCGTGTTCGGTCAGCCCCAGTACTGGCTGTGCCTCGCCGATTCGGCCCTGGCGGCCGAGTTCGAGCAGGGCCTGCCGCTCGCTGCGGTCTGCGAGCGCATCGCCGACACCGGCTTTGCCGGCGTCGCCACGGCCTGTTTCGAGTCCCTGCGGCGACTGTTCGCGCAGGGCCAGGAACAGCCGCTGCGCGTGCAGATCCTGCTCGATGCGACCACCGCGTCGTATGCGGAAGGTCTCGCCGCGCTCGCGCGCACGGCCGTGCTGGAGAATCCGCGTGTCGTGCTGCAGGTCGTTGCCTGCACCGGCACGACCGCAGCGGCGCTGCAGCAGGAACTGCAAGCGCTGGAAGACTGCGCGCCGTTCCCGCTGGTGCGCCATGCGGCGACCGGGCCCGAGCGGCTGGGCTATCGCGAGATCGGCGAACTCGCCCGTTGCGCGGCCGTGCCGGCATTCCGGCCCGGCGGCGTGTATCTGATCAGCGGCGGAGCCGGCGGCCTGGGCCTGCTGCTGGCCGCTGCCCTCGCGCGCCGCGAACCCTCGGCGCGTTTCGTCCTGTTCGGCCGCGCGACCGAGGAGGCCGTACAGCCGCGCCTGCAGCCGCTGCGCGCGGCCGGTGCCGCGATCGACTACCTCAGCGGTGACGTCTGCGATCCCGACCGGGTGCAGACCGTCGTGGACACTGTGCTGCAGCGCCATGGCCGTCTCGACGGCGTGCTGCATGCGGCCGGCATCACGGACGACGCCTTCATCCTGCGCAAGAGCGCCGACCGCTTCGCCGCGGTGCTCGCGCCCAAGGTGGCCGGTATGGTCAACCTCGACCTCGCGACGGCCTGGCTCGCGCTGGATTTCCTGGTTGGTTTCTCTTCGCTGAGCGCGGCCCTGGGCAATGTCGGCCAGGCCGACTACGCGGCCGCGAACGGCTTCCTCGACGGCTATCTGTCCGAGCGTGCGCGTCGCGTCGCGCGCGGCGAATGCCGCGGCCGCAGCATCTCGATCAACTGGCCGCTGTGGGCCGAGGGCGGCATGCAGGTCGACGCGGCGCTGCGTGCGCTGATCGAAACCGAATCCGGCTTCGGCAGCCTCGATACGGCGGCCGGCCTGCGCGCGCTCGACGCGATCATCGCCGGCAGCGCGGCGCAGGTGCTGGTGGCAGCGGGCGATCCCGTCCGCCTGCGGGCGCAGTTGCTGTCGCCGCCCGGCTCGGCCGCTGTCGCGCCGGCGCCGGCTGCCGCGACCGCCGCATCCGACGCCGATGCGACCGTACTGAACGAGCCCGTGATCCAGCGTCTGCGAGGTCTGTTCGCAAGCGTCGCCCAGCTTCCGATCGAGCGCATCGACGCCGACCGGGCGTTCGAGCACTACGGCATCGACTCGCTGCTGATCATGCAGCTCGCGACGCGCTTCGACGCGCTGTTCGGCAAGACCTCCAAGACCCTGCTGTACGAATACGCCGACATCCGCAGCCTGGCCGGCTACTTCGTGCGCGAGCACGCGGACGCCTGCCGGCGCTGGTGTGAGCTGCGCGCGCCGGCCGTTGCCGCCGCGCCCGCCGCTGCAGCGGTCCCGCCGGCGCCGCGCGCGCGTCTGGCCGGCCTGCGCGCGCACGCCGTGGCCGCAACCGCCGCGGTCGGCGTTGCCGAGCCGATCGCGATCATCGGCATCGCCGGCCGCTACCCGCAGGCCGAAGACCTGGACGCGTTCTGGGCCAACCTGATCGCCGGCCACGATGCGATCACGCCGATTCCCGAGGAGCGCTGGCCGGTATCGCGCTACTTCTGCGCCGACCGCGATCTCGCCGCGGCCAGTGGCCGCTACTACTGCCAGGCCGGCGGTTTCCTCGACGCCGTGTTCGATTTCGATCCGCTGTTCTTCGGCATGTCGCCGCGCGAAGCCTTCGACGTGGATCCGCAGGAGCGCCTGTTCCTCGAATCCTGCTGGCGCACGCTGGAAGACAGCGGTTACACCCGCGCGCAACTCGCCGCGCGGCACCGGCGCCGGGTCGGCGTGTTCGTCGGCGTGACCAAGACCGGCTTCGACCTGTATGGCCCCGGCCTCTGGTCGCGCGGCGAGATGGGCCATCCGCACACCTCGTTCGCGTCGATCGCTAACCGCGTCTCCTACGTATTCAATCTCGCCGGCCCGAGCATGCCGGTGGACACGATGTGTTCCTCCTCGCTGACGGCGATCTACGAGGCCTGCGAACACATCCGCCGCGGCGACTGCGAGGCCGCCTTCGCTGGCGGCGTCAACCTGTACCTGCATCCGGTCAACTTCGTCGCGCTGTGCGCGCAGCGCATGCTGTCGGGCGACGGCCGCTGCAAGAGTTTCGGCGAGGGCGGCGACGGCTTCGGGCCCGGCGAAGGCGTGGGCAGCGTGCTGCTCAAGGGTCTCGCCGCGGCCGAGCGCGACGGCGACACCATCCACGCGCTGATCCGCGCCGGTCAGATCAACCACGGCGGCAAGACCAATGGCTATACCGTGCCGAGTCCGGTGGCCCAGGCCGAGCTGATCCGCAGCACGCTGGAACGCGCAGGCCTCGATGCGCGCAGCATCAGCTACGTCGAGGCGCACGGCACCGGCACCGCGCTCGGCGATCCGATCGAGGTCGCCGGCCTGCGCCAGGCGTTCGCCGCGCATACCGACGAGCGCCAGTTCTGCGCGCTGGGTTCGGTCAAGAGCAACATCGGTCATCTCGAGGCCGCGGCGGGCATTGCCGGTCTGACGAAGATCGTGCTGCAGCTGCGCCATGGCCGCCTCGCCCCGAGCCTGCACGCGGCCGTGCTCAATCCGCTCATCGACTTTGCCGCCACGCCGTTCTTCGTCCAGCGCGAGGCCGCGGACTGGGTCAGGCCGATGCTGGCCGGGCGCGAACAGCCGCGCATCGCCGCGCTGTCGTCGTTCGGCGCCGGCGGGGCCAATGCGCATCTGATCGTCGAGGAATACCGCGCAACCGCGCTGCCGTCGGCGCAGTCGCCGGCGAGCGTCGTGATCGTGCTGTCGGCGCGCAGCGAAACCGCGCTGCTGGCCCAGGCCGGGCAGCTGCGCGACGCACTGGCCCGCTACACCGACAGCGACCTCGCGGCGATCGCCTGGACTTTGCAGAGCGGCCGCGAGGCGATGGAAGAGCGTCTGGGTTTCGGCGCGGCCTCGCTGAATGAGGCGATCGACAAGCTCGCGGCGTTCGCCGCCGGACGCGGCGTGCACGAGATCGCCGATGCCTGGCGCGGCCAGGCGCGGCGCAACCGGGACGCGCTGAGCGTGTTCGAGGCCGACGACATCGAGCGCGTCGTGCGCGACTGGATCGCGCGCGGCCGGCTGTCCAAGCTGCTGCAGTTGTGGGTGCGCGGCGGCGAGGTGGACTGGAGCCTGCTGCATGCGGGCCGTCCGCCGCGGCGGCTGTCACTGCCGGGCAGCGTGTTCGAACGCACGCGCCACTGGGTCGAGCCGGCGCTGGCCTGGAAGACCGGTTGGGGCAATGCGCACCAGCTGCATCCGCTGCTCCAGCGCAACGTCTCCGACCTCGACGGCCTGCGCTTCGAATCGCGCTTCCACGGCGAGGAATTCGTGTTCGAGGCGGCGCCCGACGGCAGCCGCAGGCTGGCCCCGCTGGCGTGTCTGGAACTCGTGCGCGTGGCCCTGGCGCAGACCGGCGCGGCCAGCGATGGCCTGCGCCTGGAGTCGGTCGAATGGCTGCTGCCGGTCGGGTCCAGGGCGCTGCTGCAGACCCGCCTGCAGCGCCGCGGTGACGGCGCGGTGGCCTTCAGCCTGAGCGCCGACGGCATCGACTGCTGCCGTGGCAGCGCGTTGCCGGCAACCGCCGCGGCGACCGCGCCGCTCGCGCTGGAAACGCTCGTGCAGCGCCTCGGCACGGCGCTGAATGCGGCGGAGTTCTACGCACGCCTTGCCGCGGCCGGGGTGCAGCCCGACGCATTGCAGCGCACGGTCACGGCAGCCTGGATCGCGCCGCAGGAAGCCTTGCTGCAGCTGCAGCTCGCGCCGGAACTGGAGGCCACGCAGCGGCTGTTCGGCGTACATCCGGCGCTGCTCGACAGCGCCCGGCAGGGACTGCAGGTGCTGCTCGGCGCAGCGCTCGAGCTCACCGGCGCGGCGCAGTTCACCCTGCTGCGCCGCGACGCCGCGATCAGCCATGTCTGGCTGGGCTGGGACGGCCAGGCCAGCGCCGAAATCCGCTTTTGCGACGCGGCCGGCGCGGTCTGCGCCGAGCTGCGTGGCCTTGTGCTCCAGGCCGCGCCGACGCTGGCACGGCTGCAGAGCCTGGTCCCGGTCTGGGAGGCGCTGCCCGCGTCGGCACCCACTGCTGCGCCGTCGCCGGCGGCTGGACGCCTGCTGCTGGCCGGCACCCCGGCCGTACAGGCGCTGGCCGGCTCGATCGCTGCGGCGCGCTTAGCACCGGAGGCGGCCGAATGGGAGGCCGCTTTCCGTGATGGCATCGACGAGGTCGTCTGGTTTGCGCCGGCGACCGTCGCGGACCTTGCGGCCGACGCGATCATTCAGTCCCAGGAGCAGGGCGTGCTCGACGGCTTTCGCCTGTTCAAGGCGGCGCTGGCGGCCGGTGCCGGCGAACGGGCGCTGCGCTTCACCCTGGTCACCCGTCAGGCCGTGGCGGTCGACCGCGCCGATGCGCTGGAGCCGGCCCAGGCCAGCGTGCACGGGCTGGCCGGCGCCGTAGCGAAGGAATATCCGCACTGGCAAGTGCGCGTGATCGACTTGCCGACCGATGTCGACGCCGTCTGGCCGCTGCTGCAAGGAGCGCCGGCATCGGACATACCGGGCGACGTGCTGGCCTGGCGCCGGGGCGAATGGTTCCGTCTCCAGCTGCTGCGCGCCGACGACACCGTGGCGTGCCCGCCGTATGTGCAGGGCGGGCTGTATGTCGTGATCGGCGGCGCCGGCGGCATCGGCGAGGCCTGGAGCGAATGGATGATCCGCCGCTACGACGCGCGCATCGCCTGGATAGGCCGGCGAGAAGCGGACGCGGACATCCGCCGGCGCTGTGCACGGCTCGCAAGTTACGGCCGCGCGCCGCTCTACGTCTGCGCCGATGCCGCCGACCGCGATGCGCTGCACCAGGCGCGCGCGGCGATACGTCAGCATTTCGGCGGCACGATCAACGGCGTCGTGCATTCGGCGATCGTGCTCGACGACCGCAGCCTCGCCAACATGGACGAGGCGCGCTTTGCCGCGAGCCTGCGCGCCAAGGTCGACGTCAGCGTACGTCTGGCCCAGGTGTTTGCGGACGAACCGCTGGACTTCGTGCTGTTCTTCTCGTCGCTGCAGTCGTTCCTGAAGGCGGCAGGGCAGAGCAACTACGCCGCCGGCTGCACGTTCAAGGATGCGTTCGCGCAGGCCCTGGCCCGAGCCTGGCCGTGCGCAGTCAGGACCATGAACTGGGGTTACTGGGGCAGTGTCGGCGTGGTCGCGACCGACGCGTACCGCCGCCGCATGGAGCGCATGGGCTTCGGCTCGATCGAACCCGACGAGGCGATGCAGGCGCTGGAACGCCTGTTCGGCGCACCGTTCGCCCAGGCCGGGCTGGTCGCGGCGCGGCCGGCGATGCTCGATCTGCTCGCGCGGCCGGAACGGCTCAGCGTACTGCCGCGTGGCGATGCCGGCCTGTTCGCCGCCGCCGCCCACAGCGCCGCGCAGCACGCCGACGCGGCGGCGCCGGTCGCTGAGGCAACCCGGCGCGAAACGGTGACCACCTTGTTCGGCGAACTCGAGGCCGCGCTTGCCCGCGTGCTCGGCGCGCAGCTGCGCACGCTGGACGCGCAACTGCGGCGTGAAAGGCTGGCGCCGCAGATCGACGCCTCGCTGAGCCGCTGGCTCGACGAGGCGCTGCGCCTGCTCGCGCAGCATCCGGCCGATCCGGCCGAAACGCCGGAGCAGGCCTCGCAGTTCTGGCAAGCAGCCAGGACCGGTTGGCTGCAGCACGCCGAACTCGTGCCGCACGTGCAACTGGTCGATGCGACCCTGACCGCGCTGCCCGGGATCCTGTCCGGTCAAACGCTGGCCACCGACATCCTGTTCCGGCGCTCGTCGACCGATCTGGTAGCCGGGGTCTATCGCGACAATGCCGGAGCGGACTATTTCAACGACGTGCTGGCCGAAGGCTTGCTGGCGTGCGTGCACCGGCATCTGGATGCGGCGGCCGCGGCCGGGCAGCCGCCGGCCGGACTGCGCATCGTGGAAATCGGCGCCGGCACCGGCGGCACGAGTTCGCTGCTGTTCGAGAAGCTGCGTCCTTACCACGCGGCGATCGCCGAGTACCGCTATACCGACATCTCCAGCGCCTTCCTGATGCATGCGGAAGACCATTTCGCGGCGGCCAACCCGTTCCTGCGCTGGCAGCTGCTCAACGTCGAGAAGCCGCTGGCGGGGCAGGGCATCGAAGCCGGCAGCTACGACCTCGTCGTCGCGACCAACGTGCTGCATGCGACGCGCCGGATCCGCCAGACCCTGCGCAACACCAAGGCGCTGCTGCGCGGCGACGGCCTGCTGCTGCTCAACGAGATGACCGTCAACGGCGGCCTGCTGACCCTGCTGACCTTCGGCCTGCTCAAGGGCTGGTGGCTGTTCGAGGACGATGCGCTGCGTATTCCGGGCAGCCCGGCGCTGGAGCCGGACACCTGGCAGCGCGTCCTCGAGGCTGAAGGTTTCGACGCGGTCGCCGTGCCGACCCGGCACCACGCCGGCCTGATGCAGCATGTGCTGATCGCGCGCAGCGACGGCGTAGTACGCCAGGCGATCTCCACACCGACACCGAAGCGCACGGCGCCGGCTGCGCTCGCGGCGCCTCTGCCCGCTGCGCCGCAGATGGCGGCACCAGTCATACCGGTTGCGGCAACCGCGGCCGTGGCAACCGCTGCTATCGACGACGCGCAGCGCCTGCGCGACCACGTCGTCGCGACGATCGTCGAGCAGCTTGCGCGTACTTTGCGCCTCGCGCCGGCCGGCATACGCCACGACGAGTCGTTCGCCGATTACGGCCTTGACTCGATCACCGGGGTCAACCTGGTGCGCACGCTCAACGACGCGCTCGGCACCGCGCTGACCACGACCGCGCTGTTCGAATTCACCTCGGTCGCGCAGCTCGCTGCGCACCTGCTCGGCAGCTACCGCAGCGAGCTCGCGGCGCGGCTAGTCGCGGCGCCTGCTGCTGCCACGGCGCCTGCAACCGCATCGGCACCCGTGCCGCTGCCGGCGGCCGCGCAGCCCGCGCCCGCCGCGCAGACCAGCGCTGTATCGGCAGCCACCGCCAGCGTCCTCGATGCTGCGCCGGCTTCGCCAGGCACAGCGGCGATTGCCGTGATCGGCATGAGCGCGCGCTATCCGGGCGCTGCGGACCTGGCCGCGTTCTGGGACAACCTCGCCGCCGGCCGCGACTTCGTGCGTCCGGTCACGCGGTGGGATCTCTCGCGGTGGCTGCCACAGCCGGCGAACGGGCCGGGGCCGTGCCGCAACGCCGCGCACCTGGAAGACATCGACCGTTTCGACGCGCTGTTCTTCCGCATTTCCGCGCTCGAAGCGAGCTACATGGATCCGCAGCAGCGGCTGTTCCTGGAACAGTCGTGGCTCGCGCTGGAACACGCCGGCCATGCGGGTGCGGCCATGCGCGGCACACGCTGCGGCGTCTATGCGGGCTGCGCGAACGGCGATTACCACCAGCTGTTCGGCAGCGACAGTCCGCCACAGGCGTTCTGGGGCAATGCCAGTTCCATCGTGCCGGCGCGGGTCGCGTATTTCCTCGATCTCAAGGGACCGGCGATCGCGATCGACACGGCCTGCTCCAGCTCCCTGGTCGCGATCCACGGCGCCTGCCAGGCGCTCTGGGTCGGCGACATCGACATGGCCGTGGCCGGCGGCGTGCACGTGCGCGTGACGCCGGGCTACTTCGTCGCGGCGTCCAAGGGCGGCATGCTGTCGCCGGGCGGCCGCTGCCGCACCTTCGACGCGCGTGCCGACGGCTTCGTGCCGGGCGAGGGCGTCGGCGTGGTCGTACTGCGGCGCCTGGCCGATGCGCAGCGCGACGGCGATGCGATACAGGGCGTCATCGTCGCGGCCGGGATCAACCAGGACGGCACGACCAACGGCATCACGGCGCCGAATGCCGCGTCGCAGGAAAAGCTGCTGGTCGACGTCTATGGGCGTTTCGGCATCGATCCGGAATCCATCCAGCTGATCGAGGCCCACGGCACCGCGACGATCCTCGGCGACCCGATCGAGTTCAGCGCGCTGACCCGCGCGTTCCGGCGCTGGACCCAGCGCCGCGGCTACTGCGCGATCGGCTCGATCAAGACCAACATCGGCCATACCGACACCGCGGCCGGCGTGGCCGGACTGCTGAAAGTGCTGCTCGCGCTGCAGCAGCAGCGCCTGCCGGCGTCGCTGCATTTCGAGTCCGGCAACCCGCACATCGATTTCGCCGCGAGCCCGTTCTTCGTCAACGCGGCGCTGGCCGACTGGCCGGCACCGCGCGACGCGCAGGGCCGTCTCCAGCCGCGCCGCGGCGCGGTCAGCGCGTTCGGCTTCAGCGGTACCAATGTGCACCTCGTGATCGAGCAGGCGCCGGCGTCCACGCGCCGGCCGCGGCCGCGGCCGGCGTACCTGGTCCTGCTCTCGGCGCAGAGTGCGGAGCAGTTGCGCCAACAGGCCGGGAACCTCGCCGCGTTCTGTGCGCAGCAGCCCGAAACGCTGTGCGCGGACCTGAGCTACACCCTGGCGCTCGGCCGCCTGCATCTGGGCCACCGGCTCGCGCTGGTCGTCGCCGATCTGTTCGAACTCGCCGGCGCGCTGGCCGCTTTCCTCGCCGGCGATCTGCGCGGGCTTCACCTCAGCGACGGATCGGTCGAGCGCAGCGATGCGCCGCTCGCGCTGTCGGCCGCCGGCGACCAGAGCATCCGCGAACTGGCCCAGGCCGACGCGGTTACCTATCGCGACACGCTGCAGACCATCGCGGCGCTGCACGTCAAGGGGCAGCCGCTCGCGCTGGACGGCCTCTTCGCCGATGGCAACTGCTCGCGTGTCGCACTGCCGGTGTATCCGTTTGCGGCGACGCGCTACTGGGTCGCGCCGCGCAGCGAACCGGCGGCTGCCGCGGTCGCCGCGGCCGTGTCCGCACCGGCCGTGTCCGCGCTGCCCGAGAAGCCGGCCGAAGGCGTGCTGCTGCTGCGTCCGCGCTGGCGCGAGCAGGCGGCGCTGCCGGCCGGCGCAACGTCCGCGCCGCGGGCCGTGCTGCTGCTGGGCTGGGACGACGCATACGCAGGCCGCCTGCGGTCGGCCGAGCCCGGCCTGATCCAGTGCGCCTGTCTCGCTGATGCCGCTGCAGAGTTCGACGATGCCGCGGCCGCGCTGCTGGATTGGTTGCGGGCGCGCATCGCCCAGGACGACGGCCCGTTGCGCCTGCAGCTCGTGCTGGCCGCGCCGGTGCGACCCGGCTTCGTGCAGGGGCTCGCGGCGCTGCTGCGTACCGCTGCCCTGGAACAGCCGGCGATCGCCTTCCAGTGTCTGGAACTGCCGCTCGAAACGCCCGCGACGGAGCTGGCCGCGCTGCTGCGCGACAACGGTGCGACGACCGACGCCGATGTCACTGCAGCGCAGGGACGCCGCCGCGTGCGCGTGCTCGAGCTGCTTACGCCGGCGCAGGACGCCGCGCCCGCACCGTGGCGCGAGGGCGGGGTGTATCTGATCAGCGGCGGTGCGGGCGGCATCGGCGCAGCGTTCGCGCGCGAAATCGCGGCGCGAGTCCGTGGCGCACGCCTGATCCTGACCGGCCGCTCCGCGGCGGGTGCCGGCCATGCGGCACTGCTGGCCGCGCTGCAGGCGGCCGGTGCCGTCGCCCAATACGCCAGTGTCGACGTGGCCGATGCGACGCAGGTGAGTGAACTCGTGGCGTCGGTGCTGCGCCGGCATGGCGCGCTGCACGGCGTGATCCACGCCGCCGGCATCCACCGCGACAACTTCATCCTGCGCAAGCCCGCCGCGGAACTGCGTGCCGTGCTCGCGCCGAAGACGCGCGGACTCGTGAACCTGGATCAGGCCACGGCGGGAATCGCGCTGGACCTGTTCGTCGGCTTCGCCGCACTCGGCGCGGCGCTGGGCAGCGTCGGCCAGTCCGACTACGCCGCCGCGAACGGTTTCATGGACGGCTATCTCGTCGCGCGCGCGCAGCGGGTCGACGACGGCCTGGCCTGGGGTCGCAGCCTCGCGCTCGGCTGGCCGCTGTGGGCCGAGGGCGGCATGCGCATCGACGCGGCGGCCGAGGCGGCGCAGCGCGAGCGCCTGGGTTTCACCGCCATGCCGACGGCGGCCGGGCTGCAGGCGTTCTACACCGCCCTGCAGACGCGCGCGCCGCAGGTGCTGGTGCTGCACGGCCCGCTGGAACACTTGCGCCGGCACTGGGGCGCGACCGGCGCGCCGGCGGCCTCCGCGGCAGCCGCGTCGCCGGCACCGCCGACTACCGCCACGGCGGCGGTCGCCATCGCGCCGCTGCAGGCGCGGCTGGTGGAGAAGCTGCGCGGGTTGGTCGCGCAGGTCACCCGGCTCGCACCGTCGCAGGTGCATGCGGGCGAGGACCTGCAGAACTACGGCATCGACTCGCTGATGATCAATGCGCTCAACGCCGAGTTCGAAACCGCGTTCGGCAACCTGTCCAAGACGCTGCTGTACCAGCACCACAGCGTGAACGCGCTGGCGACCTATTTCGCGACCCGGCACACGTCGGCCAGCGCGGCCTGGTGCGGCCTCGCTGCCGCGGCGCCGGCGCCGGCCGACGTCCCCGTTGCATTGCCCGGGACCAGGCCCGACGCCGCGCACGCCGCGATCGCGCCGGCCGCCAATACGCCGATCGCGGTGATCGGACTCAGCGGGCGCTATCCCGATGCGCCCGACCTGGACGCGTTCTGGCGCAACCTCAGTGGCGGCCGGGACAGCATCACGGAGATTCCGGCCGAACGCTGGGATGCCGATGCCCTGTTCGAAGCCGACATCGACGCGGCCGTCGCCAGTGGCCGCTACTACGCGCGCTGGGGCGGATTCATCGACGACTTCGCCGCATTCGATCCGATGTTCTTCGGCATCCCGCCGCGCGAAGCGCTGAACATGGATCCGCAGGAGCGACTGTTCATCGAATCCTGCTGGCACACGCTGGAAAGCGCCGGCTATACGCGCGAACGCATACGCGTTCAGCATGCGCGCCGGGTCGGCGTCTATGCGGGCATCACGAAGACGGGTTTCGCGCTGCACGGTCCGCCGCGCTGGGCCGCCGGCGAGGCGGTCTACCCGCACACGTCGTTCGGTTCGGTCGCCAACCGCGTGTCCTACCTGTTCAATCTGTGCGGGCCCAGCCTGCCGTTCGACACCATGTGTTCGGCCTCGCTGACCGCGATCCACGCCGCCTGCGAGCACCTGCGCGCGGGCGAGTGCGAGATGGCACTGGCCGGCGGCGTCAACGTCTACCTGCACCCGTCGAACTATGTCGTGCTGTGCTCGCAGCGCATGCTGTCGCGCGACGGCCGCTGCCACAGCTTCGGTGCGGGCGGCGACGGTTTCGTGCCGGGCGAGGGCGTGGGCACGCTGCTGCTCAAGCCGCTCGCGGCCGCGCAGCGCGACGGCGACTGCATCCACGCGCTGATCCGCGGTTCGGCCATCAATCACGGCGGCAAGACCTCGGGCTATACCGTGCCCAGCCCGGATGCCCAGACCGAACTCGTGCGCAGCGCCCTGGACCGCAGCGGCGTGGACGCGCGCACGGTCAGCTACATCGAGGCCCACGGTACCGGTACCGCGCTCGGCGATCCGATCGAGATCACCGGCCTGACCGCGGCTTTCCGCCGCGACACCGACGACAGCGGCTACTGCGCGATCGGCTCGGTCAAGTCCAACATCGGCCACCTCGAGGCTGCGGCCGGCGTGGCCGGCGTGACCAAGCTGATCCTGCAACTGCGCCACGCCGAGTTCGTGCCCAGTCTGCACGCCGAAACGACGAACCCGAATATCGACTTTGCCGCCACGCCGTTCGTGTTGCAGCGTACGCGCGCGCCCTGGCCGCAGCCGCTGCTGCAGGGCCGCACGCTGCCGCGCATCGCCGGCATTTCGTCGTTCGGCGCCGGCGGTGCGAACGCCCATGTCGTGATCGAGGAATACACCGCGCAGGCCACGGCCGAAGCGGCCGTCGGTCCCTTCGTAGTGCTGCTGTCGGCGCGCGGCGAGGAGCGCCTGGGCCAGGTCGTGCAGCGTCTGCATGCGCTGCTGGACAGCGGCCGTTACGCCGGGTCCGACCTCGCCGACATCGCCTACACGCTGCAGATCGGCCGCGAGGCGCTGGACGACCGGCTCGCCTTCGTCGTCACGACGCTCGACGAACTGAAGGACCGGCTCGCGCGCTATCTGGCCGGCGAGCGGGCGATCGCGGAATGCTATGCCGACCAGATCAAGCGGCATCGCGACGCGATTGCCGACTTCGCCCAGGACGAGGATTCCGCCGCACTCGTGGCGGCCTGGCTCGACAAGGGCAAGTACGCCAAGGTGCTGGGGCTCTGGGTCAAGGGACTGGCCGTGGACTGGAGCCGGCTGCACCGCGGCGCGCGCCGGCGCGCGCTGGAACTGCCCGGCTACCCGTTCCTGCGCACGCGCTACTGGTTCGCCGCGCCCGCCAGCGGCGGGCCTGGCACGCCGCAACCCGCAGCGGCTGCAGTCGGTGCAGCGGCCACGGCCGACGGCGCTGCCGCGGCGGTGCGTGCGGATACGCGCGTGGCGCCGACCAGCGCGAGTCGTGCGGCCGCCGCGCTGGCGGCGGCACCAGTCGCGCCGGCCACGCGGTCGACCGTCGCCACCCCGCAGGCGGAACCCGTTGCGCCGTCGCCGGCTGCCGCCGCGCGTCCGGAGCGGCCGCTGCGCAGCCTGCCGGCGCTGGCCGCCGCGCCGGCCGTGGTCCAGACGGTCAGCCTCGCCCCGCGTGCCTGGCCCGCCGCCGAAGCGGCGCGCCCAACGCCTACTGAACCTGCGCCGCACGCTGCGCGTGCGGCCATGCCCATCAACGAAAGAAGAGCTGCAGCCATGAACGAGTCATCGGAGAAGCCCCGGCAGATCCAGTTGCAGGCGCCGGCCCTGGTGGCACGCGCCGCCGCGCCGAAGACCACCGCGGCCGAATCCGTCAGCCTGCGCCCGTTGCAGCCCCCCGATCCGGCGGCGGCGGCCGCACCGATGATTGTCCCGCCGCCCGTAGCGGCCGCCGCGCCACCGCAGCCCATAGCGGCGGCGGCGCCACCTCAGCCCGGCGCTACCTCAGGAGCACCCGACGTGGACGTGATGCTGCGCACACTCAGCGACAGCCTGGCCCATGTGCTCGGCGTTCCGGCCGAGCTGCTGGATACCGATGCCAAGCTCGCCGACCTCGGCCTGGACTCGATCTACGCGGCCGAGTGGACCGGTGGCCTGAGCCGCCGCCTGGGCCTGCCGATCAAGGCTACGGCGGTGTACGACCATCCGACCCTGCGCCGTTTCGCGGCGCATGTGAGCGAACTCAGACCGGGGGCTGCCGCTACGACCCCGCCCGCCGCGGCGGCATCACCGGCAGCGCCGGCACCGGCTGCCGTCCCTGCGCCGCCCGTCATCCGCGAGGCGCCCGCCGCCAGCCTGCCGTCGGCGCCGGCTGCCGCACAGGTCGATGCGATCCGCGACAGGATCATCGCGAGCCTGGCCGACGTCCTCGGCACGGCCGCCGAGCTGATCGACCCGAACGACAAGTTCGTCGACATCGGCCTGGATTCGATCTACGCGAGCGAGTGGGTGCGCAAGCTCAACGGCCTGTTTGGACTCGCGCTGAAAGCGACCGCGCTCTACGACTATCCGCATGCAGCCGCGCTCGCGGCTTTCGTTGCCGCGGGGCAGACGGGATCCGGCCATGCGCCGGCACGGCCGGTCGTCGCGGCGCCGGCTGCGGCGATCCACGTGCTGGCACCCGTCACGGCGGCGGCCGTAACGCCCGTAGCGGCGCCGCCGCCTGCTGCGCCATTCATAGCGCCGGTTGCCATACCCGCCGCCGACACGCTGGCACGCCTGGCCGACAGCCTTGCCGGCGTGCTCGGCACCAGCGCCAGCCTGATCGATCCGCAGGAAAAGCTCGCCGACATCGGCCTGGACTCGATCTACGCGGCCGAATGGATCCGCCTGGTCAACCGTGAGTTCGTGCTGGTTCTCAAGGCGACGGCCGTGTACGACTATCCGACCCTGCAGCAGTTCGCCGCCCATATCGGCACGCAGCAGCCGCCGGCGCAGGCCATGCCTGCCGCCGCGACGGCGCAGGTCGCGATGGCTGCCGCCATGCCGGCAGCGGTCGCGTCGCCGCCCGCGGCCGCAACGGCAGCTGCCGCAACCGCAGCCGCGCCCGCAGTCGACCTGACCGCCATGCTGGCCGATCTGCTGGCCGAGGTGCTCGGCATCGCCGCACAGCTCGTGGATCCGTCGGAGAAACTGCGCGACATCGGTCTGGATTCGATCTACGTCGCGGAATGGGTACGCAAGGTCAACGCGCGCCTGGGCCTTGCGCTCAAGGCGACCGCGATCTACGAGCATCCGACCCTCGCGGAATTCGCGGCCCATGTCGCGACCTTGGGGCCGTCGCTGCCCGCCGCCGCGCCGCCGGTGCCGCTGCCGGTGCAACCCGCCGCCATAGCGCCACCCGTGCCGGCCGCCTTCACACCGGCACCGGCAGCGCCGGCGCTGCCCGCCGCGGCGCCGGGGCCGGCATCCGTGTCCGCGCCCGCACCGGCAAAGCCGGGTCGCGCCTCGTCGGCGTCGATCACGGCCTGGCCGGCGCTGCGCCAGCGCCGTTCGCAGGCCCGCGGCGACAGCGGCAGCGAGACGCAGGACGTGCTGATCCGCCTTCTCGCGCGCGTGCTCGACCTGATCGAGGCGACGATCGCCCCGGCCGAGAAGTTCATCGACGTGGGCCTGGATTCGCTGTCTGCGCCCGAGTGGATCCGCGCCGTGAACGAACATTTCGGGCTGAACCTGACCGCGCCGGCGATGTACGACCATCCCACCATCGTCGCGTTTGCGCAGTTCATCGACGGCCGCCTGGCCGCCGCGCCCGAAGCAGCGGTTGCCGCGCCTGTCGCGCCGCCGCCCGCGGCCGCGCCGCCCGCGCAGGTGATACCGGCGCAAGTTGTACCGGCGCCAGCGCCGTCGCCGCGTCACGTGGCCACCGCCGCACCCGCGCCGGCCCCCGTGCCTGCGGCAGCGGCAGCGCTGCCGGCGGTCTCGCCGGTGCTGTCCACACTGGCGATGAGCAGCACCGTCGAGCTTTGCGAGATCAGCGCCGAGATCCTGCAGATCCGCATGCACGACCGCGAAGAAAAGAATGCCTGCTACGGTGATTTGATCGCCGGCCTGCAGGCGGCTTTCGCGGCGGTACGCACGAGCGAGACCTGCAAGGTCGTCGTGCTGTGCGGCTACGAGAGCTATTTCGCGACCGGCGGCAGCCGCAAGGGTCTGGTCGCGATCGAGGCCGGCGAGATGGACTACACCAGCGACGACTATTACCGCCTCGCGATCGACTGCGACGTGCCGGTGATCGCGGCGATGCAGGGGCATGCCCTCGGCGCCGGCTGGGTGCTGGGCATGTCGTGCGACTTCCCGGTGATGGCGCAGGAGAGTTACTACGCGGCGAACTTCATGCAGTTCGGCTTCACGCCGGGCGTGGGCTCCACCCTTATCTTCCCGGAGAAGTTCGGCATCGGCCTGGCCCAGGAGATCCTCTACACCGGCCAGCGCTACCGCGGTGCCGAGCTGATGGCGCGCTACGGCGGCTGTCCGATCCTGCCGCGCGAGCGGGTCCTGCCGCATGCGCTCGAATTCGCCGCCCAGCTGGCCCAGGCGCCGCGCCATTCACTGATGGAACTCAAGCGTCACCTCGGGGCGTCCTTGCGTGAGCGGCTGGGTCCGGTGATCCAGCGCGAGGTGCAGATGCACAAACGCACCTTCGTCGGCCAGTCGGAAGTGCGCCAGCGCATCGCCGCGCATTTCGGCGGCGACAAGGCCGAAACCGGCCCTGCCGAGCCAGAGCCCGAGCCGGCGCGTCCGGCCCGCGTCGTTGCCCCGGCCGCGGCTCGCGCCGAGCCGGCGGCGCAGACCGACAACGACTTCGCGATTGTCGGCATCAGCGCGCGCTTCCCCAAGGCGCGCGACGCGCAGGAGTTCTGGCGCAACGTGCGCAGTGGACGCAATTGCGTCAGCGAGGTATCCAAACTGCGCTGGGACTGGCGCGACTACGTCGACGAGAACGGTCCGGGTTCGGGCAACTCGCTGCGCTGGGCCGCGCTGCTGCGCGGCTACGACGACTTCGATCCGCTGTTCTTCGGCATATCGCCGAAAGAGGCCGGCGGCATGACCGTGCAGCACACCCTGCTGCTGACCCATGTCTGGGGCGCGCTCGAGGACGGCGGCTTCACGCCGGCCGAATTCGCCGAACGGCCCACCGGCGTGTTCCTCGCGCTCGCGCCGGGCGATCCGGATTCGCTCGGCGTGGGCAACATGGTCCCGTCGCTGCTGCCCAACCGCATTTCCTACGGCCTCAACCTGCGCGGCCCCAGCGAGTACTGCGAGTCCGGCTGTGCCTCGTTCCCGGTCGCGCTGCACCGCGCCTGCGCGTCGATGCGCGAGGGCGAATGCGAGCAGGCCATCGTCGGCGCCGTGCACGTGCTGTTCTCGGCGGCCGGTTTCATGGGCGTGGAGTCGCTGGGTCTGCTCAGTACCGACGGGCGGTCGCGTTCCTTCCAGACGGACGCAGCGGGCTATGTGCGCAGCGAGGCGGTCGGTGCGGTGATTCTCAAGCCGCTGCGGCGGGCCGAAGCGGACGCGGACTTCATCTACGCCGTGGTCAAGGGCAGCAGCGTCGCCCACGGCGGCTCCGGCATGACCCTCAACACGCCCAGCGGCGCGGGCATGCGCGAGGCCGTGGGCCGCACGCTGCGCGCCGCGCGCGTCGACGCGGCGAGCGTCGCCTATGTCGAGGCGCACGGCACCGCATCGCTGATGGGCGATGCGATCGAGATCAATGCGCTGGCCGGTGCCTACGCCGAGGCCGAACGTGCGGGCAACGCGTCTGCCAGCGATCTGCCGGCCCGGCGCATCGGCTGCCTCAAGCCGTGCATCGGCCACGCCGAGGTGGCCTCCGGCCTGGCAGCGCTGGTCAAGCTGGTATTCGCGCTGCGCGATGGGATTCGGCCCGGCGTGCCGGGCTTCGCGCAGATCAACGACCAGATCGACCTCGCCGACGGCCGCTTCGAGATCGCCGCGCAGAACGCGCCCTGGCCGACGCTGACCGACCGTGACGGCCAGCCGCTGCCGCGCCGGGCCGCGCTGAACAGCTACGGCTTCAGCGGAGTCAACGCGCATGTGCTGGTCGAACAGTACCGTGCGCCGGCCCGCGCCGCGGCTGCGGCGGGGGTGGAGCTGTTCGTGTTCTCCGCGCGCAATGCCGAGCGTCTCGAGGTGCTGCTGCAGCGTCACGTCGACTTCCTCGAGCGGTCGGTCGACGAAGCCGGCACGCCGGCGCTGGCCGACATCGCGCATACGCTGCGCAGCGGCCGGATCGCGCTGGACTGGCGCGCGGCGCTGGTTGCGGCGAGCGTCGAGGAGCTGCTGGCCGGACTGCGCCGTTGCCTGATGCTGCTGGCGGCGCGGCCGCTGCCGCCGTCGGACACGCCGCACGCCGACACGGCGGCCGGTGAGGATTTGCGCGTGGACGGCAATGTCTGCTTCGGCCGGCGCCCATCGCGCCGGCGCACGCCGGCCGTGGCCGCCGCAGTGAGCGGCGACGCCGCGACCCTGCTTGAGCTTGCGAGGCAATGGGCGGCCGGGACGGACTTCGCCTGGACGCGCCCGGCCGGCGCCGCCGCGCCGCGCCGCGTGCCGCTGCCGACCTATCCGTTCATCAACGAGCGCCAAAGCGCTACCGCGGTGGCGGCCGTGCCGGCAACCCCGACGGCCGTGCCGGACCTGCCGGTGGCAGCAGCCGAGGCGGGCACTGCGGACGCCCCACCCGCGGAGGCTGACGCCGCGACCTGCCGGCGGCGCGCGCAGGTGCAGGCCTGCATCGTCGACGTGCTGTGCTCGCGTCTGGAGCTGAAGGCGGGTGAGATCAACCTGTACGAGGATTTCCGCCACTATGGGGCGGATTCGCACACGCTGACCGCGCTGCGGCGCGAGATCGAGGCGAACTTCGGTGTCGCGCCGGGCGTGCGCACGCTGATCGACCACGCTACGGTCGCGGCGATCAGCGACTGGGTCTGTGCGGCACTGGAATCGGCGCCAGCCAAGGGGAGCGGCCGCGTCGCGGCCGAGTCGGGCTACCGTGATCCGTCGGTGATCGAGGCGCTCGAGCGCCTGCAGGTTGCGGGCAGCAATGGCGAGGACATCGACGCGCTGCTGGCGCAGCTGCGCGATGCGTGAGCGGGACGGCCGGCGAGTGGGGCGGGCCGGAACGTAGTGACATGCGGTTGGGATTTGGGGACGACGGGCGATCCGGCAGGGCCGGACGCCGTGGCAGCGGTCGCGCTACAGCGGCGCGACCGCTGATCTTTTTGCGGCAAGGTGAAATGGGTGAGGCTGTTCGATGACTGTCGATGAACTGTTGGCCGCGTACAAGGAAGGCAAGCTCTCCAACCAGGAGCTGCGCGAGCGGCTGCAGCTGCTCAAGGGCGCTGCCTTCACCTGCGCGCTGTCGGAAGGGCAGAAGGGGCTCTGGGCGCTCGGCAAGCTCGGCGACCACGACCGCGGCTACAACCTGCCGCTGTGCTTCCGCATCGGCGGTGCCGTCGACGCAGCGCATTTCGGCCAGGCCTGCCAGTTCCTGCTCGCACAGCATCCGCTGCTGAGCGCCGTGATCGAGGAGCACGACGGCGTGCCGCGTCAGCGCACCGACCCGGGCGTGCGCGTCGACTTCCGCCACGAGGATGCGGCCGGGCTGGACGCGGCCGACTTCCAGCGCCGCATGGTCGAGGAATACCTGCGCGGTTTCGATCTGGCCCGCGGCCCGCTGCTGCGCGTGCGCCTGTACAGCCGCTCGGCCGGCGAGCACTTCGCGCTGTTCGTCGTCCACCACATCGTGTTCGACGGCAGCTCGATACCGGCCCTGCTCGGAACCCTGCTCGACGCCTACGAAACGCTGCAGCGCGGCGCGCAACCGCAACTGGTGCCGCCGCCGGCCAGCTACGCGGACTTCGTGGCCTGGGAGCAGGCCATGCTGGGCAGCCCGGCGGCCCAGGCCCACCGCGACTACTGGCTGCGCCAGATGAGCGGCGTCGCCGCGCCGCTGGAACTGCCGCTGCCGCGTCCGGACCAGACCGCACCGCGGCGCGCCGCGCGCGTACTCTCGCTGGCCCTGGAGCCGGCCGAAGCGCAGCTGGTGCGTGCCGCCGCCTCGACCTTGACGGTCAGCACCGCGGTGCTGTTCCTGACCACATTCCAGTTGCTGCTGCACCGCTACAGCGGCGAGACCGACATCGTCGTCGGCGTGCCGACCATGGGCCGGCCGCAGACGCGCTTCACCGGACTGGTCGGCTATTTCGTCAACATGATCGCCGTGCGCGCGCAGATCGACGGCCAGCGGCCGTTGCGCGAACTGGCGCGCGAGGTGCAGCTGGCCCTGGCCGATGGCATGGACCATGCCGACTATCCATTTGCACGCGTCGTGCGTGACCTCAAGCTCGCCCGCGACCCGCAGCAGCCGCCGCTGTTCCAGATCGCGTTCGAATACCAGAGCGATCTGCCCGGCGGCAGCGTGTCCGCGGCCGAGGGCCTGCCGATGCGCCTCGGCGACGAGTTGCATCAGGCCGGCGAATATCCACTCGTGCTCGAGGTCACCGAGCACGGCGACGGCTTCGTCATCCATCTCAAATACGACACGGCGCGCTTCGAGGCCGCCGCGATGGCGCGCCTGCTCGCGCACTACCGAGGGCTGCTCGCCGCGGCGCTGGCCGATCCCGACGCGGCCGGTGGCAGCCACGAACTGGTGAGCGCGACCGAACGGGCGCAGCAGGACGCCTGGAATGCGACCGACAGCGAATTCCCCGCCGACCGCTGCGTGCACGACCTGTTCCGCGAGCAGGCGGCCGCCCATCCCGGCGCGCTGGCCGTGGCCTGCGGCGGGCAGCAGCTGAGCTATGGCGAGCTGGACCGGCGTAGCGACGCGCTGGCGTGTCACCTGCGCGGCCTGGGTGTCGGCCCTGGCGATTTCGTCGCGCTGTGCCTGCCGCGCTGCGTCGAGATGCTGGTCGGCCTGCTCGGCATCCTCAAGTCCGGCGCGGCCTATGTGCCGCTGGATCCGGGCTATCCGGCCGAACGGCTGCGCTTCATGCTCGAGGACAGCGGCGCGCGCTGCGTGGTGACCGTGGCGGCGACCGTGCCGCTGCTCACCGCACTGACGGCCGCCGAGCGCCTGCTCAGTCTCGACAGCCTGCCGGCCGAAACCGGCACGGCGCAGCCCCTGGCGCGCGTCGACAGCGCATCGCTGGCCTATCTGATCTACACCTCGGGCAGCACCGGCCTGCCCAAGGGCGTGATGGTGCCGCACAGTGCGCTGACGAATTTCCTCGTCTCCATGCGCCGCGAGCCCGGCCTGGGCCGCTCCGACCGGCTGTTCGCGGTCACCACGCTGAGCTTCGACATCGCCGGGCTCGAGCTGTACCTGCCGCTGATCAGCGGCGCCGAATGCCATATCTGCACCAGCGAGACGCTGCAGGATCCGCAGCGCCTGCGGCGCGAACTCGAACGCGTGCGCCCGACCGCGATGCAGGCCACGCCGACGGTCTGGAGCCTGCTGCTCAACAGCGGCTGGAACAATCCCGACGGCATGAGCGTGCTGTGCGGCGGCGAAGCCCTGCCGGAGAAGCTGCGCCATGCTCTGGCGGCGCTGCCGGGCGAGGCCTGGAACCTGTATGGCCCGACCGAGACGACGATCTGGTCGACCCTCCAGCGCATCGACGCGCAAGACAGCGGCAGCATAGGCCGGCCCATCGCGAACACGACCGTGCACATCCTCGACCGCTACGGCCGGGCCCTGCCGGTCGGCGTGCCGGGCGAGCTGTGCATCGGCGGCAGCGGGCTGGCGCGCGGCTACTGGCAGCGCACCGAACTGACCGCGGAGCGCTTCATCGCGCACCGCTACCGCGCCGGCGAGACGCTCTACCGCACCGGCGATCTCGCGTGCTGGCGCGAGGACGGCCGCATCCAATACCTCGGCCGCATGGACGCGCAGGTCAAGCTGCGCGGCCATCGCATCGAACTCGGCGAGATCGAGGCGCGCCTGGAGCAGCACGCCGGCGTGCTGCAGGCCGTGGCCGGCCTGGTCGAGCGCGACGGACATGCCCAGCTCGCCGCGTTCTACGTGGCGCGGGTTGGCCACACGCCCGACGCGCGCACCCTGCGCGCTCATCTGCAGAACAGCCTGCCGCCGTACATGGTCCCGGCGCTGTACATCGCGCTCGACGCGCTGCCGCAGACCCACAACGGGAAGGTCGATCGCAAGCGCCTGGCCGCGCAGCACGCCGCCGCCGCTGCGCCGGCCGCCGCACCCGCGCCCGCCGACGACGGGTTGGTCAGCGCGGTCGCCGCGATCTGGTGCGAGCTGCTGGGCCTGCCGGCGATAGGCCAGAACGACGGCTTTTTCGAGATCGGCGGCGACTCGGTGCTCGCCGTCACTGCGGCCGAGCGCATCCAGAGCCGTCTCGGTATCGAGTTCAGCGCCACCGACCTGTTCCGCTATCCGAGCGTACGCCGCATCGCCGCCTGCCTGGCCCAGCGCCGGGCCGAGTCCGCGCCGCCGCCCGACGCGCACGCGACTGTGCCCGCCGCCGCGGACTTCACGGCTGACGAACTGCCGGCTTATTACCGCGACAGCGTCGCGATCATCGGCATCTCCTGCCAGCTGCCCGGCGCGGACAGCGCGGCGGCCTTCTGGGACAACCTCTGCGCCGCGCGTGACGGCGTGCGCCGCATCGCGCCGGCTACGCTGCGAGAGCTCGGCTTCCCGGCCGAGCTGATCGAGGATCCGCACTTTGTCGCCGTGACCGCGGCGATCAGCGGCCGCGACGACTTCGACGCCGCGTTCTTCCGCATCACGCCGCGCGACGCGGAACTCATGGACCCGCAGCTGCGCCTGCTGCTGCAGCACGCCTGGAACGCGGTCGAGGACGCGGCCTACACGCCGGCCGATCTGGCCGACACCGCCGTGTTCATAGCCAGCAGCGCGAACGGCTACCAGGCGCTGACCGCGCGCAGTCTCGACAGCGGCAGCGTGCTTGGCAGCAGCGAGCAGTACGTGTCCTGGCTGCTGGCCCAGGCCGGCACGATGCCGACCATCATTTCGCACCGGCTCGGCCTGCAGGGGCCGAGCTTCGCCGTGCACTCGAATTGTTCCTCCGGCATGGTCGGCCTGTACGCGGGCTGTCAGGCGCTGCTGACCGGCGAGACGCGCCAGGCCCTGGTCGGCGCGGCCTCGGTCTATCCGTCGCCGAGCCTGGGCTACGTGCACCAGAAGGGCATGAACTTCGCGAGCGACGGCCGCGTCAAGGCATTCGACGCGGCCGCCGACGGCATGGTAGGCGGCGAGGGCGTCGCAGTGATGCTGCTCAAGCGCGCGCAGGACGCAATCGCCGACGGCGATGCGATCTACGCGCTGATCCGCGGCATCGCGATCAACAACGACGGCGCCGACAAGGTCGGCTTCTACGCGCCGAGCCCGGCCGGCCAGTCCCTCGTCATCGACAAGGTGCTGCGCAAGACCGGCATCCAGCCCGACACGATCAGCTATGTCGAGGCGCACGGCACCGGCACCGAACTCGGCGACCCGATCGAGCTGGCCGCACTGGCCGAGAGCTATCGCCGGCATACCGCGCAGCGCCAGTTCTGCGGCATCGGCTCGGTCAAGACCAACATCGGCCATCTCGACTCGGCGGCCGGCCTGGTCGGCTGCATCAAGCTGGCCCTGAGCCTGCACCACGCGGTGCTGCCGGCGTCGCTGCACTATCGCCGCGCCAACCCCAAGTTCGACCTCGCCGCCTCGCCGTTCTACGTCGTCGACACGACCCGGCCCTGGACCCACGGCAGCGCGCCGCGGCGCGGCGCGCTGAGTTCGTTCGGCATCGGCGGCACCAACGGACACGCCGTGCTGGAATCCTGCGCGGCGCTGCCGCGCGCGGAGGCCGAACCGGCCTCGCAGCTGCTGCCGTTGTCGGCGCGCACGCCCGCGCGTCTGCGCGAACGACTGATCGCGCTGCGCGATCGGCTGCAGGCTGCCGACCCGCTGCCGCGCCTGGACGATCTCGCGCTGACCCTGCAGCAGGGCCGCGAGGCCATGGCCTGCCGCATCGTGTTCCTGGCCGACGACAGCGCCCAGATCCGCGACCTGCTCGGGCGTCACCTCGGCGGCGCCGACGGTCTGGCCGGGGTCTGGAGCGGCCAGCTCGACGAGACGCCGGCTGCGCTGCCGTACCTCGACGCGGCCACGGCCACACCCGAAGACGCCGCGCGCGCCTGGGTCGCCGGCGCGACGCTGGACTGGGCCGCGCTGCCGGGCAAGGCGCAGGCGCGGCGTCTGCATTTGCCGGGCTATCCGTTTGCGCGCGACGCGCACCGGCTGACCATCGCGCCCGCGCCGATACAGATAACGACTGCCGTGCTGCATCCGCTGCTGCAGCGCAATACCTCCGACCTGCAGGTGCAGCGCTTCAGCTCGCGCCTGAGCGGCGAGGAATTCTTCCTGCGCGACCACGTGATCCAGGGCAAGCGCGTGCTGCCCGGCGTGGCCTATCTCGAGATGGCGCGCGCCGCACTCGCGCAGTCGCTGCCGTCCGGTGCGCTGGATGCGGGCTTCTGCCTGCAGAACGTGGTCTGGCCGCGCGCGCTGAGCGTGACCGCCGAGCCGGTCGACCTGCACGTGCGCCTCAAGCCCGAGGCTGGCGGTGCGGTCGGTTTCGAAATCTACAGCGAGGCCGCCGCCGACGCGGGCGGCGCGACCCAGGTGCACTGCCAGGGCCGGGCCGTGCTCGAATTGCCGCCGGCGCCGCCGACGCTGGATCTCGCGGCGCTGCGTGCGGCCTGTCCGCGCACGGTGTCGGGGGCCGAGTCCTACGCCCACTTGCCGACCCTGGGTTTCACCTTCGGCCCGACCTTCCGTGCCGTGCGGACGCTGCACTTGGGCCGCGATGCACGCGGCCTGCCGCAGCTGGTGGCCGAGCTCTCCCTGCCGGCCGAGGCGCGCGCGGGCGCGGGCGACTTCGTGCTGCATCCCAGCCTGATGGATGCGGCCGCCGGCGCGGTGCCGGTCGACATCGCCAAGCCGACCCTGCCGTTCGTGCTCACCCAACTGCAGGTGCGCGGCACGCCGGCGGCGGACAGCCACGTCTACGTGCGCTACGCCGAAGGCGCCTCGCCTGAGGACGCAGTGCAGAAATTCGACATCGACCTGTGCGATGCCGATGGCACGGTGCGGGTGAGCTTCCATGGCTATTCGCGGCGCGTGCTGGAAGGCGAGGTCGCCGCCCGCGACAGCGCCTCGGCGCTGCTGCTGCGGCGGGTCTGGCGCGCCGCGCCGGCGGCCGTCACGGCGCGGCCGGCACGGCGCGAGCTGTTGGTATTGACCCCGGCACAGGCGCCGACGCCGGGCTGGCAGCACGAGTTCACGACGGCGCTGACCTACCGGCCCGACACGCTGGAATTCGCCGGTTTCGGCGACGGCGACGCGCCGGCCCAGTTCGAGGAAGCCGCGGTCATGCTGCTGCACCGCCTGCGCAGCCGCCTCGCCGACGTGCCGCGTGACGCGGTCGCCTTCCAGGTCGTGCTGCTGGCCGATGCCGACAATCCGCTCAACGCCGGCCTGGCCGGCATGCTGCGCAGCGCGGCGCTGGAAAGCCGCCACCTGCGCACGCAATTGATTCTGGCTGACGCGAGTCTCGCGCCGCGCCGGCTCGCCGAGATCGCCGATGCCAATCTCGGCAGCGAAGACCTGGTCGTGCGCCAGCGCGGCAGCCAGCGCGAGGTCGAGGCGCTGGAGGAAATCGCCACGCCCGCGCCGCGCCTGCCCTGGCGCGACGACGCGGTTTATCTGATCACCGGCGGCAACGGCGGGCTGGGCCTGCTGTTCGCCGAGGAAATCCTGACTCATGCCGCCGGCGCCTGCGTGGTGCTGTGCGGCCGGCATGCGCCGTCGTCCGAGCGCGCGCGCCGCCTCGCGGCGCTGCAGGCGCGCGGACGGCGCATCGACAGCGAAGCCGCCGACGTCGCCGATCCAGCGGCGGTCGAGGCGCTGATCGCGCGCGTGGTCGCCCGTCACGGACGTCTGGACGGCGTGCTGCATGCGGCCGGCGTGCTGTCCGACAGCTATCTGGTCAAGAAGGACGATGCCGAACTGCGCCGGGTGCTCGCGCCCAAGGTCGCCGGCGCCTGCAATCTCGATACGGCGACGCGGCATCTCGCGCTGGAATTCTTCGTCGTGTTCTCCTCGGTCGTGGCCCGCTTCGGCAACGCCGGGCAGGGCGACTATGCCGCCGCCAACGCGTTCCTCGACGAGTTCGCCGGCTGGCGCAACGACCGCGTGACCCAGGGCCTCGGCGCCGGCCTGACCCTGGCACTGGACTGGCCGCTGTGGCGCGACGGCGGCATGCGCGTCGATGCAGCGGTGGAAACCCAGATGTGGCAGCGCTCGGGCTTAGCACCCATGCCGGTGACGGTCGGCATGGATGCGTTCTATCGCGCGCTCGCCGCGGCGCACACGCCGGTCGCGGTGATCTACGGTCAGGCCGCGCGGATCCGCGCGAGCCTGCTCGGCGTGCCGGCGGCGCCGCGTGCGCCCGCCGCGGCCGACGCGTCGGCGCAGGACGCCGCCGGCCTGCGCGCGCAGGTACTGGCCGCGCTGGTGCAGACGGTCGCCGACCAGATCCGCATGAAGCGCGAGGCGATCAGCCCGCGGGTCGAGCTCAGCACGCTCGGCTTCGATTCGATCAGCCTCACCGAATTCAGCAACCGGCTCAATCGCAGCTACGGTCTGGACCTCACGCCGACCGTGTTCTTCGAGTTCCCGACGCTGGACGGTCTCGCCGGCCACCTGGTCCAGACCTACCGCTCGCTGCTGCAGGCGCGCCTGGGCACGGGCACCGCGTCGCGCCCGGCAACCGCCGCCGCGCCGGTGCTGGCGGAACGCTACGCCGAGACGCCGCGCTTCGCCGTCGCGGCGACTCCCGCGCCGGCACCCGCCGCGCCGCGCCGCAACAACGAGCCGGTCGCGATCATCGGCATGAGCGGCCGCTTCCCGGGCGCGGCCGACATCGACGGCTTCTGGGACAACTTGCGCGACGGCCGCGACGGCATCGTCGAGATTCCGCCCGATCGCTGGGACTGGCGCGCCGTGTACGGCGATCCGCAGAAGGACGGCAACCGCACCAATGTCAAATGGGGCGGCTTCATCGACGGCGTCGGTCATTTCGACGCGCTGTTCTTCGGTATCTCGCCGCGCGAGGCCGAGACCATGGATCCGCAGCAGCGCCTGTTGCTGACCCATGCCTGGCAGGCCATCGAAGACGCCGGCTACGCGCCGCGCGAGCTGTCGGGCAGCCGTACCGGCGTGTTCGTCGGCATCGCCGATTCGGGCTACAGCGAACTCGTCGCGCGCGCCGGCATTCCGATCGAAGGTTCCAGCGCGACCAGCGTGCCGTCGATAGGCCCGAACCGGCTCAGCTACCTGCTCGACCTGCACGGCCCCAGCGAACCGGTGGAAACCGCGTGTTCCAGTTCGCTCGTCGCGATCCACCGCGCGCTGTCGGCGCTGCGCCACGACCGCTGCAGCCTGGCCGTGGTCGGCGGTGTGCATGCGATCGTGACGCCGTGGGCGCACATCAGCTTCAGCAAGGCCGGCATGCTCAGCCCCGACGGGCGCTGCAAGACCTTCTCGGCGCGCGCCAACGGCTACGTGCGCGGCGAAGGCATCGGCATGCTCGTGCTCAAGCTGCTGGTCGAGGCCGAGCGCGACGGCGACGCGATCCACGGCGTGATCCTGGCCAGTGCCGAGAACCACGGCGGCCGCGCCCAGTCGCTGACCGCGCCCAATCCCAAGGCCCAGGCCGAGCTGCTCAAGACCGCCTACGCCGATGCCGGCATCGATCCGCGCACCGTCGGCTACATCGAGACCCACGGTACCGGTACGCCGCTGGGCGACCCGGTCGAAATCGAAGGCCTCAAGAGCGCGTTCCACGCCCTCTACGAGCGCGCCGGCCATGCGCCGCCGACGCGGCCGCACCTCGCGCTGGGATCGGTCAAGAGCAACATCGGCCATCTCGAGTTCGCCGCCGGCGTCGCCGGCGTGATCAAGGTGCTGCTGCAGTTCCGCCACCACACCCTGGCGCGCTCGCTGTACTGCGAGGAGATCAACCCCTATATCCAGCTGGCCGGCACGCCGTTCCGGATCCAGCGCGAGACCGAGCACTGGGAGCCGCTCGCGGATGCCGACGGCAACCTGCTGCCGCGCCGCGCCGGCATCAGCTCGTTCGGCTTCGGCGGCGTCAACGCGCATGTCGTGCTCGAGGAATACCGTCCGGCCGCGAAGACATCGCGCAGCCGCGACGGCGCGGTCGCGATCGTGTTGTCGGCGCGCTCGCTCGCGCTGCTTCCCGAGGCGGCGCGCCGCCTGGCCCGCGCGCTGCCGGGGTTCGACGACGCTGACCTGGACGACATCGCCTACACCTTGCAGATCGGCCGCGAAGCGATGGATTGCCGCCTGGCCGTGCTGGCCGGGGACATCGCCGAACTCGGCCGCAAGCTCGAACGGATCGCCGCCGGAGACAGCGCGGTCGAGGGCAGCTGGCAGGGTGAGGCAAAGCCGCAACCGGCGCTGGACGCGCTGGCCGGCGACGCCGATGCGGACAGCGTGATCGGCTTGTGGATCGAGCGCGGCAAGCTCGACAAGCTGCTCGAGCTCTGGGTCAATGGCCTCGCCGTCGACTGGCGGCGCCTGCACCACGGCAAGCGCCGGCGCGTGCATCTGCCGCCGACACCGCTGGCCGAGCAGCGCCTCTGGGCCGATCCCGCGCCGGCGGCGCCGGCCGCCGCGGACGCGCCGTCGCGCGCACTGCACCCGCTGCTGCACGAGAACGCCTCGGACCTGCACGGCCTGCGCTTCCTGTCGCGCTTCAGCGGTGACGAGTTCTTCTTCCGCGACCACCAGGTGCAGGGCGTGCGCCTGCTGCCGGGCGTGGCCTATCTCGAGATCGGCCGCGTCGCGGCTGCGCTGGCGGCCGGCGTGGAACGCGCCGCGCTGGCGCAGCCCGCGCAGCTGAGCCTGATCGACGTGGTATTCCTGCGGCCGCTCGCGGTCGACGCGACGCCCGTGCGCATCGCGATCAGCGCCGCCGCCGATGCGGCCGGCGACATCGTGTTCCAGATCAGTGACGCCGCCGATGCGGCGGTGCTGCACGCCCAGGGCCGCGCGCGGCTCGGTGCAACCACCGCGCCGGCCGCGCACGACCTCGCCGCGCTGCGCGCGGCGTGTACCGCGGCGCCGCTGGCGGCCGCGGACTGCTATGCGCTGTTCGAATCCATGGGCTTCACCTACGGACCGGGCCAGCGTGGCCTCGTCGCGGTGCACACCGGTCTGCGCGACGGCGCCGGCTTCGCGGTGGCCGAGCTCGCGTTGCCGGCGGCGGTCGCGGCGACCCAGGCCGCCTACGGCTTGCATCCCTGCCTGCTCGACAGTGCGCTGCAGGCGGCCATCGTGCTCGCGCTGCGCGAGCGCGAGCGCAGCGGCGCGCCGGTCGCTGCCCAGCCATCCCTGCCGTTCGCGGTGGACGAAGTGCATTTCCTGCACGCGGTTCCCGCCGACGCGGTCGCGGTGATCGCGCCGCTGCCGGCGGCGGGCGCGCTGCGCAAGCTGGTCGTCGATTTGTGCGATCGCGCCGGCCGCATCTGCGTGCGCCTGTACGGGCTGAGCTCGCGCGAACTCGCGCGCGGCCTGGCCCGCGACACCGCCGTGGCATCGCCGACGCGGCTGCAGGCGCTGCAGTGGGAAGCCGTGCGTGGTGCGGCGCCAGCGGCACCGGCCGAGCGCATCGCGCTGGTCGGCGCCGACGGCGCGCTGCACCGTGCGCTGCAGGCCGCCTTGCCCGCGGCGCAGGCCTTCGGCCTCGACGCGATCTGGCCGCCCGCCGCCACGGATGCGCCGTGGCAGCGGATCGTGCTGCTGGCCGGCAGCGGCGATGCCGCCGCCGCTGCGCTGCAGCGGGCCGACGCGCTGCGCCAGAGCCAGCCCGATGTGGCCCTCAGCGTGGTCACCCAGGGCGCCTGCCGCGTGCTCGCCGACGACCTGATCGAGCCGGCTGCGGCCGCGCTGTTCGAAACGCTCGCGCTGCTTGCGCGGGAATGGCCCGGCCTGCGCGTGCTGGATCTGGACGCCGAATCGGTCGCGGCAGCGGCGGCACAGCTGGCCGCACTGGCCGCCGACGGCGGCCAGGCCGAAGCCTGGCGCCACGGTGAAACCTACCGCCGGCGCGCGTACCGCTGCGAACTGCGCAACGCCGAACTGCCGGCGCTGCGCAACGGCGGCAGCTACGTCATCGTCGGCGGCGACGCCGCGGCGGCGGCTGCGCTGGCCGGACACCTGCAGCGTGCCTACCAGGCGCAAGTCGCCTGGATCGCCGCGGTCGCGACCCCGCTCGGACCGGCCTGCGCCGGCATTGCCGCCGACACCACTCTGCCGGCTGCACTGGGCAGCGCGCTCAGCGCGGCGGCGGCGCGCCTGGGCCGGGTCCATGGCCTGTTCGAGCTCGATACACCGGCCGCCGCGGTGACCCCGGCGGCGCTGTTCGCGCGCGAAACCGAGCGCGCGCAGCGGGTGCGCGCCGCACTCGGCACCGCGCTCGATTTCGTGCTGTTCCTGGAGACCGATGCGGGCGCTACGCCGGTAACCGCGTTCGCGTGGGCGCTGCGCCGCACCCAGGCTGCGGCCGGTACGGTCAAGCGGCTGCGCCTGGCCGGAACCACGGGGCAGAGCTTCGCGCCGGATGCCGCCGGCGAACTGGAACGCCTGCTCGCCGCGCCGCTGCACGAGTTCGTGCTCGGCGGCGAGCACGGCGCCGATGCGGCCGGCGTCGATCTCGTCGAGCTGGCGCCCGTGCCGCTGCTGCCGCCGGAAGCCGGCGCGGCCGATTCGCCTACGCCGCTGCCGGCCGGCTGGGACGTCGAGGCGACCGCTGCCGACGCCGCCAGCCAGTCCGCGCTGGATACGCTCGTGGCGCGGCTGCTATGCCATCACCTCGATGCGCTGGGCGCGTTCGACCCCGGTGCCGCGGGCTCGCCGCAGGCACTGCTCGCGCATACCGGCATCGTGCCGGCGCATGCGCGCTGGCTGCAGCACAGTCTGGCGTTCCTGGCCGGGCAGGGCCTGGCCCTGCGCAGCGACGACGGCTGGCAGCGCGGACCCCATGCGCCGGAAGACGGCATCGCGCTGTGGGCCGAATGGAATACCGGACGGCCGGTCTGGCTGGCCGACGACACGCTGCGCGGCCAGTTCGTGCTGCTCGACGCCGCGCTGCGCGAGCTGCCGGCGATCCTGCGCGGCGAGAAGGCCGCGACCGAAGTGCTGTTCGCCCGTGCCGACATGAACCGGGTCGGCGGCGTCTACCGCAGCAATCCCGCGGCCGACTACTACAACGGCGTGGTCGCGGACGGCGTGCTCGCCCATCTGCGCCGCCGGACGGGTGCCGACCCGTCGGCGCGCCTGCGCCTGTTCGAGATCGGCGCCGGCACCGGTGCGACCAGCGCGCGGGTGTTCGAGGCGCTCGCGCCGCACCACGACCGCGTCGACTGCTACGTCTACAGCGACCTCTCGCGCGCCTTCCTGCTGCACGCCGAGGAGCACTACGCCGCGGCCAATCCGTTCCTGCGCTGGCAGCTGTTCGACGCCGAGCGCGCGCCGGCCCAGCAGGGCCTGGACTGCGGCAGCTTCGACGTCGTCATCGCGACCAACGTGCTGCACGCGACGCGCGACGTGCGCGAGACCCTGCGCAACGCCAAGGCATTGCTGCGCCGCGACGGCGTGCTGCTGATCAATGAAATCAGCAGCGGCCTGCGCCCGTTCACCCATCTCACCTTCGGCCTGCTCGAAGGCTGGTGGCGCTTCGAGGACGAAGTGCTGCGCCTGGACGGCAGCCCGGCCATGGCGCCGCAGACCTGGCAGCGCGTGCTCGAGACCGAGGGCTTCCACGCCGTCGCGTTCCCGGCCCTCGCCGCGCACCGGCATGGCCAGCAGGTCATCGCCGCCTGGAGTGACGGCCTGATCCGGCGTCCGGCCCTGGCGGCGCAAGCCGCGCCGGAATTCATCGCCCGGCGCAGCACCGCCGCGGCGGCCGCCGTGCCTTCGGTCAGTGCCAGCGCGGCTCCGCCCGTCGCTGCCACGCCACGCCGCGCCGCGGCACCGCGCCTGCGCGAACGCGCGATCGACGCACTGCGCGAGCTCGTGAGCCTGACGGTCAAGGTGCCGGTGCAGCAGATCGACGGCAATGCGCCGCTCGAGAAGTACGGCATCGATTCGATCCTGGTCGTACGCCTGACCAATCAGCTCGTCGACGTGTTCCCGGGCATCAAGAGCACGCTGTTCTTCGAGCACCAGACCATCCAGGCCCTGGCCGAGCATTTCCTCGCGAGCGAGCGCCCGGCGCTGGAGCGCTGGCTCGGTGTGGAAGCGCAGCCGGAACCGGTTGCCGGGCCCGTGTCCATGCCGTTGCCAGCAGTGCCGCGACCGCGGCCGGCCTGGGCGCCCGCGGCCGCACCCGCACCCGTCGCCGCGGCACCGACGACCGCGCCGGCGCGGGTCGGCGACATCGCGATCATCGGCCTGGCCGGCCGCTACCCGCAGGCCAACGACCTTGACGCGTTCTGGGACAACCTCAAGAACGGCCGAGACTGCATAGCCACGATTCCGCGCTCGCGCTGGGACCACGGCCGCTACGTCGACGCGGCCAGCGGCGAGCCGTTCCCGTCCGCCGGCGGCTTCCTCGACGGCGTGGAGCTGTTCGATCCGCTGTTCTTCGCGATCTCGCCGCGCGAGGCGCCGCTGCTGGATCCGCAGGAGCGGCTGTTCCTGCAGTGCGCCTGGGGCGTGCTCGAGGACGCGGGCTATACGCGCCAGTCGCTGCAGCAGGCCGTGCAGGGCAACGTCGGCGTGTTCGCCGGCGTCATGTACGAGGAATACCAGCTCTACGGTGCACAGGCCCAGCTCGCCGGCAGCCAGACCGCCCTTGGCGGCATTCCGGCCTCGATCCCGAACCGCGTGTCGTACTTCTGCGATTTCAACGGCCCCAGCCTGGCCGTGGACACGATGTGCTCGTCCTCGCTGACCACGCTGCATCTGGCCTGCCAGAGCCTGGCCCTCGGCGAGTGCGCGCTGGCCATCGCCGGCGGCGTCAATGTCTCGGTGCATCCGAACAAGTTCCTGATGCTGCACCAGGGCCATTTCCTGTCGAGTTCGGGGCGCTGCGAGAGCTTCGGCGATGGCGGCGATGGCTTCGTGCCGAGCGAAGGGGTAGGGGCGGCGCTGCTCAAGCCGCTGGCCCACGCGCTGCGCGACCAGGACCACGTCTACGGCGTGATCAAGGCGTCCACGGTCAACCACGGCGGCAAGACCAACGGCTATACCGTGCCCAATCCGGCCGCCCACGCCGCGCTGATCGAGCGCGCGCTGCAGCAGGCCGGCGTGGCAACCGCCGATATCGGCTACATCGAAGCGCACGGCACCGGCACCTCGCTCGGCGACCCGATCGAGATCGCCGGGCTGGCCCGTGCGCTGCGCGCCGAATCGCTGCCGCGGCAGTCCTGCCTGGTCGGGTCGGTCAAGTCCAACATCGGCCACTGCGAGAGCGCGGCCGGCATCGCCGGCGTGACGAAGGTGCTGCTGCAGCTGCGCCACGGCCAGATCGTGCCGTCACTGCATTCGGCGCGATTGAACCCGAATATCGACTTCGCGAACTCGGCGTTCCGCGTGCCGCAGCAGCTGATGCCCTGGCCGCGCCCGGCGGGTGCCGGCGCGCCGCGTCCGCGCGTCGCCGGCGTGTCCTCGTTCGGCGCCGGCGGCGCGAACGCCCACCTCATCATCGCCGAGCATCTGGCCGCGCCGCGCGCACCGATCGCCGTGTCGGCGCAGGCGCCGGCCCTGGTCGTGCTCTCGGCGCGCACGCCCGACGCGTTGCGCGAGCGCGCGCAACAGCTGCTGCAGGCGATTGCCCGCGGCCGCTGCGATGCCGACAATCTGGCCGACGTCGCCTACACCCTGCAGGTCGGCCGCGAGGCCATGAACGAGCGCCTCGCGATCAGCGCCGGTTCGCTGGACGAACTGCAGGCCTGCCTGCGCGCGTTCGCCGAACACCGCCACGAGCAGCTCAGCAACGTGTACGTCGGCAACGCCAAGCGCCACCGCGAGGCGATGGCGCTGTTCAGCGACGACGACGACATCCGCACCGCGATCGACGGCTGGATCGCGCGCGGCAAGTTCGGCAAGTTGCTCGGTGCCTGGGCTCAGGGCATCGACGTCGACTGGAGCAGCCTGCACACCGGCCCGCAGCCGGCGCGCGTGAGCCTGCCCACGTATCCGTTCGGCGGCGAACGCTACTGGTTCGACACGCTGGAACAGCCGCTGCCGCCGGCGCCTGTCGTAGCACCTGCGGCGAGTGCGCCGCTGCGCCTCGACGCCGTGGCGGATCCGGCCGGGCCGGCCTTCCGCGTCGCCCTGCGGGGTGACGAGTTCTTCCTGCGCGACCATGTCGTGCGCGGCCAGCCCACGCTGCCCGGCGTGGTCTACCTTGAACTCGCGCGTGCCGCCTTGGCCGCAGCCACCGCCGCCGGCACGCTGCAGCTGGCCGACGTGGTCTGGCTGCGCCCGTGGACCGGCGACGCCGGCCGCGGCGTGCTCGATCTGCGCCTGCGCCGCCGCGACGGCGACCAGTTCGATTTCCTGGTCAGCGATGTGGCCGCCGACGAGGCGACCGCCTACTGCCGCGGCCGCAGCCTGCCCGGCAATCCGCCGCCGCCGCCGCTGGATCTCCCTGCGCTGCGCGCGCGCTGCCATGTCGCCGGCCGCAGCGCGGCCGAGCACTACGCCTGGATCGCCCGCGCGCAGATCGACTATGGCGCCAGCCACCGCTGCATCACCGCGCTGTGGCACGAACCCGATGGCGGCATCCTCGCCCAGCTCGAGCTGGGCAGCGCGCCGGTCGGCGAGACCGTGCTGCATCCGGGCCTGCTCGATTCCGCACTGCAGGCCGCCAGCGATCTGCTGCACGCGGCCGGCGATGACGATGGCGCGACCGCGGGCTACAAGATGCCGTTCGCGCTGGATCGTCTGGACGTGTTCGCGCCGACGCCGCGCAGCGGCTGGGCCTGGATCCGGCGACGCCCGGACGATGGCGCGCGCCTGCCGAAGCTCGACATCGACGTCTGCGATGCGGCGGGCCAGGTCTGCGTGCGTCTGGTGGGCATGAGCTTCCGTTCGCCGCGCCTGGCCGCAGCGGCCGCCGATCCCGACGCGTTCCTGATCGGCACCAAGCTGCTCGCGCCGGTGTGGGAAGCCCTGCCGGCGGCGCAAGCGCCGCTCGTGTCCGAGCCGACGGTCGCCGGACCCTGCCTCGTCGTCGGCGCGACGCCGGCACAGTGGGAAGCGCTGCAGCCGCATTATCCCGATGCGCAGCACTGGGATCTGGCCGCACAGGACATCGCCGCGATCGCTGAGCGCTTGCGCGCCGCGCCAACCTTCGCGCAGGTGCTGTGGCTGGCGCCGACGGTCACGCCGGCCTGTGCCGAAGACGCCATGATCGACGCTCAGGAAAGCGGCGTGCTGGCCTGCTTCCGGCTGGTCAAGGCACTGCTCGAGGCCGGCTACGGCACGCGCACGCTGCACTGGACCGTCATCACCCGGCAGGCCGTGCGCACGGCCGCGGAACTGGTCAGTGCGGCCCATGCCAGCCTGCACGGGCTGATCGGTTCGCTGGCGAAGGAATACGCGAATTGGCCGGTGCGTCTGGCCGATCTGGACGACGCGCCGGAGACTCCCTGGGCCACGCTGCGGCGCCTGGCTGCGGATCCGGAAGGGCAGAGCCTCGCCTTGCGCCACGGCGAGTGGTACCGGCCGCGGCTGCTGCCGCTGCGGGATCCCGTCGCCGACGGCACGGCCTATCGCGACGGCGGCCTGTATGTCGTGATCGGCGGCGCCGGCGGCATCGGCGAAGCCTGGAGCGAATGGATGATCCGCCGGCATGCGGCGCGCATCGTCTGGATCGGCCGGCGCGAGGCCGACGCGGCGATCCGCGCGCGCCAGGACCGGCTCGCGGCGCTGGGCAGCCGGCCGCTGTACGTCGCGGCCGACGCCGGCGAGCGTGAGTCCCTCGCCGATGCCTATCGCACCATCCGGCAGCACTTCGCCGACCTGCCGGTCAGCGGCGTGCTGCATTCGGCCATCGTGCTCGACGACCGCAGCCTGGTGCGCATGGACGAGGCCCGCTTCGCGGCCAGCCTGCGCGCCAAGGTCGACGTCTCGGTGCGGCTGGCCCAGGTGTTCGGCGCCGAGCCGCTGGACTTCGTGCTGTTCTTCTCCTCGTTCCAGTCGTTCACGCGTGCACCGGGGCAGAGCAACTACGCCGCCGGCTGCACCTTCAAGGACGCCTTCGCGCAGCAGCTCGCCCAGGAGATCGCCAGCCCGGTCAAGGTCATCAACTGGGGCTACTGGGGCAGCATCGGCATCGTGGCGTCCGACGCGTACCGCGAACGCATGCGCGAGTACGGGCTCGGTTCGATCGAGATCGATGAGGCGATGGCGGCACTGGACTGCCTGCTGCGCGGACCGCATGCCCAGCTCGCGCTGATCAAGACCACGCGCGCCCAGGTGCTCGCACCGCTGGCCGTGCGCGAACAGCTGCAGCGCCACGCGCCCGGGCAGGGCGGTGATCTGGCGCGGCTCGCGCCGCAGCTGGTCGCCGCCGCGAGTGACCGTCTGCCGCCCGAAATACCGGCGCGGCGTGCGCCGCAGCCGGCGCTGCAGGCGGCCCTCGCGCGGCTGCTGCTGAGCCAGCTGCGCGCGGCGGGGCTGTTCGTGACACCGCGCAGCGGCTTGCCCGAGCTGGCCGGTGCGATCGATGCGAAGTACGGCCGCTGGCTGCAGGAGGCCCTGCGCTGGCTGGTCGCGGAAGGCCTGCTGCGCGAAGTCGAACCGGCGCTGTTCGAGACCACCGGCGACGCCGACGACGCGGCCACCTGGGCGGAATGGCGCGCCGGACGCGCGCAATGGACCGTCGATCCGGCGCTGCGCGCGCAAGTGAACCTCGTCGAGGCCACCGTCGAAGCCCTGCCCGAGATCCTTTCCGGCAAGCGCCTGCCGACCGACCTGCTGTTCCGCGATTCGGGCGTGGACGAGGTCAAGGGCGTCTATCGCGACAACGCCGGCGCGGATTATTTCAACAGCGTCATGGCCGACGCGCTGACCGGCTGGCTGGCCCAGCGCGCCGACGCAGCCGGGCCCGGTGCGCCAGGCGTGCGCATCCTCGAGATCGGTGCCGGCACTGGCGGCACCAGCGCCGTACTGTTCGAGCGCCTGCAGCCGTTCGCGGGCCAGATCGCCGAGTACTGCTATACCGACATCTCCAAGGCGTTCCTGATGCACGCCGAGGACAGTTTCGGCCCGCACGTGCCGTATCTGCGCTGCCAGCTGTTCGACGCGGAGCAGTCGCCTGCCGCACAGGGCCTGGACCTCGGCGGCTATGACGTCGTCGTCGCAACCAACGTGCTGCATGCCACGCGCAACATCCGACGCAGCCTGCGCCACACCAAGGCGCTGCTGCGCGGCGGCGGCCTGCTGCTGCTCAACGAGGTCAACGACAACGGCGGCCTGCTGACTCTGCTGACGTTCGGCCTGCTCAAGGGCTGGTGGCTGTTCGAGGACGATGCGCTGCGCATCCAGGGCTGCCCGGCGATCGCGGCGGACACCTGGCAGCGTCTGCTGCGGGCCGAGGGCTTCGCGCCCGTCGTGTTCCCGAGCCAAGCCGCGCATGGTCTGGGCCAGCAGGTCATCGCCGCCGAAAGCGACGGGCTGGTGCGCCTGCCGGTCGAGCAGGCGCCGGCGCGGCCGGCCAAGCGTGGTGCCGCCGCGGCGGCATCCGCACCCGCTGCAGCCGCCAGTACAGCTGCGCCAGTGGTACCTGCGGTGGCAGCCGTGCCGGCGCGGTCCGCGCCGGATCCGGCCGAACTGCAGCAGCGGCTCGAGGATCATGTGCGCGCGAGCATCGTCGAGCACCTGTCCCAGGCCCTGCGCGTGCAGCGCGACCTGATCGACCATGAGGACTCGTTCGCCGACTACGGCCTGGACTCGATCACCGGC
>JBBQZR010000047.1:0-50310 GCA_038207515.1 Lysobacterales bacterium | reverse complement strand
TTCGTGCCGCCGCCCAATACCACGTCGCTGAAGAGCAGGGCGATGGCCGGATCGTCGCGCAGGTGCTGCAGGGCCTGCTGGGCGTCGGCCGCTTCGTGGACGGCATAGCCGAGTGCCTTCAGGAACGTGACGGCGATGCCGCGAACCTCCGGTTCGTCCTCGACTACCAGCACGGTTTCGTTGCCGCGCAGCCCCGGCAGGGGCGGCAGAACGGTCGGACCGACGACCGGGGTCGGCGCGAGCGGCAGGACCAGATCCATCTGCGTGCCGTAGCCGAGCTGGCTTTGCGCCACCAGATGGCCGCCCGACTGCTTGACGAATCCGTAGACCATGCTCAGACCCAGTCCGCTGCCTTTGCCCGATTCCTTGGTGGTGAAAAACGGCTCGAAGGCGCGCGCCAATACGTCCGGTGGCATGCCCAGGCCGGTATCGGAGATGGTCAGGCGGATGTAGCGGCCGGGAGGCAGCTCGACGCCTTCGCTGTTGTCTGCGACGTGGTGCTCTCTGGCGCTGATCGACAGACGGCCACCGCGTGGCATGGCGTCGCGGGCATTCAGGGCCAGATTCAGCAGCGCACCTTCCAGCTGCGCCGGATCGGCGAACACCGCCGGCAGGTCGTCGGGGCAGTCGATCTGCAGCTGGATGGTTTCACCCAGTGTGCGTTCCAGCATGCGGCCGAGTTCGCGCAGCAGTTCTGCCGGCGCGACCGCGTCGGGGCTCAGGCGCTGGCGTCGGGCGAAGGCGAGCAGCTTGCGCGTGAGCTCGGCGCCGCGCCCCACGGCGCGCAGCGCGCGCGCGATGGCGTCATTGGCGGCCGGATCGCGTTCCGCCAGATCGTCGAGCAATTGCAGGTTGCCGGATATGACAGTGAGCAGATTGTTGAAATCATGGGCAATGCCCCCGGTCAGTTGACCTACCGCCTCGAGGCGTTGCGAATGGGCGAGCTGCTCCTGCGCGTGATGACGCAGGGCCGCTGTCGCCAGCACGTTGGTCACCATGCTGAGAAAATGGTCTGCATCGCGCTCGGCCTGCCACGGTGCGCTGCTCAGCACGATCAAGGCGCCCAGGGTGCGGTCGTGGTCCAGAATGGGAAAAAGTCGGCCCCCGCCGATGCCGGCGCGGGACCATACAGTCGCCTGCTCCGCATCCTGCAGCCAGGCATCGAGATCAGCTGGACAGTTGTCCGGGCCGAGACCCAAGGCCTCACAGGCATTCTCCACGATGTCTTCGTCCGTGCCCTGTACGGCGCTGCTGAGCAACTGGCCGCGTGGAGAGTGAAACAGCGCGATCCCGACCGCGCGCGCCTGCAGCGCTTCGAGCATCAGTTGGGCGATCTTCTCACCCATCTTTTCGAAATTGCCGGTCTGCAGGGCGAGCTGGCCGATCCGCGCCGCATAGGCGTCGAAGCGCGCGCGCGCGAGCGCCTGACGCTGGCGCTGGGTTTCGGAGATGTCGCGTATCGAGGCGGCGAACAAGGTTTCGCTGCCGTTGTTGATGGGGCTCAAGGCGATTTCTACCGGAAACTGGCCGCCGTCGCGGCGGCGTCCGACCAGTTCCTGGCCCGCTCCCATGGGGCGTTCGCGCGGCCGTTCCATGTAGCCGACCCGTTGCGCAAAGTGGCGGTCGCGCACGTGCTCGGGCATGAGCAACTCTACCGGCTGGCCGGCAAGCGCGTCCGGTGGATACCCGAACAGCCGCGCCGCCTGCGGGTTGGCCAGCACGATGCGTCCGTCGCGGGCGACGACGATCATGGCGTCGGGTGCCGTCTCGAACAGCGCGCGGTAAAGGGGCGAGGACGCTTCGCCGGGGATGCTCATGGCTGAAGCTCCACCGCGGGGATGAACAGATAGCCGGCGCCGCGCACCGACTTGATCAGCGCCGGACGCTCCGGGTCGGCCTCGATCTTGCGCCGTAGCCGACCGATCTGCATGTCGATGGCGCGATCATAGGGACCGGCCTCGCGGCCGTGGATGCTGTTCATCAGCGCATCGCGCGAGAGTACTTGGTTGGGCTGCTGCACGAAGGCCCGCAGCAGTTCGAACTCGCCGCTGGTCAGGTCGATGCTCGCGCCGGCGCGATCGTGCAGGGTGCGAGCGCCGAGATCGAAGCGGAACCCCGCGAAGACGGCAACGCGGCGCGACTGATCGGTGGCCGATGGCGCGGTGCGAGTCGCCTCCAGTCGCCGCAGCACACTGCGCACGCGGGCCAGCAGTTCGCGCAGGTCGAAGGGTTTGGTCACGTAGTCGTCGGCACCCAATTCCAGCCCGACCACGCGATCGACTGCATCGCCGCGGCCGCTGACGATGATCACCGCGCCGTTCCAGTGCTCGCGCAAGTAACGCATCAGGGTCAGGCCGTCGTCTCCCGGCAGGCCCAGGTCGAGCAGCACCAGGTCCACGCTACCCTCGGCGATGATTCGGCGCATCTCGCTGCCGTTGGCGGCAAGACTGACGCGCAGACCGTGCTGACTGAGGTAGCGATCGAGCAGGACGCGGATCTCTTCCTCATCGTCCACGCAAACAATATGCGGAATTTGTGCTTCCATCGTGACGCCAGTTGATAGCTCCGCCCACTATAGGCGCGCACCCCCTGGCATGCACCAGCCACGATCGCCACGGCCGGTTGTGCCGAGTGCCGTTACCGACCGTTACCGACGGTTGCCCGGCTGTGGTCACTGCTACCTAGCGACGGGTCTAGCCTGTGCCCCACGAGTGCGGCGCAGGCCGCTGCTCCCTCCATCGACCAGCGGAATCGCCATGTATCAGGACCTGCTCGTCTACTGCCGCGACCCGGCACGCTGGCCAAAGATCATGGCCTATGCCCGCTGCCTCCTTACGCCGGGTGCCGGACTCATCGTAAGGCTGCATGAAGATTCCGCGATCGATGGCCAGGTCTGCGCAGCGCCGCTGGAAGGCGGGGTGCTGCTGACTCAGGTCGCGCGGGGAGCACCGTCGCTGACGGAAGCACTGGTGCAGCATTCGGCCTGGGCCGATGCCGTGCTCATCGATGGACTGGACGATCTCACGGTCTGGCGCAGCGTCGTCTGCGACAGCGCGCGGCCGTGTCTGGTTCTGCCCGCACATGATCGTGCGGAGTCGCCGCCGCCCCGGCATATCGGACTGGGCTGGAACGGTTCGCTGCAATGCCGGCGCGCATTGCACGCGGCGCTGCCCCTGTTGCAGGACGCCACGCGGGTGGTGATGTTCCAGGCCGGCGGCCATGCTGCCGACGCCGACGCCGCGTGCGCCTATCTTGGCCGGCATGGTGTGGGAACGCTCCGGATCGACAGCGCTGCCGCGCCGGCTGATGCCTGCACGCGCCTGATCGAACTGTCCCGTCGGCATGAGCTTGACCTGCTCGTACTCGGCGCCTTCCCGCACGTGAGCTTCAGCGAGTGGGACGGCGCGACGACCCTGGCCCGGCTGCTGCGAAGCGCCGACGTGCCGCTGTTGCTGGCCCACTGAACCTGCTTCCACGGAGACAAGCATGCGCGATCTGCTGCTACCCATTACCCGCGCCTATGCGCGGCCGGCGAGTTTCGAATACGCCGCGTGGCTGAGTGCCGAGTTCAAAGCCCCACTGACGGCCTTGTACGTGATCCAGGCCTTTCTCGGCGGCCCTGTTTTCGATTCCCCGGCTGTCATCTCCGATGCCATCGAATTCCTTCGGGAGCAGCGCCGCGCAGCGGGCGAGGGCAGTGCCGCGTTCGCCGACTGGGCACAACGGCGTGGATTGGACGGGTATCGCTGGCAGGCGGTCGAGGCGCCGTATGAGAGAACCGTCGCCGCGGCCGCCGATTGGCACGATCTGGTCGTGCTGGAAGCCGACGAAGGCAACGAGTGCGCCGATGTCACCATGCTGGGTCAGCTCGTGCTGACCTGCCGGCGTCCTTGCCTGGTGGTGCGCAGCGCCGCGGTGTTCGCGCCGCCGCGCCGCGTCGCCCTGGCCTGGAACGGTTCTGCCGAATGCATACGGGCCGTCCGTTCCGCGCTCGACCTGCTGCAGCGTGCGGAGGAAGTGATCGTGCTCGGTGACGTCGGGCTTTCGCGACCGCGGGGTTGCGGCAGCCCGCCCGGCGGCATCGCCGCCTACCTCGAGTCCAAGGATGTACCGCTCAGCGCCAGCCGACACCGCATAGACTCCGACGCTGCCGGCGAATCACTGGCGCGCGCGGCCGCTGATGCCGGCGCGGACCTGCTGGTCATGGGCGCCTACGGCCACAACCGCCTCAGCGAGTGGATGCTGGGCGGCGCCACGCGCCATCTGTTGCAGCACTCCGCGTTGCCGCTGTTCCTGCAGCATTGATGCCCGGCAATTCACGCAACCGCCACGATGCGGCAACGGCGCCCGGTCGATGCGGCGAGTTCCTGCCGGACCGGGCGCGTCGGCAAGCACGGCTGCGTGATTGAAATTTTCATCGTATTTTCTTGGGCGAATTGCTTTTTGTAACAGTCGCTCCAGAGCCGCATTCCGCTTGATGTGGGTCAACCGCGCGGCATTCCTCGGCGCTAGCATGCAGAAGTAGATATTTGACCAAAATATAGAATTTGGTCGGATTGGCAGGCTAGGCGTCGAGGTGGCTATGACACAGGCCAAGTGCGGTCGTAAGTCCTTCCTGCGGGTAAGAGCGAAACGCATTGCCGCGCCGTTGTTTCTTGCCCTCGCACTCTGCCTGTCCTGCCATGAAAAGCGCTGCCAAGCGGCTGAGGTTGCTGTTTCCATTCACCTCGACGCCGACGCGGTGGAGATCATTCGCGGCCTGCGCAGGGCGAAGGGCATGGACCCGCCGGATAGAGCGGCCGATCAACGCTTGGCCATCGTCCTGACACGAGCCAGCGACGCACGGCGTGAACGAGCGGTTTTGGCACGGCTTCCGGTGGAGCTGCCGTAAGCCGCCGCAGCGCAACGAGCTGACGCAATGTGTCGGCGGCTTTCCCGCCGCCGCGCAAAGGGTGCAGTCGTGCAATGACGAGCGGAAGCAGTCCTTTAATTCAAATATCCACACTGCGCTTCAGCGCGCAGGCGCTTCCCGGGTTGCGCCCCATCGCAGCACGGCGACGGCCAGGGCCGCACCGACCGCAGCCAGGGCGGAGTCTTTCTGCGAGTCCCAGACATCGCCTTGCATGCCGAGGTAGGCCTGGCCCAGTTCGCCACCAAATACGCCAGCGGCCGCCGCTTCCACGATCTCGAACAGGGTCGCATGAGAGACGACGAAGAACCACGGCAGCAGCCAGCGCCACATTCCGCGCTGCGGCGCGCGCGCATCGAGCAACTCCACCGCCATGGGCGTGATCAGCAGCCCATAGAGAAAATGCACCAACCGGTCGAAATGATTGCGCGACGCGGCCAGGGTCCCGTCCGCGCCGGAGCCGGTCATCCAGGAGGGCAGCGGGACTTCGGAATACGTGTAATGCGCGCCAATCTCATGCAGCACCAGGAATGCAAACAGACAGGTGTATGCGGCGTTGGAAAAACGCAGTCGGGAATGGCCGGCCACCAGCAGCGGCACGGCGATCAGCACGAGCACGTTTTCCAGCAGCCAGTCCTGACGGTAGCTTGGTGCTATGGCAAGGGCGATCCACGCGATGGCAAATACGATCAGGAGCAACATCGGATAGCGCGACGACGTATTCCCGGACAGCGCGTTCATGGGCTTCCTTTTGGCGCGGGCATGCGAGGGACGCAGTGCTCCCTCCAGTCGCGGCAAGCAGCAGCCGGACGCCGCCTGTGATGTCGCGTTCACCGGTGGCGGCAGCAGCGATCGGGATCCGTCGCGGGCCAGTGTAGGGCATTGATTTCGATCAAGCGCGGCGTCTGCGCTTCCGGCTAGTTTCGTCCCCTCGAAGTCACTGCGGAATCCCGTCATGTCCACGATGATGAAAGCGGCTGTCGTGCGCGAATTCGGCCAGCCCTTGCAGATCGAATCCGTCGCTATCCCGACTCCGGGACCGGGTGAGGTGCTGATACGGCTGCGCGCCAGTGGTGTCTGCCACACCGACCTGCATGCCGCCGACGGCGACTGGCCTGTCAGGCCATCGCTGCCGTTCATTCCCGGCCATGAAGGCACCGGCATCGTGGCGGCGCTGGGGGAAGGCGTGAAAAACCTGCGCGAAGGCGATGCCGTCGGCGTGGCCTGGTTGCATGACGCCTGCGGCCGCTGCGAGCACTGCATCGGCGGCTGGGAAACGTTGTGCGAACTGCAGCACAACAGCGGCTACAGCGTGAACGGCACGTTTGCGGAGTATGCGATTGGCGCGGCGGACTATGTCGCGCGCCTTCCGGATCAACCCGATTTCCATGCGCTTGCGCCGATCCTGTGCGCAGGCGTGACGACCTACAAGGGCATTCGCGAAACCGAAGTCAGGCCGGGCCAGTGGATCGCCATCTCCGGGATCGGAGGGCTGGGCCATATCGCGGTGCAGTACGCCAAGGCCATGGGCCTGTTGGTGGCCGCGTTGGATGTGAGTGAAGACAAGCTCGCTCTGGCGCGCTCGCTCGGTGCCGATCTCGCCGTCGACGCCAGCGCCTCCGATGCCGTATCGCAGGTGCTCAAGGCAACGGGCGGTGGCGCGCACGGCGTGCTGGTCACGGCGGTCTCACTGCCCGCTTTCCGTCAGTCGCTGGAACTGGTGCGACGGCGCGGCACCGTCTGCCTGGTTGGCCTGCCGCCGGGCGAGTTCGCCACGCCGGTGTTCGACGTGGTGCTCAAGCGCATCACACTGCGTGGCTCCATCGTCGGAACCCGCAACGATCTGGCGGAAGCCATCGACCTGGCGGCGGAAGGCAAGGTGCGCGCGCACTACCACCGTGCGGCGCTGGAAGACATCAACCGCATTTTCGCGGACCTCCGGCAAGGCCGCGTGGACGGCCGTGTGGTGCTCGACCTCGCCTGACCGGCGCAAACCGGCCGGTTCGGCGCGGCGGCCAAACGACGGACGGCTCAGCCGTCATCCGTGGACGCGCTCGCTTCGCACCCGGCCGGAGGGCGGCGTCGAGGCTGGCGAGCCATCGCTGGCTTTCGCCGGGGTAGTCCGAGGCCGCACCGGCCGCGACTTCGTACGGGACGCAGAAGATCTCGGCTGCGCTGCCGCAGTAGGCGAGCTGGACCATCGTGTCGAGATTCTTGTTACGGCGCTGCCCGACAAAACGCAGCAGTTCGTTGTTCCAGTGCCGGGCCAGCTGCAGCCAATCCTGTCCCAATGTGCCAAATGCGACTGACAGTATTTCCATGCCGGGTGGCCATGTGCCGGCCTTCGTCGGCGTCGCGGAGCGGGTGGACTCGACCCTGGGGAAATCCTCGCTTTCTTCCCGAAACCAGAGCGTAGGCCCACAAACTCATGCGGGAATTGACTCGTGTCAATCGGGCGCGGGCGTTGACAGATCAAGTACCGCCGCACTGCAAGCCGCTAACGTGGCCGCCTCAGCCGGACGCAACGGCCCCTGGTCGGGCTGCGCCGTTGCCGGTCCCCTGTATGCTGCAGCGACAGCCGCGTTGCCACAGGTATCGCTGGCGGACGCGCGTCGCGACTCCGTGCCGGCACCGCGTGCGAGCGCTGCCTCCCGCTGGCTGACCGGTGACGCCGTCGACGCAACCCTAGCTGGTGAAAACACCGAGGTGGAAACGTGCTCGAAACTCTGGTCGACGCTGCCTGCGCGCTGCCGCCGCTGCGCACAGCCGTAGTCCATCCCTGCGATCCGGCATCCCTGGCGGGTGCGCTGCAGGCGCAGTCGCGCGGGCTGATGCAGGCCGTGCTGGTCGGCCCGCGGGCGCGCATCGCCGCGGTGGCGCAACAGGCCGGGCTGGATCTGGCGGGAACGGAGCTCATCGACGCGCCGCACAGCCACGCTGCAGCCGACCGCGCCGTCGAGCTGGCGCGTGACGGTCGCGTGGCGGCGCTCATGAAGGGCGCCTTGCACACGCAGGAACTGATGCGGGCTGTGGTCGCGCGGGAGTCCGGGCTGCGCACCGGCCGGCGCATGAGCCATGTGTTCGCGCTGGAGGTGGAGCTTTACCCGCGGACGCTGTTCATCACCGACGGGGCCCTGAACATCGCCCCTGGCTTGCTGCACAAGCGCGACATCGTGCAGAACGCGATCGATCTCGCACAGGCGACCGGCGTGGCCACACCGAAGGTCGCGCTGCTTTCCGTGTCGGAAGAGGTTGATCCGGCTGTTGCCTCGTCCCTGGATGCGGCGGCCTTGTGCAAGATGGCGGATCGTGGACAGATCAGCGGGGCGCTGCTGGAAGGGCCGCTGGCGATGGACAACGCCATTTCACCGCAGGCCGCTGCAGCCAAAGGCATAAGCTCGCCGGTCGCCGGCTGTGCCGACATCCTCCTGGTGCCCGACCTGGCGTCGGGCAACATGCTGGTCAAGCAGCTCGTCTACCTGTCCGGTGCGCGCACGGCTGGCCTGATTGTCGGCGCGCGCGTGCCGATCATGCTGAGCAGCCGTGCCGATGGCGTCGCCGCCCGGACGGCCGCCTGCGCGCTGGCGCAGCGGCTGCTGCAGCACAGGGGGGCCATGCCATGAGCGACGATATCCTGGCGTTGAACGTAGGTTCGTCGAGCCTGCGCTTTGCGCTGTTCGAAGCGACCGACCTTGCGCTGCGCCTGCGTGGACATGTGGATTTTGGCCATGCCGTTGCGCGCACGTCGCTGAGCGGGCCGCTGGCCGGACAGCTGGGTGACTTCGTCGCGGCGGGACAGGATGCGGGTGAGGCCGTCGAGCACCTGATCGACAGTCTGCATAGCTGTCTGCCGCAGCTGTCGCTGCGCTGTGCGAGCCACCGCATCGTGCACGGCGGCGACCTGGAGCCACGGCCGCATCGGATCGATGCGGGGCTCATCGAGCGTTTGCAGCGCTGGGCGCCGATGGCGCTGTTGCATCAGTCAGTGGCCTTGCAGGCCGTGTCGCGCCTGGCACAGCGCTGGCCCGAGCTGCCACAAGTGGCCTGCTTCGACACCACCTTCCACGCCGATCAGCCGGAGCTGGCCCGATGCTATGCGCTGCCGCGCCACTACACGGAAGCCGGCATCCGTCGCTATGGCTTCCATGGTCTTGCCTGTGAATTCATCGCCGATGTACTGCCGCGCCTGGCTGGCCCGGCTGCCGACGGTCGCGTCGTCGTTGTGCATCTGGGCTCCGGCTCCAGCCTGTGCGCGCTGCAGCAGCGGCGCAGCATCGCCAGCAGCATGGGTTTCAGCGTCCTGGACGGCCTGCCCATGGGAACGCGTTGCGGCAGCCTGGACCCGGGCGTGGTCCTGCACTTGCTCAGCAGGTACGGTTTGTCCGTGAAAGACCTCGAAGACCTGCTGTACCGGCGTTCCGGCCTGCTCGGAGTTTCCGGTGTCAGCGCCGATGTGCGTGTACTGGAAGCTAGCGACGATCCGCACGCGCGGCAGGCGCTCGATCTGCTGGTATACCGCGCGGTGGCCGAAATCGGCGCGATGACAGCGCGTCTGCAGGGGCTGGATGCGATCGTGTTCAGCGGCGGTGCCGGCACCGGCTCTCCGGCATTGCGCGCGCGTATCGCGGAGCGCTGCCATTGGCTCGGCGTCGAACTCGATGCTGCCGCCAACCAGCGTGGCGACGAATGCATCAGCCGTACCGGCGCGCGCGTTGCGGTCTACGTGGTACATGTCGACGAAGAGCTGATGCTTGCCCGGGCGGCCCGGGGCGCTGATCTGGCCGGTTGTTGAGAAAGCAGCGCAGGCTCCTTGCTCGAACGGCGCAAGCCGCGCTTGCCGTGTGCTGCGGGAAGCGTTCGCTCGGGCGATCCACCCTCGGTATCCATTCCAGCTCGCGCTGGCAAGGCTGTTTTTCCACAGCCTGCCAGCGTGCCGCCGCGGGACAGCGAAATCGCTGACGCAGCGCCGAGACCACGCGCGAGCGCACAAGCAGATGTCTTGTCATCAGCGGCGGGTGGTCGTGGTACTCACGCAGGAAGCAGCCGCATCGGGGGGATGCAGCTCAGACGAGGTGACAGGTGCAGTGGCGTCCGCCTCCCGTCACAGCTTCAGCCGGTGTATGACCTGCGTGCCGTCATCGGGGTCCTGTTCACGCCGGAAGCCCAGCGCCTCGGCCAGATCGCGCATGGCAAAGTTCTCGGCTGAATCCAGCGAAATCATTTCGCCGATGCCGCGCTCGCGCGCGATGTCGATCAGGTGGTTCATCAGCAGCGTGCCCAGGCCCTGGCCGTGCAAGTCGTCGCTGACCGCGACCGCACACTCGCAGGACTGTCCGTCTTTGGAAACGCTGAAGCGGGCGACACCGATTTCCCGTGCTGTGCCGCCGATGTCGGCAATGGCGGCAAATGCAACATCGCGCACATAGTCGATATCGGTCAGCCCGCGGATCATTTCGTCGCTGGGGCAGCCAATCTGGCCGAGGAAGCGGAAACGGCGCGACTGCGCGGACAGGGATTCGATGAACGCGCGTTCCAGCGCGGCATCGCTCTTGCCCAGCGGACGGATGATGACCTGCGCACCGTTGCGCAGCGTATGTGTCCACTGCGGAGAGTCGGCGTTCATCGGCAGGGCCGACAGGTTCTGCGGGGGAGAGGTGCCGTTGCTGTTGCTGGATGGGTTCATGAGCGACTCCGGTAGCGGGGCGTGAGCGTCAGGATGCGCTTTGCGGCACGGGCCGACTTGATGCGGATCAACTCGATGCCTGTGCCTTGGAAGCGGTGTTCAGTGCGTTGCCGGCGCAGCCGCGGCCGGTAGCGCCGCGATCAGGCGGGTGAGCAGATCGATCTGGGCTTGCTGCTGTTGCAGCAGTACCGCCAGGTGGTCGCTGCGCAGCGCGTCCAGCTTGTCGTGCAAGGCCATGATCTCGATCTCGGCCTTTACGTTGACTTCGTAGTCGTAGACGGCCATCTGGCGGTCTTTGGCCGCCTGCCGGTTCTGGCTCATCATGATCACCGGCGCCTGCAGCGCCGCCAGCATCGACAGGATCAGGTTGAGAAAGATGAAGGGATAGGGATCGAATGCCAGCGCACGCGGTAGCTGCGTGTTGAGCACGCTCCAGCCCACCAGGAACAGCCAGAACAAGCCGATGAAAACCCACGAACCGCCGAAGCGCGCGACACGGTCGGCCATGCGCTCGCCGAAACTGGCGGCGGCTTCCGGGTGCGTTCCCGGGGCCGTGGCGATGGCGCGGCGGTCGGCGGCGTGGGTCAGTGCCCGCCGCGTGCTGTGATCGAGGTCGGCGAAGCGTCGGCCGAACCAGCGCGTGGCGGAGTCCAGATAATGTGGATGTGTGGAAGACATCGGGAGCTCCGGTGAATTTGTGCTGCCGGCAACATGCCGCAGCCGGCGGGAACGGCCGCAGCGTTTCAGCCCAGCAGATCGACGCTGTCGCGGTACTCGGGGATGTGTGCCGGCCAGTCCAGTTCGTGCTTGATGCGCAGGCGCAGGGCATCGGCTGCGTCCGGCTCGCCGTGGGTGACGAACACGCCGCGCGGCCGTTCCGGTGCGCTGCGCAGCCACGCCATCAGTTCGTCCGAGTCGGCATGGGCGGAGGCCGCCTGCAGCGAGATGACTTCGGCATGGATGCTGACCTGTTCGCCATGAATGCGCAGGCTGCGTGCCCCGCCGGCCAGCGCCGCGCCACGCGTACCGCCTGCCTGAAAGCCCGCCAGCACGATCGCGTTGCGCGGGTCTGGGCCGAACGCGCGTACATGGTGCAGCACGCGTCCGCCGGTCAGCATCCCGCTGGCCGACACCACGATCAGCGGTCCGCTGCGGGCGTTCAGCGCGCGCGACTCGTCGGCGCTGCCGACGATCTGGACACGCTCGCGCAGCAGGGCGAAATCCTCGTGGCCCAGGGCGTGTTCTCCAGAGAAACGCTCGTACAGTGCAGTGACATCGGCCGCCATGGGGCTGTTGAGATACAGCGGCACGCGAGGCAGTTCGCCGCGCTGCTGCAAGCGCGCGATGAGCAGCAACAGCAGTTGCGCCCGGCCGACCGCGAATGCGGGCAGGATGATGGCGCCGCCGCGGGCCAGCACGCGCCGGCATACGCTCGACAGCTCCTGTTCCAGATTGTCGCCGCCGTGACGGCGGTCGCCGTAGGTCGATTCGACGACGATCCAGTCCGACGCCGCCGGTGGCGAGGGCGGCGGCATCACGGGATCGTGGCTGCGGCCGATGTCGCCGCTGAAGGTGATGCGGGTGGCGGCGTGTTCGAGCGTGACCGCGGCGGCGCCGAGGATGTGCCCCTGCGGACGCAGCCGTGCGCGCAGCCCGGGCACGGGTTCGAAACTGCGCTCCCAGGCGGCTGGCCGGATCAGCCGCAACGCCTGCTGCACCTGGGCTTCGTCGTACAGTGGCTCGGCCGGATGGTGCTTGCTGTAGCCACTGCGGTTGGCGTGATTGGCATCTTCTTCCAGCAGACGCGCCGAATCGGGCAACAGGATTCCGCACAGGGCACGCGTGGCGCGCGTGGCCCACACGGTTCCCTTGAAGCCCTGGGCGACCAGACGCGGCAGGTAGCCCGAATGATCCAGATGGGCGTGGGTCAGCACGATGGCGTCGATGCTGGCTGGATCCACCGGAAACTCGGCCCAGTTGCGCAATCGCAACGGCTTGTAGCCCTGGAAAAGACCGCAGTCGACGAGGAGGCGCCGGCCATCCGCTTCGACCAGATATTTGGAACCGGTGACCGTGCCGGTGGCGCCGAGAAACGTGAGACGGAATTCGCTGCGCTTGCGCGCGGATTTTCGTGGAGTCATGACTGGCTCTCCTCGGCTTGCCCGGCGGTGTTCAGTGGCGCAGCAGCAGCGGCAGGGTGGACTGTCCCAGCAGGTGGCGGGTCGCTCCACCGAGCATCCACTCGCTGAAGCGGCTGCGCCCATAGCCGCCCATCACGAGCAGGTCTGCGCGTTGCCGATGCGCCGCATCGAGCAGGGCCGGCCCGGCGGAGTCGCCGGATTCGGCAATGCCTTGCATCTCGGCCTGCACGCCATGGAACGCAAGATAGGCGTTCAGATCGAAGGGCGGCAGCCAGCCGATCTCCGCGTAGGTATCACGCAGCTCACCGCGCAGGATGACGATGCGGCGCGCGCGCTGCAGCAACGGCCGGGCGGCATGGATCGCGCGCAGGGCTTCCACGGTCCCGTTCCAGGCCACGGCGATGCATTCGAACGGTGCCGGACCGTTCCAGGCCGGCGGTAGCAGAAGGAGGGGAAGACCACATTGCAGCAGGATCTGGCCAAGCTCTACGTGACTGTCCGCCACACCGGCATCGCGTGCCATCACGAGCAGGTCGTGCCGGTTTCCCAGGCGCTGAAGCACAGTCCCCGGATTGCCTTCGGCCACCTGCCAGGCAGCGGCATGCACGCCCTGGGTTTTGGCCCAGGCGATGAACGCATTGCCGGCCGCATAGGCATCCGTTTCGGCTTTGCGCACGCTTTCCAGGATCATCGCGAAGGTATCGGCCGCACCATAGAAACCGCTGGGGACGGCTGGTGTGGGGTAGATGTTCAGGCCCGTCAGGCGCGCGCCGAGGTGGACGGCCAGACGCGCGGCGAAGCCAAAGCCCGCCTCCCAGTCATCGTGGCGGTCTGCAAGCGCAAGCAGGTCGTTCATGGCGTCACTCCGAGGATGGCGAGTCACGCTAGCGCCGGGCCTGACAGGCAGTCTTGATTTACATCAAGCGCTGCTGCGCAGTCGCCCGCAGAATGACGGTGCGGCAGTGCGCCGGATCACGTGGTCTGGCCGGCGGCGGCCGCTGAACTCCGCCTCCGATAAACGGGGTAAGGCGCTTGCGATTACCGCTGCTGTGATGGAGAACTGCGATGGACGATAAGCGACTGCGTCAGGACGTGATCGAGGAAATGGAGTTCGAACCCAGCCTCGACGCCGCCAGCATCGGGGTTGCCGCCGAGCACGGAATCATCACGTTGAGCGGCCACGTCCCGTCCTATCCTCAGAAGATGGCGGCGGAACGCGCAGCCTGGCGCGTCCGCGGTGTAAAGGGAATCGCGCAGAACGTCGAAGTACGCCTTCCCGGCCACAAGCGCAGTGCCGACGACGAAATCGCACAGCGCGCAGTCAATATCCTCGCCTGGAACACCCAGGTGCCCCACGATGCCGTGAAGATCAGCGTCTCCGATGGCTGGGTGACGCTGAGCGGCGAAGTGAGCTGGAATCATCAGCGAACCGTTGCCGAAGCGGCCGTGCGCGAACTCTCTGGCGTCGTCGGCGTGTTCAACCGGATCGACCTTGCGCCCAGGATTCAGTCGACCGACATCAAGCAATGCATCGCCGGTGCGTTGACGCGGCATGCGGAGCTGGAAGCCGACCGCATCGGTATTGCCGTTGAAGGCGCAACCGTAACGATCACGGGTGAGGTGGACAGCTGGGACGAACGCGTCGCGGTTGAACGCGCCGTGTGGTCCGTCAGCGGCGTGCGTGACGTGGTCGACCATCTCCACATTGCCTGAATGTCTGCGTGCGAGGTGAGCTTCATCGGCGCATCGCGTGATGGCCGACTTGCCCCGTGGGCGGCCAAACAGACCTGAAGTACGCCGCGCGAGGTCGCAGGAAGACTCCGCCCCGGACCTGCTGCCGGGTGTTCTGCGCGGCCTGACCTCGTGGCTGCCTGATCGGATCAACGTACCGGTTCTGATGCGCGGTCGCCGGCAGCGACAGTCCACGCGGCGGCGTCCCGAACGAGACGATCGATGGCTCGCCCGAAGGCCTCGAAGACTACCGGTACCGCGCCGCTGGTAGCCGGTTCTTCGACGGAGAACGCGCGCGCCGCGGCGACCTGTCCGTCGGCAACACGAATCAGGCGCAGGTAGAGGCCGATCGAAACCGACGGTTCGGCGGCATCGCGATATTCCGCCTGAAAACGGACCAGGTCCGATTCCAGCAGGAAATCCGTGCGCTGAAGACTTGCGCTGTCGGCCGCACCCGCGGCACCGGTCTCCTGGAGCGCCTGGATGATGAGCGCCTTCAGCAGCGTGGTCGGCGCGTCCTGCCAGCGCGCGTCGCGATAGACCTCGATATGTCCCGGCTGCGGCGAAACGAGGATGCGAGTGCCACGCAGCGGCGCGGGCGCCTGCGGTTCGGCGACGGCGATCTGCCAGCGCCGTTTCGGGGTTTCTGCCATACGGGTAGATGCCGTCGGGGGCGACAGGGCCGGCGCGTAGAGCGTCACGCCCTCGCCGGGCCGCGCGAGCAGCGAGCAGCCGCCGGTCAGCAGTGCAGCAAAAACGACTAATCCATATTTGTAGTGATTCATTTCGGCTGGAACTCCTTAGGCCTCTCGCGGCCGAGCAGGTAACCGGCGGGATCGTCCTGCAGATGTCCTGAGGTGGAGCGCAGCGCGCGCAGGGTCGCACGCAGTTCGATCAGGGTCGGCGCCAGCTGTGCCAAGCCATTGGTCGTGAAGCGCTCGATGGGTTCGCGGTTGCGGTCGAGAAGCGCAGTGGCTGCATCGGTGGTCCGTTGCGCCGAAATCAGCCAGCTATGCGCATCGTCCAGCAGGGGCTGCACGCGCTCGTGGACCAGGGCGTCAGTGGACGCCGACAAGCGATCGATACGCTGCAGACTCTGCTTCAGTTGCCTGCTCGCGTCGCTGATGTCGGTCACCAGTGAGTGCAGATCTCCGCGTTGCGCGGCGAGCGACCGCGTCACCTCATCGATATTGCCGAGCGCGGTCGCCACGTGCTCCAGGTTGGCGTCCGATAACAGCAGGTTGAGACGCACCAGTGTTTCGTTCGCGCTCACGGCGGCGTCCTGGCCGGAGGCCAGCAGCGACTGCATCGCCGAGACGTCTGCAACGATATGGGCGGCGGCCTCGCCCGGCGCCGGCATCAGCGCTGCGGCGCCCGGCGTGCCGCCGGAGAGCTGGATGACGGTCACGCCCGTGAGACCCACGATGTTCAGGCGCGCACGGGTATCGATTTTCACCGGCGTGCCGCCGTTGAGGCGGACGTGTGCGATGACCTGGCGCGGATCGTCCGGCGCCAGCGAGAGCTTGCGCACTTCCCCGACCTGGATGCCGTTGTACTGCACGGCGCCGCCGACGGTGAGGCCGGTCACCGCTTCCTCGAACAGGATGTCGTAGTAGACCCACTCGCGTTCGAGCGACAGTTTGCCGAGCCACAGCACAAAGCCGAACGCCGCGACGAACAAGCCGAGTGCGAAGGCGCCGATGAGTACGTAGCTAGCGCGAGTTTCCATCGATTCCTCCAGCGATCGCAGCGGCCGGGTTCGGCCGATGGGCACGGGCACCGCGCGCGCGCGGCCCGCGGAAGCAGGCTTGTATCCACGGATCGGGATGGTTTTCGACCGTAGCGATCCGATCAGCGACGACGACATGCCGGTCCGACAGCACGGCGACGCGATCGCAGAGCGAGTACAGGCTGTCGAGGTCGTGCGTGACCAGAAATACGGTCAGGCCCAGCGCGTTGCGCAAGGTGGAGATCAGCTCGTCGAATGCTGCGGCGCCGACCGGGTCGAGGCCGGAAGTCGGTTCGTCGAGAAACAGGATTTCGGGATCGAGGACCAGTGCACGCGCAAGCCCCGCGCGCTTGCGCATGCCGCCGGACAGCTGTGCCGGATACTTGGCGGCGGCGTCCAGCGGCAAGCCGGTCAGCGCGATCTTGAGCAGCGCGATGTCCTTCACCAGGTCGGGCGGAAGATGATGGAACTCGACGAGCGGCAGTTCGACGTTCTCCAGCACGGTGAGCGATGAGAACAACGCGCCGTCCTGGAACATCAGCCCAAAGCGACGGTCGATGGCGCGGCGGTCTTCGGCGCGCAGATGGGTCGTGTCCTGGCCGAGAAACCGGATGCTGCCGCCGTCGGGATCCTTGAGGCCCACGATCGAGCGCAGCAGCACCGATTTGCCCGCGCCCGAGCCTCCGATCACGCCGAGGATCTCGCCGCGGCGCACGTCGAGGTCGAGCGCATCGTGCACTACCTGGCTGCCGAACACGCTGCGCAGGCCGCGTACCTCGATCAGGACCTCCGCGTTCATACCTGCAGTTCCATGAAAAATATCGCGAACACCGCGTCGAAGACGATCACCAGGAAAATCGATTGCACGACGGAAGCGGTGGTATGCCGGCCGACGGATTCGGCGCTGCCTTCGACCTTGAAGCCCTCGAGGCAGCCCACCGCGGCGATGAGGAACGCGAAGACCGGCGCCTTCGCCATGCCGACCCAGAAGTGGCGCAGCTCGGTCGTCTCATGCAGGCGGCCGATGAACATCGCCGGCGTGAAATCGAGCGACATCACGCCGACGAGGCCGCCGCCGACGAGTCCCGCGAGCATGCCGAGAAACGTGAGCGCCGGCAGCATGACCAACAGGGCGAGCAGGCGCGGGATCACGAGTAGTTCGATCGGATCGAGGCCCAGTGCCTGTATCGCATCGAGTTCCTCGCGGCTCTTCATCGAGCCGATCTGCGCGGTGAATGCGCTGCCCGAACGGCCGGCAATGAGGATGGCCGTCAGCAGGACGCCGAATTCGCGCAGGAACGAATAGGACACCAGTTCGACCGTGAAGACTTCCGCGCCGAAGTCGCGCAGGACCGTCGCGCCGAGGAAGGCGACAACGGCGCCGACGAGGAACGACAGCAGTACGACGATGGGTACGGCGTCGAGCCCCGTCTGCTCCATGTGGAAGACCGTGGCAGTCAGGCGCAGGTGGCGCCGGCCGGAAAGCACCTTGCCCAGCGTCGCCAGCATCATGCCGACGAACCCCAGCAGTTCGCGGGCCTGGTGCCAGGCATCGACGATGGCGCCGCCGATGCGTTCCAGCAATCGCACGAAGCTCGCGTGGACAGGGCGGGCAGGCGCCACTTGACCGTGACGCGCGGTGACGAGCCGCAGGAGGGCCAGGTTGGCGGGATTCATACCCTGCACGTCGGCTGCGGAAAACGACGGCGGGGTGTCGCCGAGGGCGCGCAGCAGGAGCAGGGCGCCGGTGGTGTCCAGCGCAGTAAGCCGATGCGCGTCGATCAGGCAAGGATCACCGGGTCGCATGGCTGCGGCACCGGCTACGGCGGGCGCGAGATCCTCAGCGTTGGCGAGGGTCCAGTCGCCTGCCATCGCCAGCGTGGCGCGGCCGTTTGTTCGGATCCAGCTGACTGTTGCCTTCTGCGCCACGAGGATAGTCCCTGTCGACGGGTACCGAGCTTCGCGCAGCCGCGGTACCGGGGCAGTGATCCAGGTCAACCCGGACCCGTTTCAGTCCTTGCAGATGCTGCGCAGCCGATGACGCAGCGCTTGCGTCTCGGTAGGCCACGCAGGGGCGTCGCCATAGTCGACGAAATCCGCATAGCGCGGATGGGCGGCGGCGAGCTTGCGCGCGCGTCGACGTTCCCGGCAAGGAATCGCGAACGGATCGGGAGCAGGGCGGCGCGGCGAGCACGCACCATCCCTGTCCAACGACAGATAGCGGCACCCGGCCCGACACGCGAGACTTCCAGTCCGCGATGCGACGGGCGTGGAGTTCTCCCCCTCAGCACCCCCGCCAGAGGCGCCCCGGCCGCCTGTCGCGTCGCGCCTCCATCCAGCCCAACCCATTGGAGATTCCCGTGCGCCGCATCGTGTTCTTGTTGTTGGGAGTCACTTCTCAGGGCGCACTGGGTGCCGAGTACTTTGTCGGGCCGTCACAGCCATTCCAGTCGCTGCAAGCGCTGTTGGATGCGCGCAACATCGCGCCGGGCGACATCATTCATGTCGAAGGCGCACACACGTACAACGTAGGAAGCGGCATCGTCGTGCGCGAAGACGATGGCGGCAGCGGAGCTCAACCCGTGATCATTCGCGGTGACCGCGTCAATGGACGACGGCCGGTGCTGCAGGGCGGCAGCAATACCATCAAGTTCCAGTCCTCCGATCACGTGGTGCTGGAGGGGTTCGAGATCACGGGCGGCACTTCGCGCTGCGTGTTCCACGACGCGCATGACGTCACCCTGCGCGACGTACTCGTCCACAATTGCCCTAATCACGGTGTTCACACCGCTGACCTGGCCGGCTCTCTGACGATCGAATATTCAGAGCTTCACAGCATCGGCAGCGCCGGGAACGACCAGAAGCACACCATCTACGCGCAGACGGGTGAGATTGAACACCCGGGCGCCGTTTTCCGCATGCGGCACAGCTACGTGCACGACGGGCTCAGCGGCAATCTGGTGAAATCCCGCGCCGAGCGCACGGAGCTGCACTACAACTGGATCGAGGGCGCCAAAGTTCAGGAAGTCGAGATGCTGAGTCCTGATCCCAACTATCAGGATGATCCCCGTTGGGCCGAGGATACGGCTCGCGAAGACGGGGAACTCGTGGGCAATGTGATCGTCCACGCAGGCCCCGCCTCGGCGTACGCGGTCCGTCTCGGTGGAGATGGCACTGGCGAAGGCAGCTCCGGCCGCTACCGTTTGCTCAACAACACGTTCGCGTTTCGGAACTCCGGTACGGCATTGCGTCTTTTCGCCCGACTGCAGTCCGTCGATGCGCATAACAATGTGTTTACCCGGCTCAACGGCGGAAGCATTCAGGTGTTCCGCGACGTTGAAGCCGAGTGGGTGAATGCACAAGGTGCACCCACGTCGCGCCAGTTGACCGGATCGCACAACTACGTCGATCTGGGCGCCACCGCTGTACCGGCTGCCTGGACGCAGACGCAGTTTTCCGCGAGCCCGGGCTTCGAGAACCCTGCCGGAAACAATTTTTCTCCAGCCAGCAGCAGTGTGCTTCTCGACCTCGGCAACAGTTCGCCGAGTGCGCCTGCCGCCTTGCCGTTCCCGCCGCCGCTGGAGATTCCGAGATGGCAACCGCTCCGCTCTGCCGTGCTGCCGGGACAGTCCAGCGTCCGTCCCACCGCAGGTCCCATCGATATCGGAGCTTACGAGCGCTCCGTGGATCGCGTTTTCACCAACGGGTTTGACATGCCGTGATTAGTTGAGCCATTTCCTGCGCCTGCATGACCATGATGCCCTATTCGTTTGAATCCAAGCCTCACACCGTCACGGCTTGCATCGTTCGCGCATCAAGCATTCGGGACTATTCGTTCTTCTCCCTGCTGCCGTCCAACGCGCACATCCTGGTCAAGGCGATTTTGGGCTGCACCGCAACCGACCTGCGGACGCTGACCATCATGCAGCCCGATGTCGCGGTCCTCGACCTTCGCGACGTAGGCGCTCCGCGGGTCGCGGGCATTCTGCAGGTTGTACATGACGCATCGCCGCTGTCGCGGATCGTTTCGGTCGGGGCAGTAGAGACACCGGAGTTCAATCGATTGGCGCTTGCTGTGAAGGCCCGGAGCTATGGCCGCGAATATGCAACCCCAGCCTCCCTGCGTCGCGCCGTGCTGGCCGCGGCGGCCGATCTCAACTGCACGGACCATGGCCACCGCCCGGCCGTCACGATTGATCCGCATTTTCGGCGCTGACGCCCATCGTGCTTGAGCTCCCCGTGGTTTTCAGCTCGAGGTTCGGGTGTCGCCAGGCATCTGCTTGTGCCACCGCGGCTGTACCCGGTGCCGACGAGGTTTTCGTGTACGCGGTCACGACGTGGCGTGGCCGTGGCAAGGCACGGCCACTGGTGGTAGAACACCGGCAAGACCGCTGTGCTCATGCTGCGACGCCGCCGGAAGCGTGCATCAGGCGGCATAGTCGCGAGGAGTCCGTATCGTGATACGCGAATCAATGCTCCGAGTTGCTGGCACCTCGTTGCTCATCGTCCTCTGGGCGGTATCGTGCGGTGCATCCGCCGACGTAAAACCCGGGCATGCACGCTATCGCACCTACGGTCCGTCCGACGGCATTCCCAACATTTACATTCTTTCTTTGTTGCAAGACCGCCACGGCTTTTTGTGGGCAGGAACGGAAAACGGCGTCTATCGGTTCGATGGAGCGCGATTTCAGGCGTATGGCTTGCGCGACGGACTTCAATCGACCTCGATATCGCGCATGCTGGAAGATGACGATGGAACCCTCTGGGTGGGCACCAGTGTCGGTTTGCATCGCTGGACCGGTCAGCGCTTCGTCGCCAACACGGCTGAGCAAGGGCTGGCCAACGAAAAAATCTGGGCGCTTGCCACAGGACCGCAGGGCCTCTGGGGAATCACCTTGGCACCGGGCACGGGGCCGCAATCACGCAATGAATCCGGTGTCTTTGCTCCCGTCGGAGGCTGGACGGTCGGCACCGCAACGGCCCTGACCAACGAGCCTGGCACCCATCGGATGTGGCTGGGCGTCTGGGATGGCGCGCAGGCGCATGTAGCCAACTGGGAGAATGGCAAGTGGGAAAGATTTGAGCTTCCGTCCAATGAATCCACCGAGCGCATCGAGAAGCTGGTGTTCGATGGCGCTGGCAATCTGTGGGCGCGACGTCCGAATGGTCTGGTGATGAAGCCCCCGGGGGCGCCTTTTCAACGGGTCGAAACGCCGCTTCCAGCGAATTCGCGCAGCGGGTTCCTGCTGCCCGGAGGGGAGGGCGACATTTATGTGCCGACGTCGGCAGGCTTGCTGCACCACGACAAGGGGCGCTGGTCCGTCATCGAGGGTCCCGATCACCTCTCATCTCCGTGGTCGCGCACGGTCTTGCGGGACCGGGAGGGGTCCTTGTGGTGGGGCTCGGCGGGCCTGCATCGGCGGCTCGGGCGTGGCGTGTGGACGGCCTACACGGCGCGTGAGGGGCTTCCCGGTGATGTCGTGTGGTCGATCGTGCGCGATCGTGAGCAGCGCCTGTGGGTCGCGACCAACAATGGGCTTGCGCGTCTGACGTCCGAAGGTTTTCGGCGCGTATCCGGCACAGAAGCCAGGGACATCCGCACCGTCGCTCAATTGCCTGACGGGCGTCTTGTCGCCGGCGGCAGCATGGGCGCGGAACTGCTCCTCGTCGACCCCGCATCGAACGCGGCAACGCTCGCGCCATTCGCCGGCGTGGACTCGTCAGTCCGCGTGATGCGTCTGCATGTGGATCGGCAAGGTACGTTGTGGGCAGCGACGTCCGATGGGCTGCATCACGCCGGGGCCAGCATGGCGTTGCCGATCTTCGCGCGTGCGAGCGATTCGCATGGTGCGACGGAAGGTCTGGTGGGCGATGTCCGCGAGGATGGCCAGGGACGTCTGTGGGTCGCCGGGCAGCACGGGCTGTCTGTGCGTGACGCAGACCGTTGGCATACCTTCGACTCGGCGCACGGGCTGCGGCGCGCATTTGTCTCGCACGTGTTGCCCACCGCGTCAGGCGAAATTCTTGTCAGCTACTACGATCCGCTCGGCGTGAGCTACGCCGAGTATGCCAACGGAACGTTTCGCGTCGTTCGGCACAAGGACGGTGACAGCGGCGGAATTGATAGCGTCTACATGCTGGAGGAAGACGCGCGCAAGCGTGTCTGGGTCGGTGGATCGCAAGGCGTGCAGGTTCTGTCCGGGAGGACCGGGCGTTCGTTTGGTCTGGATGACGGGCTCGTTGGCGAGGATATCGCCAGCGCCGCGTTTTTTGCGGACCCCAACGGAGAAGTCTGGATCGGTACCAGCGCAGGTCTTGCGCACTTCGACGCTGCGGCGGATGACCGCCTCACGTCGCTGCCGCCCCCGCCCGTGGCATTCCTGGATGTCCAACTCGGCGCACGCGCTGTGTTGCCAACGCCTGACCCGCTGTCCGTGCCGTATCGCGACAACGTGATGGAAGCGCGCCTGGCCGGGCTGAGTTTCAGCGCCGGCCGCGCATTGCAGTTTCGCACCCAGCTGGTGGGTCAAGACACGGAACCGTACATCGCGCGCAGCCCGGTTTTGCGTTACGCCGAGCTGGCGCCAGGCGCCTATACGCTGGAAGCGGCTGCGCGTGTTGCACCCCACGAACCCTGGGGGCCGGTGTCGCGGTTTGCGTTCGCCATAGAGCCGGCCTGGTGGCAGACGCTGACGTTCAAGATGGCGCTTGCGGCGCTGGCCTGTCTTCTCCTGCGCCAGATGCTGCGCTGGCGAACGGCGTTTCTGTTCCAACGCAACCTTGAGCTCGAGACCCAGGTCCACGATCGCACGACCGCGCTACAGGCCGCGGTTGCACAATTGAGTGCCGAGGTCATTCAGCGGTCCGCGGCGGAAGAAGCGCTTGCGCTCGCCAACAGCGAGGAGCGCCGACGCACGGAGCGGTTCAGTCTGATTGCCAACATCGCCTCGGTATTGTCGTCTAACCTCGACATTGATCCGCTGATCCGATACGCAACGCAGTCGCTCCAACAGGTCATTGGTTGCGAGTTCGTCGAAATCCCACTGGTTGATCGGCCCGGCTGGAAACGAGAACGCCATTCGAAGTCGGTACTCCGCGTGCATGCGCATTCGCTGGATGTCGCGATCCAGCTGGGCGAAGAATTGCTCGGCGCCATTCGTGTCGGTGGATCGCGCGCCTTCGATGACCTGGATGTGAAGAGCATGGAGATCGTGGCCGACTACCTGGCCGTGGCCATCAAGAACGCCCGACTGTTCAGCGAAGCCAAGGACGTCGCGATCGTTTCAGAACGCCAGCGGGTAGCGCATGATCTGCACGACAACGTTACGCAGATTCTGGCCGCCATGCGCATGCGGGCACAGACGCTGGTCAAGCATAGCCGGGGACAATCCGACACGGTGACGCGCCATGCCGACCGGTTGGCCGAGTTGGCTCAGATCGCCGTGGCGGAAATGCGCGCGTTCCTGGATCAGCTCCGGCCGCACCCGTCGGCTCTGGAGATGGCGGGCGAGCGGGGCGAATACCTGCGGGATCGATCATTGTCCCAGGCGGTCGACCTGCTGTTGTCCACCGCTGTGCCGGACAACATTCAGACCGTCTGCGACTTTCGGCGCTTTCCTGCGCAGTCGATCGAGCGTGAGGAGGCACTTTTTCGTTTGTGCCAGGAGGCCGTATCCAATGCGGTTCGACACTCGGGCGCCCGAACGCTCGAAGTGATCGGGTTCGCCACCGACAGCTCCGTGGCCGTGCATGTGGTCGACGATGGGTGCGGCATACCCGGCGACGTCGATACCGGTGGCATGGGACTGGCCAGCATGCGTCAGCGCATCACGGCACTGGGCGGCAGTCTTCGTTTGCGTGATCGGGAAACGGGCGGAACCGTGGTCGAAGCCGAACTTCCGCGAGTGGACCGGCACGCATTTCGTATCGAATCCGTCAACGTACAGGAAGCATGACGAGAACGATCCCTGTCGGTGGATTTCTTCGCCCCTGCCCAACGAGGGAGAGCATCTACGCGTTGTACACGGCAATGTGGTGGTCCCTGCCATCTTGCGAGCCTTGCCATGACGCGCTCCGATACGCTGTTTTCCGGGCACTGCATCGCGTCTTCCGTCTGCTATGGCCGTACGGTCAAGACGCTTGCCGTCTGCGTTCTGGGCGTCGCCGCGCTGGCCTCGCCCGCGGCGCAGTCGGCGGATGTGATATTGGACATCCCGTCGACCTACCCGCGCTTGTGGTTTGGAAACCCGCACCGGCTTGCGCAAGCTCGGCTGTACGCTCAGGCGAATCCGGTTCCGATTCCGACCTATCCCAACTCCGCGAAAGCGCGCAATCGCGCACTTCGCTCTTTGATGACCAATGCATCGCCGTCCAACGATCCGGACTGCGCGGCGGCGGTACGGTGGCTGCAAAGCTACGATCTGGAAGCCAGCCGTGAGGACGACGAGGACACCGTGCCGGATCCCGGTCCTTGCGACATGGACGCGCAAAGTGTGAGTTGCGATCGCGCGCGCTGGGGCGGGGAGGACGCGATGCTCGTGTACGACTGGTGCCACGCTTACGTGAATACGCTGCCGGCCACGGACAAGCAGCGACTCGTCACGAAATGGAACAACTATATCCGCGTCATGAACGACAACCCCTACAACTGGGATGTCCAGCAAGGCAACAATTATTACGCGGGCTATATGCGCAACAGTCTGCTGTGGGGTATCACGACGTTCGGCGAGAATCCGGCCGCTCAAGGATTCATCAACGCGGCACTGCAAACACGGCTGGAAAACAACACTGCCCCGTGGGCATCCACCTTCGGCGCCGGAGGCGTACCGGCGGAAGGACCACAATACGGCGCGTACCAGCTCGGATATCCGGTAGTAGCGTTCCAGTCTGCACGCGATTTCGGCTACGACGCGTATCAGAAGACCGCGTTCTACAACGATGCGACCTATTACCTGCAGTACGCCACGCTACCGTCGCCCACTTACAACGCGCCGACCAACAGCTCGCGCTACGAGCTCTATCCATTCAGTGACATCGGCGAAAACGACGCGAACACGGCCTATACGTCCGACTACGCGAATCTGCTCGCGTTCAATATCATGCGAGCGCCAACCACGGCGCGGGCGCGACATGCCAAAGCGTGGTTGCAGCGCACCGGCACGCAACCGGACTGGTGGGTCAAGGCGGCGCTCTCGTCGAACGCGACGACGGCCGGCGACAGCGATATGCCGCGTGACTACTTCGCCAGCGGCTACGGGTTCCTCTACGCACGGTCCGCATCGGTCTCGCCGACCATGGCGCTGCTGATGTCCAATGACAGCGTGGGTAGCGAGGAATACGGCGGTTCCACTCACGACAGTCGCATTGCCGGTGCTTTCCAGCTATGGCGCAACGGGATCTGGATGAGCCGTGCCAGCTTCGGGTACCGGGGTTCTGACGACGCTTACCTGACCGGTTTTCGCGGCCAGGGAAGAGTCTGGACGGATCACGGGCTTGCCAACAACATGGTCTTGTTTGGCGGCCTCAAAGGGACGACCTACCAGATGGAGGGGCCGGTGTATGCCAAGTCCGGGCGCACGCAGACGCTGCGCCTGGAAAGCGCGGATGCCTACACCTACGTCGCCGTCGATCTCAAGCCGGCCTACCGCGCGCCGCCCCCGGGCAATGCCTGCTGGCTTGCCGGGGACGACTGGCCATTTGCCGAAGTCATGATCCGCGAGTACATCTATCTGCGTGGCTGGGATGCGCTGCTGATTTTTGACCGCATGCGTAGCGGCAATGCCTCCACGCGCCCGCCTTACACAGACCCCTGCGGCTCCTCCGGCTACGATGGCCCGAGACTTGAAGCCGACCAGGTCGTCAAATCTTTCCTGCTCCATTTCCCGGGCAATCCGACTATCACCGGCAACCGTGTCAGCGCTAACACGCCGGCCAATCAGCCGCGCCCGCAGGCGTTGGATGCGCACATCCTGCTGCCGCAGAATGTCGCACCGCGCATCATCGACGAGCGTAGCTGCTGCGGCAACAGCAACTACCGCGCGCAATACCGTATGGAGCTCGACCAGACCGGCAGCGCCGAAGGCCATAATCTTGTGGTTGTGCGAGCCCGCGATACCTCAGCCCCACCCCTGGCCGTGCAGCTCAGCCAGGCGGGCGCCGATCTGGTCGTGACCCTGCAGCGCCAGTCCGAAACGGCGACCATCCGGCTGCGCGCAGGAATGACATCCACCGGCGGCAGCGTCCAGTTTGGTGCGCTGCCCGCACAGCCGCTCTATACCGGCGTACAGCCGATGACGATCAGCGATAACGGTCCGAAGTGGCAGCCGATTGACGACGTCATCTTCAAGAGCAACTTTCAGTAGCCCAGGCCGTGAGCCGGAGCGCACGCGCTCCGGCTCACGCGCGGCATTCACGGTAGCAGTGCGCGTCAGTGAGGCGCGCTAGCGGGTGGTGCCGCGCAGCACGCCGCGGGCATACAGCCCTGCCTGAAGGCGGCCAGTGACGCCAATCTTGGGGAACAGCTGGCGCAGGTAGCTTTTCACCGTGCCCTCCGTGATGCCCAGCGCCAGAGCAATGCGCTTGTTGCTCAGTCCTTCGCCGATCAATTGCAGGACTTGGCCTTCGCGCTGCGTCAGGAGATCGACCTTCGCAACGCCGTCGGTGAGTACGTCGAGCAAGCGATTCTGGACCGGCTGGTAGATGTAGCGCCCACCCGTAGCCACGGTCCGGATCGCGAGCAGAATGTCGTCGCGAAGCGCGTCCTTCAGGAGAAACCCGTTCGCTCCGGCGCGCAACACGGCCTGGACTTCGCTGGCCTCGAAGAAACTGGTGAGTATGACGATCCGCACGGTGGCGCACATCGCACGCAACGCGCAGATCGCATCGACGGCGGACATTCCCGGCATGCGAAGGTCAAGGACAACCACGTCGACGGGCAGCATCGCCAACGACTGCAACGCCGCCTGTGCGGAATCTGATTCGCCGACCACTTCAATGTCGGGCTCACCTTCCAGCAGCGACACGAGTCCTTCCCGGACGATTGCGTGATCGTCGACGACCAGCAGTCGCGACGTCCGGGGTGTTGCTGATACGGGTTCGGCCATGCTGTCTGTGCTCATCGTGGTGCTGTTCATCGCATAGAGATACACCGGCTTCGTCACTAACCCTCTGCACTGCCGCGGGGCTGACTATTTTTCAGTATACGGTGGCGCCATCGGCGCTGGCTCCCTGTCATTCGACAGGGGCCATCGCACCGCGCCCCAACGGTGCTGGACCGTCGCGCGACCGGGCCGGGAGCGCGCGCGGCGGTACCGCGCGCAGCTCTGTGCGGCCAATGGCGCATACGTTCTGCTGCCGCAACTGTCGACAGCCCATATCGGCGTGGACATTACGCCGGGAACCGCCATCGAGCACCTGACGTCACGGCTCTATTCCCAACGAGGGATAGCGGGCCAGCGGATTGTGCCTAGCATGAACGATGCCGACCTGGGCTCACAGGTGAGAGCTCTGCGTTGCTGACGCAGCGAATATTTTGGCGGCGCGTGATTCGCGAGGAATAGGTAATGTATCGATCGAGGCAAAACAACGGGCCCCCAGGTCCGTTGCGCTCACCGTGTTTTTTACGGGCTATCGCCCGATTGACGGTGGCGGTATTACTCACCCACTCTGCAAACTTGGCAGCCGAAAGCGCGACCGCTGCCATTGATTCTTGTCCTGCCTACGACCCGGACAGAGCTGCGTTGGTGCTTCCGCTGGCTGCCGCTGCTGCGGTTGGCAAGACCAGTGGGCAGCTCACCGTCGCCGCCGACGGCAGTGCGCAGTACCGGATAGGTCTGGTGCCGGTCCCCGGACGAGAAGGGATGACGCCTTCGTTGTCGATCGAGTACAACTCGCAAAACGGCAACGGCTACCTGGGTGTCGGATTCTCGTTGACAGGACTGAGCGCCATTACGCGTTGCGGCAAGACGATTGCGTATGACGGACGAGCGGCGGGAGTTCAGCTCGACCAGACGGACAACTTCTGTCTCAACGGAGCGCCGCTTGTCGCGATTGCGGGAGCCTATGGCGAGCACTTGACGGAGTACCGCACCAATCCGCAGACCTTTGCGAAAATTGTCTCGTACCGGTCGGGTGGCCTTGCCGAAGATGGGCCGACCTGGTTCGTGCTGTGGGGAAAAGATGGTCTTGTTTACGAATATGGCCTCGGGGATGTCGACTTCATCGGAACACGGCGTACCAGCTGGCCCATCACGGCCATACGGAATGTGCACGGCGATGAAATGCAGTTCAAGTACATCAAGCAAACCTTGCCTTTCGACGATCCGGCCCAGGGCACCTATGTTGTTGAGCGCCGGCTCGATGCGATCTACTACGGCAACCCGATACCGTCGGGAAGGGACAGGCGGGTCAAGTTCAGCTACTCCAGCTATCGCGCTGACGGGAACCGAAGATATGCGCTTGGAGCGAATCAGCGCCTCGACAAGCTGATGACAAAGGTCGAGATGCAGCTCGCGGTAGGTGCTGAATTCCACAATGCTAGAAGTTACGAGTTCAGCTACTACAACGAAGGCGTGACCGGCCTCAGCAAGATGACCGCGTTGAAGGAGTGTGGTGCGAGCGGCGGCGGCATTTCGCCGGTATGCCTGACACCCACCACCTTTGCCTGGCAACTCGGTAAAGAAGGGCTGGAAGATGGCATCGAGCAGCTCGCCGAGGCACCCAAGGACAAGGAACAGGCGATAGCGGCAGCCGACACGAACGGGGATGGTGCCGACGACATCGTTTTCCTGGGCGACACGATTGCGCCGAACTTGCCCGGAGCCGGCCAGCGTCCGTGGCGCCTGATTCCGAGCCAGCCGCAGGCGCAGAAGCCGTACTCGGGCGATGTGAAGATACTTCAGCCGTATTCGCAGAATCTTCGTTTCAGCCTGTTCGACTATGACCTGGACGGCAACGCTGACATATTACCGGTTGTTCCGAATCTGCTCAGCACGGTCGGTCCACTGCTTTCACGCAGCAATGCACTGGCACCGGTCGACACGAATTTCTATAGCCCCATCGTGTGGGACGACAAACTGCCTGCCATCAATGGGCAGACCGCGCTGTTTGCCGATCTCAACGGTGACGGTTACCAGGACCTGGTGGAGCGCATCTGGGACAATGTGGAGGTCGAGCACAACTGGTTCGTCCGGTTCAGGTCCGGCACCGTCAATCCGGCCATTCGCGTCGAGAACCCTTCGCCGAGCACGATCGACACGCAAGCATTCGGGCCTCGCATTCACATCAACCAACCGAATCTCGGTAGCGTGAAGCCGGGAAAACTATTCGCGCTGGACCTGAATGGCGACGGGCGTGACGAACTTGTATACAAGCCTGCTCCGTCGGGATCCACGATACTGATGGCACTGAGCTTCGGCGCTGGAAATGTCGCAGGGACACCGACGGCATTTCACGCAGGCTTGCCCAGCTGGATTCTGGATGTAAACCACATCTTTCTCGACTACAACGGGGACGGCCTGCTGGATCTCGCGACCAACTATTTCAACCCCAACGTATCTACGGAAGACAGCGTCTACTACTGGACCAATACCGGGCGCGGCTTTCGCGATCCGGCTCGCGTTCTGACTACCCCCGCGTCTGTTCCTCTGAGCGGTCGGGCGAACCTCTCGCATGCGGTGGTCATTGACTACAACGGCGATGGCAGGCAAGACCTGCTGCTGCCGGATACCACGCCGATGATAATTGATTCGCCGCCAGGTACCTTCCCGATGTCCAGGGGAATGCGGGCGCTGATAACGTCAGCGAACCTCAATGCGGGTCCGGATGCCCGGTTCATCAACACGAACATTTCGTTTTCCGGCCGGATCATACACAGCGCCGGAGACAACGGGCTCGCGGCGCAAGGGCCGCGCGTCATCGACGGAGATGGCGATGGGCTGGATGATCTGGTGTTGGTCGATCATAAATCGAATGACACATCATCACTTGTCTACTACCGGCACAAGCTTGCCAGTCGCGCGCCTGACCTGCTGACTCGTATCGAAGAAGGCATCAACAAGTCTGCTCCGACCTATACGATTGACTACGCGCCGCTGTCCGGCAAATGGGTCGCTGAGATCTACAAGAGCGGTAGCTGCGACGTAGCAAACCAGAGCTGTTCCATAGGTCCTCAGTACGTGGTGCGCGAAATGCGGCGTGATGCGGCGCTGCTGGGCGCCAGTTCGACGGTACAGATGGTGTCCGAATACCAGTATCGGAACAGCATTACCGACAAGCGTACCCGGCAGTGGCTGGGATTCGCCGAGCACATCACCCGAACCTATCCTTCCGACGGCAGCCAGCCCGACATCTTCAAGCGGGCGTTCTACAGCAATCGCGACTACGGCCGCGATCCTCGCCTCGACGAGTCCTGGACGTTTGGCACTCTGGCCGATGGCCGTCGCTGGCTCGAGCGCGTGAAGCAGGCATGGGCCACCGAGCGCGATCCACGGGTCAATTCCGGCTCCGGAACGACGGGTGGGGTCGGGCTTCGATACAACTTCGTCAAGACGGCCGAAACGTGGAGCTACGAATTCGGCACTGGCCAGCCGAGCGTCAGCGACCTGAAGACCGCGACCATCGCACAGTTGAACGGCCTGCAGCTCACCCCGTTCAACACCGTAGTCGATCAAGATGTTCTCGCGATGGACAAGTACGGCAACGTGACCACGCTGCGCAGCTTCTCCGGCCCCGGGCAGTACCAGACCACGACGACGACGAACTATTACGCGGCCGATGAGGCGCGCTGGCTCGTGTCGCGTCCCTCCAGCGTTCAAGTGACGCAAACCAACGCCCCGTGCAGCAGTGCCGAGTGCTCAAAGACGTTCACTACCGCTATCGATGAGTACGACACAGCATCGGCCGGAGCGCCGACCATGCTGCCTCGCAAGACGAGCAGCTATGGGGGACAGGGTTCCGACGCAGTGCTGTCGACGGTATACACCCGCGATCGCTTTGGTCACGTCGTCAATACGGTGCAGACAGACGAGACCAATGGAACTACCCGTTCGTCGTGTGTGACGTATGAGACGGACGGAGTTTTCCCGCATGCATTCAAAAACGAGCTTGGCCACACTTCGGTAGTTCGCTATGACCGTCTGTTCGGCGTACCAATGATTGTCGAAGACACAACCAACGGCCTGCAGACGTACATGCAATACGACTCGCTGGGCAGGCCCGTGCTTGTCCGATCTCCCACGGGTTCGGACGTAACTACTTCTTATGGAATCGAATTGGGTGTGGGAGGGAGAACCCTTCCTCGGGTCCAAACCCGCGACTCGGCAGGCGGAGTCCAGATCGCCGTCGTGGATGACGCTGGACGCCAGGTGGTCGAACGCTATCGCGGTTTCGAAGGCGACATGCGCTACCGCTCAACGTCGTACAACGCGCAAGGGCTGCCAGCCAGGCATGGCAGTCAATCGGTACGCGTGGGCCAGCCCGAGCCGGCGGCGATCAGCATGGTGTACGACAGTCGCGGCCGGAAGCTCGAGCAAACCGAGCCCGGCGGCTACCGGCGTACCTGGAAATACGATCGCCGCAAAGTGACCTATACCGACACGCGCGGCAATGTATCGGTGAAAGAGTACGATGCCGCGGGTCACCTCGGACGTTCCGTCGAGGCGCAGGGAACTCCCGACCAGGTGATCCGCAGCTTTGTGACCGGTCCGTTCGGCCTGCTGGCCAGCAGCAAAATCGATAGTGTCGATTCGCAGGAATGCACCGTCGCGTCGCCGTGCCGCACGTTGTCGAAATTCGAGTGGGACAGCCGAGGCAATTTGCTGTCGCGCACGGACTCGGCGCGTGGCGAGGAGCGCTTCACCTACAATGCATTCAATCAGGTCATCAGTTCCGGCGACGCCAACGGCAGAGCGGCGAGCCACGTCTACGATGTACTTGGCCGTATCGATTATGTCTCGGTCACCCAGGGCAACGCGCAGCAGCTCGCCTACGTCGACTACGAGTACGACACGGCGAGCGGCAAAGGCATCGGCAAGCTCGCGAACATCACACGCGACGACTACACGCTGGGGCAGTCCAAGCAGCGGACGCGTTCGGAGTACAGCTACGATACGTACGGCCGGCTGGAAGCCACTAAGTACATCATGCCGTCGGAAACCACCGCGGGCGTCACCCAGAGCTACGCGCTGAAGTATGGCTACGACGTTGCCGGGCGCCTGGATACCGTCGAATACCCGAAGCTTCCGGGTCAAAGCAGTCCGGTCAAACTTCGCTACGGGTATGCCACGGCCACCGGCAACAACGGTCAGCTGGCCAAGATCGATCTTGTGGAAAACGGTGCTGCCACCTCGATTTTTCGTATTGACCAGACAGACGAATCAAACCGCGTGATGTGGTCGACTACCGGTGATGGCGTCAGCAAGCTCACCCTGCACGATTGGCGCGGCAAGCTTTCTACCCAGTACATGCAGCGTGCTCCCAACGACGAATGCGCGTTCTGCGAGATTCCGGGCTATCTGAATTTCGTTTATGACGGCGAGGCGAATCTGACGTCGCGGATCGACACTGCGCAGGGGGCAACGGAGACCTTCGCCTACGACCATCTGAATCGCGTATCCGCGATGTCCATGGGCAATATCAACACGCCGTGGGAAAGCTGGACCTACGACAAGCTGGGCAACTTGCGCTCCAATACGCATCGCGGAACCTATCACTACGACGATTTGGCTCGGCCCACGCGCGTGACCTCCGTTACCGGTGGTGCAGCGTCGGGCGAGCGCAACTACGGATACGATGCCGTCGGTAATCAGACGACGCGTTCGCGCCTGACTTTCTCCTACAACGAATTGAACTTGCCGGCGTCGATTCTCGACTCTGCCGGCACCGTTCGAGCGCAGTTTCTGTACGGCCCTGAGGGGAATCGCGTTCGCAAGTCGACGCAAAACCAGGTCACCACCTACGTGGGCGGTATGTACGAGGCCGTGCGAAGCGCGACCAGCACCGAACACCGCCTGCTGGTTCCGGGACTGGCCGTCGTTCCCTATGAGCAGGCCGCCGGCGCCCAGGCGGTGGTTAAGAAGAGCGTTCGCTATCTGCATACCGACCATCTGGGATCCACCGATACTGTCACGTTCGATGCCGCGGCTCCCGGTGCGAGCAAGCCCAAGGCCTCCGTGAAAGAGCGTCGCAGCTATGACGCGTTTGGCTTGACGCGAAACCCGAGCTGGTTGTCCGATAGCTACGACGGCGTACAGGCGGCTTCAGTCACCGAAGGCTATACCGGCCATGACGACGATGCGGAGCTCGGGTTGATCAACATGGGCGGACGCATCTACGACCCATTGCTGTCGCGCTTCCTGACGGCGGACCCGGTCGTGGCGGAGCTCGGTCGATCGGACACGTGGAATCCGTATTCCTACGTCAGCAATAACCCGTTGCGAAACACAGATCCCACAGGGTTCCAGGAGGCAACGGGTACGGAGCATCCGTACGATCCGTCGTGGGAAGATTTCCTCGACACGGGCGACACCTACTTCAACGGCGGCGTCGATGGATACCGCGGTCGCATCTTCGATGAGAGTCGCGAAATCAACAAGAGTCTGGCTCAGTACAACGAGCGCCTGCCCGCGATTGGCACCGAAAAGCTACCAACCGCCAAACCCGGCCGCAAAAGCCTGAATTCGGGGGCTCGACAGGCGGTAGTGGTCGACGTTGGCTATATTGATATCGGCAGTGCGCCTGAGGTGGTGGTGACGCCGAGCTGGCCGCAGTACTGTGCGGCCGTACCGTCCGACGCGCGCTGCGCGTCGGGGACGCGTGGGCCGAAGAACGACTGGGAAAAGATGTGGTGCACTGGACCCAAATGTACCGATGCGTCCTACGCTGCTTCGTACAAGTGGCCGGACTCCATGAATGACTTCATCAACGCGATCGTGCTGACGCAGGTCAGCACCGCGGCCGCGCTTGCGCCGTCGGTGGCCGCCGGGGTGTTGATGGCAGGCCCGGCGAGCACTGGAATATTGCTGCCCGTCGCGAATACGACGCCGGCACTTCCCGTGGTCACGAGAGCGTTAGGCAACGGACTCGCCGGTTCAGTGAGCTCTGCTGCGTCCAATATCGGAGCTCAAATGGCCTCCGGAAAGCCATTCCAGGCCGGTCAAGTCGGCCTGTCGGCAGTGATTGGTGGAGTCAACAATGGTTTGGCAACAGCGCTGTACTCAAAGGGTGGCGCTTTGGCGTGGCAGGCTGGCGGGCCTCTACTCACAAACATAAAAAACTCTGCAGTAGGTAGCGCGATCTTTGCCGTCGTGAATGTCGGGTATGCCCCGATCGTGGCTCTGGCTGGAGGTGGGGACTGGAAGAGCGAGATTCGCTCCGCGGTAGCCAATACCGGGATGAGTTCCGTACGTGGTGTCGCCTGGAACATTGGAGGTGCTTACATGCAATGGGCAAGGCCTGGCGAGCCGTCGCAGAAAATGGGTGATACGGTAGTTGGAGCAGTTCAACAATTGATCACGGTGACGATGTGTCCTGATTGTATGCGCCGCTGACGCAGAGTACCGGCGAGTAAGATGCCCGGAAAGCAGTGTCAATCCTGCTTTCCGGGCAATCTCTGCCGGATTTGTTGGGTCAATACTGCAAAAGCCATCGCGGTACAGCGAAGCCATCCGCAGCCATGCGTGTACGTTGACCGCGTGGTTGGCTTGTCAAGGAGCTCCTCCCGCTCCAGGGCATCGCAATCACCCACCAGCGTAAGCGCTGCATGGCACCGATGTTTTTCGTGGACTCTGTGTGCGCGAACAAGCGTGAGCGTCCCCCTCCAATGGGGAGGTGCTGGAGGAAACGGTTCTCGTTAGATTGGAGAGTGCGCCGTGAACGCCGGTGCGGGCGCGGCATGCCTGCGCGATCGAAAGCACGGTCGGTGGTAACGATCCGGTTACGTGCGACGTGTGCGCACGCGAGCGTCTGAAAGAGACACGCTCGTGAGATAGAAGTTTGATGCTCGATAACCACAGGAAACACAATGAACGGAAACGCTTTACTGAAGTCATCCCTCAGCGCTTCGCTACTGGTATTCTCGCTGCTCGGCGCGAGCGCACCAGCGAGCGCAACGACTAGCCATGCTTGCTATGCCTCGTCCGCAGACTGGGACGGAGACGGCTATGCGCGCATGGGTGCACCGTCTACACAGTTGACCAGCACGAACGATTTGTATTGCCCCGCAGGCTGGATAGAGAAAGCAGGCGACTGCAACGATTTCAACGCGGCCATCCATCCGCGGAACGAGGAATACCCGCAGAACGGTGTCGATGACAATTGCGATGCCGGTGTCGACGATGCCATCCCGTACTACACCGGTTCGGGCTTCGACGTCACGACCAACTCGTTTTCGGCGGTGGTCCGACTCAATGACAGCCAGGTTCGTCCCGCTCAACGCATGGGTACGCCGATCAAGGCGGATGTCTGGCTGGAACCGCTGACCATGAGTAAGACAGCAAAGTTGATCGCCGGTCTTCCGGCTACGTACCACGAGGATGGGCTGGTCAAGGTCAATATCACGGGACTGACCAGCAACACTCCCTACCGCGCGATGTTCAGGTTCTACTTCTGCGAGCCCTATTGCGTCTTCACCGCGTGGACGACGCACTATTACTCGACGACGACCGGCGTGACGGCGAAGGACAAGGCTGCCGCAAAGATCGTGCTCAGTGCACTCAAGCAGTTCAACGACAACAAGTACCAACTGGTGGGATACGGATACACGTTACCGGGCTTCCCCTGGCGAAATCCTGATGGCACGCGCTACGGCGCTGATTTCGGCGAGATGTGGTGTTCCGAGTTCTACAGTTGGGTGACGAAAGCGTATCTGAACTGGAATGGCTCGCCGCCGAGCAACACCGAGGACATGCAACAGCGGTTTGCTCTGGCAGGCGGACTTTATGAGACATGGCAAGCGCCATGGATGGTCAAACAAGGCGACTGGTTTGGGCTTGATTCCGATGGGGACGGTTCCATGAATCACACCGCCCTGGTGCTGGCCTACGATCAGGACAAAAAACATTTCTGGACGATTGAAGGAAATTCCGGCAATGAAGTCCTTGTTGGCACGCGTACCCTGAACGAAGTCAAGGCGTTCGGGCATATCGTCAACAGCATGGTCAGGTAGTCGAACCATTGGGGCGCCAGCCAGGCCCCCTGTCGTCCTGCGCGAGAAGTAGCTTCTCCCTGTGATGACATGCTGACGTCGTGAAGGAATTCGCCAGCCCAATTCATGGCGGCAGGCAACGCGCCCATGACATGAGGTTTCGCCTGTGCCGGGATCGCTCAGGCCCTGTCCAACGACAGGTATTGCCCGGCACAGCACCGTGCAAGACTCATCGCGGCGCATACGAGCGGCCGCCTCCCTAGTCTCGGGTCCATGGCCATCGGGCGCTTCCTTTTCACGGAGAAACCGATGCGACCGACATTACGTTTCCTTACCGCGCTGATCAGCGCGGGTTTCGCTTCGCTCACGTGCGTAGCCAAGGCACAAACGACGCCACATCCGATTCTGTTCGTGACCGTGTTTCCGATCCAGAACGATTTCGCGACGATCGGTGCGGTGTTCGGTACGCACCCGCCGGGACCGTCGTCGGCGGGGCGCGGTGGCGATCTGTGGATACGCTACCCCAATGGCGCATTGCGCAACATCACGCGGGAGGCGGGACTTGGTGTCGCAACGGCAAATCAAAGCGGACCGCTGTCGATCGCGGTACGCGACGCGAGCGTGCATTGGAGTGCGTCGCGTGCCGTGTTCAGCCTCGTCAAGGGGACGCCTGCACGCTGGCAGATGTACGAGGTCACAGGGCCCGGTCTACTCGATCCTCAGGGTGCGCTGAGCGTCTCGCGCGTCGCCGGACAGCCGGCCGACTACAACAACATCGAGCCGACCTACGCGAGCGACGGCTCCCTGATTTTCACGTCCGATCGTCCGCGCAATGGTGCAGCCCATCTGTATCCGCAGCAGGACGAATACGAGTCGACTGCGACGGTCACCGGGCTGTGGAAGCTTGATGCGACGGGGCAGGTGTCGCTGCTCAACCATTCGCCGTCGGGCGCGTTCAACCCGCTGGTGGACAGCTTCGGCCGTGTCGTCTTCACGCGCTGGGACCACATGGAACGCGATCAGCAGGAAGGGCCGGACACCTTCAACTGGGTCAGTGAGAGCGCCGGCAGCGCGACGATCTCCAGCGCCGGCACCGACGTCTACCCGGAACACAAGTTCAATCCGCTGCCGAACCAGAACACTCACTCGTTCAATTTCTTCCTGCCGTGGGAAATTCACCAGGACGGTACAAAGGAAGAAGTGCTCAATCACATGGGTCGGCATGAGCTGGCGAATTTCTTCTTTCGCCGCCTCACCAACGACAGCCGCCTGGTGGACTACGCGTCGGCCGACCCCGTCCGTATCGACGATGACGGGGGATTGCTGCATATCGCCGAGAACCCGCGCGCGCCGGGCTGTTTCTATGCGACGGATGCTCCCGAGTTCGGGTATCACGCCGGTGGAAGGCTGATGCGCTGGTGCAGTCCGCCTTCGGTCAATCCGGAGGACGTTGCATTTGCGCAGGTCACCGCTGACAACACGGGTAGCTACCGCGACCCGCTCGTGCTCGATACGCCCGATCTGCGCGTGATTGCCTCGCACACGAGCGCACAGAACATCGTGTCTTCGCGCGATGAGGTGGCCGATCCCAACTACCGCTTCCGCCTCAAACTGCTCGTCGATGCCGGCAACGGCAAGCTCAAGGCCGGCGCGACCCCGCTGACCGACGACGCGACGATGCGGCGCACCGTCAACTTCGGCACGTTCGTGTTCGATGGTCCACTGTGGGAATTCTCGCCGGTCGAAGTGCGCGTGCGTCCGGCGCCGCCGGCTCCCGCGTTCGCTCTGGAAGCGCCGGAGCGCGCCGCGTTCACCCAGGCCGGCGTCGATCCGGAAACGTTTCGCGCTTTCCTGCGTGACCGCGGACTTGGCCTGATCGTCGTGCGCGACGCGACCGCGCGCGACGACGCCGATCGCCAGCAGCCGTTCAATCTTCGGGTACCGGGCGGCCGCACCACACTCGAGCGCAATGCGGCCGGGCAGGTCGTGCCGGGCACGATCTACGACCTGGCCTGGCTGCAGCTGTTCCAGGCTGACCAGATTCGCGGATATTTCAATCCCAGCCGAGGCCGGCGGCCGATCGCTCAGCATCTGCACGACCCCGCTGCCATGGCACAGAATCCGCACGCCGCGGCCGATCCCGCAGCGAGTGTGCCGATCGAATCCGACGGCTCGGCCGTCGTGGTGGTGCCGGCACGCCGTGCGATGACCTGGCAGACCCTGTCACCGGCGAAAGTGCCCGTGGTTCTCGAGCGCTACTGGGTGACGTTGCAGCCCGGTGAAATTCGCGCCTGCGACGGCTGCCATGGCGTCAACAAGATGAACCAGGCACGCCAGCCTGTGTCGACCCAGACAGCGTCGGCGCTGGTGTCGTACTTGCAACGTTGGAGGCAAGAGAACGGCGATGTCATTTTTCGGAATGGGTTCCAGCCATAGCCCGGATCGCACCTGGATGATCCCAAGGAAGCTCTGAACAAGTCCTGGTATTGCCGCTCCAGTACTCATCACCCCATCTCCACAACCCCGCCCAACGCTTGCTGCGCAGGCATCTGGCGGGGTCCGGCCCGTTGGGCGGTCAGAGTGATCAGAACCTGCGGTTCTGAGCGATCACTCTTCACCTCCTTGTCAAGGGGGGGCTCCGGAATCAAAAGCAAATCTCGATGTGGTCAGAGGTTCCCTAAGCCATTTAATACGAGGTGGACGCCAGCTCATTCAGAAATGCAAACGCACCAACGCACGAACTTGTCCCGTGGGAAATCCGGCTGTGGGCTCGGGCCCGGTCTGAAGATGAACTCGCAGGAATGTCGCGGAAGAAGGTTCCAGATCGGGCGCCGGATCTTTTGGCGCGATTTTCTCTTGATGAAGGTCACGGTGACACGATTCACGTGAGCATCGGCAGAACGTGTCAGCTCTGACTTTACCAGCGGCAACCAGGCCGTTGGTCTGCTGACGATGCGCCTGCAGATAGATCAGTAGAATTTCCAAATAGGAGGTTTTCCGTCGTGCGTTACATTGCCTATGTAGTCTTGTCATTCTTTTTGTCGGCTTGTGCGTCGCAGCCGCATCTGGCTTCAAAGACCATCGTCATTCCGGCAGGCTTGGATCGTGCATACGATGACTATCATTACGCGCCGGCCGTTCGTGCCGGAGATACCGTGATCGTATCGGGCGTTCCTGCCGCGAAAGGCGATAGCTATGAGGCGAAAGTTCGCTGGATGTTTGAAAGGGTAAAGATGGCGCTTGCTACGGCCGGTGCCACGATGGATGACGTCGTGGAAGTCATGACCTTCCATAGCGAGGCGAAAAGCTCACTTCAGTTTAAATCCGAAATCAATAAGTTCCTTGAAATACACAATGAATATTTCAGCAGTGGCTATCCGGCGTGGACCGCAGTGGGTAACGCCGTGCTGTTGGCGGACGGTGCGCTCGTCGAGATGCGCGTCGTTGCGATTGTTGGTGCTGGTAAAAACTCGCGGGTAGAGCGCGCCATTGTTGAGAAACAGATAATCCCTTTGAATCCCCGGTAGGCCACGTCGCGGCTGCCCAGGTAAGCCGGCAGCTGGTTGTGGACGACGCTGTAGCCGATGCCGTCGACATACTGCTCGCGATACTCGCTCCACAACAACTGCCGGGGCACGCCTTTCGTGCGACAGTTCGCGCACGAATCGGCATGACTGGGCCGTGTGCGCGGTTTTGACTGTCCCAGCGCTCGCGCGCTAACGCGCAGGCTGAGCCCTTCCTCGAAATGTAACCGCAACAACTTGCGATTTTGACGTATGGGAAGCCTCGATTGAGCCATGGGAACTTCGCGGCAAGAACCGCGAGGATGGCCCACGTCAAACGAGCATCCGCACCGCCTTCAATGGTCCGGAATCCAGCGACCACAGCTGGATTCTCATGGCCCGGAACCGCGGCTTTTCAGGAACCGGAAAATCCACGAGCGATCCTTTTCGGAGCGCCCGGCGGCGAAATGTCTCAGTCAGCACGCGCGCGGTGCGGTTGCGACGCCCGCGAACGCGATGAAGGACTAGAAAATAGGAGGATTGGCAAAGTACACGTTTTCCTTCGAATGGAGCTGGCCGGCAATCGGATCCAGTGCGTTGTCCGGCTGCCGGATCGTATCGCGGGAGTCTCCCCAGACCGCATGGAGCCGTCCGATACCGACGTTCAGGCCCATGTACTCGCCCAACGACGAACACGCTCCTGCGAGCCGGTCATAGTTGGTCGTCTGATACGGATTGGCCGATGTCGGCAATGGAATGTTGGTCGGAGCCAGTATCAGCGGCGAAGCATTCAGTTTTTTGGGTTGCATGAACGTTCCGCCACCGTCCTTGGACTGGGCGAGATTCACGCTCAGGGTGCCATCGGCTTCCTGGGTGTAGTACGTGATGTGAACCAGGCGAGGCGAGAGCGCGGCGGAAAAACCGCCGACAGACGGTAGTGCGCCCACTGCGATGGTTGGTGTGAAGCTGCGGCCCGCCGCAGACGCGGGGGCATTGACCGGCTTTGCTGCTGACCAGGTAGTGCCGCCGTTGTCCGAATGCATGTACAGAATGTCGGCGCCCGATGTCGGTTCGCCGAACGTGCTGCTCGTGGAGTTGGACCAGGTCAGATGAAGCACGCCTTTGGTCGCGGCGATCATCGGCTGAAGATTCACGCGTGTCGCGTGCACGTAGCGCGGCGCACCGCTGGCCGAACTGCCGATGTCGGGGCCCGCATGCACCGTCAGCACACTATTGGGAAAGAACTGCGGGGAGCCGCCTCCGGGCGGATCGAAGCGTGTTGCGCCGCATTCGGTGTAAGTGCCGGGCTGGACAACCGGGTAGACCTCAGGCGAGGGAGCGTCCGGACGATGGAAGCTCAGCGGCTGGAATGTCTCGCCTGCATCATCGGACGAGAGGATGCGGATGTAGTCGTTGGAGACGAAGCCAAATTGCAGGAATGCTATGTAGATGCGCCCGCTGGACGGGTCGACGGCGATCGTGGGGAACTGCACGGCGTTTTGCGGATTCGCCGGATTCGGGTCCAGCGACGGAGCAAAAAGGGTTTTCGTGATGAAGGTTGCGCCACCGTCGAGTGACTTTGCGAAGCGCAATACGCTCGCGCCCGTGCTGTCGTCAAAGCTGACCCAGCTTAGATATACGTTGTCGCGGTCTTTCACGGCCGGGGATGGTCCGACGGCCAGCCAGGGGCGGTCCGGTCTCCCCGTCGAGTCGATGGCTGTCGCCGGTGCGAACTTCAGACGGTTGGCAATTGCAGTGTTCAGTGTGACCGTCGTGCGCCCGGATGCATCGAGTCCCAGGCCGCTTGCGTAGAAACGGCCGCGACGGTCCGACGCGACCATGCCGTAGCCGAGCGTCGTCGAGCTTCCGGGAAGCGGTGGCAGATGTTCGCTGCGCCACGTAAGCCCATTGTCCCGGGAGTAGCTGTAACCCAGGCGCAGATTGCGGGTGAAGCGAAGCACGCCCTGGTCATCGCGTTCCAGTTCCGCGCCGACGGTCCGGAATACCGAGACCAGGGTTGCACCGAAACCGGCGATCGTGGACTCGCTGTTGGTCGTGTTGACGAACGGGCGGGTTCCTTCGAGTTCTTGAATCGAGTCGAGGGCAGGGTCGTTTACGCGCCGCTCGATATGTCTGGGCGGCGCTGCAGCGGATGCCGAGAGGGTCAACAGGGCGGCGCAGATGGAAGTGGCGATGCGAATACGGTTCATGGGGGCCTCGGTCGAGTGCGGCGTGCGACGGTCTATCAATCAGAACCACTACGCTACTTTCGACGATGGCTTTCGTATATCTGTCGTTGGAGGTAGTTCGTCTATGTCGACCGACGCTATCGGCAAGCGCTCGTAGTCCCCGTGTCCGGGAGTCCTGCTTGTTGAACGATGGTGCGGAGCCGAGTGGTGCACGCTTGACTCTCGCTGATCGAGATCAAGTATTTAGTGATATAAATATCATTTTATACAACATGTTTACAATGTCGTTGTTGTGCTGGTCCGTGGCTTGCCGACGTGCGTTGCCGTCAGCCGCACCACCAGATCGCCGACACCAGGGTCGCGTTGATGGCGAGAACGCCGCCCGCGACCTGCAGGGCGTAGCGCTTTCCGCCGACGCCGGCCGCCATGCATTTCATCAGCGAGTTGGCACTGAAAGCCACCGCCAAGGCATAGCTTGCCGTAGGCGGTGGCACGTGGGCGTCGCTGACCAGTTTGGCGACGCCGATCGCCGCGGCATGCACGTCGATGAGTCCGGTCAAGGCGGCCGTCGCCATCACGCCGGCGTCGCCGAGCCACTCGCGTAGCCAGCTGGAAAACAGCAGCGAGAGCGCGACGATTCCGGCAAACAGCAGGGCATGAGGCAGGGCAAAATGACTCGCCAGGGTCGGTGGCAGTTCGCCCGGAACGATCGCTCGTCCGCGCCATGCGTGATATCCCGCGATGCCCGCCGTGGTCATGGCGGTCGCAATCAGAGGCAGCGCCAGATGCCGCAGCATGTCCATGGACACGAGTCCGATCACGAGGGCGAGCTGCAACACGGTGGCCACGCAGGAAAACAGTGCCGCGGCAACGCAAACCTGGAGGTGCGACGAATCCGCGCGCGCGCGCTGTCCCATCACGGCGATGGTGGCGGCGCTGGATACGAAACCGCCCAGCAGTCCCACGATCGCGAGTCCCAGTCGCGCGCCCATCGCGCGCAGCGCGACGTGGCCGGCGGCATTGATGGCAATGACCAGCACTGCAATCAGCCAGACCTGGCGTGGATTCACCGCGGACCACGGATCGACGGGGTGGTCGGGGAGCAGCGGCAATACGATCAGCAGCGACGTGGCCAACAGCATCACGTCGCTCAGCTCGCGCGCGTCGAGTACGCGCCGCACGAAGTGGTGCAGCGCTTCCTCGCTATGCAGCAGCATGGCCAGTGCTACCGCGAGCCCTGCGCCGAGCCGTGGATCCTTCAACGACAACGCGCCGAGAAAAAATGTCGCGAGCATGGCCAGCGGGGTGGTCAGACTGGCGTCGTCGTCCTCCTGACGGACATAGGCAGACAGCGCCAATGCAGTCGTGGCCAGTCCACCGATGGCGACAGCCACGTCGTTGAGCAGCATGCAGCAGGCGCCGATCAGTGCCGCGGTGGTGAACGTGCGGACACCGGCTCGGTTGGCCGCGCCATTCATCGAATTGCGTCGCTCGCGTTCGATGCCCAGCAGCAGTCCTCCACCAAGGGCGGCGGCGAGTCCGGGCAGGAGTTCTCCATTCATCGTGGGCGTGGTCCGAACCGTGGGTACAAAGGCGGAGGAGTTCATTGCTAGCGGGTGACCGGGCGTCGCGTGTTGATCCGCATCAAGCGGACTTGATGCGATGTGCCCAATCACGGTCACGCAACCTCGGAGACCGTTCGCAACGCCGGCACCGCGTCGCCTACGATCGCACAGTGCCGCGCCGAGGCGTAGTTGGCGCAGTTCCGTTCACCGGTCGGCCTCGGGTCCCGCACCAGCCGGTCCTCGGCGCTGACGCGAATCCGTCCGTGTCGGCCGGTTGATCCGGATCAAGGCGGAAGCCCGGCTATTGCCGCATCGTGCGCGCATGAACCCTCGACCTGCCGCCACGACTTTCGACGCCGCGCTGCTCGCCCGCTACGACCGGCCCGGCCCGCGCTATACCTCGTATCCGCCGGCCACGGCGTTCACGCCGCAGTTCGGCCCTGGCGACTATGCAGACGCCGTGCAGCACAGCAACAGTGATCCGATCCCGCGGCCCTTGTCGCTGTATGTACATGTGCCTTTCTGCCTTTCGCCGTGCTTCTATTGCGGCTGCCTGCGCGTCGTCAGCCGCGATCCGGCCCGAAGCGAGTCCTACGTGTCCTATCTGCAGCGCGAGGCCGGGCTGACCGCGCCGCTGTTCGATCGCGACCGCGAAGTGCTCCAGCTGCATTTCGGCGGCGGCACGCCCAATCTGCTGAGTGCGGCGCAACTGGAACGGCTCTTGCGCTGCCTGCGCGAGCAGTTCAGCCTGGCCGACGGCAGTCGTCTCGAAGCCGGCATGGAGCTGGACCCGCGCAGCGCCGATGCGGACTACGTGCACGCGCTGGCCGGACTGGGCTTCAACCGCGTTTCGCTGGGCGTGCAGGATTTCGACCGCAGCGTGCAGCAGGCCGTGAATCGCCTGCAGAGCCTCGAACAGACGCGCAACGTGGTCGAAGCGGCGCGCGCTGCCGGCATGCGCTCCGTCAGCATCGACCTGATCTACGGGCTACCGCTGCAAACCGTAGAGGGCTTCGGCGAAACCCTGCGCCAGGTCATCGCGCTGGCGCCGGATCGCGTCGCCGTCTACGGCTACGCGCACATGCCGGAACGCTTCCGCGCCCAGCGCCGCATCAGGAGCGAAGACCTGCCCGATGGGGAGACGCGCAATGCGCTGCTGGGCCGCGCGGTCGAGGCACTGGGCGAGGCCGGCTATTCGTACATCGGGCTGGACCATTTCGCGCGCCGCAGCGATGCACTCGTCGCCGCTCAGCAGCATGGCCAGCTGCAGCGCAATTTCCAGGGCTATTCCACGCACGCGGCCTGCGATCTCATCGGCCTGGGCGTCAGCGCGATCTCGCATATCGGCACCAGCTACAGCCAGAACGAGCGCGAGCTTTCCGGCTATTGCGCCGCACTCGACGCCGGCCGCCTGCCGCTGGCGCGCGGATTGAACCTCAGTCCGGATGACGTGATCCGCGGCGACGCGATACAGCAGATCATGTGCCACGCGCGCCTGGATACCGCGGCTTTCGGGGCGCGCCACCGGCTGGATTTCGACACGACGTTCGCCGCGACGCTGGCACAGCTCGCGCCACTGGCCGCGCAGGACCTCGTCAGGCTGCAGCCTGGCCTGATCACGGTCACGCCGACCGGGCGTTTCCTGCTGCGGGTCATCGCGCGGTGTTTCGATAACCACGACGGTGCGCTCGATAACGTGCTGCCGCTGTCGCGCGCCGCACGTTGACCGTGCTGGGCGTGACGTAGCATGCGACGCTGAACGGCCCCGCGGGCCGGGTGAAGCGTGGTCGCCCCGCACCACAGGTTCTGAACGCCATGAACGCCCGACGGGCCGGCCGGCCAACGGCCTGCGCAGCAGGCGTCTGGCGGGGTTTGGACATCGGGTGCCGAGTACAGCAGCGGTAGTGCCGGGACTTGCTCAGAACGTCCCTGGCTCAACTCGTCCGGCAGCCCAGTCCCGCGAGCAGCCCGTGCAGCGCGGGCACCTGCATCAGCCACGGTGCCGCCATGGTCAGCACACCGGCGAGCAGCACGCCGACACCACTGGCGCGGCGCCAGGCCGGCGCGGTCAGCAGTCGGCCCAGGCGCTGGCCGCTGTAGCTCAACGGCAGCATCGCCGGCAAGGTGCCCAGGCCGAAGGCCAGCATCAGCAGCGCTGCCTGCAGCGCATCGGCTTGCAGCCAGGCAGTGAACAGCAGCGCCGTGCTCAGGCCGCACGGCATCCAGCCCCAGATCAGGCCCAGTCCGAGTTGCCGCAGCGGGGTCGTGGCCGGCAGCAGGTGGCGCCGCAGCGGTGCCAGCCACTGCCACAGGTGCGCGCCCGTGCGATGCAGCACGGCCAGGCGGCGGCCGCTGTCGAGCAGGCGCAGCGCGACCAGTATCAGCGCCGCGCCAAGGGCGATGCGCAAACCCAGGCCGGCCTGCGGCGCCCAGCGCAGCAGACCGCTGCCGAACGCGCCGACCAGGGCGCCGGCCAGCACGTAGCCGCCCACGCGCCCGATATTGATGCGTGCAGCGGCGGCGAGATCGGGTCTGCCCTGGCCCGCGAGCGAGCCCAGCCCGGTCGCAATGCCGCCGCACATGGCGATGCAATGCACGCTGCCGGCCAGACCGCTGAGCAGCGCCGCCGATAGGGCGAGCCAGTCAATCGGCATCGGACGGATTCGGGTCGTCGGCGAGTATCTGCAGAGGCGCCGTGTCCAGGTCGTCGAACTGGCCGCTGCGCACGGCCCAGACAAATGCCGCGATCGCGGCACCGAGCAGCAGCACGCTGATGGGAACCAGCAGGAGCAGGATCGTCATGTCTTCACCCGGCGCAGGCGCAGCGCGTTGAGCACGACCAGCAGCGACGATGTGGTCATACCCAGGGCCGCGAGTCCCGGCGCGATCCAGCCGGCCGCCGCGAGGGGCAGGGCCAGCGCGTTGTAGGCCAGCGCCCAGGCCAGGTTCTGGCGCACGATGCGGCGTGTGCGGCGGGCGATGGCGATGGCTTCGGGGACGCGCAGCAGACTGCTGCCGGTGAGCAGGAAGTCGGCCGCGCGATGCGTGGTCACGGCGCCCTCGGCAAAGGCGAACGAGACATTCGCACCGGCCAGCACCGGCGCGTCGTTGATGCCGTCGCCGAGCATCGCCACGACGCGGCCCTGGGCCTGCAGTTCGCGCGCCCGTGCCAGCTTGTCCGGCGGGGACTGGCGTGCGCGGAACTGGGCGATGCCCAATGCCGCGGCGATCTCACCCACGGCCGCAGCGGCATCGCCGCTGGCCAGTTCAAGCTGCACGCCCTGTGCGCGCAGGGCCTGCGCCATCGCTGCGGCGTCGGCGCGCAGGTGCTGGCCTATGCCGAAACGCGCGAACGCCTTGTGCCCGTCGCCGAGCCAGACCGCGCCGTCGTCGCTGCCGCCGACGGCGAATTCGGCGCGTCCCAGGCGATAGGAACGACCGGCGAAGCTGGCTTGCACGCCCTGACCGGCGACGCGGCGCCAGTCGCTGACGGCCAGCGGCTCATTCGCCGCCTCGGCGAAGGCCGCGGCCAGCGGATGCGTGGCACCGGCCTGCAACGCCGAGGCGAGCTGCAGCACCTGCGCGCGATCGTGCGATGAATAAAGTGATACTTCTCGCAATGGCGACTGCGATGTCGTCAATGTGCCGGTCTTGTCCAGCAGCAGCACGTCGACCCGGGCCAGGGTTTCCAGCGCATCGGCGCGCAGGACCAGCACACCAAGCCGGGCCAGGCTGTCCTGGGCCGCGGCCAGCGCCGCCGGCACCGCCAGCGACAGCGCGCAGGGGCAGCTGACGACCAGCACGGCGAGCATGATCTCGAACGCGCGCGCCGGATCCGTCGGCCACCACAGCGCGAACGTGAGGGCCGCAGCCGCCAGCAGGCCGCCGATGAACCATGCCGCGACGCGATCCGCCAGTCGCGCCAGCCGCGGCCGCTGTGCCTGGGCCTGGTCGACGAGACGCACCAGCGCAGCCAGCTGCGTCGCTGCACCGGCCTGGCTCACGCGCAGGCGCAGCGGCGTATCGCTGCAGCTGCTGCCGGCCAGCACGCGATCGCCGGGCTCGCGCCGCTGTGGCAGTGCTTCGCCGCTGAGCAGGGACTCGTCCAGCGCCGCGGGCGCATCCAGCAGCACGCCGTCGGCGGGCAGTGCTTCGCCCGCCGCGACGCGCAGCACATCGCCGGCGCGAACCTGCGACGCGGGTATGCGCTCCGCGCTTCCGTCGTCGCCTTCGCGACAGGCGAACGCCGGCACGGCCTGCGCCAGCGCCTCCGTGCGCGCACGCGCGCGACGCCGTGCCCAGGTTTCGAGCTGGCGTGCGGCGAGCAGCAGGAAGACGAACATGACCGCAGCGTCGATCCAGATATGGGCACCACCGCGCACGGTCTCGACCAGGCTTGCCGTGTAAGCCAGCAGGATGGCGCTGCCGGCGAGCAGGTCCATGCTCACCGCGCCGCGGCGCAGATCGCGCAGCAGACCCGCGATGAAGGGCCAGCCCGCGTAAAACACCACCGGCGTGGACAGAAGCATCGCCGTCCAGCGCAGAAAATCGCGCGTCGCCGGCGCCATCTGGCCGGCCGTGTCCAGGTACAGCGCTTCGGCGAACATCATGGCCTGCATCGCGCCCAGTCCGGCCACTCCCAGGCGCAGCAGCTCGCGCCGGTGCTGGCGCTGTTCGTCGCGTTGCTGAGCGGGCGAACCGGCCAGCGTCGGGGCGAAACCCAGCGCGGCCATCTGTTGCAGCAGCACCGGCAGGGCGATGAGCTGCGGATTCCAGCGCAGGCGGACGCGACCGGTGGCGGCATTCGCACTGACGTCGACGGACGCGTCCAACCGTACCAGGAAGCGATCGATCAGCCAGGCGCAGGCGGCGCAGCGCAGCTCGCGCACGGCCACGGTGATCTCCAGTCCGCCGGCTACGGCCTGCACATGCGCGGAAACAATGTCCGGATGCAACCACTCGACGTAGTCGCCGCCGGCTTCGGTCGACCGGGCGGGGTTGCTTTGTCGCAAGGTGTAATACTGCGCAAGGCCTGCGTCGCGAATCCATTGCGCCGCGGTGGCGCAGCCCGGGCAGCAGAATTCACGCGGGATGTCGTCAACCACCATGCGCGGTGGTTGCGCCGGCAGCGCTTCGCCGCAATGGAAGCAGGTGCCGGCCGAGGTGTTCATGGTTGCCACAGCGCCTGCAAGGGGGCGGCTACGGCACCGGCCGGAAGGCGCCCTCCCAGGCGCCAGCGGCCATCGACCGGCTGCAGGCGCAGGGTCCAGCCGGTGTCGGTCGAGGCGTCGAGCCGGCCACGCCATTGCCCGTTCTCGCGCCGCAGCACGACGTCGCGATCGCGCCGCGCCTCGCTATTGTGGATAAGGCGCAATTGCAGCGTTTCATCGTTCACCGGTGCGTTGCCGGACAGGTCCAGACGCCAGCCGCCGTCCGCGTCGAGGTGCAGCTGGCCGACCAGGCCGGCCTTGGCCGCAGCCAGGTCGGGAGCGAGGTTTTCCTGCTGGATCTGCCCGGTGCGGCGCACATCGGTACTCAGCGCATCGGCACCGCCGCTGCGCAGCGCGGCGACGACGATCAGTAAACCGGCCAGCACGCCGAGCGCGGGCAGCGCGACCACCAGCCACAGCATCGGTTCACGCCAGGCGGCGCGGGCAACAGGGCGTTCGTTCATGGCACAGGCCCGAAGAAGGAGGTATCGATGCGGCTGTGCCGGGATGGCATGGCCGGGTTCCCGATCACCAGTTGCACGTCGCGCCGGCCGTGTGCCCAGGCGGCGGGCGCGGCCAGAGTCACGGCGACCGTCTGCAGGCTTTCCGCGGCGAGTTCGACGCGCAGCGGGCCGCCACGCAGCTGCGGCCCATCGGTGCCGGCGACGTCGATTTGATAGCTCTGCGCTGTGGCACTCTTGTTGATCAGTTTCAGCGTGTAGGCGTTTTCGACGTGACCGTCGCTGGCGACGCGGTACAGCGCATTGCGGTCGCGCAGTACTTCCACGCCCAGGCTGGCGCGATGGGTGACACCCCAGGCCCAGCCCGCCGCAAGGCCCATCAGCAGGAGTCCGTAGATCACAATGCGCGGCCGCAGTACACGTGCCGGCCTGCCGTCCAGCGCGTTCTGCGTGGTATAGCGGACCAGGCCGCGCGGATAGCCCACGCGATCCATGACCTGGTCGCAGGCGTCGATGCAGGCGCCGCAGGCGATGCACTCGTATTGCAGGCCGTTGCGGATGTCGATGCCGACCGGGCAGACCTGCACGCACCAGGTGCAGTCGATGCAGTCGCCCAGTTCGGCCGATTCCGGCGGTGCAGTCACGGATTCGCGCGCATAGTCGTCGAACGCACCGGTGCTGCGCCGCACGGCGCCGGGAGCGGAAGCAGCCGGCAACAGGGCGTGAGCGATCCAGCGCTCGGCCGTGGCCAGCGGCAGCAGACCGCGCAGACGCTCGCCCACGCTGCCCAGGCCGCGGCGGCGCGCGCCGCGCGCTTCGCCGCGGCGCAGGTCGTAGGCGATGATCAGGCTGTCACGATCGAACATCGCGCCCTGGAAGCGCGCGTACGGGCAGATGAAGTTGCAGGTCTGCTCGCGGTACCAGGCGAAGTCGAGGAACCAGAGCACGGTGAAGAAGCCGACCACCCCGTACGCGGTAGGGCTCGCGCCGAGCGTCCACAGCGTGCGCACGGGCACGAAGAAGCCCATGAACGACAGGCTGACGACGAG
>JBBQZR010000046.1:0-52005 GCA_038207515.1 Lysobacterales bacterium | reverse complement strand
TCATCCGAACACCGATTGGTTGGCCACGATCGACTACGCGACGCAGGCCGATGTGAGCCTGAGCTACACCGATGGTGGCCAGCTGGAAACCGTCATCGACGGCAACGGCACGACGACGTACGAACGGGATGCACGGGGCCGATTGATCGAAGTGACCTGGCCGCTGCGGCCGGGCAGCATCGTCGCACCGCGCGTGAGCTACCAATACGATGCGGCCGGCAATCGCACCCAGCTGACGACGCCGAACCAAATCATCGACTACACCTTCGACGACGTGAATCGGCTGAAGACCGTAAAGCCCCTCGGCAGCAGCGTGCCGATCGCGACGTATGCCTACGATGGCGTAGGCAATCGCGAAAGCGTCACGCACGACAACGGCATCGTGACGAGCTACGCGTACAACCGCCGCAACCGCCTGACCGGCATCCAGCACAAACTGGGCGCAACGCTGTTGCTGGGCGTGGCCTATACGCTGGATGCCAGCGGACTACGGACCGGCATCGCCGAGACCGGGCAAATCAACCGGACGGTGGCCTATACCTACGACGGTGTAAAGCGCCTGACCAGCGAATCGGTCGTGCAGACCGGCAACGACCGCCGCACGAACTGGACCTACGATCGCACCGGCAACCGACTGACGCAGACGAAGTCACTCGGCCCAGTCGGCAGCCCCACGGGTACGGCGACAACAGCCTACATCTACGACGCCAACGATCGCCTCGAAACCGAAGCCCTGACGCTGAGTGGCACGGTGCCCGGCGCCGTAGCCGGAACCACGGCGTACACCTACGACGCCGCCGGCAATACGACCCGCAAAGTGTCGCCGACCGAAACGATCGATTACATCTACGACGACGCCAACCGCCTGGCCGAACTACAGACCCTGGCCGGCGACGTCACGCGCTACGCCTACGCCCACGACGGCATCCGCCTGAGCCAGACCCGCGATGCGACCGGTGCCAACCCGGTCACGACGCACTACCTCATCGATCCGAATACTGCCTACGCGCAGGTCATTGAGGAGGCAGAGCAAAGCGGCAGCGGCGCGCTGAGCGTCAAGGCGCTGTATGCCGTGGGGGATGATCGGGTCCGGCGCTACACGCCGGCGGTGGCGGGCAGTGGCGGAAATCCCAGCGTTCCTGCGGGGCTGCGCTACTACCACGCCGACGGGCTGGGGAGTACGCGCTTGCTGAGCGATGACGCCGGTGCGGTAACCGACCACTACGCGTTTGAAGCGTTTGGCGAGATCGATGCGGCCGCCAGTCAGCAGGCTAGTGGCAACGACTTCCTATACACCGGAGAGCAGCTCGATGCGAATAGCGGATTCGTGTACCTGCGGGCTAGGTACATAAATCCGGCCAACGGGCGGTTTACGCAGCAGGATAGCTTCGAAGGGTTTCGCATCGATCCATCGAGTCTCAATAAGTATCAAGAAAATCAAAATGATCCAGTTAATCGCGTTGATCCGTCGGGAAATGTTTCCTTGACTAGCGAATCTCTAGGCGCTTCACTGAGGGCGGGAATAGGAAATCTCGGCAGGCTTGTAGCGCGGCCGCGGGTTACTTTCCTGAAATCAGCAGCAGGACACATCGTTGGAATTGCAGCTGCAACTTGCGCTAGCCACTATGCCGGAACGACATTTGGGCTGGTAACACCAGTCGCGCAATTTGGAGGTTATTGCGAAGGCGGGCACAGGGGGAGAATTCAGGCCCAAGGAGGTGGCTTGGAGGAAAGTGAGTCCTGGAGTCAATCTACACCTTTACCTCTCTCTCAAGGGATCTTCTTGCTTGAGAAATTGCAAGCGAAACTCAAACCAAAGGACCGTCGTGCGCGGGCTGAGGGGTTTGACATGGCGCGGCTTTGGATGATTCGTGCTTCTTCAGCAGGCGGCGTAAGTGCCCCTGTATCAAAGAGTTTTCCGGGGCGTGGAGATCCAATTAGAGTGGATATTGAAGTTCGTACAGGTAATGCGTTTATTCCTATGTAACTAATGCGGTGACTGGAATGAAATTCAAAGTTGGCGACAGAGTTACTAAGAACATTCTCACCTGGGTCGCGAACGACTTCGATGATTGGGGTCGAGGAATAGGTATAGGTGAAATTATAGAAATAGACGTTTGCGATAGTGATGATGTTGATGTTCGCTGGCCGGCTGGCCGTTGTTATGAGCAGCCTTGCGGTATTATAAAAGTGGAATAGGGTTCTATTACCTGCGGGCCAGGTACATGAACCCGAGTGCGGGGCGCTTTACGCAGGAGGACAGCTTTGCTGGCTTTGATGCACGGCCAGTGTCTCTGCACAAATATTTGTATGCGAATGCTGATCCAGCGAATGGCCGTGATCCCAGCGGGCACATGACGCTTGGCGAGGTGAATACGGTGATGGGCCAGATTGGCTCACTCAGTCGCTCTACTACTAACCTCGTAAGGTTTGTCAATAAGGCGCAGAACTTCATGGACATCATTGATGCCGTGAAGACTATTGGCCAGTTAGCTCAGGGAGGCATCGGCGGTCAGTTCTCGCAATATTTGCCGGATACGCAATCTGCTATGCAGGGGCTTAACGTGCAGGAAGCTACCGAGACGCTAGCAGTAAACATTCCTCGGATAATGTCGCGTGCATTCCCAAAGTGGATTACGTACCTCTCTCTTATTCGTCAAAATGACATTCGCAGTTTTGTCGTCTATCTGCCGAACCCGACACCCGCGATGCTTCCGCAGATGGTGATTCCAACGCCGCTGAAAATTGGGAAGAAGCCAGTGAAGCTCGTTGCTGGCGGTAGACAACATGCAGGGCGTTTGATAGGAGTTGGACTGGACATCCCGCGCGATTCGCCAGGTATTCATCAAATGTGGCGGATGGACTATCACGGATGGCATAGAGGTGGCGGCGCCACCAACTGGACGAACTCCAGGGAGATCTCCATCTGGCGAGATGGGGGATATCATTTTCACGTTTGCAAACCCCCACAGGGTGGTGGCTGCTGATTATGCAAAGCGATATTGAAGTTTTGCTCAAGCTTCTAGTCAGTGACGAGAAGGTGCGTAGTCGCTATCTGCCTGAGAGTGTTTCGGGAAAAGGCTTCGATATCGGAGGGCTTTTCATTCCCGAAAACGGAGCACAAGTTGTTTTTTTTATTGGTCAACTAGTTGTCGCGGATGCATCTAGTGATTGGCCCGAGAAGGATCGTAGGTCTGCTCAGCAACTTGCGAGCTTGCTATGGCTTGTATCCGAAAGTGGAGGCAATGCGTTGCCTGATGCCATTCTACGAGCCGAGGAAGGACTTCTATCCCATTACGATGGGATACGAGCTGTTATCCAGGAAATTGCGCACGTTCTAGTTGTATCGAGAGCCTACAACGATGAGCCAATTAACCGCGGGTTTGACGAAGTATTCATGAAGGATAGTTTTCCTCTCGATAGCTCTCCGGTCTAAGCAATGGCTTGGTGGCGCTGGAGAGCAAAGGCCCCGCAGTTGCGGGGCTTTTTGCTGGTGTCGTCAGGGTCGCCTAGCCTTGCCCGTCGGCAGCGGAGTGATCATGCACACGGACCGCGGAAGTGAGCGCCAAAGGCAACTGCTACGACAACGCGGCGATGGAGAGCTGGAACCACACCTTCAAGGTCGAAGCGATCCACGGCGAACGCCTGCCGACACGCGAGCAGGCCAAGTCGCACGTGTTCGAGTACATCGAGGTTGACTACAATCGAAACCGGCTTCACTCGACCTTAGGCTATCTCAGCCCGGAAGAGTTCGAGCTGTCCCTTGTCGCTTAAACGAGTGTCCGCGATTCGGGGGCAAGATCATGCCGACGGTGATCCGTCGTTCGGACGGTGATGTTCTATGCTTGGCCTTAGCCATGATCCACTCCTCGCTGGTGGGTTGTGGTCAGCGGGCGGCCTGGGTGATGACCTGGCCGTCCGCGTCTTTTATGCCGGCGTCAGCTACGTAAGCGATAACTGAGCGCCGCCCTTCTCCCCCGATTCCTCGAGAGCAATGCGCAGATCATCCGCGACGCGATCGAGATGGGCGTGTTCGGCGCCGATCGTGACCCGGAACTGTTCCTGTTTACGCCGGATCTGAATATCGCCAACCGCGTGGAGCGTCTGGCCGGCCTGCTGGCCGCGCGCGGCCATTCCGACGCCCCTGTCGAGAAGATCATCGGCGGAAACTTCGCGCGCACGCTCGGCGATATCTGGACCGCGGATGCGATGGCGCCGCACGCGCGAGGCCCGGCAGGCTGTACGGCGGTACCGTGATCGTCGTTCTCTTCAGCGCGCGCGCGTTGCGCGGCCTGCGCTGCGTCATTGTGCGGTGGCAAGGTCGTGAGCGCGGCTCGGCATCCCGCGACGAAATGAAGCTGCGTCGTGATACGTCCGCATCGCTGCATCTATTTCGTCATTGGCCGCGTATGCCCTATTTGGTTGCGCAAAACAGGCGTTTTATTGACGTCGCGTTCACAGACGCAGCCGGGATTTCCCTCACGTTACGACGCAAGTAAGGTATTTCACTGCCGCGCTTGGTCGCTAAAAATAGCGTAATGGGAATAGTGGACGCGGTACGGAAAACTCGGCAACCCAATCGCGGTACGGAAAACTCGGCAACCCAATAAGGAGAAACACTATGCGCATTCATCCGCTCGCTGCGGCGTTGTTGTTGGTCGCCTGCGGCTCCGCTGCGGCGCAGGACTGGACCGGCGGTTATGTCGGCGGCTACGCCGGCGCCCTGATGGACCCGGATGACAGCGGCGACAGCGTGCAGTTCGATACGAATCTCGATGGCGGTTTCGGCGACAGCGTGAACACGGCAGCCGGCGCGAACGCGTTCTCACCGGGTTTCTGCGATGGTGCTGCAGGAGATCGTACGCCGGCCGGCGGTTGCAGCGACAACGGCAGCGGCGGCGACTACGGCATACGCGGCGGCTATGACTGGCAGTCCGGCAACCTCGTGTTCGGCGTACTCGTCGAATACGGCATGGCCGACTATCGCGACGCGGTTTCCGCGTTCAGCACGACACCGGCGTTCTACACGCTGCTGCGCAAGGTCGACGACACGCTGGCCGTGCGCGGCCGTCTCGGCGTGGCATTTGGCGACGGCAACAACCTCGTCTACGGCACGGCCGGCTACGCCCGCGCGACCATCGAAAACTATTTCTCGACCAGCAATACCGCGAATACCTTCGTCAACAACGGCGATAGCGACGCGGACGGCTATCAGATCGGCGTCGGCTACGAACGTCGCTTTACCGACAGCTTCTCGCTCGGTGTGGAATACCTGCACAGTCGTCTCGACGATGAGGACTATCGCGTGCGTGCGCAGGGACCGGCGCCGGCGACGAACCCCTTCATCCTCGTCAATGCTGCAGGCACGGACTTCCGCCGCAGCGACGATGAGATCCAGCTCGACAGCGTGCGCTTGACCGCCAACTTCCGCTTCTGACCGGTTCGGCTTGGAAAAACGCGGCACGATCGCCGCAGGGTTGCCACGATGGCAGCCCTGCGGTGCACGGCGTGGCGATCACGGATTTGCGGCGGTCTTCGCATCGATCGCATGGAATACGTCGACCGCAGCAGCGGACCAGACGCTCCATGCGTGTCCGCCTTCGCGATGCAGCACCTGCGCAGGCGGCAGCACCGTTTCGAGCAGCGGCATCGCATTGCGCAGTCGATCCTTGTCGCCATAGGTCAGCCAGACGCGTTGCGCCTGCGCGGGTTGCGAGGCCCACGTCTGCAGATGTCGCCACAGCTCGCGCTGCCAGGTGTCCGCATTGACGGCGTGCGGTGGTCCGGGTTGCCAGCGGGCAACGCCGCCAGCGCCGCGGATTTCGCGCAATAGCGCCTCATCGCCGAGATACGGCGCGAACAGCACGAGTCCGTCGAGGGTGCCCGGATAGGTCGCGTCGTAGAGCAGCGTGCCCATGCCGCCCATCGAGGCGCCTGCCAGCCAGATCGATCGATAGCCCTGCGTGCGTGCCGGCTGCACGATCTCGCTGTGCAAGCGCTGCGGTGCATCGCCGGCGCGGTAATACGGCAGCGTAAGAGCGGCGAGAATCACGTCGGCATCCGGCCAGGCCGACTGGATCGCCGCGGCGATGCCGCTGCGTTGCAGTGCGACCAGATCGTCCGCGCGTCCCGGCAGCACGACGACGAGGCGCTGTGCCGTCTGTGGCGCGGCGATGCGCTGCGTCGGAATCGGCTGCCGCACGTCGCCGCCCGCGGCGCAGCCGCCGAGCGCGATCAGGACAATGGTCATGGCGAGAGCCTTCATGCGCGCGCTACCGGCCGGAAGCGGTAATGCGCGACCAGCCACTCGCTGCCGCCGGCATAGCCGAACAGCTCGGCGCAGGCCATCCAGAACATGCGCCAGCGCTGGAACCACAACTCGGCGGCATCGCCGTAGGTCTGCCGGAACAGCGGCAGCAGCGCGTCGCGCTGGCTGTCCTGCGCCTGCAGCCACTGGTTGGCCGTGCGTTCGTAATGCTGGCCGCCGAGCAACCAGCGTTCGTCGAGGGTCAGCGATTCCTGGAACCAGGCCAATGTGTCCGCGGACGGCATCAGCCCTCCGGTGAAGAAATGCCGGCCCATCCAGTTGTCTTCGCCCTGGGTCTCGAACGGATACAGCAGGGTGCGGTGACAGAAGATATGTACGAACAGACAGCCGTCTTTGCGCAGCCAGCGCGAGATGCGCTCGAGCAGGGTGCGGTAGTTGCGCAGGTGCTCGAACATTTCCACCGATACGCAACGGTCGAACGCGGCCGCGGCAAGATCGAGCCGGTTCACGTCCTGGGTCAGCACGCGCACGTTGTGCAGGTTGCGCGCGGCGCAGCGCGCCTCGATGTATTCGCGCTGCGGACGGGAGTTCGACACCGCCGTGATGCGCGCATTCGGATAGCGTTCGGCCATCCACAGCGTCAGGGAGCCCCAGCCGCAGCCCAGTTCGAGGATGTCCTGGCCATCGGCGAGGACGGCGCGCTCGGCGTACAGCGAAAGCATGGCCTCTTCGGCTTCGGCCAGCGTCTCGCTGCCATTCGGGTAGTAGCAGGAGGAATACTTCAGCCGCGGCCCGAGGCAGCGCGCGAAGAACGCCGGCGGCAATTCGTAGTGCTGGCGATTGGCCGCATCGGTGTGGATCGCGACGGGGCTTTCGCGCAGCTGCGCGAGCAGAGCCTGGAAACGCTGTTCCTGCCGCGCCGGGCCGCCGGCGGATTCGTCGCGCAGTCGCTGCGCGCAGAGTCGGCGGATGCCCAGCCGCAGCAAGGCATCGGGAACGAGACCGCGTTCGGCCAGGCCAAGCAGGCCGGTCGCGGCCTGCTCCGTGGGCAGTTCAAGCAAGGCACTATCGGTGTTCATCGTCGCTCCGGGGAAACCAGGGAAACAGCATCGGCGTGCGGCGTTGGTAGTCGCGGTAGTCCTCGCCACGCGTGCGCAGGGACTGCGCCTCGGTATACGGGATGCCACTGACCCAGCGCAGGAATACGAACATCACCAGCGGTCCGCTCCAGGCCAGCCACGCGATCGGCGAGCCGATCGCGAGGAGTACATAAGTGAACCAATGCAACCATTCAAAAAAATAATTCGGGTGGCGCGAATAGCGCCACAGTCCCTCGCGGCAGGTGCGGCCGCGGTTCGCCGGATCAGCACGGAAGCGGCGCAACTGCGCATCGGCGACGGCCTCGCCAGCGACGGTGAGGAGCCACACCAGTAACGCGGCGCCCCAGGCCAGGCCCGGGCCGTCGACCGGATTGCGCGCGACGGCAAGGAACGGCAGCGCGAACGCGACGATCAGCAGCGCCTGGAACTGGAAGAACAGGAACCAGCGCAGCGCGCCATCGCCCCAGAGGCCGCGCAGGTGAGCGTAGCGGCCGTCCTCGTCCTCGCCGCGCACGCGGCGCCACAGGTGCGCGGCGAGACGCAGTCCCCAGACGCCGCCGAGCAGCGCGAGCGTGATGCGCGGCCAGGTCGCGCCGTCGCCGAGCACGGCAAGCACGATGGCCGCGCCGCCGACACCGGCGGCCCAGATCACGTCGACGATGCCGGCGTTGCGCTTGCGCTGCTGCCAGAACCAGCCGGCGGTCTGTGCGACCGCGGCGAGCAGCCAGACGATGGCCATCGCGGCGGCGGCGTTCATGCGAGCTCCCTGCGGGTCCGTATTCTCATCTCAGCCTTCCAGCCGGCCGAGGCCGGTCAGGTATTCCGCGGTGCGGCAGTCGGGCCGCGCGAGCAGCAACTGGGCAACACCGATGGAACGTTCGAGGAAGCCGCCTTCGCAATAGGCGAGATAGAACTCCCACAGGCGCAGGAACGGTTCGTCGAAACCCTGCGCGAGCACCGCGTCGCGCTGCTGGCCGAAGCGTTCGCGCCAGATGTGCAGAGTGCGCGCGTAGGAGGCGCCGAAGTCTTCGAGATGCACCAGCGCGAGATCGCTGTTGCTCGCCTTGGCCGCGACCAGCGCCGCGATCGACGGGATGAACGAACCCGGGAATACATGCCGCTTGATGAAATCCACGGCTCGCAAGGCCTGGGTGTAGCGGTGGTCTTCGATCGTGATGGCCTGCAGCAGCGCAAGTCCGTCGGGCCTCAGCAGCCGCGCCAACGCGGCGAAGTAGCCGGGCAGGTTGGCCGCGCCGATCGCCTCGACCATTTCGATCGAGACCAGCTTGTCGTACTGGCCGTGCAGGTCGCGGTAGTCCTGCTGCAGCACGGTGACGCGATCCTGCAGCCCTGCCTCGGCCACGCGTGCGGTGGCCAGCGTGTACTGCTCGCGCGAGATCGTCGTGGTCGTGACGCGGCAGCCGTAGCACGATGCGGCGTGCAGCGCGAAGCCACCCCAGCCCGTACCGATTTCCAGTACATGGTCATCCGGGCCCAGGCGCAGCTTTTCGGCGATGCGCTCGAGCTTGCGCAGCGAGGCGTCTTCCAGCGTGTCCTGCGCGTCGGCGAAGATCGCCGAGGAATACATCAGGTCCGGCGACAGGAACAGGCGGAAGAATTCGTTGCCGAGATCGTAGTGCGCCGCGATGTTGCGGCGTGCGCCGTCGCGCGAGTTCGGCCGCAGCGCCTGCCACGCGCGCAGAGCCCAGCCGCCGAAGCGAGCGAGACCGGTCTCCATGCCATCGAGCAGGGCGCGGTTGCGCACGAGCAGGCGCACGAGGCCGACCAGGTCGTCGCACTGCCAGTAGCCGTGGATATACGCCTCGCCGGCGCCGACGCTGCCGCCCGCGGCGACGGCGCGATAGAAGCCGGGTTGCGTCACACGGATCGTGATCGGCGCCGCCGCAGTGGCATCGCCGGGTCCGGCCTCGCCCAGCTCTTCGCAGCCCAGCTCTTCGCAGCCCAGCTCTTCGCAGCCCAGTTCATCGGTGATCCGGACGCGCCGGCCGCGCAGCGCGCGCATCTGCGCGAACAGCCGCGTACGCAGCCAGCGGTCGAGCGCGCTCCAGGTGGTGGGATAGTCCAGCGCCGCTTCAGCCGGTTCGCTCATGGGTGGGATCCTCGGGGATGGGGAAAGACGGGGGCACGCTTGAGCCACAGACGCAAGGCCTGCCAATGGATCGCGCCGATCACTTGCGCGGTCATCGCCGGATAGCGCCACAGCACGCGTGCGAGCGCCGGGCCGTCGAGTGGGCGGCGCCGCAGCGACAAGGTGGCATCGAAACGGCGCTCGCCGCCGCGCAGCAGTTCCATGTGCACACGCAGGTCCTCGCCGGGTGGCGTGAATCGCCAGCGGTAGTCCGCGTCCATCGCCTGGAACGGCGAGACGTGAAAGCCCTTGGCGAACGACCAGTGCAGGGCACGACCATGACGCTCGGCCTGGTCGGCCGGCAGCACATAGCTGTGCCGCTCGCCCCAGGGCGTATTGGTGATCTCGGCGAGTACGAAGGCGAGTTCGCCGCCGGTTTCGAAGCCGTAGTAGAAGCTGACCGGGTTGAACGCGTAGCCGGCGTAGCGCAGGTGCGCGAGCAGGCGGATCGGACCGGCGTGGTAGCGGCCCGTCACCGCGGCGACGCGCCGGCGCACGGCCTCGGCGAGCGGCAGATCGTGCGGCGCTAGGTAGTCGCTGCGGCGGAATTCGGCGAGGTTGCGCCGGTCCACCGACCACAGCCAGCGCGAGGCGAACACGCGATCGATCTCGTCGAGATCGAGATACAGCTGCGCCATCCGATAGCGGAACGCATGCGGGTGCGCATCGTGGCGCCGGTGCCGCACGGTGCCTTCGTAGACGGCACTGGCAAGGCCGTTCGATGGGGCGGACGCGCTCACGCGGCCTCCCGCAGCGCATCGTCTGGACGGCGCTGCGTCACCGGCCACTCGACGCCGAGCGCGCGCGCCACCTCGACGGCGCTGCGCAGGCCGTCTTCGTGAAAACCCCAGCCCCAATACGCGCCAGCGAACCAGGTGTGGCGCCGGCCCTGGATCTCGGCCTTGCGCGCCTGCGCCGCGACGGACGCGTGGCTGTAGACCGGATGCGCATAGTGCATACGACGCAGCACATGTGCCGGATCGATCGCGTCGGAGCGGTTCAGCGTGACGATGAAGGGTTCCGGCGAATCGATGCGCTGCAGGCAATTCATCCAGTAGCTTACGCCGCAGGGCGCGCCGGGGTCGGCGGGCACGCAGGTATTCCACGCGGCCCAGGCCTTGCGCTGTGGCGGCAGCACGCTCGCATCGGTGTGCAGCACGGCCTCGTTGGGCTGGTAGGCGATCGCGCCGAGGATGTCGCGCTCGCGTTCGTCCACGTCGGCGAGTAGGTCCAATGCCTGATCGCTGTGGCAAGCCAGCACGACGTGGTCGAAGCGTTCGCGCCGGTCGGTGCAGGCCAGCTCGACACCCTGCGCGTCGCGGCGCAGCGACTGCACCGGCGTGGACAGGCGCACCTGCACGGGCCAGCGCGCCTGCAGCGCATCGACGTAGACGCGCGAGCCGCCGCGGATCACGCGCCACTCGGGCCGGTCGCTGACCTGGAGCATCTGGTGGTTGGCCATGAACTGCACGAGATAGCGCGCCGGAAAGGCAAGCACCTGTCCGGGCGGCGAGGACCACAGCGCCGAGGCCATAGGTACCAGATGTTCGTCGCGAAACGCGCGGCCGTAGCCGTGCTCGGTGAGGTAGTCGCCGAGGCTGGGCCCCGGCCCGCTCTGCGACAGCAGCGCGGGTGCCTGGCGATAGAAGCGGTAGAGATCGCGCAGCATGCCCCAGAAGCGCGGCGAAACCAGGTTGCGTCGCTGGCAGAACAATCCATCCAGCGAGGTCGCGTTGTACTGCAGTCCGCTCGCGGCGTTGTGCACCGAAAAGCTCATGCTCGTTGGCTGGGTCGGCACATCGAGTTCGGCCAGCAACTGGGTCAGCAACGGATAATGTGCGCGGTTGTGCACAATGAAACCACTGTCGACCGCGTATTCGCGGCCCTGCTGCTCGATCGTATGGGTATGCGTGTGGCCGCCCAGATAATCGTTGGACTCGAACAGCACGACCTGGTGCCGCCGCGACAGCAACCAGGCGCTGGCGAGTCCGGCGATGCCCGAGCCGACGACGGCGATGCGCATGCTCAGCTCCGCGCTCGTGCGAGCACCCAGGCCGGGACCGGCTTGAGGCCATGCACGAGACCGAGCGCGGCGAGCAGGCGCAGGCCGTACCAGCTCAGATCGACCTCCCACCAGCGAAAGCCCTGCCGCGCCGTGCCCGGGAAGAAATGGTGGTTGTTGTGCCAGCCCTCGCCGAAGGTCAGCAGCGCGAGCCAGAGATTGTTGCGGCTGTGGTCGGGCGTGTCGAAGCGGCGCGTGCCGAAGCGGTGGGCGAGAGAGTTGATCGTGACCGTGGCATGGAACAGCACGACGGTCGATATGACGAAGCCCCAGACCAGCAGTTGCGCGCCGCTGGTCTGCAGTTGCGGCGCGACGTGCTGCAGCACGCTGCCGGCCGCATACAGCAGCGCGGCGAGCAGCAGCGGCGCGACCGTGTCGTAGCGGTCGAGCCAGCGCAGCTCGGGAAACTTGGCAAGGTCTGGCACGCGCGTGAGATCGGTGCGGAAGGCGCGCGGCGTCAGGAACCAGCCCGCGTGACTCCAGAAGAAGCCGTGCTGGGCCGGCGAATGCAGGTCGTCCGGAGTATCCGCGTGGCGGTGGTGGTCGCGGTGATGCGCGGCCCACCACAGCGGACCGCGCTGGGCGCAGGACGCGCCGATCAGCGCGAACGCAAACTGCACGGGGCGCGAGGTGCGGAAGGTCTTGTGCGAGAAATAGCGATGGTAGAACGCGGTCAGCGCGAACATGCGCACGACGTACAGCACGATGGCCACTACTACGGCCAGCGGCGATACGCCGACCCAGATCACCGCGAAGCAAGCCAGGTGCAGGAGCACGAAGGGCAAGGCGCGCAGCCAGTCGATGCGATCGCCGTCGGCACCGGAGTCGAGTCCGTCACCGGCATAGAACCAGCGACGCACTGCCGAACCTGCCCGGGTCATCCCGCTTGACCGCCGACTGCCATCCATGTTCGCTCCATTGCGCAAGTGACGGGCTATGTACGCGCCGGCGTCCGTTGCGGATGCAGTGAACGTCGGATCAGATCGCCTGAATACTGCCCTTGGCCACGATGGGACTGCTCGGTGCCGCATGCGGAATGCCGGACTGGTTTTCCAGCGTGACGGCGAAGATCGCACCGGCGGCGACCGCATTGCGTAGCTCCGCCGGTACGACGATCGTATGCGCCTTGTCGTGGGACAGGAATCCGAGCGAATGCGGCGCGCCGCCGACGGGAATTATCCACAATTCGTTGACCATACCCGAGCCGTCCAGCGGCGAGGGTACCGGCACCATGAGGACCTTGCCGTTGGCCGCATCGACGCGCGCGATCCACGCCGCGGCGCCGTTGTCGCGGACCAGCACGGTGACCGGACGTGCCGCCTGTTCTTCGCTCGCGACGGTCGTGACCGCGGGTTGCGGGCGGGTCAGGCCGAACGCGACGGCGGCCAATGCCGCAGCGGTCGCGAGCGCGGCGACACGGCGCCAGAACGTGGCGTTGTCGCGCAGCGCCGGCTTGGCCGCCGCCGCGCGCCAGCCGAGGCGCTGCGTAATGCGCGGCCAGACCAGCGCCGAGGGTTCCACCGCGGCGACGCGAGACAGCCACGGTGCAAAGCGCTGTTCCCACTCCTCGACGCGGCGCGCCAGGGTCGGATCGGCGGCGATGCGCTGCTGCACCTCGCGGCGTTCCGCCGTATCCAGTACGCCGAGCACGTATTCGGCCGCACGCAGATCGTCGTCGGTCGGTTCGACCGGGTCCTGTCCGGAGTTATCAAGAGTGGCGTTCATGCTTCGAGGCAGGTCCGCAGTTGCAGCAGGCCGCGCCGGATCCAGCTCTTGACCGAACCGAGCGGCGAGCCGCAGCGGCGGGCCAGTTCCTCATAGGTCGAGCCGTCGAAGAAGGCGCTGTTGATCAGGGTTCGGCGCTTGGGTTCGAGGCGCTGCAGGCATTCGTCGAGCCGGGTTCGCTCGGCATCCGCTTCCGCGGCGGCCGATGGAGCGGGGGCCGGATCGGCCGTCGCATCGGCAAACTCTATCGGCGCGTGGACCGCGAGGGCGGGCATGCCGCGCAGGCGGTCGATGGAACGGTGGCGTGCGATCGAGGCCAGCCAGGTCATGCCGCCGGAGCGCTGCGCGTCGAACTGGCCGGCCTTGTTCCAGGCGGTGACGAAGACTTCCTGCAGTACGTCCTCGGCCTCGAGCCGGTCGGGCAGTACGCGCAGGCAGGTACCGAGCAGGCGACTGGCGGTGAAGCGGTACAGCTGTTCGAAGGCGCCGCGGTCGCCCGCCGCGACTTGGTGCAAAAGATCGTCGATCGCGGCGTTCGCCGGGTCGCGTAGCTGCTGCGGGTTTGAGTCCATCCGTCCCGGTTCCGTTGGTTGGGTCGCGCGAGGCGCGTCATCGAGAGTAACGCCTCCGGCGAGCCTACGCACCACATTGTGCAAGTCACGTGTTCGGCACGGGTTGCGCCACGGTGCCGTGCGGCCGCCGGGGCGATGACGCCAGCCTGGCACGAGCACAGTCGCCGCGGGTTTGTCGGGTATGAGGCACGCCGCCAAGCCAGGATTGAGCCGAATATTGCCGATATGCACCAGACACCTGTCGATCGACCGGAACGCAGAACCTTACGGCGGCGGGAACCACCCGGATGCACGCCGGCAGGACGGATGGCCGTTCGTTGGGCAGCGTTCTGATGCGGCTGCCTCGTGGCCGACCCGGCTGTAGCCTGACGGCGGAGCGCCGAGGGTCGGGCGACGGTCGTCGCCCATTGCGGCGACCGTCGCTGCCGTGCGGCGTTCTCAGCGTCGTGCGACGACGAACTCGCGCGTGTGCTCGCCGCCGTCGTCGACCAGTTCCAGCGTGGCGCCCGCCGTCGCCGGCCTTTCCACGGTCGCGGCGATGACGTGGCAGCGGTAGACGGTCGCGCCGAAGCGGTAGACGAAGCGGAAGCCCGGCCAGTGTGCCGGCAGGCGCGGTTCGATATGCAGGCGTGCGCCCTCGCGGCGCAGGCCGAGCAGCGACTCGACGATCAGGCGGTACATCCAGCCGGCCGAGCCGGTATACCAGGTCCAGCCGCCGCGGCCGGCGTGCGGGTCTACCGCATACACGTCGGCCGCGACGACGTACGGTTCCACTTTGTACGTTTCCACATCGTGTGGCGTCAGCGCATGGCGCAGCGGGTTGATCAGGTCGAACAGCTCCCAGGCCTGCTGCACGCGGCCGGCCTCGATGAAGGCCATCACCGACCAGATCGCGGCGTGGGTGTACTGGCCGCCGTTTTCGCGCACGCCGGGCACGTAGCCGCGGATATAGCCCGGATCCAGGGGCGCCGTGTCGAACGGCGGATCGAGCAGCTGGATCAGCCGCGTCTGCGGGCGCACCAGGTGCGTATTGAGCGCATCCAGCGCCTTCTGCACGCGCTCGTCCGGTGCGGCGCCGGAGAGGACGGCCCAGCTCTGCGCGATCGCGTCGATGCGGCATTCCTCGTTGCTGGCCGAGCCCAGCGGGGTGCCGTCGTCGAAATACGCGCGCCGGTACCAGGCGCCATCCCAACCATGCAATTCGAGATTCGCCTGCAGCGTCGCCGCTTCGCTGTCGCAGCGCGCAGCGAACGCCGCATCGCCGCGCGCGCGCGCCAGCGGCGCGAAGTCGAGCAAGATGCGATACAGGAAAAAGCCGAGCCAGACGCTCTCGCCGCGGCCGCCCTGGCCGACGTTGTTCATGCCGTCGTTCCAGTCGCCGCTGCCGATCAGTGGCAGGCCGTGTGCACCCATGCGCAGGCCGTGTTCGATCGCGCGCACGCAGTGGACGTAGAGCGGCGCATGCTCGTCCCAGCGTAGCGGCAGGTCGTAGTACGACTCCTCGCCCGGCACGAGGGCGCGTCCGTCGAGGAAGGGCTGGGTCACGTCGAGTATGGCCGTGTCGCCGCTGCAGCTGACGTAGCGGCAGGTCGCGAGCGGCAGCCACAGGTAGTCGTCCGAGCAGCGCGTGCGCACGCCGCGGCCGCTGGGCGGATGCCACCAGTGCTGCACGTCACCTTCCTTGAACTGGCGTTGCGCGCACAGCAGCAGCTGCGCGCGCAGCAGTTCCGGCGCGGCGTGGACCAGGGCCATGGCGTCCTGCAACTGGTCGCGGAAACCGAACGCGCCACCGGACTGGTAGTAGCCGCTGCGTCCCCACAGCCGGCAGGCGATGACCTGGTAGATCAGCCAACCGTTGCCGAGCGCGTTGAGCGTTTCGTCCGGCGTGTCCAGCTCGATCGCGCCGAGCAGGCGCGTCCACTGCGCGCGCACGGCGTCGAGCGCGTCGCGCGCGAAACCGGGCTTGCGCAGGCGCTTGACCAGCGCGCTGGCCTCGTGCGCGCTCGTCGCGGAGCCGAGGCGGAAAATGATCTCGCGCGTCTGCCCGTCCTCGAGCTCGAACGGGATCTGGATCGCACCGCAGGGATCCATCAGTGCGCCGACGCGGCCGGACAACCGCGTGCGTTCCAGCGCGGCGGGCCGCGCGAGGCTGCCGTTGCGGCCGATGAATTCGAGCCGGTCACCGCTGAGCGTGCGGTTCGCCTCGTCGACGTCGAAGAACGACACCCACTCGCCGAATTCCGGATGGAACGCGTTGCGCGCGAGCAGGGCGCCGCTGTCGGGATCGAGCTCGGTGACGACGTGCATCGCCGATTTCGCCGCCAGATCGCCGAGCACCCACTCGACGTAGCCGGTGGCGGAAAGGCAGCGGCGCCGGCCGGACACGTTGCGTAGGCGCAGCACGAAGAATTTCACCGCGGCATCGGGATCGACGTAGATGCGCTGCTCGCTCTGAATCCCGTCCTCGGCATGCTCGAACACGCTGTATCCGAAGCCGTGCCGCGCGGTATACGGCGTGGCCCCCGGCGCGGGCAGCGCGGCCAGCGACCAGTAGCGGCCGCTTTCCTCGTCGCGGAGGTAGAACGCTTCCCCGCCCGCGTCGCTGACCGGATCGTTCTGCCACGGCGTCAGACGGTATTCGTGCGCGTTCTCGCGCCAGCTATAGCCCATGCCGCTTTCCGACACGATGCAGCCGAAGCCGGGATTGGCGATCACGTTGATCCACGGCGCCGGGGTCGATTGGCCCGGGGCGGTCGTGATGACGTATTCGCGGCCATCGGCCGAGAATCCGCCGCGGCCGTTGTCCAGACGCAGCGGCGTCCGGGCCGGCGCGGCAAGTTCCGTTGCAGACGCGCGTGGCGTCGTGTCGGTGATGGCCAGCCGCGGTACCGCCGTCTCGCCGATTTCGCGCCGCTGCAGATGCTCGGCGAGACTCCCCTTTTTGTCGCTGAGCACGATGCGCGCGATCGCCAGCAGCAGCATGCGGTCCTCGTGCGGGATCTGCTCGGCGGCGCGCACGAAAATCCCGCCGGGCCGTTCGAGCAGGTTCGCGTCCACGCTCGCGGCGATCATGCCCATGAGCACATCGTGCAGGTCCTGCCGGTAGCCGCCGCGTTCCTCGTTCCAGATCACGAGGTCGACGGCCAGACCCTTGAGGCGCCAGTAGGCATGCGCCTGGATCGCGTCCCGCGCCAGGCCCATGTCGTCGCCGCTGACCTGCAGCAGCAGGATCGGCAGGTCGCCGGAGATCGCATAGGCCCACAGGCCCGGCTGGCCGCGCCGGTTGCGCAGCACGAGCTGCGCTTCGGCGCGCAGCGAGGCGTGGCTGTAGAGCATGCGGCCGGCCAGGCGCGCGTAGGTCTGCGCCTCGGCTTCGCTGATGTTGATCTGGCGCAGCGACACCTGACTGTGGGTCCAGGCCAGTTCGATCACGCGGTCGGCGAGGCGCCGGTCGTGATACTTGTCCACGAGTTGCAGGCAGCCCTCGCGATTCGCGGCGACGCCGATGACGAGATCGACATGGACGGTCTGCTCCGGCTGCACGCGGATCCGGTGGCGGATCGCGACGATCGGGTCGAGCACCGAGCCTTGCGTGCCCGACAGGACCGCGTGGCGATCCAGCGCCTGCGGATCGGCGGGCGTGCGGCGCCGGCCGAGAAAGCGCGCGCGGTCGGTTTCGAACGAGACGCCGAGGCTCTCGCCCTTGTGCACGGCGGCGAGATGAAACATCCATGGCGTCGAGTCGTGCGGATCGCGCGGCCGGCGCGAGCACAGGATCGCGTCGCGCGCGGCGACGATCTCTGTTTGCACGAACAGCTTGCTGAACGCCGGATGCAGGCTGTCGCTGATCGCCGGCGCGAGCACGACTTCGGCGTAGCTGGTCAGTTCGATCGTGCGCGCGGTCGTGCCGCGGTTGGTGATGCGGGTACGGCGCAGCTCGATGTCGTCCTCGGGCGATACGACGATTTCGGTCTGCGTCTCCCAGCCGTCCAGGCGGCGGCGGAACTGCACGCGCGCCTCGGTGAATACGGCTTCGTAGTCTTCATCGGGCTTCAGCGTCGGCTGGAACGCGGTCGACCAGACGCGACCGCTGTCGGGATCGCGCAGATAGCAGAAGCTGCCCCAGGCATCGCGTGTCGGGTCTTCGCGCCAGCGCGTCAGCGCGATGTCGCGCCAGCGGCTGTAACCGCCGCCGGAACTGCTGAGCATGACGTGGTAGCGGCCGTTGGACAGCAACTGCACTGCCGGCGCGGCCGGGTCGGGCCGGTTGAACACGCGCAGCGGCACGGCGATGGCGTCGCTGGCGTTGCGCGCGTCGACGAGTTGCGGATCGCTGGCCGGCTGGCCGGCGGCGCGCGGCACGCGCTCCTGCAGCAGCAGCAGTGCGGACTGGACTTGCGGGTCGGCCTCGAAGCGGCGCTGCATGGGCCGGTCGAGCAGCACGTGCGCGATCGCGAGCAGGCTCATGCCCTGGTGATGCGCCATGAACGAGCGCACCACGGCGCAGCGTTCCCCCGGCGGCAGTCGCGTCGCGGTGTAGTCGATCGCCTCGTAATAGCCGTACGGTGTGAGCCAGTGCTGCTCGGCCTGGCGCTGCAGGTTCTCCGCTGCCGCATCGGGTGCGACGAGCAGGGCGAGGGCGGTCGCGTACGGCGCGATCACGAGTTCTTTCGACAGACCGCGCTGCAGTCCCAGGCCCGGCACGCCGAACGCGCGGTACTGGTAGTTCTGCGCTGCGTCGGTCAGGTGGTAGCCGCATTCGGAGATGCCCCACGGCACGTCGCGCTCGCGTCCGTAGTCGATCTGGCGTGCCACGGCGACACGCGTGGTATGCGCCAGCAGTGATCGGGGATAGAGCGGCATGACGAGGTTCGGCATCAGGTACTCGAACATCGACCCGCTCCACGACAGCAGCACCGGCGCGCCGCCGGTCTGGGTCAGCAGCCGGCCGAGCGAGAACCAGGCCTTCTGCGGTATCTGACCCTGGGCGATCGCGACGAAGACGCCGAGGCGCGCCTCCGAGGCGAGCAGGTCGTAGTAGCCCGCGTCGCGGCGGTGGTCGTTGACGTTGAAGCCGATGCTGAAGAGGTCGCGGCCGCGGTTGTACAGGAACTCGTAGTCCATCACGGCGAATTCGGCCGCGCGCGCGGCCAGCCGCCGCGTTGCCTCCAGCCAGCCGCTCGCAGCGGCCGAACCAGCGGCGGCGAGTTCCTCGAGGCAGGCGCCGGGTTTCGTTGAAAACAGCAAGGCTTCTTCAAGCGCGTCGGTGCACTGGTCGACCAGCAGCTGCGCCCATTCGGCGGCGGCCTCCGCGTCCGGCAGCTTGTCGCGCAGGGCAGTGGCCAGCGCGAGCAGTTGGGTCAGCTCGGTGGCGAGCGTGCCATCGCCGGCCAGCCGCGCCTGGTCCGCCGTCGTCGTCGTGCGCAGCAGATGCCCGACGCTGGCCTGCAGCGCGGGCGGCGCGAGGCTGTGCAGCACGCGGGCCGTGTCATACAGCCCGTCGAACACGCGCGCCTGCGCCGGCGTGTGACGGCGCAGCGCCAGCAGGCCCTGGCGCAACGTGAGCAGGTGGCCGGCGAAATTGCCGCTGTCGACCGTGGATACGTAGCGCGGATTCAGCGGCGCGAGCGTGCGCGTGTCGTACCAGTTGAGCAGATGGCCGCGGTAGCGTTCGAGCTTGTCCAGGCTGTCGAACGTGGCCTGCGTGCGTTGCAGCAGGCGCTGCAGCGACAGATAGCCGAAGTCGTGCGCGGCGAGGTTGGCGAGCAGGCTCAGGCCGATATTGGTCGGCGACGTGCGATGCGCGACGACGTCGCCGGGCTGCTGCTGGTAGTTGTCCGGCGGCAGCCAGTTGTCGACCGGGCCGACATGGCGCTCGAAGAAGTGCCAGGTGCGCCGCGCGACGTCGCGCAGCAGCGGCTCGTGGCGTGGATCGAGCCGCGCCTGCGCCGTGGTCGGCGCGCGACTCGCCTGCCACGCGAGCGACGGTGCGACCGCCCACAGCAGCAGGATCGGCAATGCCGCGGGCAGTGCAGCCGGCTGCAGGTGCAGCAGCGCGACGGTCAGGCCGACCGCGCTCAGCGGAGCGATCGCCATGCTGCGCCACTGGTCGGCGAGACCGTCGCCGCCACCGCGTTCCACTACGCTCGACGGCGTCCATTCCAGCAGGCGGCGGCGCGATACATGCCGCCGCCACAGCGTGCGCGCGATCGCGTCGAGGGTGATCGCGGCCTCGAACGGCAGGCACGCGAGCGCGAACAGGCATTGGCCCAGGCGCTTGCCGGTGCTGGCGGCAACGAATTTCAGATGCACGCGCCAGCGCGCGTCGGACGGCTTGCGCAGCGCCGCGAGCAGCGCCTCGACCGGCACCGGCGCGAGGGTCAGCAGGGCCACGCCGATGGTCCAGGCGACGGCCGCCGGCAGCAGCAGCCAGCCCAGCACGAACAGCAGGAACTGCGCCGGCACGGCGAGGCTGCGGCGCAGGTTGTCGAACACTTTCCAGCGTGACAGCGCGGACAGCGGATTTTTTTCCGCACCGCCGTCGGCGAGCGGCACGCGCGGCAGCATCCACTGCGCGATCTGCCAGTCGCCGCGGATCCAGCGATGCCGCCGCTTGATGTCGGCGCGATAGCTCTGCGGGAAGTTCTCGAACACCGCCACGTCGCTGGTCAAGCCGGCGCGGGCGTAGCAGCCTTCGAGCAGGTCATGGCTGAGGATGCGGTTGTCGGGCAGCCGGTGCGACAGCGCCTGCTCGAACGCATCCACGTCGTAGATGCCCTTGCCGGTGAACGAGCCTTCGCCGAACAGATCCTGGTAGACGTCCGATATCGCCCGCGTATACGGATCGAGCCCCGGATCGCCGCCGAACAGGGTCGCATATCCCGACGCGCCGGCCAGCGGCAAGGTCGTGCCGACGCGCGGCTGCAGGATGCCGTAGCCGGATACGACGCGGCCGCAGGCCGGGTCGAAGCGCGCGCGGTTGAGCGGATGGTGCATGGTCGCGACGAGCTTGCGCGCGATGTCGTGCGGCAGGCGCGTGTCCGCGTCGAGCGTGATCACGTAGCGCACGCTGCGCAGCTGCGCGATGTCGCCGACGACGCTGGAGAAACGCTCGCCGGCGTCGCCGCGCAGCAGCGCGTTCAGGTCGCCGAGCTTGCCGCGCTTGCGTTCCTCGCCGATCCACGCGCCTTCGCCGGCGTTCCAGCGGCGCGGGCGATGCAGCAGGAAGAAGCGCGAATCGCCGTCGGCATAGCGCCGGTTGAGGCGTTCGATGCCGGCGACGGCAACGGCAAGGACGGCCGCATCGGCCGGCGTGTGCTCGTGGTCCGCATCGGGGAAATCGCTGAGCAGCGCGAAATGCAGACGGTCGGTGCGGTTCGCGAGATAGCGGATTTCGAGATCGTCGACTTCTTCCTGCGCCGCCTCGGTGTCGCCGAGCAGCGTCGGGACGACGACCAGTGCCGTTGCTTCGGCCGGAATGCCGCGCGAATAGTCCATACGCGGCAGCATCTGCGGCGCGGCCACGAATCCGGCGAGCCAGTTCGCGATGACCACACCGAGCTGGCTCGCCGCGATCGCCAGCAGTACGACTAGCACTATCGTCCAGTGCAGCGGCAGCGGCAGCGGCAGGCCCGGCAGCCACAGCACGGCGACGGAAAACGCGGCAGTCAGCAGCACGATGACGCCGAGATAGACCGAAACCGGCAGGCGCTGCAGGGTAGGGCGCAGGCCGATGCCGCGTTCCAGCGTCGCCAGGCCCGCATCGACGAGGTAATAGCCGACGTGCGCCTGCGGCGAATCCGGTGCGCCGGCGTGCGCTGCCGCCGTAGCCAGCTTCACCGCCAGGTCGGCGACCTCCGCTTCGGGGCGTATGGCCTTGCGCGCGACGCGTTCGACCACGTGGCGATAGGCGTCGCGCGTCGTGAAGCTCATGTCCGCGTAGATATCGGCCGGATCGGTCGCGAGGATCGCCTCGATCTGGCTGAGTCCTTCGACGAAGGCGCGCCAGTCCGTCGACAGCAGCAGGCGCAGGCTGCCGATGCTGTTGCTGATCGACATCTGGTCGGCCGCCTGCTGCTGGTTTTCCGACTGCACCAGCTGCTCGATCGTGACGCCGGCTTCGGCCAGACGCTGTTCCAGCCACGACACCGGCAGTGCCAGCGAGGCATTCTGGTTCTGCAGGCGCTGCATCAGCTCGGCGACGAAGGAACTGCTCGCCGGTGGATCCGAACGGGCCATGTCGGCGACGGCGAGGATCAGGCTCTTGGGATCGTGCGCGACGATCTCGGCCATGCTCTCGCCCCAGGCGGCGGCGAGATCGCGATGGCGCCGGTCCTGCGCCACGCGCGTGGCGACGCGGCGCAGGTTCTCGACCAGGGCCAGACGCAGCATGATCGGAATCGCCCACAGTTCGCCGAGGCTCAGCGGTGCGGTGCGCTGGTAGGCGGCCACGAAGCGATGCAGGCTGTCCTGGTCGAAGCGGCCGTCGCCGTGGGAAATCGCGTTCAGTGCGATGTCGTAGATGCGCGGCAGGCCGGCCGACATGCCATTGGCCAGACGCGGCAATTGAAAACTGTAGCCTTTCGGAAAGTGCAGCCTCGCCGTGCGCAGGTGTTCGTCGATGAGGTAATAGTTGTCGAGCAGCCATTCGCTCGCCGGCGTGACGCGGCGGTTCTCGCGGATCGCCGTCGAGAGCAGGGCGCAGGTACCGATGAGCACGGCTTCGTTCTCATCGAGCCGCGAGAGCAGGCGATTGCGGCCGCGTCCGGGCTGTACCCGGTGGAACGCGGCGAGCGTACGGCCGTGCTCTTCCATCTGGTCGGCGCTGAACAGCTCGGCGCGCAGCGGCGATTCCGCCACCTGGGTGCGGCGCGGCTTGTAGCGTGCGCCGGCCAGCAGCGTGACGAGTCTGTCGCGGATATTTCTGAGCGAATCGTTCACCGGTGTCCTTGCAGGTCGGCGCAGGTTGCAGGCGGGACTGGGCGAACCCTCGAGCCCACCCATCGCGCGGTAGAGCGGAAGTGTCGGCAACCCGGTGTTGAGATATCGAGAAATTCAGGCCGGCAGACGCGCAGGCCTTGCGTGGCGGGGAGCGCGGCGGCGACGGTCATGGCGGCCTGCGTCGGTCGGCACCGCAGTGGTGGCGCGGCAGCCGCCGCGCCGCACGTGTGCGTTCGGGTCCGCGGCCTGCCGCGGCGCAGCCGGCGCGCCTACTCAGTGACGAGTGCCGCGGCCGTGGCCGAACGCACGCCGAGCGTATCGCTGGCGAGCGCAATCGCGAAATCGCGCGCCGCGGCCGACGCGATCGTGCCGCGCAGGGACACCTTTCCGTCGGCGCTTTCCACGCCGATGCGGCAGGTATCGATGGCGCGCGAGAATGAGAAGGTATACGTGAGCGCAGCGGCGATCCAGGCGTCGGAGCGGAGCTTGCCGTGATCGCGCACGCGTTCCGCCTTGCGCGTGACGGCATTTTCACGCGCGAAGTCGGTCACGGGCGCCCAGTCGTTCACGTCGAGCTGGTTGTTCACGCGCTCCACGCCATAGGTGTCGCGTGCGACGTCGCCGACGAGGATGCGTTGCGCTTCGCTGCGCACCAGTCCGCGAATCTCGGTTACGCCGCTCAGGGTGACGATGCGTACGTCGGCTGCGTCGATCGCGGAGCTCCAGTCCAGGCGCGACTGGATCGCGGACGTGGCGGCACTGTCACTGACGCCGCCGTCGCATCGGCCTGGGGGCATTGGCATGGCGCTGGCGACCACTGCGGCGCCGATCGCCGTCGAGGGTATGAAGGCGAGCACGCCAATCGTGAGCAGACGTGCGGCAGCGAACCGTCGGGTTCTCGAAACGATCATGACTGTATCCGCCCGCGTCGTGAGGAATGTCGTGCGCGCGATAGCCGCTCAGGAGGATCCGGTCGTCCGCGAACAAGGGAACGCCGAATGACGCAGCGGCAAAGGAACGTGTGTGTCTCTCCGCTCACCGTACGCTGCGGGCGGCGCTCGCGCAAGTGCTGCGGCGGTGAAATATCGATGAATATCGATAAGATATAAATATATATGTTAGTGAAGTATACTTAATGTCATTGCGCGCGGTCCGCCGCCGCGTCGACGCTTTCCGGCCACTGCTGCGGCACACGGCGGACGCGGTCCAGCGAATAGCCGAGGTCCGCCAGTTGCTGCAGGAGTTCGGCGTAGCGCGTCTCGGGCAGCGACGGCGTGCGCGCCATGATCCACGCGTAGTCGCGCGCGCTGCGGCCGATGATGGTCTGCTGATAGTCCGGAGTCAGGTAAGACACGACGTACTCGGCACGGATCGGCCAGACGAACTGCATGTCCCAGACGGCATTGCCGGTATCCGGCACCACGGTGCCCTTCGGCCGCAGGATCCGAAGCGGGCCGTCGGGTGCGTTGCGATAGCGGAAGGTCGTCGCGATCGACCCGTCGCTCGCCAGCGCGTAGTTCTCGATCGCGTTGTGTGCGTGCCGTTCGGGCCGGCTCGGAATATGCGCGATCACGTACCAGTCGCCCATGAAGCGCGGAAGGTCGACGTGCTCGACGGTGCGTATCGTCACCGGCCGCGCGGCGCAGGCGCTCAGCAGGAGCAGGGACAGTGCGGTCGCGATAGTTTTCGGCGTCATGGTCAATCTCCGTGATCGGGTATCGTGAAGTCCGCGAACGGACGGAATCCAAGGCGTCAGTTCGCGGTCGCCGCCGCGCGCCACCGGCGCGCCAGCTGCGTCAGCGCGGGCAATGCGAGCGCCCAGGCCAGCGACAGCGCCGCGATCGCGCGCCAGTCCGGCGCGACGAACACGACCGCCTGCAGGCGCTGGGCACCGAGGTACGCGAGCGGTCCGCCGACGGCGCCGAGCAGCACGGTCGCCAGCGGATGGGTCTGGAGATAGGCCAGCGAATGGTTGAGGGTCAGCGCGAATGCGGCCCAGATCGCGAGGATCCACAGCGGCGGCCACGACGGTAGTGCGGCGGCGTAGTCGAGCCAGCCGCTCGCGGCCAGGCCGCCGTCCATCAGCGTGCCGGCAGCCAGTGCACATAGCAGCAGTCGCGCGTCGGCGATGCGGCGTCCCGGCAAACTGAAATGCACGAGCGCGAACAGCGCGGCCGCAGCCAGCGCCGGCCAGGTGCGGCCGCGTGCGGCGCCGAGCACCGCCGCGAACCACACCGCCTGATAGCCCAGCAAATTGAACCAGAAGCGCATCGTCAGGTTTCCGGGTGAGATTCGATCGCCGATACCGGCGCCGTATGCGATGCAGCCTTGGCCGCGGACGAGATCGTCGCGGATCGAACGCCGCCGCGCCTGATGCTTGAATACGGCAAGGAAAATTCAACGGGGCCTGGCTGCATGACCGTCAGCGGCCGCAACGCGCGGCGAGCGGTGCGGACTGTGCCGCCGCGACGTCGGCCGGGGACGCGGCGACCGCCTCCAGGTCTTGCGGAAACACGACGTCGACCGGCTGGCGTTTGCCGCGTTCGTCACGGATCGTGCTGACACCTGCAAAACGTATCAGCCGCCGGTCGCTATTGCGATAGGTCAGAGTGATTTCCGGCAGCACAAACGCGTACCAGGCCGCGGCGCGCAGCGTGAACTGCGTGGTCGGCCCGGCTTCGGAGGTCGAGGTCTTGCGCAGCACGAGCTGCAGGAAGTTGAAATCGCTGGGCAGCAGGAACGTCACCGTTTGCGGCCGGCCCTCGACCAATTCAGTCCAGCGCGTGCGCACGAACGCGTCGAAACCGGCATCGACGACCGCGTCGGCACCGAGGTTCACCACTTCGCTGCGCTCCGGACTGGTCGCAGATGGCTGCCAGTACACCTCGCGCGCCTCGGCGCTGCGCCGCACACCTTCGCGGTATCCATCGCGCTCATCGACGAACTCGAAATCGGGCGCCGCCGTATCAGTGCCGCCGAACACCTGCTTGCGCGCGAACGGCTGGCCGTCGGCACAGCGGTACAGCACGAGCCAGCGCGGCTGCCCAGCCTCCGTATAGCGCCAATGCGATTCACGATAGACCACATCCTCACTGCCGCGGCGGTACGCGATACCGTCGTGGCGCTGGGCTTCATCCGCTGCGCCGGCAGCCATCAGCCACGGCGTCATGCACAGACCGAAAAGGCCGCGACGAAACCAGGTTCGAAGGGTGTGGCAATGTCTGTCGAGGAGATCCACCGATCGGTACCGTGCTGCCGGGACGTTAAGTCCTACGCAGGCGAGCCGCTTCCGGATGCAGTCATGCCGCGATGCGATGCCGACGCTGCGCAGACGACACGCGCGATTCTTCGCCTTCATCCGACAGGCAATGACGGGGTGAACCATGAGTGCGAAGCGAAGTAGTGCCTGTGCGCCTATCGTTATTTTCATGCCTGGCGCGACGTTTTTTCGACATGGCCGGCTATCGCGTCCGGCCTATCGATACGGGTCCGGATTGCGCCTAGACTGCGCCGGACGACAGGGTGTCTCCAGGGGGGAGAGTCCATGTTCACGTATCGCACTGCGCTCTGGGCGATGGCTGCTGCCATCGCCGTATCCACGGTATCAACGTCTGTCCACGGTGACGAACCGTCGCGACGCTGGCGTCCGGCGACCGCCGCGGATCTGCCCGTGGGCACACCGATCGCGGCCGCTGGCGTAGCGCCCGCATCGTCGGCATCGCCTGTCGAACCCGCCTCCTCGTCGCGCAGCGACGCGCAACGGGTGCATATCGATCCAGTCACCGGTGCGATCGTGCCCATGCCTGCCGGCACCGCGACCACTGAAGCGAACGCGGCGGCCGCAGCACCGATGACGCTGCGGCGCTCGGCCAAGGGTTTCCTGTATGTCGATACGTCGAGCTATCTGCATACCGCGACGGCGACGCTGGATGCCGACGGCAAGCCGCACCTCGATTGCGAGGATCCGCAGCACGCGCATGCGCCGGCCGCGACCGCGCCGGAGCCGCAGCCATGAGCGTGCGTCGCGTTCTCTCATACGTCGGCGTCATGACTATCGTGCTGCTCGCTCTGCTCGCTCTGGTCGCTGGGCCGGCATCGGCCGCAACCATCGTGCTGGTACCCGGCAACGGTTTTGCTGATGCAACCGTGCGCGCGCCGGAAGGCGGCAATACCGGCACGACGCTCGGACAGCAACGCACGATCCTGTTCAATGCGGCTGCGGCTGCCTGGGGCTCGGCGTTGACGAGCAGCCAGACCATCAAGGTCGCGGCCGCGTTCAATACGCTGACCTGTACGGCCAGCAGCGGCACCCTGGGATCCGCCGGCGCGACCAACAACTACATCCTGACCGATGGCGTGAGCGATCGCTTCTATCCGGTCGCGCTGGCCGAAGCGCTGACGGCCATGGACCTCAACAACGAGCCTGGCGATGATCCGAACGAGATCACCGCGAACTTCAACGCGCGCATCGATCTGAACGACACGGGTTGCCTCGGCAATACGCGCTGGTACTACGGCCTGACCGGTCCCGCGCCAGCCGGCACCTTTGCGCTGTACCCGGTGCTGATGCACGAACTCGGACACGGCCTGGGCTTCGCCGCCTTCATCTGCCGCACGAGTCCGAGCTGCAACACCACCTCGCCGGCCACGCCCTACGGCGGCTATTTCTTCAATATTCCCGACACCTGGTCGGATTTCCTGCGCGACAACAACATCGACGGCCTCGGCACGAACAAGCGCTGGATCGACATGACCAACGCCGAGCGCGCGACCTCGTTCACGCATGATCCGCTGCTGGTCTGGGACGGCATGAGCGTGACGACGAACAGCGGCGCCCAGGCGGCGATCGCGAAGAACGAAGCGCGGCTGCGCATGTACGCGCCGGGAACCCTGGTCCCTGGATCCAGCATTTCGCATTTCCATTCCGACGCCTCGCCGAACCTGCTGATGGAGCCGTCGGCCACGGCCGACGTATTCCTGCAGACCGACCTGACCGACTGCCTGCTCGCCGACGTGGGCTGGATCAACAGCCGCTGCGCGACCGTGATCAATTCGCCGCCGACGCTCAATGCGATCGCGAACCCGCCGGCGATCCTCGAAGACGCCGGCCCCCAGGTCATCAACCTCAGTGGCATCAGCGACAGCGACACGCTCGATCAGGCGTTGATCGTGGTGTCGATCTCGGGCAATACCGCGCTGATCCCGAATCCGACCGCGACGTATACCAGTCCGAACGCGACCGGCTCGATCAGCTATGCGCCGGTGCTCAACCAGTCCGGCAGCGCGCTGATCACGGTCGGTGTGTTCGACGACGGCGGTTCGGCCAACGGCGGCTGGGACCTGGTCACGCGCCAGTTCACGGTCAACGTCACCGCGGTCAACGACACGCCGCAGATCACGAGTACGGCGCCGACGACGGCGACGGAAGCGGCGTTGTATACGTATCTCGCGGCCAGCACGGATCCGGACGGTCCCGGCGTGACCTGGAGCCTGGTCTCGCCGACGCACACCTGCGGCGGTTCGATCGGCCCGTCCAGCGGCGTGTTCAGCTTTACACCTGCAGGCCCGGCGCCGCCGGCGAGTTGCGTGGTCGCCGTACAGGTCTGCGACGGTGCGTCGCCGAACCTCTGCGGCACGCAGAACACGACCGTGACGATCACGCCGATCAACACGGCGCCCGCCATCACGAGCGCGATTCCGACGAGCGCGACCGAAGACACGCTGTACAGCTATGCGGCGACACTCAGCGATCCGGACGGTCCCGGGCAGACCTGGAGCCTGATCGCGCCGACGCACACCTGCGGCGGATCCATCGTTGCCGCGACGGGCGCGTTCTCGTTCACACCGACAGGCCCGACACCGCCGGCGAATTGTGTCGTCGCCGTGCAAGTCTGTGACGGCGCGACACCGAACCTGTGCTCGGCCGTGCAGAGCGCGACGGTGACGATCGCCGCGGTCAACGACGCGCCGGTCATCAGCAGCACGGCAGCGACGACGGCGACCGAAGACACGCTCTACAGCTACAACGCGACGCGCACCGATCCCGACAGCAGCACGCAGAACTGGACCCTGGTATCGCCGACGCATACTTGCGGCGGCTCCGTCGTCGCCACGACCGGCGCATTCACGTTCACGCCGACAGGCCCGACGCCGCCGGCGAGTTGCGTCGTCGCGGTGCAGGTCTGCGACGGCGGCACGCCGGATCTGTGCTCGGTCGTGCAAAGCACGACCGTGACGGTCACGGCGGTCAACGATGCGCCGGTAATCACCACGGCGGTGCCGACGACGGCGACAGAAGATACGTTGTATACCTACGCTGCGGCACGCAGCGATCCGGATGGCCCCGGGCAGACCTGGAGCCTGATCGCGCCGACGCACACCTGCGGCGGATCCATCGTTGCCGCGACGGGCGCGTTCTCGTTCACACCGACAGGCCCGACGCCGCCGGCGAGTTGCGTCGTTGCGCTGCAGGTCTGTGACGGTGCTACGACTAGCCTGTGCTCGGCCGTGCAGAGCGCGCTGGTGACGATCACGGCGGTCAACGATGCGCCGGGCAGCACGGCGCCCAGCACCGCGGCCACGCCGGAAGACTCGCTGCTGGCGTTTTCCGGCGCGAGCCTGCTCGGTGTGACCGACGCGGATTCGGCAACGCTGCAGGTGACGCTGATGGTCGACCACGGCACGCTGAGCCTGGCCAGCGTCGCCGGACTGTCCTTCAGCGTCGGCGACGGCACGGCCGACCCGAGCATGACGTTCTCCGGCACGCCGGCGAATCTCAATGCGGCGCTGGCCACGCTGAGCTTCAGTGCCACGCCCGACTACCACGGCAACGCCACCCTGGGTTTCACGACCACGGATGGGGTCGCCGCGCCCGTGGTCAGGGGCATCGCGCTGAGCGTTACCGCGGTGCCCGACGTCAACGACGACGTGATGACGACGAATGAAGATCAGGTCCTCGTTTTCAATGCGATCAGCGGCGCCGGCGGCGCGGCGGCGGACAGTTTCTCGGGCACGCCGGTCGTGACCGCGGTCAGCCAGGGCGCGAATGGCACGGTGTCCTTCCTCGTCGACGGTACGCTGACCTATACGCCGGCGGCCAACGTCAACGGCAGCGACGCGTTCACGTATACCGTCAGCTCCGGCGGCGTCAGCGAAACCGGCAACGTCAGCGTGACCATCGTCGCGGTCAACGACGCACCGACCTTGAATGCGATCACCAACCCGGCGCCGATTCCGATCAGCGCCGGCCTGCAGAGCATCGCGTTGAGCGGTATCGGCGCGGGGGGCAACGAGACCGGCCAGATCCTGACCGTCACCGCGGTGTCGGACACCCCGTCGCTGATTCCGCATCCGGGAGTGAGCTATGCCAGCCCCGCCGCGAGCGGTTCGCTGAGCTTTACGCCGGTAGCGGGCCAGCAGGGCAGCGCGACGATCAGCGTGACCGTGACCGACAGCGGCGGAACCTTGAACGGCGGCGTGAACGCGACAACGCGCACGTTCATCCAAACGGTCATCGTGGGCGACCGGCTGTTCGCGAACGGGTTCGAGCCGTAGCGGGGAAGGGCGCGCGGCGACCAGCGGTACCTCGAAAAACCACCGCGCTGCCGGGACCGCTTCGCGAGCGTGGTTTTCAGGCAAAAAAAAAGCCGACCCGGACAGGGCGTCCGGGTCGGCGGGTCTTGCGAAGACTTACAGCTTGGCGCGCGTACGCAGGGCGCTGCGGAGGCGGTTCTTGCGACGACGGGCGCGTGCACGTTTCATGGGCGGATCCTTGGGGTCGAAGTTGACCGGTGATTGTCGCACAGTCGCCGGGTCGGCGCGCGCGGGCCGGAAACAGGGCCGGAACTGAAGCGAATCAGCTGTTTGTCCACGTTGACGCTGGCGCACGCGCGATGAGGCTGAGGCCGGTGCGATGCGGTGAGTGGCTCCTGCGGCCTCATGCACATCCTCGGGTTGCTGCATCCCATCAGCCTTGTCGACGGCCTATCGACGCCACACATGATGGGCTCGCGGCACCGGCGATCGTCCACGCGCCGGGCCTGTACGGAGACTCCGATGAGTGAAACCCTGCTGGTGGCATGTCCGCATTGCGACACGCTCAACCGCGTACCGCGCACGCGGCTGACCGAAGCGCCGGTCTGCGGCCGCTGCGCCAAGCGCCTGTTCGACGCGCACCCGGTCGCGCTCGATGCGGCCAGCTTCGACGTCCATGCCGGTCGCGCCGAATTGCCCGTGCTCGTCGATTTCTGGGCGCCCTGGTGCGGCCCGTGCCGGACCATGGCGCCGCAGTTCCAGGCCGCCGCCGCGCAGCTGGAACCGAAGCTGCGTCTGGCGAAGGTCGATACCGAGGCCGTGCCCGCGCTGGGTTCACGCTTCGGCATCCGCAGCATCCCGACGCTGGTGCTTTTCCGCCAGGGGCGCGAACTGGCGCGCCAGTCCGGCGCGATGAGCAGCGCCGATATCGTGCGCTGGGTGCGCGCGCAGGGGATCTGACGCGCGAATCCGCGTGCGCAGATCGTGCGACGGTGTTGCCGATAGGGGCGCGCCGCGCCGGGTGATTGTGCGCAAGGTGTATTCGTATACCCTTGGTTTTGTCACGCGCCGGCCGTGCGCGAACTCGCCTCAGGTCCGCACGGCGTCCTCGGGCCGGACGCCTCGAACGCAATCCGCACCGAGGTCGTCCAGCGCCGTGCCCGGACTGCCGTATAGATCGGTCTGCTCGCGCTCCAGCGAGGCGGCACGGCAGCGGTCGATCGGCGCGAGCTTGCGCAGCAGCGTGACGCTGCCTTGCCGCAGCTTGTGCGGTTCGACCAGGGTCAGGAGCTCGAACCCGCCGTCGCGCCCGGCACGCCGCTGCTGGTTGCTGAGCGCGTTGAGGCACGGCCCGGGAATGAGCAGCCGTTCGTCGCCGTCGTCCGTGTGCAGCAGCACGTCGACGTAGGTGTAGTGCAGCGCCAGCATGCCGCCGTCGGCATCAAGCAGCGGCCAGTAGCGATTGAGCAGGTCGGGATACTCCAGCTGGTGACCGCAGTCGATCCAGGCGAACTGGATCACCGGCAGGGTTGCCGGATCCAGGTCCTGATAGCGGCAGCGGTGCAGTTGCAGGTAGGGCGAAAGCTGCAGGCGTTCGACGCAGCGCAGGAAGTGCGCGAGTCGCGCGGGATCGGCGGAGAAATCGTCGATGCCGATCAGTCTCGGCGGCTCCATGTCGACGGGCTGCGTTTCGTCGAGCACGCCGCGTCGTGCGGGTGCGTCGATGTGGCCGGCCACGATCGCGGCGTCGCGCCGCGCGGCGGCATGGTTGTCGGCCAGCGCCTGCAGCAGGAACAGCGTGGAATAGCCCAGCCCCACGGCAAGCACGCGCGATGGCCGGCGCATCGCAGCGATGGCATACAACAACGTGGCCGCATTCTCCGTGCCCATGCCCGGATCGAACAGGGTGTCGGCCACGGCGCGGAATTCGGCGTTCATGCGTCCCGCTCGCCGCCGTGCACCGGCAGCACGTCGAACGCGATCGACACGCGCTCGCCGGCGCTCTCGAAGGGCACCGTTTCATGCCAGAAATAGGATGGAAATACGACCGCCTGCCCGGGTTGCGGGCGCAGCACGAACGGTTCGGACAGGGCATGGTCGGGAATCGCCGCCAGCCACGGCAGACGGCTGACGAAACGCAGCGCGCCGGCATCGGCGTCGCCGCTCGCCGCTGGCATCGCGGCGTAATAGACGCCGCTGAGCATTGCGGCCTGATGCACGTGGGGCTGCTGATAGCCGCCGGCCTGCAGCACCACGCCCCAGGCCGACAGGCGGAACGACGGACCTTCCGCGGCCTCGCCGAGCAGCGCGTGCACGACCGACTGCAGGGTTGCGTGCAGCCGGCGCGCGATCGGCGCGGGGTCGTCGAGCAGTTCGCCGGTCTGCCAGCCGCCGCGGGTCGCCTTGGTCGAACGTTCCCAGGCCAGCGTCGGATGCTCACGCACGAAGCGCACGAGTTCCGCATCGAAACGGGCTTGCGCGGTCGCGTCGGCGATCGGGCGCGACACGTCGATCAGGCCGGCGTAGTCGAGCAGTTCGCGTGCGTCGTCGTCGTGGCCGCAGGCCTGCAGCGCGATGCCGAGATAGGCCGTCGACAGAACGTGCCCCGGCAGCAGCTCCAGCGCGCGCCGCAGGGCCTCGGACGCGCGTGGCGCGTCGCCGCGTACCAGGCAGGCGATGCCGAGCGCGCTCCAGGCCTGTCCGTCCTGCGGGTTCCCGCGCACGAGTTCGCCGAGCCGATCCACCGCCTGCGCCGGGTCGCCGCGCAGCGCCAGCGCAAGCAGGCCGTCGCCGCGTTCGGGCGGCACGATCCCGGCGATCACGGCGGCGGTGCCGCACGACGGTCGAACCAGTCGCGCAGGCCGGGCTCGTCGAAGGCCGCGGCGATCTCGTGCGCTGTCACCCGGTTGCCGGCTGCTTCGCCGCAATACCCGAGTGCATGCTGCGCACGCGCCAGTTCGAGCAGCAGGAACGCGCGATCGACGTCTTCTCTGCCGTTCGCCTCGATCGTGTCGAGTCCGTGCCGTGCCGCGGCCGCGGCGTCCGCCCAGTCACCGAGTGCGTTGCGGCACAGGGCGACGAGGTAGTCGGCGCGCTCGTGATTAAGCCAGCTGCCGGCACGGCGCCAGCGTCTGCGGCAGGCGTCCGCGCCCTCGCGCAGCGCCGCGCGCGAGGGTGCGTCGGCGCGATCGAGATCCGGCGCGTCGAGCAGGGCGGAAACGATGTTGTTCAGCGCCGCCGCAATCGGCGCCTGCAGCATGCCGGCGTCCGCATCCGTCGTGGCCTCGGCGAGACAGGTGTTGAGCGCGCGGGCGACGACCGCCGCCGCATCGCGCCGGACCGCGTACTGCAGCACGCCCAGGCGCACGCTCAGGATCGCTTCCGCCGGTGCGGCGCGGGCGTGCTGCGCCAGTACCGCTTCGTAGCCCCAGGCCTGCCACGGCCGCGCGCTCATCCACGCGGCGATCGCCAGGTTCCGAAGCACGCTGGGCATGCATGAGGCCGCGCAGGTGCGCAGCAGCAGATCGAACGCCGCCGGCCAGCGGTCGTGGCCGGCGCCGATGATCTGGTTGACCAGCGCCGCGAACGCCGCGTGCTGAGGCTCGGGCACGCCCTGCGCCGCGAGGTCGGCAAGTACGGCCGCGGCATCGTCGGGCGGCGCGTCGTGATCGCGCAGCAGTGCGGCCAGTACGGCTGCCGCGTCGTTCACTGCCGGCCACCGCCGTCGATGCGACGCCGGCACGCGCGCCCGAACAGCAGGCCCGCGCCGACGAACACGGCACCGACGATCAGCGCGAACAGCGCGTCGCCGATGCGTTTGGATCCGCGCGTCCAGGCCTGCCACGTGCGGGCGAACTTGACCTTGAGGTGAAGCCGCCGTGCCGCGGCTTCGTTGCCGATCAGGGCGACCAGCGATGCGCGCGCATTCTGCTCGTGCGTGGTTTCGTCGAGCGCGATCGCGCGGAACACGTCGGCCACCTCGTCGCGTCGTCCGCAGGCGCGCGCATAGCCGTCGAACTGCAGCGCGATCGAGCGCTCGCTTTCGTGCGCGTAGGCGAGAAAGTAGGGAATGTCCTCGGCGCTGTCCACGAGCGCCACGCGCGCCGCCTGCTCGCCGGCGATGCGCTGCCGCGCCAGCCCGTGCGACAGGGTGAGAAACGCGTCGGCGTGCTCCATCTCCTCGAGCAGGTTCTCGAACAGCAGGCGCTGCACAGAGGGCTGCGGCACATGCTTCATTGCGTTGAGGTATTGCCAGGCGCTGTCGAACTCCACGTCGGAGAAGCGTTTCAGCGTTTGCGCGACATGCTGGTCGTCGCGTCGCCAGGACAGAGGCAGCAGCAGGCGGGTGGTGAGGCTGCGCAGTCGTGCACCTAGCATGTCGCTGTCCCCGGCAGTGGTCGTGCGGTGGCCGTGTCGACCCAGTACAGCTGGCGCGCGGCGAGCAGGTAGTCGCATAGGGCCTGCAGCTCGTCCTCGGCCACGCCGAAATCGGCGGCGATCGCACCGAGCGTGCGGCGGCCGTCGAACGCGGCGCAGACTTCCGCCGTGCCCGCGTCGACGCTGCAGGCCCTGGAATAGAACGTCGGCGCGGCGAACACGACGTGTCCGTCCGCCGCATCGACCTGCCGCGTGCTGCGCGGGTGCAGACACGGAACGCGCGCCGCGCCGCCGTCAGCCGGTGCATCGTCCGCGCGGCGGCGGAACACCTCGAATCCGGCGAGGCCGGTCGCTGCCGCCGGTTCGAACGCCTGCCACAGCGCCGCGGCACAGCGGTCGATCGCGTCGGTGTCGGACTGATGCCAGCCGTCGCGCGGGAACAGCGCGAAAACGCACAGCGCGCCGCCGGGAACCAGCGCCTGCGCCAGCTCGGCGACCGCGGCCGCCGGATCTTCCAGATGGTCGAGCACGTTGAGCGCCAGCGCGAGGTCGCAACCGCCGCGCTCACGCTCGAAGTGGATGCGCGCATCCAGGCCGGCGCGCTCGGCGCGCCATGTTAGGAAACGACGCTTGACCGGATCGACCTCGACGACATCGACCTCTACGCCATGCGCGGCCAGCGCCAGCGCGTAGTGTCCCGCGCCGGCGCCGTAGTCGAGCGCCCGGCGCGGCTCCTCGCGCAGCAGCGTGCGCAGGATCGCCGCGTCGACGTCGGCCTCGGGGCCGAGCAGGTGGCACCAGACGTCGGTGACCGTGCAGCACAGCGACACATAGGCATCCAGATGCGGCTCGTTCCAGGCGCGCGGCGCCGGCGGCCGAAATGCGTCGACCGCGCGGATCGCGGTCTCGACATCGCGCGGCAGCGCCGCGATGAAATGGAGCAGGGCGTCGGCGCCCTGTGCGCCGATGTCGTCACCGGGCTCGCGCAGCAGCGGCAGCGCCGCGCGGCAATAGGCAACGACGAAATCGAGCGCGTCGGCCGGCGTGGCCGGATGCCAGCGGTCGCCGAAGCGTTCGCGCAGTGCCGAGAACGACGGTCGATTCCGCGTGCAGTGCTCGACCAGGGCCTGCAGTTCAACCAGCATGCGCGTGAACTGCCGTGGAGGCGTGACGACGGATCGTGATGCGATGAAAACCAGGGGCGGATTTCAACCGGGAAGCGCGCGGCGCAGCGACCTTGCGCAGCCGCGCGGCGGCTACGCGCGGTGTCAAGCGGCGACGTACTCCGGCACCGCTCGCACCGGCAGCGCGGGCGTCCACTAGCGCCCCGCCCGCGTCGACAGGCGTTCCTGCACGAACTGCGCGAAGCGCGCATCGTCGAACGCCGCCGCCAGGTGGTCGAGCAACGGCGCGCGCGCTTCGCGCAGGCCGCTTCCAGTGCCCAGCGGCAGATAGCCGCGCACGGCGTCGATTTCGGGTGCGACCTGCAGCAGCGCCTGCAGCAGGTCGACGTACGTCGGCAGCTTGACCGCAACGCTAACGTGCAGCGACTCCTCCGACATTGCCAGTGCCTGGTGGAAGGTGCCGCGCGGCAGGTACAGCAGATCGCCGGGACGCAGTTCGATCGTCGCGTGCGGCGCCTGCGGATCGAACCAGGTCGCGCTGCCGTAGCCGACGACCGGCGCGGCGACGCGCTGGCTCGATACCTGCCAGCGCTTCTCGCCGCTGATCTGCAGCACGAAGATCTCGACGCAGTCATAGTGCGGCGACAGGCCCTGGTGGTCGCGCTGCGAATAGAAGAACGCGCACTCGACCTCGGCGCCGAAGGCCGCGGCGAAGCGGTTCTTGAGGTCGAGCAGCGCCGGAAAGTGCGGCTCCAGCCCGAACGCGTTGACCGTCGCCCCGGCCTCGAGCAGCCGCCGGATGCGCGGCAGGATCGGACGGATCGCCTCGCGGTCGTCCATGTCGACATAGCGCCGGAAAAGGTCGGTCTGAGGCACCTTGTCGCCGTCGAGATAAAGCTCCGGAAGACGGCGGAACTGCCAGGGACAGCCGCTCTCGACGAGTTCACGCAGCCGGCGCACGTCGGCGAGGGCCGCGAACGCGTCTTCGCCACATTCCAGCGACAGCGGCTGCCTGTCCCAGTAGTCGGTCAGGAATCCCTGCCAGCCGACCGGCGACAGCAGCGTGTCGAGCCAGGCCTGCGCCGCAGCAGCGTCCGTCGCGCCCTCTGGCTGGTGAGCGATGTTCATGGTGTGACCGCCGCGGCGACGTCGGGACGGAAATACGCTTCGTGCAGCACGCCGGCCAGGAAATCGGCGCCGGCCGGCGACAGGTGGGTGTCGCCATCGAGGAACAGCGCGAGCCGGTCGGCGCGCAGGGCGAAGCGATGCGGCATGGCGAGATCGTCGGGCAGGGGAGACGGCAGGGTTTCCGCCTGTGGCAGCGGCGGTGGCAGGTAGTCGTCGCTGCTCTGCGCGTAGCGGCCTTTCCACGGCACTACGCTGAAGGACAGCCGGTCGCCGCGGCGTGCCCGTTCCTGCGCGTAGCCGTCGGCGATGCGCGGATACAGCACGGCGGCAGCTACCTGCGAGTGCGCGGAAAATCCCAGCGGCGTCATCGCATGGCGGTGCTGGAAGGCACTCCACGCGACGAAGCCGAGTTCGACCAGGCGCAGCCGCATGCCGGCGCAAGTGAGCGGTCCCGCATCGAGCGACAGGCTGACGAGAAAACCGCAGGCGGCGCCGCCGTTGCGGGCGAGGCCGTAGGCATCGGCGCCATCGTTTTCCTCCGCATGCAGCACGATCACGCGGTCGCTCGCGGGAATGGACGCCAGTGCCGCGAGATAGCCTTCGGCGCCATAGCCCGGCACGCCGTGGTTGACCACGGCCACGGTGTCGCCAAGCCGGGCCTGCAGTCGCGAGGCGATCGTCTCGTCGTCGGACAGTCCCCAGCCGAATACCTGCGAGTCGCCAACCAGATGCACGATCCGGCTCGCCCGGGCCGGCGCCGCGGGCGTGCGCCGCGTGCCATCGGCCGCGACAGACAACGAAATCGTGCGGCCGAACTGTCGCACCGCGGCCTGGCTGCCCGGTTCGAGCACATAGCGCCGGGCGTCGGCCTGCGCGTTGCGGAATACCGGTGGCGCGAGATGCGCACCGCCGACGGCGACACGCAGGAGGAGTTCCGCGACGGCCACGGCGAGCAGCACGCCGGCCAGGCCGCGCGCGGCACGCGCGAGCGGTCCGCGGGCGCGCCGACGCGGGACGCTGCGATGCGGCGTGGGCAGCACGTCGCTCATGGCGCACCGAGCGCGTCGAAGACGCTGTCGGCGAGCAACTGCTGTCCCGCCGCGGTGATGTGATGGCTCTGGCGGTCGAATACGCGCGCCGGATCCGCCGACCGCAGCCGCGCATCGGGCACGGCGACGGTATAACCGCGGGCGCGCAGATCCTCTGCCAGCTGACCGCCAATGCGGTCGAGTGCGGATGCCGCTGCGGCGATGCGGTTGCGCCAGCCGTCGAACTGGGCCGGGCTGTCGTAGAACGGTCGATATTTGTCGAATTCGCCCGCAGCGATCTGGTAGTCGGCCGGCAGGATCAGCACGACGGTGCGCGTGGCCGGCGGCAGTGCGGCGGCGAGGCGCTCGACGGCATCGGCGCAGGCCCGTGCGAGGCGGTCGCGCTCGCCGGCGTTCAGCGCGAACAGCACCGGATTCGCGCCAGGCGGCAGTTGCCACTCGGACTGGCCGAACAGCACGCGCTTGGCGAATGCGAAGTCGAGCATGAAATAGCTGTGCGTGGTCAGCCACTCGCTGAGCGGCTTGGCATTGGGCACGCGCGCGCTCATGCGGCCGAAGTACATTTCATCGAGATCGTTGCCGATGTTGACGGCGATGAGGTTGAGCGCATGCGGGACCGGCATGGACTGCGCGCGGTAGTCGGCCGCCCAGGCGGCCAGCGTTTCCACATCGCTGCCGGCGGCGGCCATGCTGCGCACCGCGACCGGCGCGTCGCCGCCCAGCCGCTGCGCGACGAGCGCGGCGTACGTGTGCTCGAACGCGAGTCCCCAGCCGAAGGCCTGCGAGTCGCCGACGCTGAGCACGACCGTCGGCTGCAGCGCCGTGGGTTCGTCGCAGCGCGCCATGCGCAGGCCGTAGTCGTCGGTGCAGACGCGTACCGGCTCGCCGCGGGCGAACTGGATGTCGGCATCGAAGCGGCGCGGCATGCGTGGTCCTTCGGCAGCGTCGGTGACGTACGGCAGCATGGGCCGCCGCCCCCCATGCAGCAGACGGCTGGCGCCTTCGAGGAACAGGAAGGTCACCACCGCGATCGCGGCGTACCCGGCCAACGCCACGATCCAGCGCCGCGTGCGCGATGGTTGCCGGATGGTGGGGTCCGCTGCGGTCACGCTTGGGGAACCTCTGAACAAGGTAGAGAGAGCTCTTGTTTTTGGAGCCCCCTTGAGTCAAGGGGGGTGAAGAGTGATCGGTCAGAACCGCAGGTTCTGATCACTCTGAACGCCCAACGGGCCGGGCGGGGTTGTGGAGATCTGGTGTAGATCACAAGAGCGGTACTCCAGAACCTTGCTCAGAACTTCCTTAAAACAGCGGATACAGGAACGGCGCCAGCGCGCCGGAGGAGGAAACGAGCGCGAGCGCCAGCGCGATCGCGAGCAGCACCGGCAGCAGGATCAGCAGCCGCCGCATGCGCCGGCGCGACACGGCGCCGGCAAAATCGGCGATCGACACGGCGATGTTCTGAACGAACCAGAGCGCTTTCATGCGGCCTCCGTCAGTAGCGCTTGCGGAACAGATGGTCGTCGATGACGAGCAGATCGATGCCGGTGCGCGCGAACATCGCGAGCGCCATGCGCGGATGCGCCACGATCGGCAGCGAGCGTTCGTTCAACGACGTATTCAGCAGTGCGGCGATGCCGCGGGCGCGACCGAAGCGCGTAAGCAGCTTCCAGTAGCGCGGGTTGTCGGCGGGACTGCAGACCTGCGGCCGCGTCGTGCCGTCGACATGGATTGCGCCGCGCAGCGCGTCGCGGCATTCCTGGCGCACGGGCCAGACCGACTGCATCCAGCGCAGGATCGGCTGGGTGGTCGAATCGACCGCGAGCACGCGCGCCGCGTCGGTGTCGGCGATCGACAGCGCATAGGGGCGGAAGCGCGTATGACTCTTGACGCTGGTGCTCATGCGACGCACCGCATCGAGCTGCGCCGGGTCGACCAGCAGCGACCGGTTGCCGAGCGCCCGAGGCCCGATTTCGCTGCGCTGCTGGAACCAGCCGACGATGTCGCCGGCGACCAGCGCCTCGGTCACGGTGTCGAGCAGCGCATCCTCGTCATCGATGATGTCGAACTGGACGCGCTCGGCGCGCCGGACGCCAGGCCGCGCTGCGCCCAGCACGATGTCCAGCGTCGGCGATGCCGTTAGCAGCGGTGCCAGCGTGTCGGCGGGAAAGGCGCCGCCCAGGTAGGGATGAGCGATGGGGCTCACCGCGTCGGTGGTCGACGCGCGCAGCATCGCCGCGCCGAACGCAGCGCCGCCATCGCCGGGATCGGGCGGCACGAAGACCTGTGCGAATCCGCCCTCGCGCGCGACCCGCGTATTGGCGAGGCAATTCAGGGCGACGCCGCCGGCGATGCACAGGTTCGTCGACGCGGTTTGCGCGCGCAGGCGGCGGCACAGTCCGAGCAGCACCTCGGCGAGCACTTCCTGCAGGCTCGCGGCGATGTCGGCGCAGCGCCGGTCTTCGGCGTCGGCAGGCGGGGCTTCGTCGACGAGCGCGTCGAATGTGTAGGGTCGACGGATGTCGCGCGGCGGGCCGAGCAGATCAACCAGTGCGGGCGAGAAAAGATGTGCCGCATCGCCCTCGAAATCGAAATAGCGCGGCTCGACGCGGTAAGTGCCGTCGGCCTGCGGCCCGAGCACGCGGCGCATCGCCTCGAGATGACGCGGTTCGCCATAGGCGGCCAGCGCCATGGTGCTGGCCTCGGCGGAGTTCGGATTGAAGCCGAGGTAGGCCGTGAAGGCGGCATAGACCAGGCCGATGGAATTCGGATACTCGTAGCGTTCGACGATGCGCTGGCCACCGTGGCGCCGGTGGTCGGCGACGGCGAGCGTCGTCGAATCCCATTCGCCGACGCCGTCGAGCACGAGCACGGCGGCATCGTCGAACGGCGAGGCGAGGAAGGCCTGTGCGACATGGGCTTCGTGATGCGCCACGAGATGCAGCCGGCGTGGCGGAATGCGCAGGCGCGAACTCAGCGTGTTGCGTACCCAGAGCTTTTCGCGCAGCCAGTTCTTGTTGGCGCTGATGAAGGTGCCGATGCCGCGCGGAAAACGCGCCAGTCCCGACATCAGCACGCGCGCGTATTTTGGTCCGGGTTGTTCGTAGTACGCGACCTCGTCCAGTTCGGACAGCGCGATGCCGTGTTGGGTCATCAGGGCGTCGAGCGCAAGGCGTGGAAAATTGTGATCGTGCTTGTGCAGCGAATAGCGCTCTTCGGCGGCGACTCCGACCAGTGCGCCATCACGCACCAGCGCAACGGTCGCATCGTGGAAATCATAGGAAAGCCCGAGCACGTTCATTCGGCCTGTCCCGGTTCACGACGTTGTTCGCGGCATTGCGGATCGATGCGGTTCTCCGATATCGGCTGCACTGCCAGGCTATTGAGAAGAGGCTGTCGCCACATTCAAATCGAACGGCACGAGCGGAGCTTGCCCGCGTTCTCCGGGAATCCACCGCTTACACGATTGACGTCACTGTTCCCCGAGTCGATTGCCTACGCGATCGACGTCGCTGGTTTCCGAGTCGATCACTCAAGCGATCGACGTCACTGGTTTCGCGAGCCGATCGCTCACGCGATCGCCGTCACCGGTTTCCCGAGCGGATCGCTCACGCGATCAGCGTCACTGGTTTCCCGAGCCGATCGCTCACGCGATCGGCTCTCGGGCGATCATCCTGGATCGCGCCAGCAGGCTCTTTCTCGACAGCCGGCCACGGTCCGGGAACGCCTGCCCGCTGAGCCCTAGGTCGCCGTTGGTCGGCGAGCAGGGAATCCGCTACGACGAACGATCAGTGCCGCGTGTTCTTGTCGATATAGTCGAGCGCGAACGCGTTGTTGGACTGTGCGAACAGCGTCCTGGCACGATCGATATTACGTTGCCCCTTCTTGGCGGCGTCGCCGCCGCCGGCACCCGTCGCGCTCGTCGATATCGTGCCGCGCTGCGCCATGCCGAGGAACAGACTGCTCCAGGCGTAGGCTTCCTTGTTCTCGCTCGACTCGAGCTTGGTCGCCGAATCGGAGAACAGTTTCGCCGCGGCCGTTGCGTCGCCGGCTTTATAGCGATAGACGCCGACCATGTATTCGGCGATCGCTATCGCGTCTTTTTCACCGATCTGCTTGCGCAGCTGCAGCGCTTTTTCCGCCGCCGCCAAGCCCGCCCTGGTCTGGGCCTCGGTGACGCTGCCGCGATCGGGCGACGCCGAGGAAGCAAGATTGTGCAGAAGGCCGGCCGCGGCACCGAGATTGTCCGGCGCATGCTGCTGCTGGTAGGCGATGGCGGCCTTGGTCAGTGCTTCGATTTCGGGCAGCAACGCCGGCGTGTCGGCACCGTCGACGGCGCCGTAGGCGCGCAGGTCGAGCTGTACCGCCGAATAGGCTTCGAGCACGTTCTGCGGCGACCCGGCGGATTCGATCTTGGCGAACGCGGCGCTCTGGTCGCCAGCTTCGAGGCGGTTGAGGACGTCACGCGACAGCGGCCGCAGTGCCAGGCGTGCCTGGGTCTGCGCCGATTGCGCGCGCAGCTGGGACGCGTTTTCGCTGAGGCGGCGCGATTCGGCCAGCAACTTCGTACGCTCGGCCAGCGACGCGCTGGGCGAGGTCTCGAGCGAGCGGTTGACGCTGTCGAGGGCCGTGTTAGTACGCGTGAGTTCGGCATCGAGATTGCGCAGCAGGTCGGTGCCGATCGAGTCCGGCGCGAGCAAATTCTCGCGCTGAAGCACGAAGTTGTCGAAATTCCATTGCAGCGCCAACGGGGTGTGGCTGGAGGCGTTGCCGTGGGCTTGCGCCGACACGGCGATGAGCCCGAGCCCGACCGCGCCGTTGGCGATCAGCGCGCCGAAAACGAGTCGTCGCAGTTTGCTGTTCGGAGCGGGGGCCGGCCGGCCTTTGTCGATCGACGCCGTCGCGTCGTCACGCTTATCGTCGTGTTCCATGTTCAACCCTCCCCAAGGCCTATGGACGGCAAAATCGTCTGCCTAATATTTGTGCCTGTCAAGCATCTTTATAGGGATTCACAAATTGCTTATGGCGACCTTGGAGGAAGTGCAGAAGGCGTGGGGCGCGCGCCGATATCCATGAGGAGGCGAGCGGTCATCACAATGCTGAACCCTGCGTTCCGTCGCGCGGCTGCACGCCGGTATACAACGCGCGCGGCCGGATCAGACGGCCCTGTTCCTGCTGTTCCAGCGCATGCGCGAGCCAGCCGGCGAGGCGACCCGTAGCGAACAGCACGAGCGCCGACTTCACGGGCAGGGCGTACAGATGGCACAGCGCGGCCAGCGCGAGATCCAGATTCGGACGCAGCCCGCTCGCGTCTTCGGCGCGATCGATCAGCGCGTCCAGTTCCCGCATCGCCGGGCGGCCGTCGTGCTGCTCGCGCAGCAGCGCCAGCAAAGCGGCGGCGCGCGGATCGCCGTGCGGATAGAGCGCATGGCCGAATCCCGGCAGATCGTCGCCGCGCTGCCAGCGCGCAGCGATCGCGTCGGTGCCGGCCTGGATCACGGCATGGGCGCGTGCCGTCGCGCCGCCGTGGCGCGGACCGGACAGCGCGGCCAGACCGCTGCACACCGTTGCATGCAGATGCGCGCCGGTCGATGCGACGACGCGCGCAGCAAAGGCTGAAACATTCAGTTCGTGTTCGGCGCACAGCACCAGCGCCGTGCGCACGAACTCGCTCAGTCCCGCATCGCCGGGCAGCCAGGCCTCGGCGAGCTGACGATGTACAAGGGTGGCGGTGGTGGGACGGCCGATCAGCAGCGCCGCGTTCTGGCGCAGCAGCAGGGCGGCGATGTCGCGGCGCACGGCCGGGGACAGGTTGAACGAATGACGGACGTCGAGCCCGAGCAGCGGAATCGCGGCCATGGCCCGTTCCAGCGGCGGCAGCCCGGCATCGCTCACGAAGGGGGCGACGCTCGCCGGCCAGGCGCCGTTCGGCACCGTCGCGAACGGATCGTCCGTGCCGCATTCCCACAGGATGCGCGCGACGTCTTCCAGCGTCGCGCCGGCGCGCGCCGCCTCGATCGCGGACTGGCCGCGGTAGTAGGGGCCATCGGCGCGGATCAGCGAGATGCGTGTCTGAAGCACCGGCAGGCCGCGGTCCAGGCTCTGTGCCGCGCCGCCGGCGGCACCGCGGCCGGCGCGCCGGCTCTGCGCCAGGCGCTCGACCTCCTGGCGCCGGTAATAGCGGCTGCGATGATCCGGCCCGGGCCGGGATTCGAGCAGCCCGCGGCTGACATAGGCGTAGAGCGTCGCCGCGCTGACGTCGAGGATCCGGCACGCCTCGTCGGCGCGGATCAGGTCGTGTTCGACAGGCATAGGTTGATTGTCCCGATCAAGATTGATCAATAGGTCCGAGGATGCCAGATTGACGCTCACGAGCATCGTGTGGATGCGGCGCCGGTGAGATCTGAAACACGCGGAAGGATCATCCGATCACCGGTGCGTACGACCGATCGAACAGCGCCGCGTCCCGCACCCGAGCGAGGGCAGGGCTATGATCGCGGCCCGCTTCCTGCGCTTTCCTCGCCCTCTGCACGCGTGCCGTACGCACCCGTGGCCCGCCCACCCCGCTTGCCGAGTCAGCCAGCCATGAACACAGCCCACCGCAAACCGCTTCCCGGAACGTCACTGGATTATTTCGACGCGCGCGCCGCGGTCGATGCGATCAGTCCTGGCGCCTACGCCGGCCTGCCATATACCTCGCGCGTGCACGCCGAAAATCTCGTGCGCCGCTGCGATCCGGCGTTGCTGAGCGCTGCGCTGACGCAGCTGATCGAGCGGCGCCAGGATCTGGATTTCCCGTGGTTTCCCGCGCGCGTCGTCTGCCACGACATCCTCGGGCAGACCGCGCTGGTCGATCTGGCCGGCCTGCGCGATGCGATCGCCGACAAGGGTGGCGATCCGGCCCAGGTCAATCCGGTCGTGCCGACGCAGCTCATCGTCGACCATTCGCTCGCCGTGGAATTTGCCGGCTTCGACCGCAACGCCTTCGCCAAGAACCGCGCGATCGAAGACCGCCGCAACGAGGACCGTTTCCATTTCATCGAGTGGACGAAGCAGGCGTTCAAGAACGTCGACGTGATTCCGCCGGGCAACGGCATCATGCATCAGATCAATCTGGAGCGGATGTCGCCGGTGATCCATGCGCAGGACGGCGTGGCGTTCCCGGATACGCTGGTCGGCACCGACAGCCATACGCCGCACGTCGATGCACTCGGCGTGATCGCGATCGGCGTCGGCGGCCTCGAAGCCGAGAGCGTGATGCTGGGCCGTGCCTCGTGGATGCGTCTGCCCGACATCATCGGCGTGGAACTGAAAGGCCGCCCGCAGCCCGGCATCACGGCCACCGACATCGTGCTCGCCCTGACCGAGTTCCTGCGTAGGTCAAAAGTCGTCGGCGCCTATGTCGAGTTCTACGGCGAGGGCGCTACCGCGCTGACGCTCGGCGACCGCGCGACCATCTCCAACATGACGCCGGAATTCGGCGCGACCGCGGCGATGTTCTATATCGACGAACAGACCCTCACCTACCTGCGCCTGACCGGCCGCGAGGACGCGCAGGTGAAGCTGGTCGAGACCTATGCCCGCGTCGCCGGCCTCTGGGCCGACGATCTGAAGACCGCCGAATACCCGCGCGTGCTGACGTTCGACCTGTCCGGCGTCGTGCGCAACATGGCCGGCCCGTCGAATCCGCACAAACGCCTGCCGACCTCGGCGCTGGCCGAGCGCGGCATCGCCGCACCCTGGGAAGAAATACCCGGACAGATGCCGGACGGCGCGGTCATCATCGCCGCGATCACGAGTTGTACGAATACCTCCAATCCGCGCAACGTGATCGCCGCCGGCCTGCTCGCACGCAACGCGAACGCGCGCGGCCTCGTGCGCAAGCCCTGGGTGAAGTCCTCGCTCGCGCCGGGTTCCAAGGCCGTGCAGCTGTATCTCGAAGAAGCCGGCCTGCTGTCGGAACTGGAGCAGCTCGGCTTCGGCATCGTCGCCTTTGCCTGTACGACCTGCAACGGCATGAGCGGCGCGCTCGATCCGGCGATCCAGCAGGAAATCATCGATCGCGACCTCTACGCGACCGCGGTGTTGTCGGGCAACCGCAACTTCGACGGCCGCATCCACCCCTACGCCAAGCAGGCATTCCTCGCTTCGCCGCCGCTGGTCATCGCTTACGCGATTGCCGGCACCGTGCGCTTCGACATCGAGAAGGACGTGCTCGGCCTCGATGCGGACGGCACGCCCGTGCGGCTCACCGACATCTGGCCCGACGATGCGGAGATCGACGCCATCGTCGCGAGCAGCGTCAAGCCCGAACATTTCCGCAAAGTATACGAACCGATGTTCCGCGCGCGCGTCGCCAGCGGCGAGACGATCAGTCCGCTGTATGCGTGGCGTCCGCAGAGCACCTACATCCGCCGGCCACCGTACTGGGAAGGCGCGCTGGCCGGCGAACGCACGCTGCGCGGCATGCGTCCGCTCGCGGTGCTCGGCGACAACATCACGACCGATCATCTGTCGCCGTCCAACGCGATCCTGCTCGACAGCGCCGCCGGTGAATACCTCGCGCGCATGGGCCTGCCGGAAGAGGACTTCAATTCCTACGCCACGCACCGCGGCGACCATCTGACCGCGCAGCGCGCGACGTTCGCGAATCCGAAGCTCATCAACGAAATGGTCGTCGTCGACGGTGCGGTCAAGCCCGGTTCGCTCGCGCGGCTGGAACCGGAGGGAACCGTCCTGCGCATGTGGGAGACGATCGAAACCTACATGGAGCGCAAGCAGCCGCTGATCATCATCGCCGGGGCCGACTACGGCCAGGGTTCCTCGCGCGACTGGGCTGCCAAGGGCGTGCGTCTCGCCGGTGTGGAGGCGATCGTGGCCGAAGGCTTCGAGCGCATCCACCGCACGAACCTGATCGGCATGGGCGTGCTGCCGCTGGAGTTCAAGCCGGGCACGGATCGCAAGACTTTAGGCATCGACGGCACCGAGACCTTCGACGTGAACGGTGTACGCCGCCCGCGCGCGGACCTGACGCTCGTCATCCGGCGCCGCAACGGTGACGTCGTCGAAGTGCCGGTGACCTGCCGCCTCGATACGGCGGAGGAAGTCTCGATCTACGAGGCCGGCGGCGTGCTGCAGCGTTTTGCCGAAGACTTTCTCCAAGCGTCCTCGCAGGCCGCCTGACCCGTGGTTTCGTCCACGGAACTGGCTGTAGCCGGTAAGTGGCAATAAGGAATACCTATACATGTCGCATTCACCGCAACTCCGCATCGCCGCTACGTACATGCGCGGCGGCACCAGCAAGGGCGTGTTCTTCCGGCTCGAGGATCTGCCCGAAGCCGCGCAGGTTCCCGGCGAGGCGCGAGACCGATTGCTGCTGCGCGTGATCGGCAGCCCCGATCCCTATGGCAAGCAGATCGACGGCATGGGCGGCGCGACCTCGAGCACGAGCAAGGTGGTCATCCTCTCGCGCAGCGAGAGGCCCGGTCACGACGTCGACTACCGATTCGGCCAGGTAGCCATCGACCAGGCGCTCGTCGACTGGAGCGGCAACTGCGGCAATCTCACCGCCGCGGTGGGATCGTTCGCGATCAGCAACGGCCTCGTCGATGCCGCGCGCATTCCGCGCGACGGCATCTGCACGGTACGCATCTGGCAGACGCAGATCGCCAAGACCATCATCGCCCACGTCCCGGTCACGGACGGTGCGGTGCAGGAAACCGGCGACTTCGAACTCGACGGCGTTACTTTCCCCGCGGCTGAAGTGCAGATCGAGTTCCTCGATCCGGCCGACGACGGTGAAGAGGGCGGGGCCATGTTCCCGACCGGCAATCTGGTCGACGATCTCGATGTCCCCGGCGTGGGTACGCTGAAGACGACGCTGATCAATGCCGGCATCCAGACGATCTTCGTCAACGCGCAGGACGTCGGCTACGACGGCACCGAACTGCAGGGCGCGATCAACGAAGACGCCAAGGCGCTCGCGATGTTCGAGACCATCCGCGCGCACGGCGCTGTGCGCATGGGCCTGATCCGCGACGTCGCCGAAGCGGCGAAGCGGCAGCACACGCCCAAGGTGGCTTTTGTCGCCAAACCGGCAACGTATACCTCGTCCAGCGGCAAGCCGGTCGCGGCCGGGGACGTCGACCTGCTCGTGCGCGCGTTGTCCATGGGCAAGCTGCATCACGCGATGATGGGTACGGCCGCGGTCGCCATTGGTACGGCGGCCGCGATTCCCGGCACACTGGTCAACCAGGCTGCCGGCGGCGGCGCGCGCGACGCCGTGCGCTTCGGTCATCCCTCCGGCACGCTGCGCGTCGGTGCGCAGGCGCACGAGGCGAACGGCGAATGGACCGTGACGCGCGTGAGCATGAGCCGCAGTGCGCGCGTGCTGATGGAGGGATGGGTGCGGGTGCCGGCGGACATATAACCGCTCAGCGCGAGCGTTGGCGCGCGGACAGCACCAACGCGATGCCGCCGAGCACCGCGACCGACGCCACGCCGAGACGCAGCGTCAATGGCTCGGCGAGCAGGACGACGCCGGCGACGGCGCTGAGCACCGGTACGCTCAACTGCACGGCCGAGGCGCGCAATGCGCTCAGGTGGGGCACGGCCTGATACCAGATCGTATAGCCGATGCCTGAGGCGACCGCGCCGGACATCACGGCGCACAGCGCGCCGGACGCGTCGATGCGCAGCACCGGCAGAAACGGCACGGCGACCGCGACGACGATAGGCACGGCGCGCAGGAAGCTGCCGGCCGTAGTGCGCAAGGCATCGCCGCCGCCGCGGCCGAGCACCGTATACCAGGCCCAGGCCGCGCCCGCGCAGACCATCACGAGCGCGCTGCCCAGATGCGGCGCGCTGCTGCCCGGCAACAGCAGGAGCAGCAGTCCGGCGATGCTCGTCGCAAAGCCGACTAGCGCCAGCGCCGACAGTCGTTCGCCCTTGTACAGGCCATATCCGAGCAGGCTCGATTGCACGGCGCCAAACAGCAGCAAGGCACCGCTGCCGGCACTGAGCCGCACATAGGCGAACGAGAACGCGACCGCGTACAGGCTCAGCGCCGCCGCGCCGGCCCAACTGCCGGCCGTCCGCAGGCGTTCGCCGCCGCGCAGCCGGACCAGCACCGCGAGCACGACCGCACCGGCGACGATGCGCACGACGGTGAAGCTCGCAGGATCCGTCGCCGTGCCCTTGAGCGCAAGCCGGCACAGGATGGAATTGCCGGCAAAGGCCGACATCGCCAGAGCGGTGAGGAGCGCGAGTCTTGTCGGGTTCACGGTGTCGTCCGGCGAGGCGGGGGTGCGTCAGGTTGGCGTGGTGAGTGCCCAGGAAACGATCGCACGCTCAATCTCTAACGTGCCGATCAGCGCCATGCCTGGCCAGGCACACAGGGACGCACGACCATGAAGCGCTGTCTCGGTTGTTGCCGAGCGTCGATGATGCCAGCGAGTCCGGTCGACTGCCCCGGCGCGGTGCGACTGACCGCCTTCGTGCTGGCCCGTCCCTGTCGTGCTGGCAGTGACTTCTGTCACTTACTGGTGTGCTACATCAGTACAACACTAAAGCTCCTACGAGAGGAGTACCGCGATGAAAATGAAAGCGTTGTCTGTGAGCCTGCTGTCCGTGATCCTGGCTGGGACCAGTTCCGCGCTCTGGGCGAACGAAGTTGCCCCTGCCCGCGCACCTGTCACTCACGTCGCCAGCGCCGCCGCGCCGGATCCGGCGGTTGAAATCACCGAGCTGGCGCGACGGTTTCGGGCCGGCGATCTGGCCGGTCTGGCAGAGGGGCTGACACCGCGTTCGCGATGGGAAGCGGCGCGACAGGCGTTCGCGATCGCCTCGAAGAAGCCCACGACGGACACCGAGCGCGCCCGTTTCGCCGAGAAAATCCGCCAGTTCACGGCGCCCGATGCCGTGGACCAGCTGATGCTCACGCTCGAACCGGAGATGACCAAGGCGCGGCCGCAATTGGCGGGCATGACGCTGATGGCATTGGGCGCCATGCAGGTGGCGATCAAGTCGCCGGATACGAAACTTACCGAGGCGCAGCGGCAAGCCCTTGAAAGCGCGCTGCCGGGTATCCAGCGATGGGCCAGCAACACCGATTTCCTCAGCCCCGATTCGATGCGCCGCGCACTCACCGTTCTCACCGATGCGGCACGCCGCACGGGCATCACCGACATCGACCAGCTCAAGGCGCTGCCGCTCGAAGGCGTGCTGGAAAGCGCGGGGCCGATGCTCGTCGCGGCGAAGGAAGCCGTGCGAACCTACGGCATCGATCTGGACGCGGTTGCCGATTCGCTGAGGGTCGATGTACTCGATCTCGGCAAGGACACCGCTCGCGTGCGCACCACCGTCACCCTGTTCGGTGCTCCGGTGTGGGCTGAGCACGATCTGATCCTCGTGGAAGGCCACTGGTACGGCAAGCATGTGCTGGCGGAGTGGGGCGATGAGGATGCATGAATAGGCTGCGGCGGATACCGCCGAGGTACGCGGTATCGCAGGCGGCGTGCTCGCTTGAAGCGCAGGAACCGCTTCCTCCGCAATCAGGACGCGGAAGATCCCCGGCTGGAACAGCTGCAATTTCTGCGCGAGATCCGGCTACCCACCCGGTGGCCATCACCGAACGGGTCGCGTAGGCGACCCGTTCCGAGCCGCTGAGAGCGGCTCACACCACTGGCCCGGAATTTCCACACCCTTCTGCCGCCGCCAATACGCACGCACTGATGCGCGCGGCTCCCTCGTGTTGTCGGCTACACCCTCGCCGCTACTCGACCCGCGGCACGCATCAGGACGGCGTCTCGACCGCCTCGCGACGAACGGGTGCGAGAAGTCAGGCCTGGAAAGCCTTTTAAAATCAGTGCAGTGAGCACTGACTTCGACAGCCTGAAGACCCGCATTGCTTTTCTTGGTCACGGTGTCGCGGATGTTGGATCGCGCGCGCCGATCGTCCAGTCCGGCCAATTCGGAATCGCGAGTCGCTACACTCGTTCCCGGTCGGGCTTGATGACTTGACCGCTGCAGCCAGCGAGAGCGCCCGACGAGCACGATATGACCGAACATAGCTACTTTTCCAATTTGATCTGGAACATTGCCGATTTGCTCCGCGGTCCGTACCGGCCGCCGCAGTACGAGCGCGTCATGCTGCCGATGACGGTGTTGCGCCGCTTCGACTGCGTCCTCGCCGAGACGAAGGACAAGGTCGTCGCGGCGCATGCGAAGCACAAAGACGGCAAGCTCGCGGGCGACGCGCTCGACTCTACGCTGAACAAGGTCGCGGGCCAGCGCTTCCACAACCATTCGCCGCTGGACTTCCGGAAGCTCAAGGGCGACCCGGACAACATCAACAAGCACCTGGTCAGCTACATCAAGGGCTTCTCGGCGAACGTCCAGCGCATCTTCGAATACTTCGAGTTCGAAGCCGAGATCGAGAAGATGCACGAGGCGAACATCCTCTACCTCGTGGTCTCGAAGTTCGCGGACGTAAACCTCCACCCGTCACATGTGCCGAACGACCAGATGGGGCTCATCTTCGAGAATCTCATCCGCCGCTTCAACGAGCTCGCGAACGAGACGGCCGGCGATCACTTCACGCCGCGCGAAGTCATCCGCCTCATGGTCAACCTGCTCTTCATCCACGACGACCAATTGCTCGCTACTGCGGGGACAGTGCGCAAGCTGCTCGACCCGGCGTGCGGCACGGGCGGCATGCTTGCCGAGGCGCAGCGATACCTGCGCGAGCACAACACCGAGGCGAAGCTGTACGCCTACGGTCAGGACTACAACAAGCGCGCCTTCGCTACCGCGGCCTCGGACATGCTCATGAAAGAGGTGAGCCACAACGGCGGCGGCGACAACGTGCGTTTCGGCGACATCTTCACCGAGGACCAGTTCCCGTCGGAAACGTTCGACTACTTCCTGAGCAATCCGCCCTTCGGCGTGGACTGGAAGAAGCAGCAGAAGGAGATTCAGAGAG
>JBBQZR010000045.1:0-52852 GCA_038207515.1 Lysobacterales bacterium | reverse complement strand
GCTCCACCGAGTGGCTACCTCATCAGCCGGCCAGCCGGAGGCGACAGCGGGGGCGACATGGACGACCACATGCACGTGATTGCTCATCACGGCATATGCGTACACGCCGATCGCGAACACGGCGGCCAGTTCCAGCAAGCGGTCCTCGATCCACTGCTTTCGATGGGCGAAAGAACGGCCTGAATAACGGTCCTCGCCGCAGAGGAATGCGCGGCGCACGCAACGCGACATGCAATGGTAGTAGCCGGGCTCGCTGGCGCTGACAAGTTCGTGGCGGGCAGATCTCATAGCAACACGCTAGCCGACTACCGACACAGGTGCATCCGAATCGTTGGCGTAGCCCGGTCGGATTTCTCTGATTGGTGGATGGCACTGTCTGCCCCGCTGTCTGCCCGTGGTTTGGGGCTGGCCTAGCCGGACATGTTTAGCTGCAATCTGTACTGCGAACCCGTCAATTGCGAGGCTGTTCCATGAGCTCAGAAAAGCGAAGGTATTCGACGGCAATAGTCGTTTTGGAAGCCTTTGAGTGGGTCGCACTTTGCCTTGCCGTCGGAATGTGTTTCCGAGCTTGTTGGTGAACCAATGGAAACGCCTGTCATTTTGGCGAGCCGTCGCCTTCCTTGATGCCCACATCAGCGAGCCCAATATAAACAGCCTCGCGCATCTCGGCCGCACTTCCCGATAGCATCGCCCTATGCCCCTGGCGCACTTCCACCCCGCCGTCACCCGCTGGTTCGAACGAACCTTCCCCGCCCCCACGCCCGCCCAGCGCGCCGCATGGCCGGCGATCCGTGCCGGCAGAAATACCTTGGTCGCCGCGCCAACGGGCTCAGGCAAGACGCTGACGGCCTTCCTAGCCGCATTGGACGAGCTAGTCCGTCGCGGCCTCGAGCAAGGCGGCCTTCCCGATGAGACCGCGGTGGTCTACATCTCACCGCTCAAGGCGCTGTCCAACGATATCCGCCTGAACCTCGAAGCGCCGCTTGTCGGCATCCGCGAGGAACTGGCCGCGCTGGGTCTGCCCGACGTCGAGATCCGCACGGCCGTGCGCACGGGCGATACGCCGGCGGCGGAGCGGCAGAAGGCGTTCCGCAAGCCGCCGCATATCGTGGTCACGACGCCGGAATCGCTGTATGTGCTGCTGGGCTCGGCATCGGGGCGCAGCCTGCTGTCGACGGTGCGCACTGTCATCGTCGATGAGATCCACGCGGTCGCGGCGAGCAAGCGCGGCAGTCATCTCGCGCTGTCGCTCGAGCGCCTGCAGGCGCTCTGCGCGCAACCGCTGGTGCGGGTCGGGTTGTCGGCAACGCAGAAGCCGATCGAGGCAGTCGCGCGCTTTCTCGTCGGTGCTGGCGACGGCATCGAGGTTCCTGCGTGCGAGATCGTCGACATCGGCTACGGCAAGCAGCGCGACCTTGCGCTGGAGCTGCCGCCGACACCGCTAGTCGCGGTCATGTCGAATGACCAATGGGAGCAGGTCTACGACCGGGTCGCCGACCTGGTGCGGGCGCATTCGACGACCCTGGTCTTCGTCAATACGCGGCGCATGGCCGAACGCGCCGCGCGGCATCTCGGCGAGCGGCTAGGCAAAGAGGTGGTCGCTGCGCACCACGGCAGTCTTTCGCGCGAACTGCGCCTGGACGCGGAGCAGCGCCTCAAGCGCGGCGAGTTGCGCGTGCTCGTGGCGACGGCTTCGCTGGAGCTGGGCCTCGACATCGGTGACGTGAACCTGGTCTGCCAGCTCGGCACGCCGCGTTCGATCGCCGCGTTCCTGCAGCGCGCGGGACGCTCGGGCCATGCGGTCGGCGGTGTGCCGAAGGCGCGGCTGTTTCCGCAGTCGCGCGACGAACTGGTCGAATGCGCCGCACTGCTGGATTGCGTGCGGCGCGGTGAGCTGGACGCACTGCGTATCCTCGTCGCACCGCTCGATGTGCTGGCCCAGCAGATCGTGGCCGAGACCGCGAGCCGCGACTGGGACGAGGACGAGTTGTATGCGCTCCTACGCCGCGCCGCGCCGTATGCGCAGCTGACGCGCGCCGATTACGCCGCGGTCGTGCGCATGCTTGCCGACGGCTTCACGACGCGCCACGGCGCGCGCGCCGGCTACGTGCATCGCGATGCCGTGCACAAGCGCCTGCGCGAGCGCAAGGGCGCGCGCATGACTGCGCTGATGTCCGGCGGCACGATTCCCGACACCGGCGACTACGCGGTGGTGCTGGAACCCGAGGCGCATACGGTCGGCACGGTGAACGAAGACTTCGCGATCGAGAGCCTGTCCGGCGACGTGTTCCAGCTCGGCAACACCAGCTATCGCATCCTGCGCATAGAACCCGGCCGCGTGCGCGTCGAGGACGCCAAGGGCGCGCCGCCGAACATTCCGTTCTGGCTCGGCGAAGCGCCCGGCCGCAGCGACGAGCTGTCGTTCGGCGTATCGCGCCTGCGCGAAGTGGTCGCTGCGGCGATCGGCGACCGCGGTGCGACCGCAGGCATGCACTGGCTCATGCAGGAACTCGGACTGGACGAAGAAGCCGCGCGGCAGATCACCGACTACTTCGGCAAGGCGATCGCGGTACTCGGCGCGTTGCCGACGCAATCGCGCATCGTGCTGGAACGGTTCTTCGACGAATCCGGCGGCACGCAGCTAATCGTCCATTCGCCGTTCGGCAGCCGTCTGAATCGCGCCTGGGGCCTGGCCCTGCGCAAGCGCTTCTGCCGCCAGTTCAATTTCGAACTGCAGGCCGCGGCGACCGAGGACGCCATCATCCTGTCGCTGTCGACCAGCCACAGCTTCCCGCTGCTCGATGTCTCGCGTTATCTACATTCGGCCACGGCGCTCGACGTGCTGGTGCAGGCGCTGCTCGATGCGCCGCTGTTCGGTGCACGCTGGCGGTGGAACGCCACTACGGCGCTCGCGCTGCCGCGCTTCGTCGGCGGGCGTAAAGTCGCGCCGCAGCTGCAGCGCATGAAATCCGAGGATCTGCTGGCTACGGTGTTTCCCGACCAGGTCGCGTGCCAGGAAAATCTCGTCGGCGAGCGCGAGATTCCGGATCATCCACTGGTCGCACAGACGCTGCACGACTGCCTGCACGAAGCCATGGATGCGCAGGGCTGGCTGCAGCTGCTGCGACGGCTGGAACACGGGGAAATCACGGTGATTGCTCTCGACCTGCCGGCGCCGTCGCCGCTCGCGGCCGAAACTATCAACGCGCGCCCGTACGCGTTCCTCGACGACGCCCCGCTCGAGGAACGGCGCACGCAGGCCGTGCAGAATCGCCTGTATCGCGAAGCCGAGTCCGCCGATGAACTCGGCCGGCTCGATGCAGCCGCGATCGATGCGGTACGCGAGGAAGCCTGGCCGCAGCCGCGCAATGCCGATGAAATGCATGAAGCGCTGACCGGCATCGGCGTCGTCACCGATGGCGAGGCGGACGCGAACCCAGGCTGGCGCGACTGGCTGCAGGCCCTGGCCGCCGACGGCCGCGCAACCTGCATTGTTCCCGATGCGACTTATTCCACACGGAAACTCTGGGTCGCGACCGAACAGGTGCCGCTGCTGCGCGCGCTGTTTCCCAACCTGGCCTGCACGCCCGACGTCGACGTGCCGGAGGAATACGCACAGGCCGAGTGGTCGCGCGAAACGGCCTTGCGCGAGCTGCTGCGCGCGCGCCTGGGCAGCCTGGGGCCCACTCAAGTGAGCGCATTGGCGCACTCGCTCGCATTGGCACCGGCGGAAATCGACATCGCGTTGTTGTCGCTGCAGGGCGAAGGCTATGTCATGCAGGGCCGCTTCACGCCGGACGCCGGTGCGGACGAGTGGTGCGAGCGGCATCTGCTCGCGCGCGTCCACCGCTATACGCTCAAGCAGCTACGCCGCGAGATCGAACCGGTGGCGCCGCGGGACTTCCAGCGTTTCCTGTTCGACTGGCAGCGCCTCAGCGACGGCGAACGTGCGCGCGGACCGGAAGCGCTGGCGGTCGTACTCGGACAGCTCGAAGGCTTCGAGGCGCCGGCCGTCGCGTGGGAGGCGGACCTGCTGCCTGCCCGCGTGCGCGACTATTCCATCACCTGGCTGGATGAACTGTGCACGGCCGGCCGCACCTTGTGGACGCGGCTGCGGCCGAACGCCGGCGACGGGGCAGGGCGCGGCAATGCGTCGCTGCGCAGCACGCCGATCCTGCTGCTGCCGCGGCGCAATGCGCCGCTGTGGGCACGGCTTGCATCGCGCGCCGACGATGCGCTGGAGCTGGGTTCGCGCGCGCAGAAAGTCGTGGATTATCTCGACGAACACGGCGCCTCATTCTTCGATGAGATCGCCGACGGCACGCGTCTGCTGCGCACCGAACTCGAAGATGCGCTCGGCGTACTCGTCGTACACGGCCGCGCGCAGTGCGACAGCTTCGGCGGACTGCGCGCGCTGCTCGTGCCCGCGTCGAAACGCGACGGTGCCGGTTCGCGCCAGCGCCGCCGCAAGCCCGCGTTGTTCGGCATCCGGGATGCGGGCCGCTGGGCGCTGATCCGTGTGCCCACCCAGCCCGCGCAGGCCGAGGAGATCGAACACGCCGCGCGTGTGCTGCTGCGTCGCTACGGCGTGATCTGCTGGCGTCTGCTCGAACGCGAGGCCGCCTGGCTGCCGCCCTGGCGCGACCTGGTGCGCGTCTGTCATCGCCTCGAGGCGCGTGGCGAAATTCGCGGTGGCCGCTTCATCACCGGCATAACCGGTGAGCAGTTCGCGCTGCCCGAGGCCGTCGCGACGATGCGCCGTGTGCGTCGCGAGGCGACGAGCGACCAGTGGATCGTCGTGGCCGCGACCGATCCGGCCAATCTGCTCGGCAGCGTGCTTCCAGGCGACAAGGTGGCGCGCGTTCCGGGCCATCGCGTGCTGTACCGCGACGGTTTGCCGATCGCAGCGCTCGTGGCCGGGGATGTGGTTTTTCTCGAAACGCTCGCGGCGCACGAGCAGCAGAAAGCGGCGCGGCTGCTGCGGGGATTGGAACCCGCAGCGGCCGGTGTTGCGCCGGGCTATCCCGCGTTGCAGTGATGGGGCTGCGCAATTCGGCAGCCGTTTATCGCTGGATGCGTCGATGACTCCGCGGCGATCCGCGCGCTTTCGCCGCCGGTTCGCTCGCTGGTTTCTTCGTCTCGACGCTTCGCCGGCGCTACGGCCGTCGCGGCAAACGCGGACGATCGTCGTGCTGCATAGCAGCAGCATCGTGCGCTTTTGCACTTTGCTGCCCGTGCCCCCATAGTTGAGTCCGGCAGCTTTGGGGCGCTGCACTTCACTGAACCAGGAATTTGCCAACGGACGCGCACCGTCGTGGACGCGTGCTTGGCGTGGATATCGCCCCGTGCTGTTCCGCGGCCTCACATTCACCGTCAGGAGCGTTTCATGAAGACGATGTCCCTGCTCTGGCTTTTCGTCGCGATTTCTCTGGCCGGCTGCGCCACCAACCCGGTTGACGACACCGCCTCCGGCGGACGTAAGGAGACCTGCAAGCCCACATCGGAACGCGAAATCGCGGCACTGTTCGATCGCTGGAACGCGTCGTTGCAAACGGGCGACCCGCGTCTCGTGGCCGACAACTATGCGGAACCTTCCCTGCTGCTGCCGACGCTGACCTATGCGGCGCGCACGACCCGCGAGGAGAAGGAAGCGTACTTCACCACGTTCCTGCAGAACGGGCCGTCCGGAGAAATCAACGAGCCGCGAATGATCGAACTCGGCTGCAATCGCGCAGTCGATGCCGGCGTCTACACCTTCCGGTTTTCCCGGACCGGCGCCGTGGTCAAGGCCCGCTATACGTACACCTACCGCTGGACCGGCAAGGATTGGCTCATCACGAGCCATCACTCCTCGGTCGTGCCGTAGTCGTCGCGGCACCAGTGCTGCGTCATGCCGTGGACCTGACAGGTCCACGGCATGACGCCGGCCTCGCGCGGCTCATCGGCGAGCAGCGTCGTTTGGTCTTGGTCTTGCTCAATGTATCGGTCGTTCAGACCGCGCCCGCGCTTCCTCGCGTCACACGTCTGCCGATGAAGCTCCCCAGCCATGCCATCGGCAGATAAGCGACTACGAGGTCGAGCACCATGAACCACGCCGGTGCCGGAATCATGAAGCAGGCGGCGATGCCGCCGCAGAGGAACACGGCACCGATCACGTAGGCGAAGGTCGGCTTGTGGCTCGCGGCGATCAGGTAGGCCGCGATCGCGCCGGCGAGCGTGCCCAGTGCGTGGGCGAGGAACGGCATGACGAAGTGCCGCGGATCGAACAGGTGCATCGCTTTGCTCAGGCTTTCGGCGTTGCTGACATCCACGCCGGCCGGTGGCGGAATCAGCGATGGGCTCAGCGCGATCAATCCGCCGTTGACGGCGGCGCCGATGACGAGTCCCGCGAGGACGGCAAGCACGTTGCGCAGTACGTTGGGCACGGCGATTCTCCTGGGACCATGATCGGAACGCGCGGGGATCTGCACGGCGAGGAGCGGGCGTGCGCTGTTTCTATCGTGTTTCCATGCGCCGATCAAACGGGTCGATCAAGCCCGGGTCGATCAAGCCCGGGTCGATCAAACCGGTGCGCCGGCGGCGCTGCTGCGCGCGCCGGCGGCTACGGTTTCAGTCATTCCCGTTTTTCATTCCAGTTTTTGGGCGGCATCGACGATATCGACGCCCTGCATCTGTCCGAGCAGGCTGTCGAACCAGGGCTTGTGCGAGCTGCCGACGATGGCGAGCACGCGGGCTCCCGGCTTTTCGCCGAACGCGACGCGGACGTTCGCGACCATGCGCAGGTTGCGCGCTTCCCAGCCGGCGACGTAGAGGCGGCCGTAGTGCTGCGGCGAGGGATCGCGCAGCGCGAGGCCGAAATCGTTCTCGATCGCCGTGCGCAGCACGTCGGGCTGGTTGGCGAAGCGATACAGCGCGAGCAGGTTTTCGCCGTTGAACAGCTCATCCTGACGCGCGCGATTGGCTTTGGCTTTTTCGGTGGCGGTGGCCCAGGCCGCCTGGACGGCGGCGCCATAGGCTTTGCTGTCGCCGATCTGGACGTTGTCGCCGGTGTGATCGTCGACCGCGTAGACGCGCGGCAGTCCAAGCCGTGCGGCCAGCCGCGCACCGACGCTATAGCTCTCGTTGTTGCTGCCGGCGAGCTTTTCCAGCCGCGCGACCAGCGCTGCGTCGAGACCGTCGCCTGCATGGCGCTCGCTCGCCGGCAATTGCAGCCATTGCACCAACGCCGAGGCGTGTTCACCGGCAGCGAGGAAGGTCGCCGACAGGCGCCGACGTTGCACGGGTGTCGGTGTCGCCGGCCAATCCCGCAAGGTCTTGCGGAACTCGGCGATGGCCGCCGGTACGTCCAGTCCGGTGGCTGTCTTCGCCTGTTCGGTGCTGGCGCAGTACGGCCCGATGTCCTCGGGCGAATACACCGCAGGATGCCGCGCGATCAGGTCGCACTGTTCGCCGCCGATGCTTTCGATCGTGACGATGTCCGGCTTGAATGCGGCGAGCCGGTCGAGCAAGGGCGCGAGCTGCGACCGCGTGATCGGCTGCTTGATACCGGACAGATGCGGCGAGCCGAGTACCAGCACCTGCGTGCGCGGCCCAGGCATGTCCGCGTCCAGGGAGAGCAACGGCCCTTGCGCCTGCGCGCCGAAGGAGGAAATGACCAGGGACAAGCCGAGTGCCGCGTAGCGCAAAACCATGTCGTGCTCCGTATCGATGAGGCCAGGAGCAACTACGGATGCATGAGGGGGTCCGCGCGTTTAAAAACGCTGGCGACCGATGAGGGTGCGTGATGTGCTCCGGTTGCATGGCCGGCGCGGCGGACGACTGGCGTCGCCCGCCGCGTCCGCTCAACCGGTGATGAAGGCAAGCAGGTCGGCGTTGAGCTGATCGGCATGCGTGCTGGCCAGGCCATGCGGCGCGCCCGGATAGATTTTCAGGGTTCCCTTCTGCAGCAGTTTCGAGGACAGCTTTGCCGACGCATCGATCGGCACGACCTGGTCGTCGTCGCCGTGGATCACCAGCGTCGGAATGTCGATCTTCTTCAGATCGTCCGTGTAGTCCACTTCGGAGAACTGCTTGATGCAGTCGTACTGGCCCTTGAGGCTGCCGGCGACGCCCTGCAGCCAGAACGAATCGATCAGGCCCTGCGAGCGCTTCGCATCCGGACGGTTGAAGCCGTAGAACGGACCCGCAGCGAGATCCTTGAAGAACTGCGAACGGTCGGCGAGGGTGCCGGCGCGGATGCCGTCGAACACTTCGATCGGCACGCCGCCCGGATTGGACGCGGTCCTGAGCATCAGCGGCGGCACCGCGCCGACCAGCACCGCCTTGCGGACGCGCGCGGTGCCGTGACGGCCAAGATAGTGCGCCACTTCGCCGCCGCCGGTGGAATGGCCGATCAGAATCGCGTCGGTCAGGTCCAGCGTATCCATCAGTTCGGCGAGATCGTCGGCGTAGGTATCCATGTCGTTGCCGTTCCACGGCTGCGAGGAACGGCCGTGGCCGCGCCGGTCATGGGCGATGGTCCGATAGCCGTGCTGGCCGAGGAACATCATCTGCACGTCCCACGCGTCGCCGCTCAGCGGCCAGCCGTGGGAGAACACCACGGGCTGGCCCGTGCCCCAGTCCTTGTAGAAAATCTGCGTGCCGTCTTTGGTCGTGATCGTGCTCATGGTGTTTCCTCGTGGGGCGAAAAGTGCGTCATAAACCGGCGTGCGTGCTACGAACGGTATCGGCAATGTATCGCGCGGCGTTGCGTTGCGTCCCTCGTCGATCAGGTCGTTTCGACCAATGCATAAGTCGCGACCGCCGTCGGCGCAGCGCCATGCACCATCGTGTAGGCGTACTCGACGCCGACGCCGTAGGCGCCGCAATGCGTCTTCACGAGATCCATCACCGCGTCGTAGGTTTCCTTGTGCGCCCAGTCGCGCTGCCATTCCAGCAGCACCGACAGTGCGGTCACCGGTCGTGCACCGGCCTGCACCACGCGCTTCATCGAATTGTCATGCGCCAGCAAACTGACGTCGCCGCAGCAGTCCTCGGCGACGTAGACCTCGTAACCGTCGTGGATCATCTGGATCGTCGGCAGCGCCACGCAGGTCTCGGTCCACAGTCCCGCGACGACGATCTTGCGGCGGCCGGTCTTCTCCACCGCCGCGACGAAGTTCGTATCGTCCCAGGAATTCATGCTCGATCGCTCGATCGGCGTCTGATCCGGATCGATGGCCTGCAGCTGCGGCAGGATGTTGCCGCTGAACGCCTTGGATTCCACGGTGGAGAGAATCAGCGGTACGCCGAAGATCCGGGCCGCCTTCGCCAGCACGAGGTTGTTGTTGATGATTCCCTGGCGGTCGTGGCTGGCGACGCCGAAGATCATCTGCGGCTGGATGTCGATGAAGACGACGGCACAGTTGTCCGGCGTGAGCAGACCTTTTTCGCTGCGCGGAGCGAGACGGCGGGTGGCTGACATGGAAGATCTCCTGGGTGATGAGGGAATTGGTTCGCGCATCGATCTGTTGCGTGCGTGCTGATCGCGCCGCATCGTTGCGACGGACGAATTGAATGAGTCCGAGGATGTGACGGTGCGACGACGGGCGGCTATCGCGCTGGCGGCGGCGTATCGCGCGGGTTTTCGTAGTGCGTCGCGGTGGGTCCGAAACCGGAAATCTGGATGCTCGCGGCCGCGTCGCCGGTCCTCGCGAAATGGGGCTGATGCGGTGGTTCGGTGTAGAAGCTGCCCGGCGGCAGGGTTTTCAGCGCGGCCTCGTCGAAGTGGTTGCCGTAGCCGAACTGCCACGTGCCGGCCACGACCGTGGCCACGCGGTCGTCGGGATGCGCATGCGCCTGGATGGTCGTCTGCGGCGGCACGCGCAGCAGGATGGTGTAGAGCCCGGGCTTCGTCGGGTCGCCCTTCAGTACGACGGTTTCGATACCGCTCACGCCCGAACTGCCGGCGCCGGGCCCGCCTGCGACGCGGGCGTCGATCTCTGTCGCGGTGAGCCGTTCGCGTGCAGTTTCACCGGGCGCCGGAGCGGCGGCCGGCACGAGCAGGACGAGGAGCGCAATGCCAAGACTGTTCACGATGTCGCCTCGCGCTATTTATTCAGAAAATTGACGAGTTGCGGGATGACCTGCTGCGGCGCTTCTTCCATCAGCCAGTGTCCGGAGCCTTTGACGATCACGCCCTCGACGTTCGTGGCGACGAGGCGTGCCTGGTCGATGAGGAATGCGCCGCCGGCTTTCTCGCCGCTCAGGACCAGCATCGGCATCGCCAGTTTTTTCGCCGACAGCGCCTCGAAGTCGATCGCGTCCTGCTCGAACGCCTTGAAGTATTCGAAGCCGGCACGCATGCCGCCGGGCTGTGCGTAGGCGTTCGCGTAGAACTGCCGGTCGGCTTCGGGCAGCGAATGCTTCGGGTCCGCGGCGAAGTCGTTCCAGAAATGTTCGAAGTAGATGCGCTCGCGGCCGTCGACGAGCTTGAGCGGAGTTTCACCGTGGAAGTGGAAATGCCACAGGTCGCGCAGCAGCCAGACGTGCGTCCAGTCGCCGATGCCGGGCAGGAACGCGTCCATGAGGACGACGCTGTCGGTCTCGTCCGGATACTGCGCGGCATACGCATAGGCCACCATCAGGCCGATGTCGTGGCCGACCACTTTCACGTGACCGAGGTTCAGCGACTGCACCAACGCATGGATGTCCTGCGCCATGGCTTTCTTGGTGTAGCCGGCCGGTGGCTTATCCGAACCGCCGGCGCCGCGCAGGTCCGGCGCGATCACGGTATGCGTCTTGGCCAGTTCCGCAATCAGCGACAGCCACATGCGGCTGGTCTGCGCATAGCCGTGCAGCAGGATCACGGCCGGACCGCTGCCGGCGCGCAGGTAATGCAGCTTTACTCCATTGACCGTGGCGTGGTTGCTCGTCGGAGGCTGCGCCGCGTAGACAGGGAACTGGACGACAGCAAATATCAGTGCGGTGCGGGCAAGCCAGGCGAACAGGGTCGCAAGCGTGTTCAAGGCAATCTCCTCGGCAGACGGGAAAGGGGACGATGCGGTGCCGTGGCCGGAGTGGGCGCGGCACGCCTCGCCGATGAACGATAGAAGAGTGGAAAATTCGCCGGAACGAGCATTGCCCCAGTAGACGTCCTGCATTTTTCTACAGGTCCGGCCGGTCTGCGCGACCGGGTCAGTCGGGGTCGGACGTGTCCGGCGGCGTACGCCAGGCCTGCCATGCCCTCGACAGCCGCGGCCAGCGATGCGCACGCGCCGCGCGGAAGATGGTATTGCCGGGAACGACCAGCGTGATCCCGGTTCCTGCATCGGCCGTGCTCGCGATCGTCAGCGTCGCCCCGATCCGCGTCGCCCGTTCGCGCATGCCGTGCAGACCGAAATGCCCAGGCTTGGTCCATGCCGTCGCGGCGTCGATGCCCACGCCGTCATCGACGACCTGGAGCGACAGATGGTCCTTCGCGTAGCGCAACGTCACCGTCACCCGCATCGCCTGCGAATGCGCGCACGCGTTGCGGATCGCCTCGTAGCCGATGCGATAGACCTCGTCCCGAACGATTGGGTGCATGTCCACCGCGGCGCCCTCGACGGAGAAGTTCACCGCCATCGCGCCGTGGAGGACACAGTCCTCGCTCGCGCGCCGGAAGCTCTCGGCGAGATCGTTGGTCTGTATCGTGGAGCTGCGCAGGGAATTCAGCGCCTCGCGCCCTTCGCTTATGGCTTCGCCGAGCCAGATCGACAGGCGCTTCATGGCCTGGTACAGGCGATCGAAGTCGGTGGCGTCGAGTGCATCGTCGGCCACCATCTTGCTGCCCTGGATGGTTTGCAGCAGGGTGTCGTGGAGCTCCCGCGCCAGGCGCGTGCGCTCGGCAAGGCGCTCGTCGAAGCGGGCATGCACCCGCCGCGCGATCTGCCGCACGCGCCACCGGTACGCCGTCGCGAGCGCAAGAATCCCGAGCACGAGGCAGGCAAGCCGGAACCACGCGGTCTGGTACCACGCCGCCGCGACCACGAAGGTCAGCGACGCATCCGCATCGCTCCAGACACCGTCGCCACGCGTCGCGGCGACGTCGAACCGGTAGTTGCCGGCCGGAAGATCGGTGTAGAACGCCTGCCGCCGTGCGCCGGGCTCCTGCCAGTGGTCGTCCAGGCCGTGCAGGCGGTAACGGAACCGCACGTTCTGCGGTACCGCCAGGTGCAACGCGGTGTAGTCGATCTGTATGTCGCGCGGGTTGGGCGGAAGCACGACGTCGTGCCCGATCGGATACGGCGTTCCATCGGCGATGATGGATTCGATATGCACCGGCAGCGCGAGCGGCGCCGCTGACGCTTTCGCCGGATCGATCATCTGCAGGCTGAGGCCGTTGGCGAACCACAGTCTTCCGTCCGGGCTTCTCGCGGCGGCCTGGAAAGGCGCCTGCGCCGGCCTCGCGCCGTCGAATACGTCGAAGACGCGGATAGGCAGCGGGCTAGCGGACGCGTCCCACCACGCACGCAGTGCTGAATCGGAAATATGTATAAGGCCGCATTGTGCGTAAAGCCACAGGTCATTGGCGGCGTCGAGCATCAGCGCATGAATGGCGTCGCAGGGAAGTCCGCTCGTCACGTCCATCGTGCGCCGAACCCCGTTTCTCCAGCCGATGACGCCCGCGTCGGTTCCGGCCAGGATCGCGCCGTCGGAGGAAGCGATCAGATGGCGTACGGCCGCCTTGCGCGGATATTCGATCGTTTCCGATTCGCCGTCCCGATATCTGACGAGGTTGCCCGTCGACAGGCCCTGCCAGATGCCCGCTGCAGGGTCGGCGGCAAGCTTGGTGGGCGGGCTGGGCACTTCTTCGCGCGCGATACGATCGCGGATGCGAACCAGCTTCTTCGGCACGCGGGCCCAGACATCGTGGTGGGTGTCTTCGACGAGGGCATAGACGAAGCCCATCGGACCGCCATCGAGGCCCGTGACCGGGATGAATTTGCCGTTCTCGTAGATCGAAAGCGTCTTGTCGATGCCGACCCACACCGCGCCGGTATGGTCCTGGAGCAGCGACGTCACCTGGTTGCCGGGCAAGCCCTTGCCGGCGCGGATCGCGGTAATGGTCTCGCCGTCGAGAATGTCCAGCGCATCGGCGCTGCCGATCCAGATTTTGCCGTCACGCGCCGCCATGACGGAATCGACTTCGTCGACACTCAGCCCTTCGCGCTTGGAGAATGTCGTGACGGCGAGATCGCGGAAACGGTCGATGCCCTCCGACGTGGAGACCCACAGGTTTCCTTCGCGGTCCTCGTAGAACCAGTACACGCCATCGCCGGACAGCCCGTCGCTGGCCGTGAAGTGATCGATCCTGTCGCCGCGCAGGCGGTAGATGCCCTGGTCGAGCGTGCCGATCCATAACGTGCCGTGGCGATCGACGAACAGGGCCTGGACCGCATAGGCGCTGCCGTCGACCGGTGACGTCAGCGGTTGCAGTGTCCCGTTTTCCAGGCGGTTGAGGCCGAGCTGCGCACCGCGCGCATCGACACCGACCCAGATCTGCTCGCGTACGTCTCGCGCGAGCACCATCACGCCCGGAATGCTCGCGCCGACTTTCGCCGCGTGAACGACCGACGTCGACGCTTCGCCCGGCTTCCAGCGCACGACGGCCTGGTCGGTGCTGATCAGCAGGTCGCCGTCGGCAGACTGCGCGAGCGATCCGACGCAGCAGGTTGCGGCGGCGAGATCGAGACCTTCGGGTTTTCCGTGACAGACGATGGATGCTCCGGAAACGCGGCAGATCGACGGCGGTGCACGCGCAGCCTGCGCTGGCGGCCGGCTCGAGAACCAGAGCGTTCCTGCGGAATCTTCCAGCAGCGTGCTCGCATCGCGCGAGTCGTTCGGGAACAGCGTCAATTGCTGATTCGACCACCGCGCCAGCCCCAGCGTGGTGCCGATCCAGAGACTTCCGTCCCGGGTCGCCATGAGCGAAACGATGAAGGGCGATGGCAGCTGCGTGCCGTCCGGCGCGATGAGCGGCACGAATCGCACGCCGTCGAAACGGAAGACACCGGCGCGTGTCCCGATCCACAGATAGCCGTCCTTCGTCTGTGCGATCGGAAAGACCCGCGACGGAATATCGCCGTCGCGGGTTCGCCAGGCCGTGTGCCCGTACTGGGAAATCATGCGCGTCGGATCCAGCGCGCGGCATGGGCCGGCGGCGATCAGTACCATCGCGGCCAGGCACAGGGCGATGCGCTGCGCGGCGCTCATGGTTTGCGTCCGCAACGCAGGCGGGGACACGGGGCCGGCAGGGCTTGCGCACGCGTCACACCGATGCTCACGTCGTCCAAGGCAGTGTCAACTCAACGTAGCGGATCCGGGCGCGCGGCAGACTGCACGAATCTGCCGTGCGGAAACTGTGGTTTTCTGCAGGTTTCGCGATTGCGCTCAGACCTGGAGCAGGCCGCGCCGCAGCGCAATCATCACCGCATGCGCGCGATCGTTGGCCTGCAGTTTGTCGACGAGGTTGCGGATGTGGAAATTGACGGTCGTTTCGGAAATCTCGAGCGTGCCGGCAATCTGCTTGTTGCGCTGGCCGTCGCTGATCAGCTGCAGCACTTCGAGTTCGCGCCGTGTCAGTTCGTCGTCGCCGAGGTGCTCGGCGAGGCGGGCCGCGACGTCGGGCGGGACATGCCGCCGTCCCGTATCGACGGACCGGATGATGTCGAGCAGATCGCGCTTGGGAATGCTTTTCAGCACATAGGCCGCGGCACCGGCGCGCAGCGCGCGCTGGATCTCGCCGTCGCTGTCGGTCGTGGTGAGCATGATGATCCGGGCGTCGGGAAATTCCCCGCGGATCGCGATCAGCGCATCGGTGCCGTTGGTGCCGGGCAGGCGCAGGTCCATCAGCGTGATGTCAGGCCGATGGCGCCGGAACTCGGTGATCGCCTCCAGCGCGTTGCCCGCCTGAGCAACCAGCAGCATGTCCGGCTGGGATCCGAGGATGGTGACCAGCCCTTCGCGGAATACCGGATGGTCCTCGACGCTCAGGATGCGGATCCGACGCGCTGCGTCCATGACGGGTTCCATTACGGGCTTAGACGGCTGATGGTAGCCAGTTTTGTTCGCCGCCGGGATGCGCGGGCGACAGCTTCACTCCGCGAGTCGCGCCGTCACCAGATCCAGCATCGCGCGCAGGCGAGCCAGCGGACGCAAGTCATTGTGATAGCCGATCCAGGTGTCGCGGCCTGGCGGCTGCGCGCCGAGATCGAGGCGTTGGATGCTGTCGATGCTGTCGCCCAGGACCACGGGTAGTACCGCGATGCCAGCGCCGCGCGCGCACATCTGCGCCTGAGCGTCGCGGCTGTTGCTGCGAAAGGCGATGTGCGCGTTCGGCAGCCGGGTTCGCAGCCAGCTATCGTCGGGTGTTCCGGCGAATGCCGAATCCAGGGTCAGCAGCGCGCTGCCCGCGCCGTCGCCGGCAAGCGGATGCGGGAGCCCGCGGCGTACATAGGCGGCGTAGCGCGTATGCAGCAGTTTCCGCGACACGACGTCGGGCTCGTCGAACGGACGTATGCGAAATGCAAGGTCCGCTTCACGGTGCGAGAGGCTGAAGAAACGGGCATCGGTGAGCAGCTCGACCGTGACCTGTGGATGCAGGAAGGAAAATTCCGCCAGCACCGGCGCGAGCACGTGCGTGCCGAACCAATCGGACGACGTGATCCGGAGCACACCTTCGAGCTGCTGCGTCTGACCGGCGAGCCGTCGCTCGATGGCGAGCGCTTCCTCCTCCATGCGTTCGGCGTGCACGAGCAGGGTGCGGCCTTCATCGGTCAGGAGGAATCCATCGCGGGTGCGCCGGAACAGCGCGTGACCCAGCGCGTCTTCCAGAGCGCGCAAGCGCCGCCCCATCGTCGGCTGTGTCAGCGCGAGCCTGCGTGCCGCTGCGCCCAGCGTGCCGCCGCGGACTATCGCCAGAAAGATGCGCAGATCGCTCCATTCCATGACGGCAGGCTGACTCGTTCCGTGTCGTTGGCGGCATGCGATTATGCATGGGCACCATGCGGAAACGTGGATGTTCCCGCGCAGCAGGCTGGGCTAGTGTGCTGTCAGGCAATTGCGCTCGAATGACTTCCGGGTCCTTCGCCGCGGTTCGCCGTACGACTCGTCGCCGTAGCGCCGCTACGCGTTTCCATCGCGCCATATCGAGCGACGGAATCCCTGCGGAACTTCTTCGGTGTGCGCGTCACAGGCCACCGGCACGGCTGTCGCCGCCCGCGGCACATTCCCACGGCGCTTCGCGAAAGCGTGGCTGCCCGCACTTCCCGCAGGAGCTTCCCCTTGCTGCACCGTCAGCGCGTCAAACAACTCCTCGTGCGGCTGCCGCTGGCCACTGCCGCCGTCCTCGGTTCCGTGCACGCATTCCGCTTGCTGGTGCTGCCCGGGATTCAATCGGTTTTCCAGCCCGGCGACGCGGTGACCAGCCTCGTGCGCCGGGTCGGCATTCTGCTGTCCGCCGTGCTGGCTTACTGGGCCTACGCGCGGCTCGTCGAGAAACGTAGCGTTCGCGAATTGCGCCCGGCGCCACTGGCCATCGTGGCCGGCGGCGTGTCCGGTGCGGTGCTGATCCTGTCGTCGATGCTGCTGCTGTTCGCGATCGGTGCGTACGAGGTCGTCGCCTATCGCGGCGTGCAGCCTGGACTGGCTGGCGTCGCCGGCTTGATCTTCATCGCGGCGATGCTGGAAGAGGTCGTGTTCCGCGGCATCCTGTTCCGCCTTCTGGAAAACGCCTGCGGAACCATCGCGGCGCTGTGGCTGCAGTCCATCGTCTTCGCACTGCTGCACATCGGCAACGTCGAGGGACGCGCCGATACGCAGGAACTCGTCACGACCGTGCTGTCCGGCGTGCTGCTCGGTGCGCTGTGGACGGCGGTGTTCGTGTGTTCGCGCAATCTTTGGGTGACGGCGGCCAATCACGCGGCCTGGAATTTCACGATCATCCTCGCCGGACTGCCGCTGTCGGGTCTCGACGACTGGCGCAGCCAGGCGCCGTTCGCGAGCGAATACCGCGGTCCCGCGTGGCTGACCGGCGGTGTCTTCGGGCCGGAAGACTCCGTGCTGACGATCGTGCTGGTCGCTGCCGGGGTAGCGGCCACGTTGTACTGGGCGAAAGCAAAGAATTGCACGGTTCGTATCGGTGGCGAGCACATGCCCGCTGCGACATCCACGTCGCGGCCATAGGCGTTCGGCAACGCTCCATCCAGCAGCGCTGCGCGGCCCCCGGCCGCGGCATCCAGCATGAGAAAAACCGCGTGATGCCGGATGGAGTGCTGCGGCAGCGACTTCGTGCGCGATTGCCGGCGTTGCAGATGATCGGCCCGGCTTCGTCGGGATCGCGCTCTACCGGCACGATTCCACGACGTTTTTCAAGGAGCTGGTCGGGACGCGAATTCGCTGTTGCGCGATCCGTCGTTCGCGCGAGTTTTCCGCCGACACGCGGATGCTTCCCGGCAGCAAGCGCGGCGGGCAGCATCCAGCCTGGTGCGGAAAGGATCTCTCTAACGCCCATCCGAAGTGCCCACTTGTTCGGCGCGCGCAAACTCGCCCGGCGAGCGCCCGACGAGCTTGCGGAAGTCGCGATTGAAGTGCGCCTGGTCGTAATAGCCGAGCGACAGCGCGAGATCGGCCCAGTCCACGGCGGCACCCGCGACGAGGCACTCGATGGCCTCGTGCAGGCGATAGCGGTTGATGACCCACTTCGGGCTGGCGCCGACGTAGTCGTGGAACAGGCGCTGCATGGCGCGCAGGCCCAGTCCGCAGCGTTCGGCCAGCGCATCGGCGGTGGTGATCGCGTGTTCGGCCGCCGCGCACGCGACGATATCGGCGACGCGCGCGACGGCCGGATCCGGCGCCGGCCGATGCGCGGTCAGCAGTCCCGCGGCCAGTGCCACGCACGTTTCCACATCGGCGCAGGCGAACACATCGCGTTCGTAGGCGGTGCCGTCGGCGCCGAATACAGCGGCGATGGGGATCGAACGGTTTGCCAGCGACGCAACTGGCTTGCGCAGGAACGGTCGGAAGCCGCCGGGCCCGAACTTGATGCCGAATACGCGGCCGAGCCCGGCCAGTTCGGTGACGAAACGGCGCGTGTGCACACCGAAGATGCCGCTACCGGATGTATCGACGACGACATGTACGCTCGGGTGCGGCAGGGTTTCCTGCAGGCGCGGCGGCTGTCCGTGCAGATCCCAGGTCACGCTCCAGTAATGCTCGACGAACGGCGCGAGCGCGGCGTCGGGCAGGTAGCGGCCATGCGTCATGCGCGACGTGTCGAGGTTGCGGCGCAGGATGCCGCGCGCCGGTGCGGATGAGGGTTTCAGCATGGGTCGGCAGTTCGTTGACGTCGCGTTTTTACAATCATTGCATGCGCGCTGTCTGGCCTACTGGCCGCGGCGGCGCCGTCTGGCGGCGCCGTCTGGCGGCGCCGTCTGGCGGCGTCGTCAATCGGCGCGAGCGTGCCATGCTTCCTCGTCGCATGCGATGTTCGCCGCCGTCGTGATCGGCGTTGCGACACTCGCGGCGACTGCCGCGCCGAAACCTGCAACCCCCGAGGAGAACCCCATGTCTGAACCCGTCGCTGGGCGCGTACACATCACCGGTCGTTTCGACGTCAAGCTGATCCCGCAGGACGACAAGGACGATCCCTCGGGCCTTGCGCGCCTGCTGCTCGACAAGACCTTCCATGGCGAACTGGAGGCCACGAGCCGCGGCCAGATGCTCGGCATGCGCACCGCCGGCAACACCTCGGGCGGCTACGTCGCGATGGAGAAGGTGACCGGCACGCTGCAGGGCCGCAGCGGCTCGTTCTGGCTGCAGCACTACGGTGTGGCCCGGCGCGGCGTGAACACTTTGACGCTGGAGGTCGTGCCGGATTCGGGTGCGGACGAACTGGAAGGACTCGGCGGAGCGATGAAGATCGTCGTCAAGGACGGTGGCGCGCATTACTACGAATTCGACTTCGGGTTCGACGCGGGCAGGTGAGGTTCCGGCTCGCGCGGCGCGCCGACGGCTTTCTTCGCTGTCGATGAAGTCATCAGCACTGGCGCGCTGGCCAGACGGCGTCGATCGCCGGCGTTCACCGCATGACAATCAGAGCCCCCGATTCACGCATTAGCCCAGGTCCCGCCGTGGCGGCGGTTTGAATCTGGAGTCGTGCCCCCCATGTCCCTCCCCCTGCTATTGCGCGTCTGCACGCTGTTCGTCCTGTGCGGCGTTGCCTTCCCGGCTGCGGCCGAGCCGATGGGCGCCACGGTGCCGCCCGCACCGACGATCACCAGCGTAGTGCCGGGCAGCCATAGGGTCACGGTGGGCTACAGCCTCAACGGCGACGGCGGCGATACTATCGTGGGCAAGATCATCAATTGCGGTGACGTCACGGTGTTCGGCGGCAACAACCCGCTGCCGGTCACTGGTCTGCCCAACGGCGTCGCGGTGACCTGCCGCATGCGCGCAGTCAACGGCATCGGCAACGGACCCTGGTCGGCGGATTCGGCTCCGGTCACGCCGGTCGGTCCACCCGACGCTTTGACCGGCGTCGTCGCCACGCGCGGTAACGGCCAGGTCAGCGTGGCCTTCGTGTCGGGCGGCGACGGCGGCCTGCCGGCGACGTTCAGCGTGCAATGCGGCGCACAAAGCGTCAGCGGCGCGGTGTCGCCGCTGCTCGTGACCGGCCTGGCCAACGGCGTCAGCGTGATCTGCGAGGCGTGGAGCACGAACAGTATCGGCGCAGGCCCGCGCACTGCCGCGAACCCGGCCACGCCGGCTACCCTGCCCGACGCGCCGGTGATCACCGGCGTCGAATCCGGCGATGGGTCTGCACGATTGAGCTTTGCCGCACCGGCCGATGACGGCGGTGCGCCGGTAACCGGCTATGCCGCGGCCTGTACGCCGGGCACGCACATCGTCCAGGGCGCGTCGCCGCCGCTGACCGTCGCCGGACTTGCGAATGGAGAAACGTATACCTGTAGCGTCACGGCGACGAACGATGTCGGCACCGGTGCGGCATCGGCCGGCACGCCGGTCGTGCCGCGCCTCGCCGCCGATCTGTCGGTGTCCATCGACAACGGCCAGTCGTTCATCCCCGGTGGCGGCCAAACGGTCTATCTGATCGACGTGCGCAATGGCAGCGCGAGTGCCGTGTCCGGCGTGCGGGTGAACAGCCTGCCGGGCGCGGCCTTCAGCGCGGTCAGCTGGGAGTGCAGCGCGCAAGCCGGGTCGCAGTGTCCCGGCAGCGGCAGCGGCGGCATCGATGTCATGGTCGATCTCGCACCCAACGCCGGCGTCAGCTTCCTGCTCAGCGCGACCATTGCCGCCGTGCCGGAAGCACCGGTCAGCAACAGCGTCACGGTCACCGCGCCGAACACTGTCGCCGATCCGGTCGCCGCGAACGACAGCGCGACCGACGGGCCGGATCGCGTCGGTGTGTTTGCGGACGGGTTCGAATAAGGACGGTGTGCGCCGCCGGCCGCAACCGTGGCCGGCGGTGACGACGCGCCACTTAACTCCTCACTCGCCCGCACGCATCCGAGCGATGTCGTTGCGCACCGCATCGAGCGCCGGATCGCGCTTGGCGAAGTACGCGGCGCTCGTCAGTGGCGCGGCGATCTGCGGCGCGAGCGAGACGAAGTTCACGTCGACGAGCGTGTCGAGGCATTGTGGCGTCGCCGCGCAGCCGCGCTCGAGATCCAACGTGCCGTTCGTATAGCGCAGTCCGAAATGCGAGTTCGGCAGCGACACGCGGCCACCCTCGGACCAGAATGCGAGCCGGTCGCCGAGCGCGTCGCCGACCACGGTCACGCGCTCGCCGCCGCCTTTCTTCACGGCCGCGGCCGAGATGATGCCGGCCGAATAGGTGTAGTGGCCGACGAGCAGGTACGTTCGGCCCACGGCCTTGGCCGGCAGCGTGCGCATGAACGCCAGCGTCGTCAGCAGATTGCCGCCGATGTCGAAACGCAGGTCGAGGATCAGATGCTTGGGCTTGCGCGCGGCGATCTCGCTCTCGACGCCCGCGGTGAAATCGGCAATCGGATGGCCCGCCTCGTCTTCGTTGGTGCGGAACTGGATGTACAGCGCGTCGATGTCCGGCATCGGCACGGTACGGAACGGCGCCGTAGCGTCGGTCAGGTAGGTGGGCAATGCATCGGCGGTGATCGCGGTGTTCCACCGGGTTTCATCGGCGATCGGTTCGGGCGACCACAGCCGCTCGTCCTCGGCGGTTGGCGACACCGCGTCGTTCGCGACCATCGTCACAACGCGCTCGACGACCTTGCCGGAGACGAGCCTGGCCTTCAGCGTCACGCGGTCGCGTGCTTTCGCGACGCCGACCGCCTGCAGCACGCCCAGCGACTCGATCAGCGCCGGCAGGTATTTCTTGCGATTGATCTCGCTGCCGCCTTGCAGCGACTTCGTGCGCGCGTACAGCGCCTCCGGCGCGAGTCCCTCGATCGCGAGCACGCGCGCGCCGGCCAAATCCGCCGCCTCGCCCGTCGCGCGCGCGACGATGAGCGCATCGGGAAACCAGAGCAGGCGCAGCGGCAGGCGCGCGGCCGGCAGCGCGCGCGGATCGCGATAGCGCAGGCCACTGTGCGCGTTGTCGGTCAGCGCGCCGATCTGGGCGAGACCGACGAGCATGTCGGCCGCCGACAAGCTGCCGGCGCGACCTTCGAGTTCACGCAGCTTCGCCTGCGCGAGCGCACGGGTCGCCGGCGTGTAGGCGAGTTCTTTCGGCAGGTAGTCGTCGCGCACGGCGGCGAGATCGGCGAGCTGTGCGGCGCGCGTGCCGTCGTCGGCATTCGCCGTCATTGCGAAGGCGAGGGACAGGGTGATTGCTGCAAATCTACGCATGGGGTTTCCTGACAAGCGGGAACTGCTGAATGGGTTGGAACATCGTTGGGAGCGCCAAACGGTTGCTCGGCTCGAGAGTGCGGGTAGCGGGGCTCGTTCGCGAACCAGGCGATCAGAACGCCGCCGCCAGCGTAGCCACCGCACACCCGGCGAGCCCCAGCGCCATCACCGCATTGAACGCGCGTCGGCGACGCGCGTCGGCCAGCCAGCGCTGCAGGTGCGTGCCGAGCGCGACCCACGCCATGACGCTGGCGAAGCTGATCACCGCTTCGAGCACGCACATCGCGGCGAGCCGCAGCGCGTGCGCGTCGGGCGGTGCCAGCACGAGGGCTGTCCCGGCCAGCGCCAACGCCCAGCCCTTGGGATTGACGAACTGGAACGCGACGGCTTCGACGAAGCGCGGCGGCCGTGCCGCGTCCCGCCGCACGCCCGCGTCGCTGCGCAGCAGGCGCCAGGTCAGCCATGCGAGATAGGCGGCCGAGGCGAGCGCGAGCACACGCGACAGCCACGGCGTCGCCGCGATCGCGCCGGCCACGCCGAGCGCCGACAGCACGATGAGGCCGGTGCAGCCGACCGTGACGCCGCACGCGAGCGCCAGACCGGCCGATCCGCCGAAGCGCGCGCCGGTCGCCGCGGCCAGCGCGTTGTTCGGCCCCGGCGTGATGCAGGTGATGAACGCGAGTACTGCGAATGCGGACAGTTCGGCAGTCATCGCCGGCTCCGGTGGAAGATCAGCTTCCAGCCTACGCCGCCGCAGCAGTACAGTACCGATACACTTCCGACCGGTCCGGCCGATACAGTCAGGCGCATGGATACCGACCCGCAGCGCTCCTCCCGCGTCGATGCGTGCATGGCCTGGCTGCGCGCGCGCATCGACGGTCGCGTGTTCCGCGCCGGTGCACGCGTGCCGTCGGTTCGCGAACTCGCGCGCACGCTCCATGTCTCGCCGTTCACCGCCGCGATCGCCTACGAACGCATGGCCGCGTCCGGACTGATCGAGGCGCGGCGCGGTTCCGGCTATTACGTGCGCGACGTGGCATTGCCGGCCACGCGCGTCGCGGCGCCGTCGTCGCAGGTGGATCTGAAGTGGCTGATGCAGCAGATGCTCGACAGCGGACGCGCTGCGCGCGGTCCCGGCCTCGGCGTGCTGCCGGCCGCGTGGCTCGATGGCGACGCGTTAGGCGCGACCTTGCGCGCGATCGGTCGCGAAGGCACGGGGCGACTGCTCGAAGGCGGCACCGCGCACGGCTACGCGCCGCTGCGCGAAGTGCTCGCGCGACGCCTCGATGCCTTCGGCATCGTCGCGCACGCGGAACAGATCGTTCTGACGACCGGCATCACGCAGGCGATCCATCTCGTGCTGCAGACGCTCGTCGTGCCTGGCGACACGGTGCTGGTGCTCGACCCCGGGTGGTTCGGTGCGCTGGGCATGCTCGCGCTGCGCGGTGCGCGCGTCGTCGGCGTGCCGTATACGACAGCCGGGCCGGACGTTGACGCGCTCGAAGTGATCGCCCAGGACACGCGGCCGCGCCTGCTGCTGATCAACAGCGTCGCGCAGAATCCGACCGGCCTTGCGCTGGCTGCCGCGACGGTCGCGCGCATTGTGCAAATAGCGAAAAAAAACGATTTCCATGTATTCGAGGACGATGTCTACGCCGATCTGTGCGACCCGGCGCTGCCGCGCCTCGCGGCACACGACATGCTCGATCGCGTGATCTATGCGGGCGGCTATTCCAAGACCCTTGCCGCCAACCTGCGCGTCGGCTACCTCGCGAGCAGCGAAGCGCTCGCCGGCGCGGTCGCCGATACCAAGGTGCTGACCGGCTACACCACACCCGAGGTCAACGAGCGCGCGCTGCACAAGCTGCTTGCCAACGGCCGCTACGGGCGCCACGTCGCCGCGTTGCGCGAACGCCTGGACACGCATCGGCGCAAGGCACTCCGGCTGCTCGAGCGCGAAGGCTTCGCGATCTTCGGACGTCCCGAGCACGGCCTGTTCGCTTGGGTCGACATGGCTTGCGACACCGATGAACTCGCCCTGCGCGGCCGCGAACTCGGCCTGCTCGTCGCGCCCGGCAGCCTGTTCTCGCCGACGCAGCGCGCGAGCCGGTTCATGCGCTACAACGTGACGACGCCGATCGACGCCGCGCTGCGCCGGCTGTTCGACGCTGCGAGGCGCCTGGCCTGAACCCCTGGACGAGCGCGGGTCGGGTCGCGGTTCCGCACCGACTTTCCAAGCCGGCAAAGAGCCGCATCACACAGCTATGCATGTCAGGGTTTGGTCGCGGACTGCGTAACTACAGGGCACGTTTCCCTTACAAGTGTGCGCGCATGTCCCGTTCCATCGCCGCTGCGCTGTATGCGCTTTGCCTCATCGCCGGCATGGCCAGTGCCGGCAATCCTCCTCCGATGGAACAGCAGCCGGATCCGCGCTTCGCCGCGGCGGCCTCGCCGCCGGGCTGGCGCCGCATCTACAGCAACGGTACGGTGGACGAGAAAGGCATTGCGGTTGCGCGTACGCCGGACGGTGGCTTCGTCTCGCTGATCTCGGTTCCGGGTGGCAGCGTCGGCAGCAAGATCGGCCTCGCGCGCTATGGGCCTGATGGTGCCTTGTTCAATGGGACGTTCGGCAGCAGCGGCAAAGTCATCATGGACGGCCAGCTCGTGGCGTTGCGGGCGATGATCGTGGACAGCCTGGGCCGCATCGTCGTCGCCGGCACCGCGCCCGGACCCGGCGGCGCGACGGATTTCGGCGTGCTGCGCTTCAACGCCAATGGCAGCGTCGATACGAGTTTTGGCACGGGCGGGCGCGTTGCGATCGGCATGGAGCCGGTGGTCGAGACCAGCGACGACCAGCCGGTCGCCGTGGTGGAACTGCTGCTGGCCAGCGGACAGAAGCGTCTCGTGATCGCCGGCAACAGCCTGATGACGGAGGGCGCCGTCACGAATCCGCGCCTGAGCCTGATCGGGCTGCGCGACGACGGCAGCGTCGATCCGGACTTCGGCAACTACACCAATCCGTTGTTCGACGGGCGTTCGACCCATGAATTCGCCGCGGGCGCTGCGTCCTACACGGCAGGACTGCTCAAATTGCCGGGCAATGCGCTGCTGCTCGTCGGCACGCGTGTGTGGAGTGCGAGCGACACCGACTTCGGCGCCTGTACCTTCTTCGGCAACGGCCTGACGTCGAACGATTTCTGCGCCACTTTCGCCGTCGACGAGCCGGGACCGGGCGGCTCGCTCTACGACAACGCCACGGCGGTGGTGCAGACCGGTGCCGACGCGTTCGTCGTGGTCGGCAATGCCAGTGGCCGCATGGCGGCGCGGAAGTTCCGGCTCGTCGAGTACGTGCCGCAATCCGACACGACCTTCGTCGGCAGCAGCATTCCCGGGCGACCGAATATTTTCGTCAGCACCGCGGCGGCAAGTTCGGTCAACGACGTGGCCGTGCGCAGCGACGGCAGCCTGCTGCTGGCCGGCAGCGCCAACATTGGCGGCCTCAACTACGGTGCGATGACGCGGCTGCGCCGGGACGGTTCGCCCGATACCTCGCCGCTGTACAGCAGCAACGGGCTGGCCTATTTCATCGCGCCGACGCTCAGTAACGCCCAGAGCTATTCCACCGAATTCACCAAAGTGCTGGTCGATGCGGGCAAGCCGGTGCTGTACGGCTCGTCGCCGGACAACACCACGGGGCTGACGGACTTTGACGGCATCATGACGCGGCTGAAGTCGGATCTGATCTTCGCCAACGGACTGCAGTGAACCGGACGGGGTGATCGCTTCTGCGCGGCCGCGCTGCAACTTGCGGGCGCTTTTTTTAATCCCGGGCGGACGCCGGCGTGACCGCCGGCTCCACGCTTGTCAATCTAGAACTGGCGCGAGAAGCCGATGAACAGCGACGCCGTGCCGCTGGTATCGGGCTCGACGAACGGACTTTTCTTGATCTCATCCGGCAAGCTTCTGTACTTGACGTTGCCCATCACGGACCATTTCTCGCCGAGCGGCCGAAAGAACGAAAAACCGATATGTGGAATAGCGAGCGCGTCGAGTTTGTAATCGACGACGCCGCGCGCGACTTCCTTGTCGAGTGTTCCGTAGTAGTAGCTCGCCATGTCTTCCGACATCCAGGTGGCGCCGACGTTGGGGGTCACGGTCGCCATGCCCAGTTCGAAGGGATAACCGTACTGAATCGAGAGTTCATGGCCACCGCTGGTGTCGGTCACATCGGCGAGCAGTTCGACTTCGAGTTCACCAGCAGCGCCGCTCCATTTCATCCCGAGCCCGGCGTCCAGGCCGTTGTCGCGATCCTCGAGCAGGCGGTAGTCCAGGCCGTTGCGCGCCAATTCCGCGCGGCCCAGATCGTCGATCTTGAAACTGTCCATACGCAACTTCGCGACCGCCGCGAGCTCGAGACCTTCCAGGCCCAGGATGGTCCAGCCGGCTGTGATGCCGCGGAAAAAGAACCGCTCGCCCGTATAGGTCACGAGCGGGATCGGGATTACGCGCGTGCCTTCTCCGGCATACGGGCTGTCGGAGATCACGCTCGCCACGCCGAGCTGCCAGCCGCGCGGCGGTCCGCCCGGCGACTCGTCGTCGGAAGCCGTCGTCTGGGCAACGGCGCTGAACGACAGGCCACACAGCAGCACGGGCCAAAGAAATTTCATCATGGAAGCCTGACCTCATTGAGTAGTGGAGTGACCGGCGCGCGAGCGTGTCCGCGCCACGCAGGAATGCGTGAGGGGGACACCTCCGCACAGTATGACTCGGTGATGTCGGCCGCAGCGACGTCAGGGGTTCCGTTCGCGATAGCGGCGACTCAGCGTCGATCATTCGCTTCTCACTCTTCCCGCGCGTCGCTGCTGCGAGGCGCGTGCGGTGCAATGCCGCATCCGATAGCGTGCCCGACCGGCCGTGCTAGGGTCTTGCGGCATCGCTTCGATGCGCTGCGGAGCCCGGCGGTGAACACCTTTCTCGTCATCGCCACCGTGCTGGCCGTGCTCGTCGGCGTGGTTCATTCCGTGCTCGGCGAACGCCTGATCTTTCGCCATCAGCCGCGTGCCGCCGACAGCGCGCGCCGTTTCCGGCGGCCGTTCGACATCCTCTGGGCCACGTGGCATATCGCGAGCGTCATGGGCTTGGCACTGGCCGCGGTGCTGTGGAAGCTCGCGGCGACGCCCGAGTCCTCCGCGCTGCGTGAATTCCTGCTGCTGGCCATCGCGCTCGCGTACGCCGTGAGCGGCCTGCTCGTGCTGGTCGGTACGCGCGGGCGGCATCCCGGGTGGGTGGGACTGATCAGTGTTGCCGTGCTGATCTGGCTCGCGTAGCAATCCTGGCGCAGAACGGGCTCAAGTACTGTCGTCGGGCAGCCGGTGTCGTGCGTGCCTCCGTCCGCGGTCGTTGGAGAAGTGGCGGCCTTGCGTCTGGCGAACGCATCCACAGCGCAATGCCGACCACGAAAGAATCTGCGGGACGATGTCGATTTCCAGGACATTGGTTCGTCGTCAGGGTGGAGCCGACAAAGCGGCCTACACAGGAGACTGCCCCTGCGCGCACGCCACAAGCAGGCGACAGACGATGGGTATCCGCCACGCATGCCGGCCTCGACGACACCGGTTGAACGAAACGTCCGATACCCTCGCTCCTCGACACCTTGATCCCCTCGACAACGGGAGAACGACATGGTCAGCAAGAACACGATTTGCCTTTGGTATGACGGCGGCGCCGTGGACGCCGCGCGGTTCTACGCCGAGACGTTTCCGGACAGCTCGGTAGCAGCGATTCACCGTGCCCCCGGCGACTATCCCGACGGCAAGGAAGGCGACGTCCTCACGGTCGATTTCACCGTGATGGGAATTCCGTGCCTCGGCCTCAACGGCGGCCCGGTCTTCAAGCACGGCGAGGCGTTTTCGTTCCAGGTGGCGACCGACGACCAGGCCGAAACCGACCGGCTGTGGAACGCCATCGTCGGCAACGGTGGGCAGGAAAGCCAATGCGGCTGGTGCAAAGACAAGTGGGGCCTGTCGTGGCAGATCACCCCGCGCGTCCTCACGGATGCGATGACCGATCCTGATCGCGCGGCCGCCAAGCGCGTATTCGATGCCATGATGAAAATGAAAAAAATCGACATTGCGACGATCGAAGCGGCTCGGCGCGGCTAGGAAGTCGGGGTCGGTTTCAACCTGACCCCGTTTCGCCGCGGCGGGTTCGGATGGGTTCTGCACCGTGAATCCGCCGAGTTTCCCCAACCAACTGACGCGACGAATTCTTCAACAAAGCGCAGAAAGGGCGAGGTCCCTATCGCCGAACGAAAAGAAAAATCTGCACATCCCACCGTCGACGATCACAGCGCGATATGACGCGTTTTCCTGAAGATTTTCCGACGATTTTGTATGCCAATATCCCCTGCGCCGACCGGCACTATCAGGGGAAGTTCGCATGGCATTCGTTCCGATTCCGGGCAGTTACTACTTTCTCGTGGCCGAGCACAGCAACAAGGTGCTCGAAGTCGCAGGCGCGTCGAGTGCGCAGGGTGCGGTGATCCAGCAGAACGCGCCGGCGAAGGCGTTTCTGGACTCTTACCACCAGCAGTTCATCTTCAACGAAAATGGCAGCGAACGCGTCTATGTGCTGCGCGTGCGCCATTCGCAGCAGGTGATCGACATCGAGGCGGCGTCGAAAAACGACGGTGCCAAGGTTCAGCAGTATTCCTGGCACGGCGTGGATCACGAGCGCTTCCGCGTGATCGATGCGGGCGACGGCAGTTTCTTCCTCGAAGCCGTGCACAGCGGCAAGGTGCTCGATGTCGCCCATGCCGACACGGGTAACGAGAAACCCGTCATTCAGCACGCCAACCACTACACGGCCACCAACAAGCATCAGCGCTTCCGCGCGGTGATGGCCGAAGAGGGTTTCGACCCGAAGGAACTGCCGACCTTCACCAACCCCAGTCAGATCGTGCGCGATGTCACGCTGGGTATCGCAGGGCTGATTCCCGAAGCCGGCGGCGCCGTGAAGGGCCTCGTCGGCTTTCTGTGGAAGGATGCCACCTCGACGATGATCTGGAACCAGGTGCTGCGCTACATCGAGGCCTATGTCGAAAGCCGGCTCGAAGAGGCGCGCATCACGGCGCTGCGCAACACGGTGGAAGGCGCGCGCACGAATCTGCGGGAGTTCGTGAAGCTCAACAACGGCGCGGAGAAGGCGACCAAGCTCGTCTCGACGATCACCGCGCTGAATCTCGTGGACCGGCCGTTTTTCAACCGCGAGTCGGCCGAACGCACGTTGAGCTATTTCGTCGCGATCGGCACGATCAAGCTCACCCTGCTGCAGGAGCAGGCGCGCTTCTACGCCGAGAATGCCGGCCTTGCCAAGGACGACAACAAGGAGGCGCACCTGGAGGCCCTGCGTCTGGGCATCACCGAGTACACGGTAGCGGCGCGGCATCTGCGCACTGACATCATGAAAGCTCGGCTGGATCGCATCGGCCGCAACTTCACGGAAAAGCCGGTCGGTACCAGCTACCACGATTTCACCTACGAGGTAACGCTGAGAGACGGCGTCGACAATCGCGAAATGATGTTGCGCAGCAGTCGCAACGGCGACCTGGAGCCGACCAAGGAGCGTGTCCTGGCTCAGCGCAAGCAGGTCGTCGAAGCGCAATACGGAGCCAAGCTCGATGCCATCCTCGCACCCTCGCTGACCTGGGAGTCGTTCGACCCGGACCGGAAGCGTCCCGTCAAACAGACGGTCACGCGCAAAGTCGGGCCCTGGGGCACCCTGCATACGGATACGTCACTCGCCGGCGGCGAGGGCATCGCCAAGATCGAGCTATGGTCCGACAACCAGCTGCGCGGCATTCGCATCACCAACCGCAAAGGCCATCAGCAGATGTGCGGTGCACAGAAGGGAAACAGCGTGTCGATCACGCTGAAGACCGGCGAAGTGATTACCGGCATATACGGCAGCGCGTACTACTACGTGCACTCGCTGTTTCTCGAAACGAGTTTCGGCCAGCGCATCGGCGGCGGCGAGTTCCACCGCGCCTATCGCTTTCAGGCCGACCTGCCGCCGGAGCTGCGCGCGGGTGTGGTCGACATCCACGGCGCTGGCAGCACGGTCGCGGTCGACGGGCTGCGTTTCGACTTCGGCTACGAATTGGAGACCACGCCGCCGGCGTCCGCGATGCTTGCCGTGATCGCGCCGTTGTGGGCACCGTCGCCACCGCCGCCGGGCACGCCGGAACGCGAGTTGACGGTGGATACGATTGCCGATCCGAGCCGTAAGCCGCTCAAGACGGCGAAGAAGACGGCCGTATCCAGGAACGCGGCCGCGCCGAAGAAAACCGGCAAACCCGTGTCCGGCGCGTCAGCGAAAAAAGCCGTGGCGAAGAGCGCGAAAAAATCGACGAAGCCGGGCGCGAAGGCTGGAAAAGCGCTGGCGGTTAAAAAAGCGGCGAAGTCGAAGCCTGCGCGGCGCTAGGCATCGTCGATTTCCGTGTCTGATTGATCCGCCACCTTCGTGAGAAGGTGGCGGGTATCGTAGGACTGCTCGGAAAGACGGCAGCGGGTTCACAGACCGCGCAGACGACGATTGTGGCAAGGAGCCTTGATCGCAACGTGTGTGATGCGGCAAGTTGATCTGACGCCATGGCCTGAGAGATCCGACGCTCCGGCGGCACGCTATGTAGAGGCAGGATGGATTGCCTGGACCAAACACGGGGCGATGTCATGCAGGAGGTAGTCGCTGCAGCGCGAAACGACCGGGTACCCACGCGGGCTCGTGACCATGGATCCGTTCTGGTTCGGGTTTGTAAGAATATGGGCGTGTTCTGGCACGCGACTCGTCAGTCATGAGCGATGTTTTCCTGAGCTACGCGCGCGAGGATTTTGCGAGCGCAGAGATCCTTGCCGCTGAGCTCGAGCGCGATGGCCTTACCGTCTGGTGGGACCGTCGGCTTCTTGGCGGAGAATACTTTCACAAGGCAATCGAAGAGCAGATCGACGCGGCGCGGTGTGTCGTCGTTCTATGGTCCAGGAACTCGATCAAGTCCGAGTGGGTCATCAACGAGGCCGGTGCGGGCCTTGACCGTGACATTCTGGTTCCTGCGCGTATCGATGACGCGAAGATTCCCTTGGCCTTTCGGGCGCGCCAGACCGTGGATTGGCTGGACGACGATAGCGACGCCTTGATTGCGTTGGTGGGAGGGATACGTCGCGTGCTAGACATGCGGCCAGTCGTGCCGCCGCCGGGTATCGGCAGCGAGTCAAGCCGAACCTGGCGAGATCGGGTCCGCGCGTGGCGCTCGTTCTTCCGCCGCACGATTTCGCGACCCATTCAAGTTTCGCTGCTGTTGCTGCTGGCCGGACTATTGCTCGCCAATCTGCTTCTGCCGAGATTTTTCCTGATGCCGGCAGCTCGCCTGACCGTCGCTACGGTTCCCGATACGGTCGGCATGGTCCCTGGTACCCACCAGCACGTTGCCTATCGCTTCAACGAAGCTGGTGGCGTCGGCGCGAGACTGGAGTCGCAGGACGTTCGCTTCTTGTTGCTCGACGGCACTGAACTCAAAGCCGAACGCGGTGTTCGGATATTCGGCGGATCTATAGCGCTGGCCCCTGGAGGCAGTGCGACGCTGGACGACAACGTATACCTTCCTCCGGATATCGCCGACGTCGTCATGCTGCGTGGCATGCGCGAGTTCCAACTGGAGACGACGTATCGGGGGGGTGATGACAATGGCCATCTGGTTCACGTGAGAGCCGTGCTCCGGATAGGCGTCATGACGTCGCCGTTGCCGCGGTGATGTTCGAAGGAAAGTAACGCGGAAGGAAAAAACGGGTCAGTTTCGAGCGGCGCCACGTCAGCGTCGTTTGAACATGACCGGGTTTCTCCCGAATCCGTGATGAGAGAGGGCGCTTTGTCCCTGCTCCGGCTGGTGCTGCTGCTCTGGGTAACAGGGCTGCTCACCGCGCCGGCACGACGCCGCGCACTGTCACCCGACTCGCCATACGCGCAACCCGCGACGATTCGAAGCCGCGCGAAAATCTCCTGCATTTCTCCGTTACTGGCACGCCGTGGCGGCACCGATTCCAGAGTGACAAAAATTGCGCGCTCGCCCTGTGCTGCGACCGATCATCGCGACGCCGCATCTGTTGACGCGCCATTGGCCCGCAGCGGATGAAAACCATGCTCAGAAACGTAGTGTTCGGCTCCCTGCTGTGGCTGTCGGCGATAACCGGAGCGATCGCCGCCGCAGAAAGCCCGGCCAACGCGAGACCGGTCGACAGGGCGGCGCTGAGTGCTGCCGTATCGGCGCGCCTGGAGCAGGCTCGGGCCGCGGGTTTCAGCGGCAGTGTGCTGATCGCCGACGCCGACTCCATCGTGTTCGAACACGGCTACGGCCAGGCCGACCCCGCGACCGGCGCGCCGGTGCGCGCAGACACGCGCTTCAATCTCGCCTCGAGCGGAAAGATGTTCACCGCCGTCGCCGTGCTGCAACTGGTGCAGCAGGGCAAGCTCAACCTGGACACACCGATAGGCCGCTATCTGCCGGATTGGCCGGTGGCCCGCGTGCGTGACACGGTCACGCCGCGTCAGCTGCTCACGCACACATCGGGCCTGGGCTCGTACTGGGGCGCAGCGTTCCAGGCGGCGCGGGCCACGCTCAGGACACTCGGCGACTATGCGCCGCTGCTGGCGCAGGAGCCGGCCTTCGAGCCCGGCCAGGGCTGGCAATACAGCAACAGCGGCTTCGTGCTGCTGGGATTGCTGGTCGAAGCCGCTTCGGGCGAAGACTATTACGACTATGTCGCAAAGCATATTTTTACACCGGCCGGTATGCGTGACAGCGGCTATTTTGCAATCGACGGCAAAGCCGAGCGCATCGCCATCCCGCACAACGGCGGCGGCGGCGCGGAAAAGAATCGCAGCTACGCCATGCCCGAACCCCGCGGTGCCGGCGCGGGCGGCGGCTACTCCACACCGAAGGACCTGCTGCGCTTCCATCGCGCACGGACCGGCGGCAGGTTGCTGGATGCCAGGACCTACGAACTGCTGATGTCCGCCGTAAACCTCCCGCCCGCCGAACGCGGCCGCCCGCCCCACGGCCTGGGCATGCTGCGCTATCAGGTCGGCGAGGACATCGCCTACGGCCACCCCGGCGGTGCGCAAGGCATAGGCGTCGACTTCCGCGCCGGCAAGTCTTCCGGCTGGGCTCTGGTCGTCATGAGCAATGTCAGCGATCCCTTCACGATGGAGATCGGCACCGACCTCGCCCGCATCATCGCCGAAGCCGGTGGCCAGGATCTGCGCTTTCCGGGGATGAGGATGCGCGGGGCGGGGAGGCCGGCGCCTTGAGCGTTCCGAGAAAACGAAGTCAGGTCACGTGCCGGGTAAACCGGGCGAGTACGCGGGCAGGATCGCCCGCGTCGACCGCGTCGATCCCGTTGGCATACACGTCATGGAGGGCTCCTTCAACAGGTCCCTGGGCAATCTCCACTACTGAACATTGACCGCGGAAAATTTTCATGACGCGATGTTACGAACTTAGCGAATCGAATCGACATTATCAGCGGAACCTTGCGATGTCCTGCTCGTCAACGAACCAGGCCCGTTTTTTCGTCGATTACTTCCGGCACATCATTCTCGCGGTAATGTGGCGCACAAGCGTTCGCATGAACTATCGAATGTTGATCGCCCTCGCGCTGTGCTTTCTGTCCACCGCTGCCATGTCCACGGATCAGCGACCGATGCCGGCATCCAAGGCTGCGCCTCGGCTGTTGACCATTCCGACGCAGATCTACTCGACCGTCGTCAATGCCAAGGAAGGAAACGCCGGATGGGTGTTTTTCCTGATCCTCGAAACGGCGGACGAGGGTGTAATCACCCCATCGGAACTGACGCTGACCTATTTGTCGAAGGGCAAGCCGGTGCGTGCCGAGACATTGAGCGCGACCGCGTTGCTGGCCGTCGACAAGACAAACTACCCGCCCGCAAGGCTGACCGGAACCGTGCCGACGCAGCCAACGTTCTGGCCGCATGCATTCCGTATCCACGCCAGCGTGCCGGCGGCGCTGGGCGTTGACGCGCTGGAAGCGAAACTCTCGATCGCCGCGCGCAACAAGAAACCGAAGGTGGTGCAGACGACCATTCCGATCAGGACGTACGGACAAAAAACCTCGCTGATCTTCCCGTTCCGGGGCAAGGGAATCGTTTCGCAAGGCGGCGCCTTCGAAGGCGGGCATCGCAACCGCAGCGGCCTGTATGCCATCGATGCCATCGGTTTGACGGACACGTATGCGCCCGTCATCCAGGGAAACGATGCTATCCAGGACTATGCGGGATGGGGACGGACGATCATTGCGCCGGCCGCCGGCAAAGTCGTGCAGGCCCGAAACGACCGGCCCGACCAGCCGGTGGACGGCGTCAGCGATCCCACGCTGTTCGCTCCCGAATATCCGGACGGAGGGGACACGGGAAATTCCGTGGTCATCGATCACGGCAACGGCGAATTCAGCCTGCTCGCACATTTGCAGAAGGGCTCGGTACGCGTCCGTGTCGGCGACGAGGTGACGCAAGGCCAGCCGATTGCGTTGCTGGGAAATTCCGGCGACACGACCGGCCCGCACGTCCACTACCAGCTGCAGGATGGTCCACAGTGGGAGTTTGCCAACGCCCTGCCGGCGCAGTTCGGCAACGTGCGGCAGACCAGCAAGGGTTCCTACTTCGAAGCGAAGTGAGGCTGGGTACGAGGTCAGGTTCACTTACCGTGTGGGTAAGTGAACCTGGCCCTTATTCAGTGGAACTTATGGCGTATAGCTGCCCTGCAGCGAAACGCCGGAGAACGTCGCGTAGGCGCGCAGCATCACGAAGTACGTGCCGGCCTGCACGTTCGTGATGGTGCAGGTCTCCGCGTTGCCGCCGATGTAGGGACGGCAGTCGAAGCTCGATGTCGTCGGCGCGGAGCCGAACTTGACGAAGAGGTCGGCGTCGCCCGTGCCGCCGGAGGTGACGAACGTGAGGTTCGTCGCGCCGGCCGGAACGACGAGTCGATAGGTCTGCGTCTGAAGGCCCGTGCCGGCCGAAAGCCCGGTCACGGCGATGCCGTTGCACAGGATCACGCCGCCGCATCCACCCGAGAAGACCTCCACCGGCAACGTCTTCGTCTGTGTCGCGCCACCGTTGTCCGCCACGGTCAGCGACACGGTATACGTACCGGGAATGGAGTAGGTCTTGCTCGGGTTCGTCGCCGTCGACGTCGTGCCGTCACCGAAGTTCCAGGAGCGCGTCGCAATCGTGCCGTCGACATCGGTGGAGGTATCGGTGAACGTCGCCGTCAATCCGCTGGTCGTGAAGGTGAAGTTGGCGGTAGGCACGATGTTCGATCCGCTACCGGTCGTGTAGGTGCCGGTCAGCGACACGCCGGAGAATGCGGAGTACGCGCGCAGCACCACGTAATACGTGCCTGCCTGCGCGTTCGCGATGTTGCACACCTCCGTGTTGCCGCCGACGTAAGGACGGCAGTCGTAGCTCGACGTCGTCGGCGCGGAGCCGAACTTGACGTAGAGATCCGCATCGCCCGTGCCGCCGTAGGTGTCGAACTTGAGGTTGCTCGCGCCCGCGGGAACGACGAGCGTGTACGTCGCCGTCGTACCGCCGGAGGCAGCCGAGAGATTGGTCACGGGGACGGCGACGCACAGCACGGTGCCGCCGCAGGCGCTTGAGACGACCGTCACCGACGACGTCTTCGTGTGCGTGGCGCCACGGTTGTCCGTCACGGTCAGCGACACGCTGTAGGTGCCGGCCACGGCGTACATCTTGCTCGGGTTCGTCGAGGTCGACGTCGTGCCATCGCCGAAGTTCCACGCGCGCGAAGCGATAGTGCCGTCGCTGTCGCTCGAGCTGTCCGTGAAGACGGCCGCGAGCCCGTTCGTCACGAAGCTGAAGTTCGCGGTGGGCGCGATATTGGGCGCAGCGAAGGTGACCGGCTTCGTGATCGAATTCGACGTGCCGGCATTGTCCGTGACGGTCAGCATGACGTTGTACGTACCGGTGCTTGCGTACGTTTTTGTCGGGTTCGTCGCCGTCGACGTCGTGCCGTCACCGAAGTTCCAGAAGCGCGATGCAATCGTGCCGTCCGGATCGCTCGACGCATCGGTGAACGTCGCGGTCAGGTTCGACGTGGTGTGCGAGAAACCCGCGACCGGCGGCAGGTTGCCTGTGCTGGGACCGTAGAGCTCGGCCGTTGCGAGCGGGCCGGGGCCGCCAGCGAAAAGAACATTTCCATTGTTCAACAATGTAGCCGTGAAAAAGCGCGAGCGCGAGGCATTCAGCGTACCCGCGTTCGACCAGGTGCCGGAGACGGCGTCATAGCGCTCCAGACTGCTGGTGACCGACGTGTTCGTGTAACCGCCGCCGATGAGCACTCCGCCGTCGGCTAGCGCCACCGCCGAGTGTCCCGAGCGCGGCGTTGCGAAGGCGCCGGTCGCCGAGAAGGTCTGCGTCGCCGGATCGAACACTTCGGCGCTGCCCAGCTTGCCCGTGCCGTTGTGCCCACCGGCGATGAGGATGCGGCCATTGGCCAGGGGCGTGGCCGTTGCGCTCGTACGAGCCGTGGCCATCGAGTTCGTGGCACTCCAGGTGTTCGTGGCCGGGTCCCAGATGTCCGCGCTCGTGAGAATCACGTTCGAACTATTCTGTCCGCCCGCGAGCAGCACTCGGCCGTCCGGCAGCAGTGCGGCGGCCGCGCTCGTGCGCCACGTGCTCAGCGGAATGGCCTGGCTGAACATGCCGGAGGGTGGATGGAATACCTGAGAATTCCCGGGGCTCACGACGAGCACGTTGCCGTCGAGCAAGGTGACGGTAAGCAGATAGGCCGATGACACGTTGCCGGTCAGCGAGCCCGCCGTCATGCTCCAGCTCGCGTTGGCCGGGTCATAGATTTCCGCGCTGCCCAGAGACTCGCGACCCGACGCCGTCTGTCGGATGCCGCCGACGAGGAGGACGCGCCCGTCGGTAAGTGTTGCGACGCCTGCCGGACTGCGTGCCACCACGAGCGGCGACGCCGGAGCGAACGAGCCGGTGGCCGGGTCGTAGATTTCAACGCTGGTGGTACTGAGGCCGCCGGTCGAATATCCGCCCGCGACGAGCACGCGGCCATCGGGGAGTTTCGCCGCCGCGTGTTCGGAGCGGGCCGTCGACATCGATCCGGTCGGCTCCACCGCGTGCGCGACCGAGGCCACGGACAGCAGCAGGAGCGTCGCCGAAAAAAACTGCGTCGGAAACATGCGTGTATTGCGGAATGATTCGAGCATAGGTGTCATCTCGTGATTGTTGTTGGTACACGGGGTGGAATGGCAGCTTAGCGATCGAGGCTGTCTGCTTTGTTGCAAAACGGTGCGCGCCGCCGGCGCAAGATCGGCCGAATAAATGGCGGCTGGCGAGGGGGGGGGCATCTTATCCGGGGAGCGCGGTTGGTTGAGAAGGGAGCAGGTTCACTCACGAAGCGGCGTGTCAGGCGGACCGATATCGGCGAATCACCGAGCCAGGCTTTGAGCCATCGAGCGGTTGCTGAAGTGAACCTGGCCGGCTTCTCAGCACCGCGGCGGAAAGTATCGTGCAACCGCGTCTCACACTCTGCGATGTCGCCGCGACTGCAGGAACGAGTCGCTTACTGCGCAGATTCGCGACCATCGATTGCCGGTGCGCGACGTGTCCGCACGGCGGGAGCGGCAGGTGAAACTGACTAGACCGGCGCTTACTTGACACGCACCGGATGCCCGTTCGCACGAACGAGGTGCCGAGACGGCATCAACAGCTCTCAGTGTTTCGTTCGTCGCTTCACGGCACGCGGTTCGACGTGGCCGGGTCTTCGTCCTGTGCGTCGCTGCGCGACGAGCACGAGCAAGTGCTCGCTGACCGGTCTGCGTTTCGATGACGGTTCGCCGCGCCAGCCACAGTTGCACGCTCACGATGTACCGGAAGGTGCGACGCGACCCGATCGAGCATGGATGAATCAGTGAGCTTACGCGTCGACCGAGCGAAGATCGCGCCGCAGCGCAGGGGAGCCGGGGTCGGATTCACTTCGTCGGATGCCAAGCCATTGCATCTGCGCAACGTGCTTGCCGTGGCTTGCCGGCGGTATGACAACGCTCGCCGCCACGCCGTACTGAAGTGCTGGATTCTGAACCTCTGAACAAGCCCGGGAGGGCTTGTTCAGAGGGCATTGGCCACATCGCACGAGCCGCGAGGCCGTGCGGGAGGTTCAGGCGCTTACTAGAACGAGCAGGCGCCGAAGCGCGTGCTGACCGCGTACGAATAAATCGAGCCGCCGGTTCCGGCCGGGCAGCCCACTTTCGCATAGCCCGTCGCGGCGCATACGTTCGGATTGGAGGCCGCGGCCGATGCCGGGACCGCGCCGACCGTATTGGTCTGCTGGATGGTGATGCCGGCGCTCGCCGCCGCGAAGTTCTGGGTCGCAGCGACCGGGCCGCTGGCATTGGTCGCATACGCATGGGCGCTGGACGTCGTGCCGCCGGTCGAGGTGGCTTGGGTGAAGATCTGCGTCGTGCCGCAGGAGCCGGCGTCCTGGTCCTGAGCCTTCGCCGACGGAATGGAGAGATCGGCGATCGACGCGTCGAGCTGGTCCAGGGTCAACTGCTCGGTGCGGGATATGCCGTTGCGGGCGAACGCTTGCTCCAACGTAATGCGGCTCTGCTTCATGATCACCAGCAGGGCGTCCTTACCGGACTGATTGGTCGCGACGTAGGATTCGTCCTCGCCATTCTTGGTCGCATACAGACCGTCGCTGACCTTCGTCATACCTTGATTCTGGGTCAGCACTACGTCCAGCGACGGAGCTGCCATCGCGGCGCCGGAAAACAGGGCAAGAGCAAGCGTTGATACACGGAAAAGCATGAGTCATGACTCCTAGGTTGAAAGGACTTCCACTTTCACTTCGACTTGTCCCCTGAACTGATGGATGTTAAGGGCGTGTTGATTAAAATATTGTTATACAAAAGAGTCAATATCGCGTAACCATGATTTTTTCCTTACGTACCAGTGCTTAAGGAATAAGCCTTCATGCGCAACAGCCAGATATTGCAACCGATGCTTTTGTCGCATATTGCGGAAATTCTCCGCTTACGGCCGCTGGCCGGCGCTGGAATTCCCTTTTTGGCAAGGTAGCGCTCGACACAAGGTTGCTCTCGACGGAATTGCAGAGCGCGCCGCATTCCTGGCCAATCGCGCGCCGTTCCGGAGAGCTTCGCCGCTTGGGTCGACGCGCCTCGTGGTTTTTTGGCGAGCGTGCCCGTCGCCGGCCACCGCACGCTCCTCATCTCTGCCATGCCCGCACGAGACCGTCGCGTCGGGGGCGTGCCGGTGTTCGAATGCCAGTACTCTTCAGCGCAGGTCCGCTTCAATGAAGGAATGTCACCATGCTTACGCTCTACGGGTTTTCGAAGGTCAATGCCGCCGCACGCGGTCACACCCGCGACCTGCGCGTGCTGTGGGCGCTCGAGGAGATGCAACTGCCGTTCGAGTTGGCCGGCATGGACCATCCCGCCCATGACCTGAACACCGAGGCCTATCGTCGGCTCAGCCCGTTCGAACAGATCCCGGCGATCGACGACGACGGGTTGGTAGTCTCCGAATCCGGCGCGATCCTCGTCTATCTGGCGAAGAAGTCCGGCCGCCTGATTCCCGGTGATCGTGCTGGCGAGGCCCAGGTGCTGCGCTGGTGCTTCGCCGCGATGAGTTCGGTCGAACCGCCGCTGCTCAGCCTGATGGTGCTCGACTGGACCGCGGATGGCAGCTGCGGCAAGCACCGCGAGTTCCTGGTCGGCTGGGCGAACCGCTTGCTGACGAACCTGGAGCGCTGGCTCGCCGACCGCGACTTCGTCGCGACGGAGGATTTCACCATCGCCGACATCCTGATGGCGCACGTGCTCACGGGCATCAAGCATGAGGCACTGATCGCGCCGTATCCGAGCGTCGTGTCGTATCGGGACCGGTGCTTCGCCCGGCCCGCGTGGAAGCGGACCCTCGAGGCGTACTGCGCGCGGGTCGAGGCGGGATAGATCGTCTTCGTCAAGAACGGGATCGGTCACTTCGAGCGGCACGCCGAGCGGAACTCATGACCGCTCGTCGATCCGGCCTGCGTCGCTTGCTGTGAAACGCGATCGGGCTGTTGTCCGCGCTCCACCTATCGGATCGATTCCAGTCCATTTTAGATTTTTTGTTTTTGTTGCTTATGTTTGCTGCTCGCGGCGAGCGTACTCGGAAGCTGCCGCAGACGGGCGTCGATCGTCGCTTCGGAGCAAGCGAACCTGTCACCGTTCTGATCGCCGAAATCGGCAGAAGCGCATCATCGGAGCGTGGCGCAGCGTGTGTCGCAACGGGCACTATCGCGCTGAGGCACGCCAATGAGGAATGACGCATCCGCTGATCCGCGGAGCGTGAGAGCGCAGGTCGCGAATCTGCCTGGCGATGCGGCTATGGAGCCCAACACCACCGGCCGTGGGATCGAGAGGGCAGGATACGAGTGCGGTTGGCAGCGGCCGCCACAGGGAGACCGGGACATGAGTCTGTTGCGAGTCGTGGTCGTGGCGCTCGCGATTTTCGCCGTGGTGCATTCGCCGGCGCCTGCCGCGAAAGAGATCAGCGGCGAGCTGTCGGCGCGGCCGGTGCCGCCGGTGAGCACCCTGGCGGCGGGCAGGCACCGAATGAGGGCCGGAACGACCGCGACGATCTACGTACCGGAGGGGATCCCGGCCGGTACATCGGCGCCATTCCTGCTGCTGCTCCATGGCGCGGGCGGCAAGGGCGAAGACATGATCCGGAAGTTCAAAGCTCAGGCGGACGCGCGCGGGATCATTCTGCTGGCGCCCGACTCGGCCGACCCAACCTGGGATGTCGCCATGTCCATGTCGGGAAACCATCGGGCGCCGCCGAGTTTCGGCAGGGACGTCAAGCGCATCGACACCCTGCTGAAGGAGGCGTTCGCGCGAGTGAATGTCGATCCGCCATTCGTCGCGGTGGCGGGGTTCTCGGATGGGGCCAGCGCGGCGCTGTCGATCGGTGCGCGCAACGCCGCGCTGTTTCCGGCCACGCTGGCCTTCTCGGCGGGCGGCATGGTTCCGGACTGGACCGGACCAGCCGGGCGGGTGTTCTTCTCCCATGGCACAAAGGACCCGATTCTGCCGATCGCGATCGCGCGCGACTCGCTGGCACCGGCACTGAGCGCGACAGGCTTCACGGTCACGTTCGTGACCTTCGACGGCGGGCACGCATTGCCGGACCCGGTGTTGGAGCAGGCCATGGTGTGGTGGCTGGGGCGGTAAGTCTGACAAGAACGGGGCGCTTCATCGGCTACGCCGGTCGATGACCACGATCGGCGATCGCCTGTGCTTGATGTGCTCGCGTTCTCTACGCGGTAAGGAGCCTGCCTCTGCTACTGCTCGCACCTGACCCCATTCCGCGCGAAAGCGCTATGGTTGAAATCCATCGCGGAAAATCAACTCGCTGCCGTACAGCACTTCGACCGCGCCGTCGTCGGCGGCCGCGCCGTCGTCGTAGTACGGCACGCCGATCGCCAGATCCACGGCGCCGTCGTCGTTGTAATCGCCGGTCGTCAGCGAGCCGCCGTAGCCGTCGTTGATCGCCGGCGCGCCGATGTTGCGCGTGGCGCTGCGTGTCCAGCGCTCGGCGCCGTTCGTGGTCAGCCCGCTGCCGGTCGCATGCAGTATCGTCACCGAGCCGGCCTCGCTGACCCCGTTCGCCGTGTCATCTGGCGCGCCGATGACGAGACTGGTGCGGCCGAAGACAAGCCCCGTGCCGCGGCGCACGCGACCCGACGCGAGCGTCGAGCCGAAGCGCGAATTCGGCGATACGCCTGGCACGTCCGCCGGCGTGAAGCGCTGGTTGCCGGCGGTCGTCAGGCCGCCGGTGTCGCCCGCGTAGATGACATGCACCGCGTCGGCGACCGAGCCGATGGCCAGGTCCGACGTCAGCCCGCTGTCGAACGGCGCGGCCTGAAGCTTGATGCCGAACAGCGTTCCGCCGGTGCAGGTGCCAAGCATCGCACCGACGCCGGGCCGGAAAATGCGCGTGCGCGTCGTCACGATGCCGCCGGCGCTGCCGTACAGGACGATGACTGCGCCGCCCTTCGTCGTGCCGTCGGTGCAGCGCGCGCCGGTCGCGCCGATCGCGAGATCGTCGTAGCCATCGGCGTCGAAGTCGCCGCTCGCGAGTGCATGGCCGAAGCGATCGCCTTCGACCGGATCGAAGGTGAGGCCGTCGCTGTTGCGCGTGACGAGCGTGCCGCGCGCCGACGTGATGCCGGCAGCCGTGCCGTATTCGATCATCACGGCGCCGGCCTCGTCGACCGTGCCGACCGCTTCGCCGAGCGAACCGATCGCGAGATCGTCGTAGCCGTCGTTGTCGAAATCGCCGGCAGCGAGCGCATTGCCGAAGCTGTCGCCGGCCTCGTGCACGCCGGGATAGCCGTTGTTGCCTTGCTGGATCGTCGTGACGACGTCCCAGACGCCGGCGTTGTCGCGGCGCGCGACATAGGCGCGGCCACCGGACGGCACAGACGCGCTGTACGACGGGTTGCCGAACGCGATCTCGTCGCGGCCGTCGCCGTCGAAGTCGCCGGTGATCGGTGTGTTCGGGCGAACGCCGACACCGGGTTCGAACGTGCTGGCGAAGAACTTGATCGGAGTGCCGGTCGTGCCGACGCTCCACGCGGCGCCGCGCAGGATGCGGAACGCGCTGCCACCACCGTTCGGCGAGATGATCAGGTCGTCGGTGCCGTCGCCGTCGACGTCGCCAGTGGTCGAACCGTAACCGAACTGACTGGCGCCGGAGATCGAATTCTTCAGCAGGGTATTGCCGATCGGCCCTAACGCAACGTCGGCGAGCGCAGCACTGACGGGCAACAGCGATACGACGAAGCAGGCGGCAAGACGTGACATGGCGATCTCTCTGTTGAATGCATCCCGTTGCCCGACGAAACGCGGGAACGCGCGCAGAGGGGCCAGGAAGCAGAAAGGCGCCTCAGGTTCACTGGCCACACGAGCAGGCCTCGAACTGCGCAGCCAGTGAACCTGACGCCCTTTGTGGCCCCTGTCGCCGCGATCCGCCGTGTAGGACGATCATGTTCGTCTGTGGGGATGCATTGATGAAACGAATCGCCACAACCCGTCTGGGTCTGAACCTTTTCCTGGCGCTGTCGGGCGCGCTGCCGACACTCGCCGCGGCATCGACATATCGCCTGGGTCCGGTCGACGACACCGTCCTGATCAACCCGGCGCCAGCGACGTCGGTGAATTTCGGCATCGCGATGACGGCGGGGGACTTCAACGACGACGGTATCCGCGATCTTGCGGTCGCCGCGTACGCGGCCAGCGAGGTGCGCGTGTTTTTCGGCAAGGCGTGGGACGTCGGGGGCGTGCTGCCGGCCAGCCGGTTCACGCCCGCGGTGATATCCCTGTCTGCGCAGTTGTTCAACCCTGTGCTCGCCGCCGGCGACTTCGACAATGACGGCGACGACGAACTGGTGATCGGCGACGAAGGTTTCGACGGCACCGCGTCCAACGCGGGACGCGTGCTGGTAATGCGCTACACCGGCAGTAGCTGGGCGACGCAGGAAACGATCGAGCAGGGTGCGGACGGCTACGCGGGCGTGGCCGAGCCGGGCGACGCGCTGGGCGCCTCGCTGGCCGTCGGCGATTTCGACGATGACGGTTACGCCGATCTCGCGATCGGCGCGGACCGCGAGGACGTGGGCAGCGTCCAGGACGCCGGCGCGGTGCTGATCGCCTACGGTTCGTCGACCGGCATCACCGGCGCACGCGACCAGCTCATCACGCGCAACGGCGACGGACTCACGGTGCCGCCGACGATCGTGGAGCTGTACGGCGCGACGCTTGCGAGTGGCGATTTCAACGAGGACGGCTATGACGACCTCGCCATCGGCGCACCGCGTGCGCGGTGTCCGAACGGCACGGATTCGGCGGGCGCCGTGATCATGATGCTCGGCAGCGCCAGCGGCATCGTCAACACCGGCACTCGTCAATTCCGGCCGGGCGTGCTTGGCGTGCAAGGGACGTGCACGGACAACATGGTGTTCGGGCGCACCCTGGCGGCTGGGGGATTCGATGCGGGCTCGTCAACGGACCTGGCGATTGCGACCGGCGACGATGCGGTGCACGTGCTGTACGGCTCGGCCGCGACGGGGCTGCAGACTGATGACGACCAGCGCATCACACCGGCGTCGCTGCCGGGAAACGTCGTCGGTGAGGAACGTTTTGGCGTCTCGCTCGCGGCCGGACGTTTCAACGACGATCCGTTCAACATTTTCCCGGGACGCAGCAGCCTCGCGATCGGTGCGAGTTTCGATACGGTGAATGGCTTGATCAAGGCGGGCTCGGTCAACGTGATCCCGGGTTCTTCGTCGGGACTCGAGCCGTCCAAGGCGCAGCGTTTCGTGCGCAGTGCGGGTCTTGCAATCGGACCGCCGGTCACGGTCGATCTCTTCGGCATGGCCATGGCCGGCGGCGATTTCAACGACGACGGCCAGCGCGATCTCGCGATCGGCGTGCCGTACTACGACATGGTCGATTTTGCCGATCGCGGCGCTGTCGAGGTGCTCTACGGCAGCGATTTCATTTTCCGCAACGGACTTCAATGAGCCCGCCGGCTCACTGGCTGGTGTCCGCACCCGCAGAAGGCATTGCGCATGCGGCGAACGCGCCAAGCTGCTGGCAGCAAAGTTCGCCGTTCGTGCACTCCATGCGCCGGGACGCGAGCGTGCTGGCGTCCCGGCGATACCTCACACGCGGCATTTGTCCGCCCATTGCGGATCGAAGCCTTTGCTCTCGGCGGCGAGCTGGCGCAGATCCTGGTAGCACTCCGACAGCAGCAGGCCGGGAACCTCGCCGAGCGTGAGGCTTTCCTGGTAATCCCCTTCGACGCGCACGAACTTCAGACTGAGCAGGGCGACCGGCTTGTTTTCTTCCGGGAAGCTGCTGCCGGTGAATTCGATCACGGCGGTGATGCCGAGCCCGCGGTACGTCCTGGCGTAGTCGGTGAACCAGCTTTCGCCGTGGTTCGCCCGCGCATAGCCCAGTTTTTGCGCGCGACTACGCAAAGTGAAATTAGGTAATACGTAGCCTTCGAAATCCTTCAGTTCCCGGTCTTGCTGCAGCTCGGCCGGCAGGCGGTAGACGCCGCGGCCGAACAGCGGGAACAGCGGCATGACCTTGTAGTCACTCAGGTGCTGCTGCCAGCGATCGGCCAGCTCCGCGTGCAGGGTGAACGCATGCGCAATGCGCACCGTTGCCGCGTCGGCGACTGTGATCGGGTTGTCGTCGACATCCGTGAGCGAACCGTCTCCGAGTGGCCGGAATGTCGCGCGTACCTCGCCGCCGTCGACCACGGCCCATACCAGGGATTCCACCAGGTAGCGTGCGATCGGATGCTGCTGCAGATAACGGTTCCAGTCCTCGAACGGCCATTCGCGCTGCGTACAGAGCGCTTCGTAAAAGCGGTCGGTCTGCTGCGCCAAGGTCGTCTTCAGCGTTTTCTTCGCTTCCGACCAGCTCTTCTTCGATTCCTTGGCGAGGGTTTCGTCATCGTCCTTGCGCGGGTCGGGGAGGGCGGTGAGCTTCTTGCCGTTCTCGTCCTGGAGCTGGATCGTCAGGTCCGGCATCAGTCGCGCGACGAATTCGCGATCGCCGTAGCTCAGGGTCAGCGTACCGGTTTGGTCGAAGCCGGCCGCCGGAATCGTGCGGTCGGCCAGTTCGGCCACCGTCCAGCCCCTGCGCTCGGCCAATGTCTCGACCTGGTGAGCGGCTTCTTCCTGGATGCCCTTGGTGCGGAAGCGGTTGCCGACCGCGAGCAGCAGCTGCACGGCCGTCGGATGGGGGATCCAGGCCAGCATCGCGACCAGCGCCTTGCAGTGCGCGGCGCGCGTGCCGTAGTAGTCCTTCAGATAGCGCGCCACGACCGGCACGGCACGCTCGCCCGCGCAGGCCGCGGCCAGCGCGAGGATGCCCTTGCTGGCAATCGCGGTCCCTTCGGGCTGCTTGAGGTACTTCGGCAGAAACGCATCGTATAACTGTTCAATCGTATAGTTAAGCTGAGGGCTGCCGGTGTAGTACTGCGGATGCTGCGCCATGAACCGGTGCGTGTTGCGCGCGCTTTCCTGCGCGGACCGCTTGGCCAGGTCCTCGCTGATCGAACGCGTGTCTTCGCCGATCCAGGCCTCGAGCAGGTGCTGGCCGAGCACCTCGCGGCTGCGCGGCTCGAACATCGCGCAGTACTGCCGCAGCAGCGCATGCGGTTCCGGCGTCTTCTGCTTGACCGCCTGGATGACCATGCCGCGAACCAGCATCGGGTCGACCGCCTGCGCCGTATCCGCCCAGGTCACCGGTGGCAATGCCTCCCAATCGAACCACTCCAGATCCTTGCCGGCACCTTTGGCCCAGGCCTTCTCCGCGTCCCTGGCCAGGGCCTTGCGATCGACGAACGGCGCCGTGCTGCGGCCCAGCGCGATCAGCGTTTCCAGCAGCGCGCCTTTGGCCGCCTCCTGCTTTTCCGCCTTGGCGGCTTTTTCCAGCGCCGGCACCGCGGCGTCGAGTCCCAGCTCGCGTATCCACCCGGCCGCAGCGGCGCGGACATCCGCCTTGCCGTCGGATAGCGCGGCGATGACATGGCCGTCGCGCTGGGGCAGACGCGCCAGCACATCCCGAGCCGGGCCGCGCTGCGCCTTCGGGCCGGTCAGCGCCACCTCGAGCAGCCACGCGACCAGTTCCGGCGGCACCTGCGGCAGCAAGCCCAGCGCGCGGAAGCGCGCGCTGTGATCCGCGATCGGATAGTTCTGCACCTTCCACTTCAGCTCGTGCGACACCGCGTTCAAAAAGTGCGCGAAGAACGGCCACAGATCCTCGGCACTGCGTTCGCCGGCACGTATCCGCTCACGCACGTGGCCGAATGCATACAGCAGCTTGTCCGTGGGCAGGCCCATTCCGGACAGCGCGAGCGCGTATTCCAGCAGCGCCGGCTGGCCGGTCCGGCGCCGCAACTTCTCGACGGCCTCGGTCAGGTGCCAGCTCAGCCAGCCCGACTGATTGACCAGCAGTCCGAAGAAGCGATACAGCTTGAGCAGCAGCATCAGCGATGCGCCATCGCGTTCCGGGATCCGTTCCAGCGCCGTATGGACGGCTTTTTCGGCAATGTGATGCAGCGTGAATGTCGTGGCCGGAGTCGGCTCTGCCGACGCGAGATAGTCGCGCAGCTGCTGGCGAGTCTGCGCCGTGATCACCGGCGCGCGGTGGTTCTCCTGCGCGGCCCGCGCATTGGCCTTTTCGATGGCGTCATCGACCTCGAGCCAGAACGAGTCCAGCAGCGCATCGAGCCCGGCACCGCCCTCTACGGTCCACGCGATGACGGGAACGGTGTACGCGTTGACGGGGCCTTGCGCGGCGGTTTCCCGCGCATCCCATTCCGTCATCAGCGCCTGTACCGACGTCGCCTTGTCGGCACGCGCGGTATCGCGCGCAAAGTCGCGCAACACCGCATCCTCGCGCCGGCGCGCGATATCGTCGAGGAAGCGCAGTGCCTGCACACGCTGGTCGGGCTTTGCGCTGCGCGCGATCCCGCGCAGGACGGGCAGGGCGTCGTCGATGACCCGCCAGGCCAGGCCCTGGGCGAGGCTGCTCACCTGCTTGCCCGATGCGCACGACAACTCGGCCAGCGGCGCGGCAAAGGGCTTGAGGACTTCGGCGGCCAACGGAGCCAGCAGCGTCAGCACGTGCTGGCGCTGAGCCGCATCGGCAGGCGTGAGGTGCGGCAGCACCCGATCCGCATAGCGCAGCAGCGCGTCGCCGAAATCGCACAGCGCGCCGACCGCTCTGGCGCAGCTTTCCGCGTGCCGGTGATGTTCGAGCGGCGTCGCGAACGCGGCGACGACCAGCGTCGACGGAGGCAGGCCACCGGCGGCGAGCGCGTTTTCGAACATGGCCGAGGTCACGCGCTTGAACAGCGGCCGCTCAGGCCACAGGCGCGCCCAGCCGATCATCTGATGAACCAGCGCCTCGGCCCAGTGCGCACGCGGCGGCACCTGCAGCGCGCCCTTCCAGTAATACGGGTTTTCCACCGCGACGGCGACGATCTCGCCCCAGCGCACCAGCATTGCCGGGTCGACAGCGCCGACGTGCGCATAGACCGGCCCCAGGGCACGTGGCCAGGTATTCGCACTGTTGTCGAGCAGCAGCTTGGACAGAGCGGCGTGGCGGCCCAGCGTTGCCGGCAAGCCAGCGGGCTCGCCGTCGGCGATATACCGCGCAACGTCCGCGAGCGAGACCGCTTCGGTAAGGCGGCCATCGGCATCGGCCGCGGGCGCGAGCAAGGCCGTGAGTGCGGCCGGCCATTCGGCCGACGTCATCGCCGGCTCGCCCGGACCTTCCTGTACTGCTGTCGTCATGGATCCCCCCTATGCCCCCAAGTGGGCCGATCGGGCGACTTTAAATCGAACAGGAGCAACCAGGGCAGGTGGCCACCCGTAAAGTGAATGATGCAATTGGACACGTCCTCGGAAGCAGCCCTCTTCCCGCCCTGGATGGCTCGCGGTGTTTTCCTGATGCTGCACTCCCGCCCGAACGTGCGATCAGCCCTCGACGCTTTCGGGTAGCTTTGCGATCACCTTGATCTCGAACTGGAACCCGTAAAGCCACGTCACGCCGATGCCCGTCAGTGTGGGGTGCGGTGCATTCCCCCAGTATTCCGGCACGATGCTCCAGATCGTCTCGAAGTTCGATTCCGGGTCCACAATGAAAGCGGTCACATCGATCACGTCGTCGAACGTGCACCCGGCAGCCTCCAGGATCGCGTTGAGGTTCTCGAAGGCGCGCCTGACCTGCGCCTCCAGGTCGGGCTCGGGTGAGCCATCCTCGCGGCTGCCGACCTGTCCCGAGACGAACAGGAAGCCATTGGAGCGGATGGCCGGCGAGTAGCGGTTGCGCTCATAGAGCGCCTGGCGTCCGGCGGGGAATACAACGTCGCGCTGGGTCATGGGGGATCTCCATGCAGGGCCTGAGAGTGGCCTCTGCTTCAAGGATTCCCTCACTGTAGGTACGCACGCCGAGGGCATAAACACGCCCAGCGGGGTATCACTGTTTGTAGAATCCAAACAGTCCCCGCCGCGCAGGAACCGAGATGGACCGTATCGAGGCGATGCAGGCCTTCGTCCGCGTGGTGGAGACCGGCAGCTTCACCAAAGCGGCGGAGACGCTGCAGAAGAGCAAGACCAGTGTGACCCAACTGGTGCAACAGCTTGAAGCGCATCTGCGCGTGAAGCTGCTCAACCGCACCACACGCAAGGTCAACGTCACCGCCGACGGTGCCGCGTACTACGAGCGGGTCGTGCGCCTGCTGGCCGATGTGGACGACGCCGAGACCAGCCTGTCGAGCGCCGCCGAATCGCCTCGGGGCCGGCTGCGGGTGGATGTACCCACGCCGCTGGCGAGCCTGATCCTGATACCGGCCTTGCCGGCGTTCCATGCGCAGTACCCCGATATCCAGCTCGACATGGGGGTGAGCGACCGCATGGTGGATCTCATCGGTGAAAACGTGGATTGCGTGGTCCGTGGCGGTGCGCTCACCGATCAGTCGCTGATGGCCCGCCATGTGGGCGACCTGCAGCTGGGTGTGTACGCGGCACCGGCCTACATCAAACGTGCTGGCCTGCCGGCGCACCCGCTGGCGCTGGAAAACACGCATCACCGCATCGTGGGCTACCGCTGGGCGCGCACCGGCAAGGCCTTCCCCTACGCCATGACGCGCGATGGAGAGAACATCCATGTCCACGGCCGCTACGTGCTCGCCGTCGACGACGGCAACGCTTACCTCGCTGCGGGTCTGGCCGGACTGGGCGTACTCTGGCTGCCACACTACATGGCCAAGGTGCACGCAGCGCGCGGCGACCTGGTACCACTGTTCCAGGAGTGGGACCTCGACCCGATGCCGCTGTACGTCGCGTTCCCGCCGAACCGGCATGTCAGCCGGAAACTACGTGTGTTCATCGACTGGATTGCCCAACTGCTTGCGCAGCACGCGCCTGTGTCCGACCAGCCAAGGTGATCGAGTGTCGTGAAAGAACTATCGCACTCGTTTCAGCGTGTGCACTGACAGAGCGAACAGCCCGAGCGCAGTGATCAGCATTGCCCAGAAGCCAGATGCAGGGACTGCTTCGCGGGTTGTAACGGCACCCCCCGCGACAAACCGGTAGGTCACCGTATTGTTGGCAAGGTCGGGATCCTCCGGGTTGGTTGAAATTCGCCACCCCGTTTCAAAGCTTTCGAAGGGCTGCTCGGAAAACTGGATGGGGATGCGGCAGGTTCGCGATTCGCCGGCCGGTATCGGCGGTAAGTAGTACGACCAGATATAGCCCCACACCAAGTTGATGTTGGGGCCGACCAGCTCGCCGATGATGTTGCAACCTCCTGCGCCCGGCAACACCCGATAGGGTGGGCGCTGGGATGGCTGGGTCAGCAGAAACGCACGTTGTGCGATCAGATGGCAAGCGACCCGGGATAAACCGTGCCCGCGGGGTCCGGACCCTGGTTATGCATTGTCAATTCGATGACGCCCGTATCGAGCGGCGCGAACGTACTGGGCGTGACGCGCACGCTGACGGAAACATCGGCGACAGGCGTCCCCGCAGAAGCCAGGACTCCGTGAGCGGCAAGACCGAGCACCAGCGTCCAAGCAACTGCGGGGTTTTGTTTCATGGAACGATATTCGCCATGACGAGAGATTGCCGCATTGGGGCGCGGCCAGGTTTTACTTCCGCGTGCTTTCCGGAACGTAGAAAGCAAACCTGGCGCCTGTCCTTCATTCGCTACTATCCGGTTCATCCGCCATCGGAAAGCGTTCCTGCAGCCATACCTGCCACACCGGTGACTCGCGCGCCAGGGTGTCTGTCGCCTGGTCACCGTAAAAATAGAGATTCACCCCGACCATGCTCGGTCCGCCGGGCATACCGGCGATGCCGAGGGCCACGATGCCCGGCGCGGGTTCGTCGATCCGTAGCAATGCGTCGTAGGGGTTCCCGGTGACGTACTCCACCACACCGCTGAACGGCGGGACGCCGGCCAGTGCCGCGACGCGCTGCCCGACACGGATACCTTGCAGTCCCACGGCTGCCAGCAGCGATTCCCAGATCTCGGCGTCCGTGCCGGCAGCGGGATTCCTCAGCTGTGTCAGTGCGGAAGGCTGGCCGGCGAAGTGCGCGATGTAGATCCGCAGAATGGCCAGGAAACCCGACCATCCGGACTCGGCGCCTCCGAGCTGGTCGTCCCATTCGTCGGTGCTCGCGAACAGGCTGTGAACGATGCGCACGCGACACAGGCCACCCGCGCGCGCTTCGACGGTCCACTCGGTGGCCATGGGCGGCGCGCCGCCCCAGCCCTCGATCTGCTCGGCCGTATAGCTCCGCGGCGGATCCCAGGCCGTCACCGCGCCACGGATCTCCGCATCCGGACCAAACTGATATTTCACGGCAACGGGCTTGCCGTCGCGCTCCTCGAAGACCGCCGGCACGAACCACGCCGAAATACCCGGCCCGGTGGCGATGGCCTGCCAGACGTCCTCCGGCGTTCCGGGGACTTCGAATTCCGTCTGGACGGATCGGCGTCCGTTCGCTTCTTGCTTCACGCTCATGAGTGTTCCTCGGTCTCGGATTTCTGCGGCAGGGGGTGTGCCACGACCACCAGGCGATGCGGGCGACCGCCGGGGGCGGAGTCATCGTGATATTTGGCAACGAGCGTTGCGATGGCTTCGGCGAGTTCCTGGCTGAACGCCGCGCGCTCCGTCGGCGAGCGGAAGCACACCTCGGTATCCACCGCCAGCGTGGCCAGACGTTTGGCGGTCTTTTCCGCGCGACGAACAAGACCGCTCACTTCGCGAATGATCCGTGCGCCCAGGGCAATGAGATAACTCGCGGACAGCCGATCGACCTCCCGTTTCGGATCGATGGCGACGGGGCCCAGGGCGTTCGGAGAAACGACGTAGGAGGCGGCTGTCGCGACGAGCCGCCGTTCCGTCAGCCCGCCCCACTTGCGTTCGTCGGCCAGCCGCACCAGCCCGTGCGCCTCCAGGGCTTTCAGGTGGTAGTTGACCTTCTGTCGTGCCAGGCCGACTCGCGCGGCGAGGGCCGCCGCCGATGCGGGCGCGGCCAGTTCGGACAGGAGCCGGCTGCGCGTGGGCTCCAAGGCTGCCGCTGCGACGACCGGATCATCAATGACGTGGATATCGAGCATGAGGATACCGTAGCCTTGACAATAATTACTGTCAAGGCTGTATTCCGATTCTTTCCGGGCTAACGAGGCCAGTTTCAGCTGGCCAGACAGGACTCCGTTATTGCACTCGTCATCTGGCCGGGTCGTACCGGTATTGCCGGACCTCTTGCGAGCAGTGGCAGGCGACGGCGATTTTCGCGGCCCATGGGAATGCCGTCTCCCGCGAGTGCAGATCAAGAATGGTGCAGCCGCTGTTGGGTGCCTTGTGGTCTGGCTACGTGCCTTGTCGCTGCGGCCCTGCGGCCCGTGCTTCGGCGAAGTGGGCGGATCGTGTGCGGACCCGGTGGGAGGATTCGCGCGATGCGACAGTAGTAGTTCGAACGCAGGGGAGAATTCGGACACCCACAAATTAATCCGGGAAATTAATCCGGGAGGAGGAGAATTCGGACACCCACAAATTAATCCGGGAAGTTAATCCGGGACACCCATGAAGTCATCGATTCGGGACATCGATTATTCGGGACACCCATGAAATTGATGAAGCAATTCGGGACACCCATAAAGTTGACGACGCGATTCCTCATGCCCCTGGGAAACCGCCACCCTCAGCTCCGGATCTCTGATTCGATAACTCAACGGATCTGCGCAGCGATGCTGTGGCCGGGTTGAGTAGGGGGCGT
>JBBQZR010000044.1:0-53896 GCA_038207515.1 Lysobacterales bacterium | reverse complement strand
CGAACTCGGAAGTGAAACGAACCCGCGCCGATGGTAGTGTGCATCCGCATGCGAGAGTAGGTCACTGCCAGGGCCTTTTTTACCAACGCCATCCCCTACAGGGATGGCGTTTTGGTTTTTACTCCTTTCCTTTTTGACGACCCGTAGGGGCGCCGGTCACACACGGCATATGGCTCGTGGTCAGCTCTCCTCCAGTCCAGGTTGCCGAAAAGTAGCTATCGGCCGGATTGCTCCGAGGTAGCGAGCACTCAGAATCTCGACCGCAGGCGCCGTCCCGTGGACGGCGCCGGTATTTGGCCTAGTGCTCGCCGTCACTGATCAGATACTTCTGCCAGAACTGCATGGTCGACGCACTGTAGTAGTCGCGATTGGCTTTCTTCTGGAAGCCGTGCCCTTCGTCCTTCTGCAACAGGTACCAGACGGTACCGCCGTTGCTGCGTACGCTGCGGACGATCTGCTCCGCCTCCGATGCGGGCACGCGCGGATCGTTGGCCCCCTGCGCGACGAACAACGGCCGGCGGATCTTGGCGGCATTGCCGAGGGGCGAAATTTTCTCGAAGTACGCGCGCATTTTTTGATTGCGTTCGTCGCCATATTCCACACGTCGCAGATCGCGTCGATATTCTTCTGTGTTGCCGAGGAAGGTGTTGAAATTTGATATACCGACGATCTCGACGCCGGCCCGCAGCCGCTCGCTGTAATGCGTCATGGCGGCGAGCACCATATAGCCGCCGTAAGAGCCGCCGATGATGCCGACGCGCTTGGCATCCAGCTCGCTGCGGGTGCCGACCCAGTCAAGCAAGGCACCGATATCGCGTACCGAGTCCTCGCGCTTGAAGTCATTGTCGAGTTTGAGATAACTCTTGCCGTAACCGCTCGATCCGCGCACGTTGGGCACGAGCACGGCCACCCCAAGCTGCGCCGTCAGGAACTGGATATCCGGATTGAACAGAGGTCGCGACTGCGCCTCGGGGCCGCCGTGTACGAGAATTACGCTCGGAAACGGCCCGTCACCTCTCGGCTTGTAGTAGAACGCCGGGATGGTGCGCGTCACTCCCTTGATCTTGTCGAAGGTCGGAAAGCGCACAAGTTCCGGAATGGCAAATGTCGCGCTATCGAGCCCGCCTGTCTCGCTTTCGGTCCAGCGCGTCAGCGTCGACGTCGCGAGGTCTATCGAGTAGACATCGCTCGGCGCGGTCGCCAGGGACAAAGTGAAAGCAAGCCGGTCGTCGTTGGGGCTGAAATGCAGCGACTCGATGACACCGACGGGAATCTTCGGCAAAGACAGCGGTTTGTCGTGCTTGATGTCGAGCACGTGCACCGTGCTGATGCCATCCTCGTTGGCAACGAAGGCGAGCCAGCGACCATCGTGGGAAAGACTGAATTCCTCGATATCCCACGGAATGTTCGCGCTGAGACTTTTGCTCCGTCGTGTTGCCACGTCGAACACGCGCAACTGCAGGAATTCCGAGCCGGTATCGCAGGTGTAGTACACATGCTGCCCGTCTGTGGAAAAGCGCAGGCCACCGATCGCGGCGGGTTCGGAGCCGGCTGTATCGATCGGTGCAAGCGCGCCGCTGGCTACATCCACAAGAAAAGCGCGTGACTCGTTCGCTGACAGCGATTCAAGCACGAGCAACTGCTTTCCATCGGGCGAGAAGTCCATAGCCTCCCAACTGCCTTTGCCACCCCGCGTCACGAGCGCCCGTGCGTCGTCAGCATCGAGGTCCCGAATCCATACGTCCGTGTCTTTGCCGTTGCGCAGCGTGCTGCTGTACGCGAGCTGGCGGCCATCAGCGGAAAACAGCGCGCCACTGTTGCGCGACTTGCCGTCGCTCAGCAGGCGGACTTCGCGAGTGGCATCGTCGAACCAGTACAGTTGCCAGAATTCGGAGCCGCCGATGTCTTTGCCGAATACGAAGCCACCGCGCCGAGGATGCGCGGCCACTTCGCTGATCGGTTCGTCGTAGAACGTGAGTTGCTCGCGCGCGCCGCCCGGCATGGCTACGCGATGAACCTGCTGGGTACTCGCGAAGCGCGTGGTGACCAGCATCGACTTGCCGTCTGCGGACCACCCTGCCAGAGCGGCCTTGCGGGTGTTCTGATAGCGCCGCAGCTGCTCGCTGAGTTCGGCAGGAACCGATTCCGGCAACTCTTCCGTAATACGTGCGCCCGACTCGACGCGTCGAGGAGCATCCTGAGCCCATCCGGCGATGGGCGGGATGAGGAAGAACAGCATGCCGGCAAGCAAGGATTTCATGGCGGGCTCCGGTACGGAGAGGCCTCACGCTACCCTCCGCCGTGGCCGGCGCAATGCGCCAGGGGTAACGGTCCGGCGGTCTGCGTTACTGGTTCACCGACGAAGCGTAGCCAGCAGTCCACGCAGTTCGATCTTTTCCGCCTCGTCGAGTCCGCTCTCTCTCTGCTTGGCGACGAGATCATCGGCCCTCTGCTGCGCGGTCTGCGTGCCCAGTACGTTCAATGCGTCGATAAACTCGCGTTCGAGCGTACCTGCGTCGCCGTGCAGCGGCAGTACCGCGAGCTTGCGCAGCGCCGCACCGTCTTCCCTTTCCTCGTAGTGCTGCAGCAGCGCCGCGGTACTGGCGCTGGGGCGTGCGCGGCAGAAATCCAGCAGTTCGATGAGCAGCGCGATGCCTGGCCTGCGCAGGTCGGCGAAGGCATAGGGCGGCAGCTTGACGGATTCGATGAATGTCGGATTCTGCAGCAGCAATGAAACCGCGTAGCGCACCACGCTACGTTGAGCGTCGCTCGACTGTGCTGGCCGGATAGCCGCTACTACCGCCTCGGTCGTCCTCGTCGGCGTGCCGCGCAATTGCGCGACCCGTTCCTCGAGCATCTCCTCCACACCTTCCCGCATTTGCGGTGAGAGACTCGCCGCCAGCGACCAGCGGATCGCCGTCTTGTCGGTGAGAATCTCCTGCATGCGATCGCGGAACGCGCCTTCCGGGATGCCGGCGATCATCTCCTTGCACCGTTCCGCCAGACGGGCGCGACCGTCGGCCGTACGCAGGTCGGTGCCGAGTTCCTGATGAGCGAAAAAGAACTCGCTGAGCGGCGTTGCTGCCACGAGACGCTGTTCGAAGCCGGCGCTGCCTTCCTGACGGATCAGCGTGTCCGGATCCTCGCCCTCGGGCAGAAACAGGAAATGAGCCTGGCGCCCGTCGCGCATGCGAGGCAACACCGATTCCACCGCGCGCCAGGCTGCCTGCCTGCCGGCGCGGTCACCATCGAAGCAAAAATATACATCCGCGCAGTTGCGAAAAAGAATTTCCGCATGCTCTCGCGTCGTCGCTGTGCCAAGGGTCGCCACGGCCTGCGGCAGGCCATGTTGATGCAGGGCGATGACGTCCATGTAGCCTTCGACGACGATCATTCGGCTGATCTTCTGTTGCGCCTGGCGGACCTGCCATAGTGCAAATAACTCGCGGCCCTTATGGAACAGCGGCGTCTCGGGTGAGTTCAGATATTTCGGGCCGTCGCTCTTGGTCAGCACGCGGCCACCGAAGGCGATGATTCGTCCGCGCCGGTCCTGGATCGGAAACATGACCCGATCGCGAAAGCGGTCATAGGTACCGCGATCGCCGCGAATCAGCATGCCCGACTTTTCCAGCAGAGCGATACGCTGCGGGGTGCTGCCGAGTGCGCCGCGCAGACTGTCGTACGCGTCAGGGGCATAGCCTAAACCGAAGGTCGCTTGCGTTGCCGTATCGAGTCCGCGGTCTTCGAAGTAAGCGCGTGCCGTCGCGCTGTCGGCTAGGGCGCGCTGGTAGTGGCGCGCTGCCTGTTCGAGTACGGTGTAGAGGTCCGCGGTATCGCTTTGCACCGGAGCGGCAGTGCGGCCACCTTCGTAGGGCACCTTGAGGCCGACGCGGCCGGCGAGTTCCTCGATCGCATCGGGAAACTCGAGGCGGTCATAGTCCATCAGGAACTTGATCGCACTGCCGTGCGCACCGCAACCGAAGCAGTGATAGAACTGCTTGTGCGGACTCACGGTGAACGAGGGCGAGCGCTCGTCATGGAATGGACAACGGGCGCTCCAGTCGCGGCCCGCTTTCTTCAGCGGGATGCGTTCCTGGATCACATCGACGATGTCGATGCGTGCGAGCAGATCGTCGATGAAGCTGTCGGGGATGCGGCCGGCCATCGCACTAGCATGCCGGAAGCGGGCCGGCTTTGGACATTGAAAAGCCGGAGCGGGGTGCGCTCCGGCCTGATTTCAACCCAGACTCGCGAGCTTGCGCTTTACCAGTTCCGACAGGCTGCCCATGTCGGCGCGCCCTGCGACCTGTGGGCGGACCAGAGCGATTACCTTGCCCATGTCCTTGGGACCGGCGGCGCCCACCTCAGCGATGCTGGCGTCGATGATCGCGTCGATCTCGTCGGCGCCGAGCTGGGCCGGGAAATAATCCCGCAGCACGGTCATTTCATAGCGTTCGACGGCAGCCAAGTCCTCGCGGCCCGCTGCTTCGTACTGGCTCAGCGAATCCTTGCGCTGCTTGAGCATCTTCTCCAGCGCAGCGATGACCTGGGCGTCGTCGAGGATGATGCGCTCGTCGACTTCGCGTTGCTTGATCGCGGCGTTGATCAGGCGGATCACGCCGAGGCGATCCTTCTCGCCGCTCTTCATCGCGGCCTTCATGTCGTCGGTCAAACGTTGTTTCAGGGACATGGCAGAATCTCGAATGACGGAAAGCACAAAGCCGGCGCCACTTGCGTGGCGCCGGCCGGCGGAGCTACCCGCAGAACGGGGAAGTCAGTCAGGGCAGGCCTGGGCCTACCCCCAAGCTCAGTACAGACGCTGACGCTTGGTCACGTCGCGCGAGACGCGACGGAGGTGACGCTTGACGGCCGCAGCACGCTTGCGCTTGCGTTCCTGGGTCGGCTTTTCGTAGAACTCGCGCTTGCGCGTTTCGGCGAGGACGCCGGCCTTTTCACAGGTGCGCTTGAAGCGACGAAGGGCAAATTCGAAGGGTTCGTTTTCGCGAACTTTCACGTTAGGCATGGGATCTCCGCTGTTACACTTGCGCCCCGTTCTTGGGCGAGCCGCGAAGTTTAGCGTGTCAGACCTCCCGATTGCAAAGCCTGTACTGGGTATCGAGTCGTCCTGCGACGAGACCGGCGTGGCGGTCTACGACCTGCAGCGCGGCCTGTTGGCGCATCGCCTTTACAGTCAGGTTCGCCTGCACGCGGAATATGGCGGCGTCGTGCCCGAGCTTGCCAGTCGTGACCATGTCCGGAAGCTGCTGCCGCTCGTGCGGGAAACCCTGGCCGCGGCGGACCTCGGTGTCACCGATCTCGGAGGCGTAGCCTACACCGCCGGCCCCGGCCTGATCGGTGCGTTGCTGGTCGGTGCATCGGCGGCACGGGCGCTGGCTTGGTCGCTGGACGTTCCGGCAATCGCCGTACATCACATGGAAGGCCATCTGCTCGCTCCGTTGCTCGAGGCCGAAGCGCCGCAGGCGCCGTTCGTGGCGCTGCTCGTATCCGGCGGACATTCCATGCTGATCGCGGTGGACGCGATCGGCTCCTACCGCCTGCTCGGCGATACGCTCGACGATGCCGCCGGCGAAGCCTTCGACAAAACCGCCAAGCTCATGGGCCTGCCGTATCCGGGCGGTCCCGAACTTGCGCGGCTGGCCGAGCGCGGAGAATCCGGCCGCTACAAATTTTCGCGGCCAATGACGGATCGGCCCGGTCTCGACTTCAGCTTTTCCGGCCTCAAGACCCAGGTGCTGCTGGCCTGGAAGAACAGCGATCAGAGCGACACGACGCGTGCGGACATTGCGCGCGGCTTCGAGGAAGCCATCGTCGATACGCTGCGCATCAAATGCCTGCGGGCATTGGAAGCGACCGGTGCCCGCTCGCTCGTGATCGCGGGTGGCGTCGGCGCGAACAAGCGCCTGCGCGCGCAATTGGCGGAGGCCGCCCGACGCCAGCAGTTCCGCGTCTACTTTCCGCGACCCGAATTCTGTACCGACAACGGCGCGATGATTGCGCTCGCCGGCGCGCTGCGGTTGCAGGCGGGGCAGTTCGAAGGACCCGGCATCAAGGTATTTCCGCGCTGGGATCTGGAGCAACTGAGCCCGCTTCATCCGGCGGGCTGACGTTAGCCGAACAAGGGAGAAGGACGATCATGGATACCGTATTCATCGAAGATCTGCGCATAGAAACCGTCATCGGCATCTATGACTGGGAACGCCAGATCCGGCAGGTCGTTGCCCTCGACCTGGAAATGGCGTTCGACAACCGCAAGCCCGCGGCCAGCGACAAGATCGCCGACACACTGGACTACAAGGCCGTATCAAAGCGCCTGATCGCGTTCGTCGAAGCGGCCCATTACGAACTTGTCGAGACGCTGGCCGAGGAATGCGCCCGCATCGTCCGCGACGAGTTCGGGGTCGCCTGGCTGCGACTGCGTCTGGCCAAGCCGGGTGCGGTGCGCGGTTCCAAGGCCGTCGGCGTCGTCATCGAACGTGGCAGCAAGCCGGGCTGATCGCGATGGAACAGGCCTATCTGAGCATGGGTTCCAACGTGGAGCCTGTGGCCAATCTGTCTTCCGCACTCGCGGCGCTGTGTGCGCGTTTCGGCGATGTGCGGGTGTCCGCGGCGTATCGTTTTCCGGCCGTCGGTTTCGACGGCGCCGATTTCGTCAATCTGGCCGCAGTCATCGAGACCGATCTCCCGGCCGCGGCATTGAACGACTGGTTGCACGCGCTGGAAGACCGGCATGGACGGCGGCGCGACGTACCGCGCTTTTCCGACCGCACGCTCGACATCGACATCGTGCTTTATGGTGCGCAAGTGCTGCGGGGCGACGGAAACCTGCAGGTGCCGCGCGATGAACTCAAGCATGCCTTCGTGCTGCGCCCGCTGGCCGAGATCGCGCCGGACGCCGTGGTACCGACCACCCGCCTGAGCTTGCAGCAACTGTGGCAGCAGCACGCGGACTACCGGCGCGAATTCGATCGCGTGACATTGGACTGATCGGATCGATCGGGTTTCGCGCCTGTCGGCGATCAGATGCCCAGCGAACGTCCGCCGTCGATGTGAACGATCTCGCCGGTGACGTATGGCGCATCCCGCAGCAGCCATAGCGCAGCCGACGCGACATCCTGCGGCGAACCCGCGCGCGCGAGCGGCACGCGCGCCAGCAATGCCTGCCGTTCCAGCGTGGTCTTGCCGCTTTCAGGCCAGAGGATGGCGCCCGGCGCGATCGCATTCACACGCACCTGCGGCGCAAGATCCAGCGCCAGCGCGCGCGTCATCATCACTAGCGCCGCCTTGGCCATGCAGTAGACCGGATGCCGCGCCAGCGGACGCTCCGCATAGATATCGACGAGATTGACGATGCAGCCGCCCGCTTGCGCCAGCGCCGGGGCGGCGGCCTGGGCGAGAAAAAACGGTGCGCGCGCATTGCTGGCGAACAGGTCGTCCCATTGCGCCGGTGTGACGCTGCCGATTGGGGTTGCCTCGAACGCCGAGGCATTGTTGATCAACGCATCGAGACGTCCGAAACGTTCCAGCGCCGCGTCGATCAGGTCCGGCAGCATTTCCACGTCGACCAAGTCGGCCTGCAGTACCAGCACGCTGTCTGGCCGCTGCGATTCCAGTTCCTTAGCGAGGTCATCGAGCTCGGCACGCGAATGACGGCAATGCAGTGCGAGATCGTAGCCGGCGGCATGCAGACTGCGCGCAATCGTCGCGCCCACACGCCTGGCTGCACCGGTCACCAGCGCCACGGGACGGGTATCGGTCATCTGCAGCACCTCGGCTATGCTTGCGCCTTCGCGATTGCCGCACACCCTAGCAGCGAAAACCCGTCTTGCGCATCAATCTGCCTGAACCGACTCCTGCCGAACGCGAGCATAGCGCCACGCTCACGGGATTCATCCGCAACGAAATCGCGGCGAAGGGACCATTGCCGTTCTCGCGCTTCATGGAACTGGCGATGTATGCGCCGGGACTGGGCTATTACAGCGCAGGCAAGACCAAGTTCGGCGCCGCGGGCGACTTCATCACGGCACCGGAACTCGGCAGCATTTTCGCGCGCTGCGTGGCGCGCGCGATCGCGCCGACGTTGCGCGATATCGGCGCGCACGCACAGATGATCGAACTCGGCGGCGGCAGCGGTGCCTTTGCTGAAGATTGCCTGCGTGAACTCGCTCAGCTCGAGGCTTTGCCCGCGCGCTATGCGTTGCTCGAGCCCAGCGCCGACCTGCGCCAGCGTCAGCACGAGCGGTTGCGGCAGCTGCCGGCCGATATCGCCGAGCGGGTGCACTGGATCGATCGCCCGCCCGAGGACGACTGGCAGGGCGTGCTGTTTGCGAACGAAGTGCTCGATGCCTTGCCGGCCACGCGCTTCGGCATTCGCGACGGTGAAGTGTTCGAGGAACACATCATCGATGCGGACGACGAAGGCTTCGCCAGCATCGATCTGCCCGCCGACGGCTTCACCGCCAATGCCGTGCGACATCTCGAGCGCGACCTCGGCCATGGACTCGCCGACGGCTATCGCTCTGAAGTACTGCCGCAGTTGCCGTACTGGATCCAGGCAGTCTGCGGAGGACTGCAGCGCGGCATGGCGCTGTTCGTCGACTACGGCTATGCGCGGCGCGAGTTCTATCGGGACGATCGCCGTGACGGCACGCTGATGGCGACCTATCGGCATCGCGCGCATACGGACGTGCTGTCGCGCGTCGGGCTGCAGGACCTGACCGCCTTCGTCGATTTCAGCGCACTGGCCGAAGCCGCCACAGGAGCCGGGTTCCGCATCGCCGGTCTGGGTACGCAGGCCGACTTCCTCATGGCCAACGGTCTGGACGCGGTGTTTGCGCAGGCCTATGCGGCGGCCGGAGATGAGGCAGTTCGCTATCGGCTGTCGCAGGAAGTGAAGCGACTGACCTTGCCGGCGGAAATGGGCGAGACGTTCAAGGTCATGGCATTCGAACGCTGATGTCCCTATGGTTCGTCCCGAATGCGGCAACCTGCCATTCGGGACAATGTCGTGCCGATCAGGATGGCGCTCTTGCGCAGGACATGGCGCGTGACAAGGTCAGCACCGTGCAGCCGGTGTGCCTGGGTTGTCGGCGAATTGCCCTCGAATCGCCCGCAGTTCGCCGCGCACATGTCAGCGGAGCGCGCGACGCTGCGCCAACCTTTCCCGAGCGAGCCCTGCCATGAAGTGGAATCCACGCCCCCTGCGGCATCTGTGGTTGTGGCGCGTCGCCGGCCGCGCGCTGATTCTCGCGTCGATTTCCGTCGCCTTGCTGCCGGCGCCGCCGGGGATGGGCAGCATCGCTTTCGGCGATAAGATCGCGCATGCCGGGGCATTTGCGTTCCTGATGCTCTGGTACGCGCAGATCTACGCCGGCCGCCAGGACCGCGTGCGCTGCGCGGCTGGGCTCGCCGCGTTGGGATTCGTCATCGAACTGCTGCAAAGCCTGGTGCCGTACCGCAGCGCCGACGGATGGGATCTCGTCGCGGACTGCGCCGGCGTCGGCCTCGGACTGCTGCTTGCACAGACCCGCCTGGGCAACCTGCTCAGCCGTTTCGAGGTTCAGCCGGCGGCTTGATTGCTGCGACGGCAGCGATACGTTCGCGCCGCACGGCCTCGCCGATGGCCGGTCCGGTCAGACCGCGCACGACGAACGGCTTGGCGTCGATCGCCGCGGCAGCGGCGAATGCCTGGCGCAGCCAGTCGGCCTGCGGATACGGCGCTTCGTTCAGACCCAGGCGACCACGTTTGTCGGCGCTGCAGACGAGCAGGAATTGCTCGACGCGTTCCTTCTTTCGAAACCCGTCCAGTTGCTCGAACAGCTCGACGACGGTGGAAGGGCGCAATTCGAAAGCCCGGTGCGCGTTGAGGTGCAGGCGGCAACACAACACGGCCAGTTCGACGAATTCGGTGGGCGGGCGATAGCGCTCGGCGAGTGCGCGGATCGGCGCGACGCCGCTGGCTTCGTGGCCTACATGGCGCGGCAACTGATCCGCCGGCGTCAGCGCCTTGCCGAGATCGTGCACCAGCGCGCACCAGCCGATGAGCGCATCGCCCGGCGCCAGGTGGGCGGCCATGTCGACGACCATCTCGGTGTGAATGCCCGTGTCGATTTCCGGATGGTATTCGGCGCGCTGCGGCACGCCATACAGCGCATCGATCGGCGGAAACAGCCGGGCGAGCGCGCCGCAATCGCGCAGCACGCGCAGGAAAGCGGAGGGCTGCGGCTCGGTCAGTGCGCGCCGCGTCTCGGCCCAGACCCGTTCGGCGACGAGATGATCGACCTCGCCGTTGTCGACCATCGCCCGCAGCAAGGCCTGAGTTTCCGGCGCGAGCGTGAAGCCGAGCGGCGCGTAGCGGGCGGCGAAACGTGCCACGCGCAGCAGGCGCACCGGATCTTCGACGAAGGCGTCCGACACATGGCGCAGTACGCGATGTTGCAGATCCTGCGCGCCGCCGAACGGATCGACGAGACGGCCGTCCTCGTCCTCGGCCATGGCGTTGATGGTGAGGTCGCGCCGGCGCAGGTCGTCCTCAAGGGTGACCGTATGGCTCGTGTCGAACGCGAAACCGGCGTAGCCGCGACCGCTTTTGCGCTCGGTGCGGGCGAGCGCGTACTCCTCGCCGCTGTGGGGATGAAGGAACACCGGGAAATCCTTGCCGACCGGCTTGTAGCCTTGCTCCGCCATCTGCTGCGGGGTGGCGCCGACCACGACGTAGTCGCGATCGCTGGCGGTTCGGCCCAGCAGGCGATCGCGCACGGCACCGCCAACGAGGTAGATCTGCATCGGTCTGCGTCCCTTGCGAATTCCGACCACCGAGCTTAGCAGCGTGCGCGGCGCGGCTGTCTTTTCGCGGCGACTTCAGCTGACCCGCCGCGACCACGGAAATACCGCGGTTGGAGGCGGCAAGGGCTCGCCCTACACTCCGAACCGTTCGAAGCCAACCTGCCGGTAACTGCCATGAAGACGCTGCTGCCCTGCCTGTTTGCCCTGCTGCTGGTTGCGTGCGCGCCGACGCCGCAAAAGGCCGTTGTGAAGAACGACACCTTGTACCAGCGCCTCGGCGGCGCTGCCGGCGTGGAGGCTGTCGTCGATAGCTCGCTGCGGCACGTGCACGGCGATCTGCGCATCAATATCTTTTTCGAGAACACCGACCTGGCCGACCTGCGCCGCCTGCTGATCGAGCAGATCTGCGCCGCATCCGGCGGTCCCTGCAGCTATTCCGGCCGCAGCATGGAAGAAGCGCATTCCGGCATGAACCTGACCGAGCAGGACTTCGACTTCTTCGTCGAGGACCTGATTGCCGCGATGACCGAGGTCAAGGTCAGCGCGGCGTTGCAGCAGGAAGTGCTGGCCCTGTTCGGCCCGATGCGGCCGCAGGTCGTCGGCCAGTAGTTCAAGCGCCCGGTGCGACGCGTGCGGGTGCGGTCAGTTTCGTGTCGGCCGTCGTTGTCGCCGGACAAGTCACCGTCTTGCGCGGCGTATCGCGGCCGGGTGCGGCATAGTCCTGGCCGTAGCGCGGCAGGCGGGCCGCCACCGCGAGCGCCTTGCCGTTCATGCGCCAGTCGTAGATCACCGAGAAGGCGAGCACGCGGGCGACGTATTCGCGCGTTTCCTTGTACGGAATGCTTGCGATGAAAAAATCCGGCTCGAGCTGGCCGCGCTGGGCCAGCCAGCGCTCGACCGCGCCCGGGCCGGCGTTGTACGCGGCGCTCGCCAGCCACGGCGCGCCGTTGTAGCGTCCGGCCATCTGCGACAGATAACGCGTACCGAGCGCGATGTTGGTGTCGCCGTGATACAGGTCTTCGGCACGGGTGTAGGCGATGCCCGCGCCCTTAGCCACGCGCGCAGCCGTCGCCGGCAGCAGTTGCATGAGGCCGTAGGCGTCGGCGCTCGAGCGCGCGTCTTCGACCCAGGCGCTTTCGGCGCGGATGATGGCGTAGGTCCAGGCCGGGTCGAGGCCGGTTTCGTGCGAGGCGCGGCGGATCTGCGGTTCGCGCGCGAGTGGGAAGCGCTGCTCGTAGTAGCGCAGTTCCTCGCCCTTGTTCAGCGCAAACACGGCGCGGTCGTACCAGCCCTCGCGATACGCCAGATCGGCGGCCAGGCGGCGCTGTTCCGGCGTCAGCCGGGCCAGGGTGTAATCCCATTCGCGGCGCGCTTCGCGTCCCTCGTCGAGCGCGCGCCATTCGAACGCGCGCGCCAGGCCGTAGTCGACCAGCAGACGCTGCTCGGCAGCGCGATCTGACACCAGGTTCGACATGCAGATCGCATACGGCTGGTCGGTCCAGTCGGCAGCCAGGAAGCCGTAGAAATTCGCTTCGCGCGCGAGAGGACCCAGCAGTGCGTCCGCTTCGTCGCCGCGGTCGAGCTTGCGCAGCACGCGGGCGCGCAGGTAGCGCCATTCCTCATCGGTCTTCTGCTTGTCGCCGAGTACATCCAGCGCCTGCAGCGCCGCGGTCCAGTCCGAGGCAGCCAGGGCGACGCGCACGCGCCATTCGCGCGTCGCCTCGGTCTGGGCGCCGGCGGGCAGGTTGGCCAGGCGCTTGAGCGCATCCGCATCGAACTCGGTCGCGCGATACAGCGCAAAGGCGGCGTCGACGTCGCCGCGGTCGGCGGCGGTCCAGCGGAAGTGCTTGGCCAGTGCGGTGAAGTTCGCGTCCGCACCGGTCGAATCGCGACGCGCCTGGCGGGTGAGCGCTATGACGGCGGCACGTCGGTGGCGTGCGTCGTCGGGCCAGGTTTTGGCTTGCTTCAGCGCAGCGGCCGGATCGCGCAAGGCCAGGGAAAGACGATCGGCGGCCGGCTTGTCCGCCGCGGGCAGGCGACGCGCCAACGGATCGACCATCGCGGCCTTGCCGGCGGCAAGGCCGCGATCAATGCGCTGCCACAGCTTGGCCGTGTCGAGCAGTTTGTTCTGTGCGGCCCAGTCGAGCGCCGCGTCGCAGGCGCCGGGCAGCGGCCGGTCCTCGTTCCACAGCGCTTCGAGATCCTCGACCCAGTTCAGTGTGCCGCCGCCGGCCAGCCGCGCATTCAGCGCATGGCAGCGCAGCTCACGATCCGGGCCGTCGGTGTAGACGGCGCGGAAATCGTCCCATTGTTTCTTTTCCGCACGCTGCAGCAGCCAGGCCTTGCGCAGGTCCACTGTCGCCAGCGCGTCGGGTGCATGGGCGACGAACGCCTGGAGGTCTTCGCGCTTGAGCGTGTCGAGCTTTTGGGCAAGTTCGCGCGCCTGCAGGGCTGGCAGCAGCGGGTAATCGACGAGTACGGCTGCCTCGGCCTTCCAGTCCCGGCCTCGCTCGATCGCATCGAGCGCGCGACGGAACGCCTGACGCTCCTGTGCGCGGTCGGCGGCAACGGCGAAAGTGGGCAGGAGCGCGGTAAGACAGAGCAGCCAGCGCGACCAAAGTCGGCGGCGGAAACGCGGCAGCGGGCTTGCACGGGACATACGCGGATCTTAGTGTGCTGGCGCCGAACTACCAACCATTGTTCAAGTGATTTCTCCGGCTTTTTTCGCGGTTTTGCGCCTCACGCCGCAACGGGTGGCGGCAGGAGCGCCGCACTTACGTTCGTAAGGACCTGCATGATCCTCGACATCGCGCTGTACCTCGCCATCGGCGCCGCCGCCGGCCTGCTGGCCGGACTGCTCGGCGTCGGCGGCGGCCTCATCATCGTCGCCGCCCTGGCCTGGCTGCTGCCGCTGCGCGGTTTCGCGCCGGACCATGTCATGCACGTCGCGCTGGCCACGTCGCTGGCGAGCATCATCCTGACCTCGGTCTCCTCGACGCGTTCGCATGCCCGGCGCGGCAGCGTGCTCTGGCCCAGCGTCAAGGCGCTGGCGCCGGGTCTGGTGCTCGGCGGTCTCGGCGGCGCGCAGTTGGCGAGTCACCTGCCCGGCAACGCGCTGCGCATTTTCGTCGCCGGCTACTGCCTGGTCGCCGCGGCGCAGCTTCGCTACGGACAGGTCAAGCCGGGCCGGTCCGAGGCAGACGCCGCGCCGACGGGCCTGCTGTTGTTCGGCGCCGGCATCGTCATCGGCATCGTCGCGGCACTCGTCGGTATCGGCGGTGGCAGCATGACCGTCCCGCTGCTGGTCTGGCTCGGCGTCGCGCCGGTGCGCGCGGTCGGCACCTCTGCCGCCTGCGGTTTCGCGATCGCCGTCGCCAGCGCCCTCGGCTTCGTTTATGGCGGCCACAGCGTGGCCGCCGACCTGCCTTCCGGCAGTCTGGGCTTCGTCTACCTGCCGGCGGTGGCGGGTATCGCACTGGCCTCGATCCTGGTGGCCCCGCAGGGCGTGCGTCTCGCCCACGCGCTGTCGGGGGCCGCGCTCAAGCAGGTGTTTGCGGCGTTCCTGGTACTGATGGGACTGGTGGTCGCGTTCAGCGGCTAGTCCCCGGGGCAGCCTGACGAGTCCGTCTGGGGGCCGCTCTAGTCAAGTCCGGACAAAGTGTTTTACATTCCCTTAACTCCTCGCGCGGATTTCCGCCAAGCGAGGCGTTATGGGGGAGCCCAGCGCTCCGGTCGCTGCCGTTTGGGGGAACGGTGTCGGCGCTACTCAATCCGGATGGCGATGTTGCAGCGGGCGCTTGCGCCGTGTGGGAGCTGTGACGTGCGTCGGCCGGCAAATCCACTCGGTTTTCGGGTCACCAATAATTGGGAGTTACCGATGAAAGTGCTGCACCGTCACAAGCTCGCCCTGAGCATTCATGCCCTCACCGTGGCCCTGCTCGCCGGCACCGCCGCTCCCGCGTTCGCCCAGGGCGACCGCTCCGGCGACGACGCTCAAAAGCTGGAAGCCGTCGAAGTGACGGGTTCGCGCATCAAGAAGGCCGAGCTCGAAGGCCAGACGCCCGTGGTCACGATCACGGCGCGCGACATCGAGGCGACCGGCCTGGGTTCCATCGGCGACGTGATCCAGCGCCTCTCGGTCAGCGGATCCTCGCTCAACACCAAATTCAATTCGGCCGGCAACTTCGGCTTCCCGGCGGACGGCGGCGGCGTGGGTTCCGGCTCGACCACGATCTCCCTGCGCAACATCGGCGCCAAGCGCACCCTCGTCCTCGTCGACGGCCTGCGCTGGGTCAATGAATCCTCCGGCTCCGGCGTCTCGGCCGCGGTCGACCTCAACACCATCCCGGCCAGCGCCGTGGAACGCATCGAGATCCTGACCGACGGCGCCTCGTCGCTGTACGGCTCGGACGCGATCTCGGGCGTGATCAACATCATCACCAAGCGCAAGTCCGAAGGCATGAGCGCCAATATTTCCTATGGCGACTATTCCAAGGACGGCGGCGAAACCACGACCGGCAACCTGTCGCTCGGCGGCAGCACCGACCGGCTCGATTTCTTCCTCGACATCAGCCACTACGAGCAGAAGTCGATCAGCTCGGGTGACTGGGCACAGTCCTCGTTTCCGACGCCGGGCGCGGGTCTTTCGGGCGGCAGCTCGTACATCCCGTTCACGCGCACGATCTTCCTCGCGCCTCCGGGCGAAACCTACGGCGGCCTGTGCCCCGGCGGCGTCTGCAACATCGCGGCGAACGGCACGACCAACGGCGTGCAGCCGTTCCCGAGTGGCTTCCATCGCTTCACCACGGCGGACCGCTTCAACTTCGCGCCGTTCAACCTGCTGCTGACGCCGAGCACGCGCGACGGCCTGTTCGGTCAGGCGCGCTATAAGGTTACCGACAACGTGAGCTGGTACCTCAAGGGCAGCTATACCAGCCGCAAGTCGAAGAACCAGGCGGCACCGGAGCCGATCGGCCTGGGCTCGGCGCTGAACACCAGCGACCTCGGCCTGGTTACCGGCGTCCATGTGACCAACCCGTTCAACCCGTTCGGCGTGACGCTGGATCCGAGCACCAACCTGCTGGGTCTCGGTCGCCGTCCGGTCGAAGGCGGCCCGCGTATCTTCAGCCAGGACGTCGACACGCGTTACTTCGCCACGGGTCTCGAAGGCAGCTTCGGCGCCGGCGACCGTGATTTCTACTGGGACGTGAACTATGTCAACAGCGACAACAAGGCGACGCAGACCGTCCAGGGCACCTACAACATCGCCCACATCGCGCGCGCGCTCGGCCCGATCGCCAACTGCACGGCGCCGTGCGTACCGCTGAACATCTTCGGCGGTCCGGGCTCGATCACGCCGGAAATGCTGAACTACATCAGCTTCATCGAGAAAGACACCAGCGAAAACTCGCTGGAAGTGCTGTCGGCCAACATCTCCGGCGACCTGTTCGAACTTCCGGCCGGTTCGCTGGCGTTCGCGGCGGGCTATGAGCACCGCGAGCAGGAAGGCTCCTATTCGCCCGACGCGATCGTCGTGGCCGGCGAAGGCAACGGCGTGCCGTCGCTGCCGACCACCGGCGCGTACGACGTCGACGAGTATTACCTCGAGCTCAACGCCCCGCTGCTCAAGGACGTCGCCGGCGCCAAGAGCCTCGACCTGTCGGTGGCCTCGCGCTATTCGGACTATTCCACGTTCGGCGGCACGACCAACAACAAGTTCGGCATCCGCTGGCAGCCGGTGGAAGACCTGACCCTGCGCGGCACCTGGGCCGAAGGCTTCCGTGCACCGTCGATCGGCGAACTCTACGGCTCGCCGGCGCGCTTCGACGCGACCATCTCGGATCCCTGCAACGGCGCGACCGGCCAGGCCGCGACCAACTGTATCGCTCAGGGCGTACCGAATCCGGCCACGTTCGAGCAGGCCAACAACCAGATTTCCACACGCACGGGCGGCAGTCTCGCGCTGACGCCGGAAAGCTCCGAGTCGATCACGGCAGGCGTCGTCTACAGCCCGAGCTGGGCTGAGAACAACGGCTGGTCGCAGAAGCTCGATTTCGACCTGACGTTCTGGAAGATCGAGGTCGAAGACGCGATCCAGGCACCGGACGCGCAAACCCAGCTCGACCGCTGCGTGGCGACGAACTCGGCCGCGTTCTGCAACGGCATCGTGCGCGGCGTGTCGGGCGACATCGTCAGCTTCAACAACACGCTGACCAACCTCGGCACGATCGACACCCAGGGCTACGACATCGGCGTCAACTGGATGAGCCCGGAGTGGGGCTTCGGTACCCTCGGCGCTTCGTTGTCGACGACCTATGTCGACAAGTACAGCGCCGTCGCCAACGACACCGGCCTGGCCGAGCCGCTGACCGTTGGTGTCGAAGTGAACGACCGCGCGATCAACAAGTGGCGCACGACCGCGAGCCTGAGCTGGGCGTCGGAATCCTGGAGCGTGCGCTGGACGGCACGCTATCTGTCAGGCCTGACCGAAAACTGCAACCCGGACCTGACCGGCGCCGGGGCGGTCTGCAGCGATCCGCTGCCGGATCTGTCCGGCGGCACCAACCATCTCGGCGCGACGACGTTCCACGACCTGCGCGTGAACTGGAAGCTGCCGGTCAGCTTCGACTTCACCCTGTCGGCGGGTGTCAACAATCTATTCGCGAAGGATCCGCCGATCTGCGTCTCGTGCTCGCTCAACGGCTACGACGCGGGTACCTACGACCTGCCGGGCCGCTACAGCTACGTGCAGGCCGGCGTGCGGTTTTAAGTAGGGTCCACGCATAGCGGGGGAATCGCCGGGCCGCGCAAGCGGCCCGGTTTTTTTTATGCCGCCGCGGCGCTCGTCGCGATGCGGTATTGACCGCGAGCGTGAGCCGCGATGCCGTCGTCGCGAGATGTTCCCGCGGCACCGATCGCGGACGTTCATCCCGACACGAAGAGCTACGCCAGCGTCATCCCTGCCGAAAGTCCTAGTCCATTTGGCGCTTGTCGTGGTTGCGGGTTGTGCTAATTTGTGACCCAAGGTTTCCCCCGGCAGTGCGGAGGTCGTCATGCGACCGTTGAAGCTGCAATTGTCAGTGTTGGCCCTGGCCTGTGCTCTCCCGCTGCTGGCCACAGCGCAATCCGCCGCGCCCGCGGCTGCGACGGCAAACGCCGAAGCCGAGATCGCCCTGGCCGTGGCCGATCTCGATCTCTACCAGCGCGGCCTGCAACTGGAAATCGAGGCGTTGCGACTGGCGCAGCAGCGTCTGCAATCGGCCCGCGATGCCCGTGACGACGTGTCCGAAAGTACCGCCTTGCAGCCGGTGCTGACGCGCGCGTACGAGCGCAACGCCGCCAAGTCGCTCAATGTGGATCTGCGCCGCTACCGCGAGGTCAAGCGTCAGTTCGGCGACATCCTCGTACTCGGCGAATACATCGATCAGCTCAACGCGCAACTCGAACAGCTGCACCAGAGCGGCATCAGCGCCAAGCAGCGTGCGGACCAGCGCAAGTCGATCGAGGAAGCGCGCGCCAGGGCAGTCGATCCTTACGCCGTGCTCGACGTCGCGCTGCGCGACGCGCTCAAGCAGCGTGCCGACGCGCTAGTGCGTCTGCGGATCAACAATCGCGATCTAGTGCAGGAACTGACCAGCCGTTAGCCGGCGGCTGTCAGGTTCGCATGTCGGGCCAGTCGCACTGGTAGCGCGATCGCACGGAGTTCGTGGGATCGCGCGCCAAACCCGGTGCTCGTGCACTTTGCGTCGGCTTGTTCGACATGTGTGCAACGGACGAGGCTCGTCCGTCCCTGCGCGAATCAGTGGCAGCGCGCGCCGAAGGCGCGCGTCACGCGGCGCGGCGCAGTTCGCGCAGCAGGCCTCGAGGCAAGGTCACGCTGGCCGCGACCGGCAGGTGGTCCGAGAAGGCTTGCGGCAAAGTCCACAAACTATCGATCTGCAAACTTTCCGAAACCAGGATATGGTCGATCGCGCGGCGCGGACGCCAGCTCGGAAACGTCGGCGGCGGCGCCAACGGCGGCGTCAGCGACGTGCGGCGATAGAGTTCGCGCAACTCGGCGCTGTCGGCAGCGCAGTTGAGATCACCCATCAGCACCGCGTGCGGCGCATCCGCGAGCAGTTCGGCGATGAAGCCGAGCTGGCGCATGCGCGCCTCGGGGCCCAGCGACAGGTGCGAGATCACGACCGTGAGCGCATCGCCGCCTTCGCCGAAGCGCGCGAGCAGCGCACCGCGACCCGGAATGCGGCCCGGCAGCGGATGATCGATGACTTCGCTCGGTTCAATGCGGCTGATCAGACCGTTCGCGGACTGCGCGAGACGCGACACGCGCCGGTTCGGCTGGTGGCTCCAATACGGAAACCCGGCTGACTCGGCGATGTATTGGGTCTGGTTGACGAAGCCGGAGCGCAGTGTGCCGGCGTCGGCTTCCTGCAGACCGACCACGTCGAAGTCTTCCATCGATCGTGCGAGCGCGTCGAGATTCGCGCGCTTGCCGGGATGTGGCAGCCAGCTGCGCGTCACGTAGTCGCTGTAGCGGCCAACGCTGGCGCCGGCGACGATGTTGCAGCTAAGCAGGCGCAGTCGCCCGATCTCGTCGCTATCGCTGGGGTCGGAACCGTGCGGAACACTCATGCCTGCAGCCTATGCCGTGCGAGCCGGCTACCGCAAGCGACATTGGTAGGGAAAAGCCGGGAAAACGCGCGCGGGAGTGAGGCGTCGCTTACGGCAACTGCCGCGTGTGCGCCTCACTCCCGCGAGATCACTTCGAATTCACTTCTTGCCGGCGGCAAGTTCCTTGTCGACCAGCCACAGCGCCAGTTCCACGGCCTGAGGCTGTCCGCCCGCCGAAGCGGAATCCAGGCGGTACTTGCCGTTGACGATGAGCGTCGGCGTGCTTTCGATCTGATACGCCATGGCGCGCTCGCGGCCCTGAGTCAGATTGCCTTCCACGACGAAGGACTGTGCGGTGCTGATGAAATTCTTCGGATCGATGCCGAAGCCTGCGTAGAAGCCGGCAAAGTCTTCGAGCGTGCGCAGCGGCTTGTGGTCGCGATGCAGCGCGTCGAACAGCGCCTGATGGGTTTTTTCCAGCACGCCGAGCGACTGCGCGGCGTAGAACGAACGCGCCATCGGTTCCCACGACGGATTGAACACGACCGGCATGTAGCTGAAGGTCGCGCCCTTGGGCAGCTTGGCCTTGAGCTGATCCGCATACGGCTGGAAGTGCGCGCAATGCGGGCAGGCATACGAGAACACTTCGGTGACTTCGACCTTGCCCGCGGCCGGCGGCGTTGGTTTGGCCAGGACGATGTAGTGCTGGCCTTCCTTCCACTCGGTCTTGCCGGCGGCCGGGGCGGCCTTGTCGTCGTGGGCGCCACAGGCACTGACGGCAAGGAGGCCGGCAAACAGGAACATCAAACGCTTGAGCATGGTGATCTCCGGAGGTCGGGCTTACTTGGGGGCCGCGGATTCTTGTGCGACCAGATGCAGGATGAGGGCTTCGAGGTTTTCCCAGCTGCCGGCGCTCTGGCCGTTGAGGCGGTACCTGCCGTTGACGACGAAGGTCGGCGTGGAATCCACCTGCACCGCCTTGATGTAAGCGTCGGCTTTTTTCATCTTGGTATTGACGGCGAAGGAGTTCGCCGCGCCGGTGAAGTCGGCGGTCTTGACGCCGTACTTCTCGTAGAACGCGGCCACGTCCTCGAGCGTCGGTGACGGACTCTTGAGCTTGCCGTTGACGACGACGGCGAGCGGTCCGCCGCCCCAGATGGCGACGAACATGTCGTCGTGCGCCTTGTCGGCCACGCCGAGCGCCTGGGCGGCGAAGTAGGCGCGCTGGAACAGCGGCCATTGCTCGCCCTGGTTCCACGAAGCCGGAACGTAACTCATCACCGCGTTCGCCGGCAGCTTGGCCTTGATGCTCTTGACCTTCGGCGCGACCGAGAAACAGGCCGGGCAGCCATAGGAAAATACTTCAGTGACTTCGATCTTGTCCGGCTGTGCGGTGACCTGCGGCGGATCGACCTTGAAATAGTGCTTGCCTTCCTCCCACGGTCCGCCCTGGGCGGACACGCTGGCGGTGGCGATGAGACCGACAAGACCTAGGGCGAGGCGCTGGAACATCCGGATCTCCTGGTTGAAGCACGGCCGTCGCGGGCCATTGCTGTCATTGCGTATCCGGAGCATAGGCGGCTTGCGCTGGCCCCGGGACGGCTGATGGGCAAAGACACGCCGGGCCGGGGCGAGTTCACGCCGAACGGCGCGCACGCTGTCGGGTGTTCAAGCGCCGGCCAGACGACCTTACTTGGCGCTGGCTGTCGTCACCGGTTTGGCCGTGTGCAGGCCTTCGGCATACGAAGCGACCGCGACCACATCCTGCTCGGAAAGACGCTTGGCGATCTGCGGCATGATCTTGGCCCGTTCGTCGTCGCTCCAGGTCGTGCCGCTCTGCCAGTCCTTGAGCTTGGCGACGATGTAATCGGTCCACTGGCCGGCGATCTGCGGGTAGCCGGAGCCCGGATTGCCGCGGCCCGACGGGCCATGGCAGGACATGCAGGCAGGAATGCCGCGCGTCGCATCGCCCGTGCGCCAGAGCTGTTCGCCGCGCGCCTTGAGCGCCTGGTCGCCGTTGCCGGCGGTGGCCTGCTTGGTCGCGAAATGGGCGCCGAGGTCGTGCATGTCCTGTTCGGACAGGCCGGCCGCGAAACCGAGCATGATGGGATTGTTGCGCTGGCTCGACTTGAACAACGCAAGCTGCCGCGCGGTGTAGTCGGCCTGCTGGCCGGCGATCTTGGGATACTGCTTGTCGCTGGAGTTGCCGTCGGGGCCGTGGCAGGCACCGCAGGCGGCGGCCTTGGATTCGCCGGCCTTGGCGTCACCGACAATGGCATGAGAAGCGGCAGTTTCTGCCTGGACCGAACCCACTGCGAGCAAGCCCGCCAGAGCAACTACGCGCCGAAAACTCATTACACTCGACTCCACATAGGCTGAAAACGTGGCCGTCCCCGGCGAAGTGACGCTGCTGGGGACAGAAAACCGCCGAATTGTACCAGCGCCCCCCAGGCGGTCAAATTCGCCTTACTCCATTGCAGTCGTGGGCTGTGTGGCCTTGGGCCGTGCACCAGATCTCCACAACCCCGGCCAAACGCTGCGCGTTTGGCCGCCCCCTTGACTCAAGGGGGCTCCAAAAGCACAAACATTCGCTCTAGAGAGTTTCTTACATGTCCGATTCTCTTTTCCGTCGCGCCCGCTTTCGCCTGGCTGCGCACGAGTTGCGCCAGCTGCCCGCCGACAGTGGTGCCGAAGTCGCGTTCGCCGGCCGTTCGAACGCCGGCAAGTCGAGCGCGCTGAACCGCATCTGCGATCAGGTCGGCCTCGCGCGCACCTCCAAGACGCCGGGCCGCACGCAGCAACTCGTCGTGTTCGATCTCGACGATGACCGCCGCCTCATCGATCTGCCCGGCTACGGCTACGCCAAGGTGCCCACGACCTTGCGCGACCACTGGCGCGGACTCATCGACAACTACCTCACCACCCGCCAGTCGCTGCGTGGCGTCGTACTGATCATGGACAGCCGCCATCCGCTCAAGGAATTCGACCGGCTCATGCTGCAGTATTGTCGCGACATCGAACTGGCCTGCCATGTGCTGATGACCAAGGTCGACAAGCTGTCGCGCGGCGACGCTGCCAGCACCTTGCTGTCGACGCGCCGCGAGATGGGGCTGCTGTGTCCGCGCGCGACCATTCAAGCCTTCTCGTCGCTCGACCGCATCGGCATCGACGAGGCACGCGCCGCGATCGCCGTCTGGCTGTCGACGGCCCGACCGTCCGCAGGCTGAGCGCATTCCGGTCGACGTGCGCCGCTACTGCGCGTAGCGGATCGAGGTGTCGTTCCTGCCCAGCTCCATCGCGATGTGTCCCGGCGCAGCGGTCACGCGACGCGCCCCGCCACTACAGCGCCTTGCCGCCGAAGCGGTGCGTGTACTGCAGATAGAACTGCCGGCCGGTCGCGTCGAACCACGAGATGTCGTAGTACGGATAGCCCGTCGCGGTCGCGTCGCGCGGCGGCATCTTGTCGAACAGGTTCGTGACTGCCAGCGAAATCTGCGCGCGTTCGCTGATGCGGTATTGCAGCGACGCGTTGTAGCGGTAGGTCGCGCCGATCCACGGGCTGCCGCCGTCTTCCGGGTCGTAGACTTCGGAGTAGGAATCCGAATTCGGCAGCCGGCCCAGGCGCTCACCGTGCAGCGTCGTGGTCCAGCGGTTCTTCTCCCAGGTCACGCTCGCGCTGGCCTTGGTGCGCGGGATGTCGAAGCCGCTGTTGACCGCGAACTGGTCGTCGACGAGATCGCCGGTGTACTGCTGGCTCTCGTGGCGGCGCACCCAGGTGTAGTTGCCGTTGAAGCGAAACAGGCCGAGCACGGTTTCCAGTTTGTAATGCGTGCTGAAATCGATGCCGCTCGTGCGTTCGCGCGCGATATTGATCGGGTTGACGACGACGCCATACAGGCCGCCGTCGGTCGACCGGCGTACGCGCGCGAGCGCATCGAGGCAGGTCGGCGAGGCCGGATCCACCGGCGTGCCGTCGACACGCGTGCCGATGCGGCAGCTCGCCTCGTCTTGCAGCACGCCGTCGATGCGCAGGTCCTGCACCTGGTTGCGCAGGTCGATATCGAAATAGTCGAGCGAGAAATCCAGATTCGCCGCTGGCGAAAACACCAGGCCGGCGGTATACGCCTTACTCGTTTCCGGCTGCAGGCGGCGGTTGCCGCTGCGCGTGACGATCACGCCTTCGTCGCCGTAGGAACAGTCGCCGATGTCGACGTCGGGCTCCTCCGTGCGGCAGCGGTAGTAGTCCGAACCCGAGGATTCGAGATTGCCCTCGCCCGAGAATACGTAGTGCAGGTCCGGCGCGCGGAACGCCGTGCCGTACGAGCCACGCACGAGCAGCGAATCGAACGGCCGCCATTCCAGGCCGCTGCTCCAGGTCGGCTTGTCGATCGAGTGGCCGTCGTAGCGGTACTGGTCATAGCGCGCCGCGGCGCTGACGCTCAGCGAGTCGAGCAGCGGCACGCGCAGTTCACCGGCCGCGGCCCAGCGGTCGCGGCTGCCCGAACCGTCGGAATCGCGCCAGCTGTAGTAGTAATACTGCGTCGCGAGCGGATCGGGATGCAGGTCGTAGGCCTGATCGCCCACTTCGAGCGTGCCGGCAAAGCCCGCGGGGCCGGCGGGCATCGCGAACAGCTCGGTGTTCGTCAGCGTCAACGACAGCGTGCCGGTGCGCGATTTCGGCGTGTACGTCGTGCGCGCGGCAATGTCGTCGTACTCGGCGCGCGTCAGTGGCGTGTACAGGCGTTCCGGGTCCGCATCGAAGATCGGAAAGCCGTCCTCGTCGACGCCGAGCTGCGGACCCAGGAACAGCGCGTTCGCGCGCGCGGCCACGATCTGGGGCCAACTGATCGTCGACTGATACTGCGAATGGCTCAGCGCCGTTTCCCACGACCACGCCGTGCCGAAATCGCCTTTGAGGCCCGTGCTTATGCTGAAGGTCTTCTGCCGGTTGCGGATCATGCCGCGATCAAGTCCGCCCATTTCCTCGGGCGAGAACTGGCGCTGCCAGTACTCGACGTCGCCCGTGGCCTGGTTGTGGAAATAACCTTCCTCGTTGCCGTGGGGCGCCTGGAAACTCCACTGCGTCACATCGCGGAACATCGACAGTTCGTGATAGCCCAGCTGCAGGTCGGCGAACCAGTCGATGCCGTTGTCGAACGAATAGCCGAGCGAGGCGTAGCTGTTCACGCCCTTGCGCCGGCTCGTGATCATGCCGTAGCCGATCGACGCATCGCTGCCGCAGTAGTAGCCGTCTTCGCCGTCGGCGCCCCAGCCGGGACGCGACGCGTAGTAGGTCGAGCCGTCGTTGAGATGCGCCAGCCCGGCGCAGGTCGACGCGCCGGGATCGAGGTATTCGTCATACCAGTTGGTGCGCAGGAATGCACGGCGGGCGACGCGCGTGCGTGCGGTCGGCGCGTCCTGCGTTGAATCCTGGACGTCGCGGTCGTAGGCCCACAATGGCCGCTGCGAGAGCAGCTCCACGCCGTAGATCGCATGGAAGCGTTCCGTGCCAAAGCCGCTGGACAAGCTCAGGTTGAACGATTCGCCGCCGCCGCGCGAGGTATCGCCCAGGCGCAGGTCGACCGTGGTGCCGTCGGCTTTTTTCTTGAGGATGAAATTGACCACGCCGGAGATCGCGTCGGAGCCGTAGATCGCCGACGCGCTGCCGGTCAGGATCTCTATACGCTCGACCATGCCGAGTGGAATGTTGGATATGTCCGTAAAGTTGCTGCGGCCCTTGAACGGCATCGGAAAGTCGGCGATGCGGCGTCCGTTGACGAGTACGAGCGTGTGGTTGGGGCCGAGGCCGCGCAGGTCGACCTGCTGCGCACCCGGTGAGAAATCTGCGCCGCTGGCCGATTGCTGGCTCTGCGTCTCGCCGCCGTTCTGCGTCATTGCGCGCAGCACTTCCGGTACGGTGGTGAAGCCGTTGGCCTTGATCTCCTGCGCGGTGATTACGGTGATCGGCGCTGGACCTTCGATCTGCGCGCGCGGTATGCGCGAGCCGGTGACCTGCACGCTTTCGAGTTCGACGACACGCCGATCCGTGGCCGCGCCGCTTGCCGCGCTGCCGGGTCTGTCGGTTTTCGGCGCCGGCGGCGCCGCGTCCCTGACGATCACCATCGCGCCCGAGGCATCGCGCCGCAGCGTGTGGCCGCTGCCGCGCAGCAGCCGTTCCAGCGCGTCGCCGGCCGTCATCGTGCCTTGCACGCCGGCGGTGCGCAGGCCTTTGAGTTCATCGGCCGAATAGACGAATTGCGCACCGGACTGGCGCGCCAGCGTATCGAGCGCGGTCACCAGGTCGCCCGGCGGAATGTCGATCTTCTCCGGCGCGGTCGGATTCTGCGCCTGTGCGGCCAGTGCCACCGCACAGGCCAGGGACAACACCAGCACACGCATGCCTCGCAGCATCACCATCCCCCAGACAGACGCACCCCGGCGCCAGCAGGAACGATGACGAACGACGCCGCGAAATCCCGCCCGTCCGCCGGCTGCGGTCAGCGGCTGTAGAGCACGATGCGTTCGGCTTCGCGCTCGGCGCGCACCGGCAGTGCCTGTTCGAGCAGTTTCGCGAACATGTCGGCATTGGACCAGCGGAAGCTGCCGCCGACGCGCAGCTGCGCCGCCGTGGCATCGCCGATCACGAGCGGCCGCGCGTTGTAGCGGTTGAATTCGGCGACCGCGACCGCGAGCGGCGTATCCAGGAACACGAGATAGCCGCGGCGCCAGTCGAGTGCGCGTTCCGCGTCGATCGCCGAACCCGCGCGTACGAGTACCCCGCTGCGATTGGCGAGCGCGGTACTGCCGGCCGGCAGCAGCGTGACCGGCTGACTGCGGCCATCCACCGGTGCGGATTCGAGCCGTACCGTCCCTTCCGTGACAACGACGCGGACGTCGTCGCCGTCGCGGCGCACCGCAAAGCGTGTGCCGACGGCGACGATGCGGTCGTCGCCGGCCTGCACCGCGAACGGTCGCGCGGCGTCCTTCGCCACGTCGAAATACGCTTCGCCGCGCGTGAGATCGATATGCCGCTCGCGCAGCGACAGCGCGACGTCGATCGCGCTGTCGCTGCTCAGCGTGGCCGCCGAACCGTCGGCCAGCGCGATGCTGCGCAGGTCGCCGATCGCGGTGCGGTAGGCCAGCGGCTCCACGCGTTCGTGGCGCTGCCAGGTCCAGGCCAATGAAATCGCCGCCACCGCAAGCGCCGCGGCGGCGAGCCAGGCCCGGCCGCCCTGCGCGCGCAGCGCGCGGGTACGGGCGCCGGCGATGGCACCCGCGATGTCCGGCGCGTTGTCGCGCGTTGCTGCCTGGCTGGTCTCGTCGTGGGTCTGCGTTGCGCGCAGGTCGAACAGGTTTTGCGTCCAGCGGCCGCGATCGGGCAGCTCGCCCGTGGCGAGTCCCGCGCCCAATGCCTTGAGCCGCCCGCTCTGCAGCCAGGCCGTTTCCAGGCGCAGGAACGCGACCTTGCGAGCCGTCGATGCCGCGAGCCAGGCATCGAGCGCCTTCGCGTCGGCCGCCGACCAGTCGCCGCTGTCGCGCCGGGCCAGCCAGGCCGCCGCCTCGTGCTCGATCTGTCTGCTGCCTTCGCTCATCGCGTTTCCCGGTCCCGGATGCCTGTCTCGCGGCGGGTGCCCGCACCGGCCCCGTCCTGCTTCGGGTGGCCGTGATAGTGCTCGGCCAGCAGGCGCATGCCCTTGGCGATCTGTTTCTCCACCGCCTTCTCGCTGATGCCCAGGCGCGCCGCGACCTCTTTCTGCGGCAACTCCTCGACCCGGCGCAGCCAGACGATTTCGCGGCAGCGCTCGGGCAGCCGGTCCAGCGCCTCGGCCAGCCGCTTGAGGATCTGCCGCGCGCCAAGACGGTGCTCCGGCGAAACCTCGTCTACCAAGACGTTCAAGGACTCGAAATCACCCGCCGGTTCGATCGAAACCACGCGGCCGCGACGCAGACGGTCGGTCATCAGATGCCGCGTCGTCGCGAAGAGGAAGGACTTCGGCTGCTGCGGCAAGGCCTTTGCCGCCGCCTCGTAGACGCGCACATAGACTTCCTGGCGCAGGTCGTGGACGTCGTCGGCCTGCGGCCAGCTGCGACGCAGGAACTGCACCAGCGCCGCTTCGTGCACCAGTATCTCTCGTACGAACCATGCGTCCAGGGCGTTGTCCATGGGCCGACGATAGCCGATTGTGCGGCGCGTGCAGGGGGGCGATCGGCCAGGGCGGGCGAGCGTAGGGAAAGCGCGCGCTGGTTCGTCACCCTCGTGATCCGCCATTGAATGGACGCCGCGATGCGCCTCTCGACCCTCCGACGCCTTGCCCTGACGCTGCTCCTTGCCGGCTCCGCGCTGACCGCGGCCTCAGCGGACGAGTCCGCGCGCGATGGCTATCACTACCATGCGATCGGCGATCTCGCCGCGCCGCGCCGCGGCCGGCCGGCGTGAGCCCGGGCCAGATGCTCGTCGGCGGCGGCGACTGGCCCTACGATGCGTTCCGCTGGTTCATCGAGCGCGCCGGCCACGGCCGCATCGTGATCCTGCGCGCCTCGGGCTCCGTTGAAGCGCAAAACGAGTTTTTCAACGATATCGGCGGCATTACCGCGGCGCAGACGCTCGTATTCAGCGACCGCCGTGCGTCGAGCGACGCCACCGTGCTCAGGATCGTGCGTGAGGCCGACGGTCTGTTCCTGGCCGGCGGCGACCAGTCCAACTACGTGCGCTACTGGAAGGGCACGCCGCTCAACCAGGCGATCGACGCGCACGTGCGCCAGGGCAAGCCGATCGGCGGCACGAGCGCCGGGCTTGCCGTGCTCGGGGCCTACGTCTACGGTGCGATGGACGGCGGCAGCCTCGTCTCGGCCGATGCGCTGGCCGATCCGGCCGGTCCGCAGCTGACCCTGGTCGAGGATTTCCTGCACATGCCGTATCTCGACAAGGTCATCACCGACAGCCACTTCGGCAAGCGCGAACGGCAGGGACGCCTGATCGCGTTCCTAGCACGCCTGGCGCACGAGAAACAGCGCAGCGACCTCGCCGGCATCGGCGTCGACGAATACACCGCCCTGTGCATCGACGGCAAGGGCCGCGGCCGCGTCTTCAGCGGCAGCGGCGGTCATGCCTGGCTGATGCAGCCGCAGCAGCCGGCGGATGTCTATGCGAAAGGCAAGCCGCTAAGCTTCCGCGGCGTCGCCGTGACCGGCATCGGCGTCGACAGCACGCTGTACCTGCCCGACTTCCTCGTCGAGCGGCCCGCCTTCAATGCCGTCTACGACGTGGACGCCGGCCGGCTGCAGCGGCGCGAGCCGGCTCCCCAGCCCCAGGGTCCACAATGAACGCAATGAGCACAATAGGCACAATGATGAAACCTGTATTCGGCGGCATCGGCGCGGTGTCGCTGCTGCTCGCGGCGACACTGGTGGTTGCGGCAGAAAAAAATCAGGCTGAAAGACCTCCGGCAGACAAACCTGCGGCAGACAAACCCATGACCCAGCCCGCAGCGGCAAAGACCGTCCTCGTCATCCATGGCGGCGCCGGCGTCGAGCGCGCGGGCATGACGCGCGAGGAAGAACAGGCCGCGCGCGCCGCGCTGGAAGCGGCGCTGCGCGCCGGCCATGCGGCGCTCGCCGCCGGAAAGCCCGCGCTCGATGCGGTCAGCGCCGCGATCGTCGTGCTCGAGGACGCGCCGGAGTTCAATGCCGGCCGCGGCGCCGTGTTCACGCACGACGGTACGAACGAACTCGACGCCGCGATCATGGACGGCAAGACCGGCCGCGCCGGCGCCATCACCGGCGTGCACCGGATCCGGAACCCGATCTCGCTCGCGCGCGCCGTGATGGAGAAATCCGCCCACGTCATGATGACCGGCGACGGTGCCGAGACCTTCGCCAAGAGCATCGGTATGCCGTTTGTCGATCCGTCCTATTTCCGCACCGAGAAACGCTGGCAGCAACTGCAGAAAGCGCTGAAGGAAGAGAGCGACAAGAAGGCACACACGGATATCGAAACCGCCAAGCACTTCGGCACCGTCGGCGCTGTCGCGCTGGACGCGCAAGGCGGTCTCGCCGCCGGCACGTCGACCGGCGGCATGACCAACAAACGCTACGGCCGCGTCGGCGACGCGCCCATCATCGGCGCGGGCACCTATGCCAACGCGCGCTGCGCCGTGTCCGGTACGGGCTGGGGCGAGTTCTACATCCGCGCCGTCGCCGCCCACGACATCTGCGCGCGCGTGCAGTACGCCGGCCAGAGCATTCGCGAGGCTGCGGAAGCCGTGATCAACCGGGATATTCCCAAGGCCGGCGGCGACGGCGGCGCGATCGCACTGACCAGCGACGGCCGCTTCGCGCTGCCGTTCAACACCGAAGGCATGTACCGCGGCTGGATCGGCAGCGACGGCGTGCCGCATGTGGCGATCTACAAGGACGACGTCTTGCCCGAGCCTGCCGCCAACTAGCCGTTCCGATACTCCGTCCTGCTGCGCTTAGCAGGCTTCGCGCAGCGCTCCGCCGGTCAGCCGTCGCGCTGCCGCAAGCGCGGATCCAGCCACGCCCGCAGCGCATCGACCAGCACATTGACCGCGATCACGAGCGCACCCGCGACGAGCACGACGCCGAGCACGAGGGTGTAGTCGCGATTCAGGGCGCCCTGCACGAAATAGCGGCCCATGCCGGGAATCCCGAAGATCTGCTCGATCACGGCCGAGCCGGTGATGACGCTGATCAGTGCGGGGCTCAGCCACGCGGCCAGCGGCAGCGCGGCGACCGGCAGCGCGTGGACGAGCAGCAGGCGGGTCTCGCCGTAGCCGCGCGAACGCGCGGCGCGCAGCCAGTCGCTGGCCAGCGCCTCGCTCATGCTGCTGCGGGTCAGGCGCGCGCACCAGGCGAGATTCGGCAGCATCAGCGCGATCACCGGCAGGACGAGGTAGCGCCAGTCCTGTGCGACCCAGCCGCCGGCCGGCAGCCAGCCGAGTTTCACGGCGAACAGCAGGATCAGCAGCGGCGCGATCACGAACTTGGGCAGCGCCTGCGCCATCGCGCCGATCAGCATGAGGCCGCGGTCGAGTCGTCCGCCTTCGCGCGCCGCGGCGATGACGCCGACCGGCACGCCGATGAGCAGCGCGAGCAGCAGCGCAAGCCCACCGAGTCCGGCGGATACCGGCAGGCTGCGCGCGATGAGTTCGTTGACGCTGAAGTCCGGATACTGGAACGACGGCCCGAGATCGCCGCGCACGATGTCGCCGAGATAGGCCAGGTATTGCTGCGGCAGGCTGCGATCCAGGCGATAGCGCTGCGCAAGTTGCGCCTGGACCGCCGGCGGTGCGGCTTTTTCGGTATCGAACGGTCCGCCCGGCGCGGCGTGGAGCAGCGCGAAGCACAGCGTGACGAGCAGCCAGAGCGTGAACGCGGCCGTCAGCAGCGAGGTCGCGTACGCGCGCGCGCGCGTGGCGAGGTGCGCGAACGGCGGCGCGGCGCGCGTCACTTCAACGGCCGCAGCAGCGTCGGTCTTCACGGTCTGCCTGGCGATGCGGGCGCCGACGGCGCATCGGTCGCCCAGCGCAGCCAGCGCGAGGCGTGATGATCGAGTGGATTGGCTTCGAAGCCGTGCAGCCGCGCATCGACGAGATGCTTCGAAGTGTAGAAGTAGATAGGTACCACCGCGTTCGCGGCGAGCAGCCGCGCCTCGGCGGCGGCGACGAGATCGCGGCGTTCGTCGCCGGCGGGCAGGGCCGCGGCGCGGCGCAGCAGATCGTCGAACTGGGCATCGGCATAGCCGGTCGTGTTCAGCGGGTTGTCCGTGCCGGCGAAGGTCGCAAGGAATTCCAGTGGATCGTTCACGTCGGCGATCCAGCCGCCGCGGAATACCTGCGTGATGACGCGAGCGCGCCGGTTCTGCACGAACACTTTCCACTACTCGTTGCGCAGCACGACGCGCGCGCCGAGCACCTGGCGCCACATCGACGCCACGGCCAGCGCGAGTTTGCGGTGCACGGTCGAGGTGTTGTAGCGCAGTTCCAGCACGGCCGGCGTTTCGCGCGCATAGCCGGCCGCGGCGTAGCGTTCGCGCGCCCGGGCTTCGCGCGGCTCGCGCGCCAGCCGCGCGGCGGCGACTTCGGGCACGACGTGATCGCGCGTGCCCGGCGGCACGACACTCCACGCCGGCTGTTCGCCGAGGCCGGTGACGTAGCGGGTGAGGATGTCGCGGTCGATCGCGAGCACCAGCGCCTCGCGCAGCGCCGGATCGTCTCGCAGCGGCGGCCGCGTCAGGTTCAGCCCGAGCCAGAAGCTGCCGAGATACGGGCCGATGTGCAGGCGTTCGCCGAACATCGCGCGCAGTTGCGCGAGCGGTTTCGGCGGCACGGTCTCGGTCAGGTGCAGGTCGCCGGCCTGGAAGCGCTTGAGTTCGCTCGCGGCGTCCTCGGTGACGACGAAGCGCACGCGCTCGATCGCGACATCGGCAGCGGCGTGGAACTGCGGATTGCGCTTAAGTTCGACGCTGGCCTGCGGCGTCCAGTCCGATAGCGCGTAGGCGCCGTTGCCGACGAGATTGCCGGGCCGGGTGTGCTGCGCACCGAACGTCGTCACCGCCGGCAGATAGACGGGGAACGCGATCGGCAGCAGCAGGCGATCGATCAACGCGACCGGTTCGTCGAGCACGAGCTGCAGCGTGCGCGCGTCGATCGCACTGACGCCGAGCGCGTCCGGCGGCTGCGTGCCGGCACCGACCGCGGTGGCATTCGCGATCGGCCGCAGCAGCGCGGCCATCGGCGCGGCGGTCTGCGGCGCGAGCGCGCGGCGGAAGCTCGCGACGAACTGCGCCGCATCGAGCGGCTGGCCGTTGGACCAGCGCAGGTCCGCGCGCAGGCGGAAGCGCCAGGTCAATCCGTCGTCGGAGCGCGTCCACGATTCGGCCGCGCCCGGAATCACCGCGCCCGCCGCGTCTTCCGTCACCAGACCTTCGTAGAGGTCGCGCAGGATATTGCCGCAGGCCACTTCCTGGCAGCGGTGCGGATCCAGCGTCGAGGGTTCGGGACCGTTGCCGCGTACCAGTTCCTGCGCCAGCACGGCGCCGGGCAGCAGTAGCGCCGGCAACAGGTAACGTGCAAGTCTGGCGGCGGGCATATCCGCGAGTCTTCCGCGATTGGCCGATCCGGCGCAAGCCGCGCTCGGTTCGCCGCAGACGCCATGGGCCGGATCGCGTCCCCCTTTTGATCGGCGTTGGCGCCCCCAACGTCGCCGTTCCATCCAGCCAGCGAGCCTCGTATGTCCGGTCCCAGTGCGGTCAAGGAAGTCCCGATCACGCGGCGCGAGCAGCTCATTGACTACATGGCTTCCGGCGCGCGGCCGAAAGACGAATGGCGCATCGGCACCGAGCACGAGAAGTTCGGCTTTCGTCTCGAAGATCTCAAGCCGCCGACCTGGGAAGGCGAGCGCGGCATCGGCGCGCTGCTGGAAGGACTCACGCGCTTCGGCTGGGAGCCGGTACGCGAGAACGGTCATCTGATCGCATTGAGCCGCGGCCTGGGTTCGATCACGCTCGAACCGGCCGGCCAGCTGGAACTCTCCGGCGCGCCGCTGAACACCGTGCACGAGACCTGCTGCGAGGTCACCAGCCATCTGCGCGAAGTGAAGGCCGTCGCCGACGAACTCGGCCTGGGCTTCCTCGGCATGGGCTTCCAGCCCAAGTGGGCGCGCGCGGAGATGCCGTGGATGCCGAAGGGCCGCTACAAGATCATGCAGCGCTACATGCCGCTCAAGGGCGGCTTGGGCCTGGACATGATGACGCGCACCTGCACGGTGCAGGTCAATCTCGACTTCGGTTCCGAAGCGCAGATGGTCAAGATGTTCCGCGTCTCGCTCGCGCTGCAGCCGATCGCGACGGCGCTGTTCGCCGATTCGCCGTTTACCGAAGGCCAGCCGAACGGCTTCCTGAGCTTCCGTTCGAATGTCTGGACCGACACCGATCCGGACCGCACCGGCATGCTCGACTTCGTGTTCGAGGACGGCTTCAGCTACGAGCGCTACGTCGACTACCTGCTCGACGTGCCGATGTACTTCAGCTACCGCGACGGCCGCTACATCGATCTCGCCGGGCAGTCCTTCCGTCGCTTCATGGAGGGCAAGCTCGATGACCTTCCGGGCGCGACGCCGACGCTGAAGGACTGGGTCGACCACATGACCACGGCCTTCCCCGAAGTACGGCTGAAGAAATACCTCGAGATGCGCGGCGCCGACGGCGGCCCGTGGAACCGGCTCTGCGCGCTGCCCGCGTTCTGGGTCGGCCTGCTCTACGACGACGCGGCACTCGATGCGGCCTGGGATCTGGTCAAGGATTTCAGCCTGACGGAACGCCACGCCCTGCGCGACGGCGTGCCGCGCCACGGGTTCAAGCTGCCGTTCCGCGGCGCGACCGTGCGCGAACTCGCGCTCGAGGCGCTGAAGATTTCGGGCCACGGCCTGGCCCGGCGCAACGCGGTGAACGCGACCGGCGCGAACGAGGCGGTGTTTCTCGAACCGCTGATTGAATTCGCCGAGGCAAACCAGACGCCGGCCGAACGCAAACTGGAACTGTTCCACGGCCGCTGGGGCGGCAGCATCGATCCGGTGTTCCGCGAATTCGCGTATTGAGCGATACCGCGGCAACGCGTGAGCGTTTTCGCCGCGCTTCCGTGCGTGGGTCGGGTAAGGACGGCGGCGCGCGGTCGACAGACCCCGCGCGGACTCCGTGCCGCTCACCAACCCGGGGGAATTCCATGTCGACTCACTACCGCTTCCGCGTCCAGTCCGCGCTGGCCGCCTTCCTGCTGTTTGCCGCACTGCCCCTGCTGGCCCAGACGCCGCCGGACCGGATCTTCCGTCATCGCATGGAACCCCGGCCGGTCAGCGGCCAGTTCGTCATCAACGGATTTCCGATGCCTTTTCCGGCTGGCTCCATCGCCAACGGCGCGCAGCAGGCCTCGCCGGGCGTCTACAGCGGCGTGCTGTATTTCCCGCCGTCGACCTTGCAGTCCAACGTCAACGGCCTGGGCATGGTCACGCTGAATTTGCAGCTGATCCACCTGGGTTCGACCTGGAACCCGATGACCGCTCCGAATGTCGCGGGCATCCAGATGGACAATGTATACCTACGTCTCGATTCGGCCACTGTCAGCGGCATCCCGGTGGCGCTCGGCAGCGACTGCATCTACGGTCCGATCCTGATCGGGATCAGCGGTACCTGGAACGCGAGCAACGAAACGATGAGCGGCGGCGGCATCACGATCCCACCGATCGCCAACAGTGCGGCGTGCGCGGGCTACGCCAATACGCTCAACAATTCGATCGCCGGCAGCAACAACTCGGCCACGATCACGATTGCGTTCTGATTACGGCGCCGCGGCCCGGCGCGCGCGGTCGCGCTTGCCCGCGGACGCCGGCGACAGTGCGCCATCGCGTTCGAAGCCGTCCCAGATCGCGACGGCACTGTGGTAGGCATCGGCCGCGCGGGTGTGTTCGGCCGGTGTCGCGGCCCAGGCATCGCCGAGCGCGAGGTAGGCATCGGCAAGGTCTTCGCCGTAGCTCGCGCCGACGGCTTTCGTGTTCACCAGTTCGGCGAGGCGCCGCGTCGCGTCGGCCAGCGTGGTGCGCGCCGCGGCGATGCGGCCGGCCGCGTGCTCGGCGCGGCCGATGTGCATGGACGACAGCGCGACGGCGGCCGCATGGTCCGCCGACAGCGTCGCGAGTTCCTGCTGGATGCCCAGCGCCTTGCGGTGCGCCTGTATCGCGCCGTCAAAGTCGCCCGCCGCCACGCGCTGTTCGCCGAGCCGGCGATAGGCCAGCGACAGGTTGTAGCGGATCTCCGGATTGTCGGGCGCGGCGCGCAGGCGCGCCTCGTTCATGGCGATCTGGCGCTGCACGATCGGCAGCGCTTCCTCGTAACGGCCAGCCTTGACGAGCTGGCGCGCGGCCCAGCCCGTCGTGGAGGTCACGCCTTCGCGCATCGAATCGTTGTCCGGGTCGCGCGCCAGCAGCTCATCCATGTGCTTCATCGCCTGCAACGCGGAATCGACCGACTCGTCGAGCTTGCCCTGCGCATCCTGCACTTGCACGAGACGCGCGAGCACGACGCCGATCTCGCGCTGCCGGTACGTGTCGTAGGGATCGCCGGCCACGAGTTCGCGAATCCGCTGCAGCGCATCGAGCAGCGCGGCTTCGGCCTTGGGCATGTCGTTGCGCTCGACCCAGTAGGCGCCCTCGCGCTGCTGGCTGAGATAGACGGCGTAGCGCAGGCGCTTGCTGTCGGGCGTACGTGCGAGCGCGTCGCGGCGCAATGTCGCGGCTTGCAGCTGGTAGCGCCGCGCGCCGTCGGGATCGGGCTTGCCGTCGTCGCTGCGCAGGCCGATCAGTTCACTGTAGAGATCCAGACCGTCCGCGTATTCGTTCAGCACGTCGAGGTCGTCTGGCCTTTCGGCGTGCAGCGCCTCGAAGCCGCGGACCGATTCCTGCGTGCGCTCGCGCGCCGGATCCAGCTCCGTGTCCTGGTAGTGCAGGTAGGCGCGGCGCATCGACAGGCGCGCGCGCACGACCCGCGTCTCCGCGCTGCGGTCGCGCGCTTCGGCGCGTGCCAGCGCCGCGTCGGCCTGGTCGTAGCTCTTGCTCGCGCCGGCGAAGTCGCCGAGGTTCGCGCCATACGGATTGCCCTGCAGGTCGCCGACCTTGAGGTAGCCCGCGGCGATGTCGCGCCAGAGATCGGTGTCGTCGCCGGCGTCCGAGCGCAGGCGCTCGAGATACTCGATGCCGTCGCGAACGAGCCGCTCCTGCATCGGCAGCGAGCCTGCCAGCTTCTGGATGCCTTCGTGATAGTCGAACAGCAGGTTGTTGGCGAAGCGGCGCACGTCGGCGAAGCGCTGCTGCGCGCGCTCGCGTTCCTGCACGGCGACGCGTGTCTGCCACAGGGCGATGCCGCTGGCCACGATCAGCGCCAGCGTCGCCGCGGCGGCGGTGACGACGGCGACGCGATGGCGTGCGACGAACTTGCGCGCCAGGTAGGCAAACGTATGGGGCCGCGCCGACACGGGCCGACCCGCGAGCCATGCGCGCAGGTCATCGGCGAGTTCGCGCACTGAACCGTAGCGTCGCGCCGGCTCGCGCTCGATCGCGGTCAGCACGATGTTGTCGAGATCGCCGCGGACCTCGGCCGCGCGCAGGCCCGAGGTGGTTGCGGTGTGCTGGCTCGGCCGCTCCGCATCGCGCGTCGTGATCGCGCGCAGCAGTTCGCGCTCGCTGTCGCCGCTCTTGCGGAAAGGATGGCGGCCGCTCAGCGTCTCGTACAGCACGAGTCCGAGCGCATACACGTCGGTCGCGGTCGTCACGGGTTCGCCGCGCAATTGCTCGGGAGCGGCGTAGGCCGGCGTCATCACCGCGCCGCCTTCGCGGGTCACGGTGGAATCGCCGTCCTGCAGCAGCGTGGCGATGCCGAAGTCGAGCAGGCGCGGCACCTCGTTCGCGTCGACGAGAATGTTGGCGGGCTTGAGGTCGCGGTGCACGAGCAGGCGCCGGTGCGCATGTTCCACCGCGTCGCAGACGAGCAGGAACTGTTCGACGCGCCGGCGCAGATCGGGCCTGGTTTCGGCCAGCCAGCGATCCCAGGTGCGCCCGTCGACATATTCCAGCACGAGATAGGGCGTGCCTTCCGGCGTGCTGCCAGCATCGAACAGGCGGGCGATGTGCGGATGGTTGAGGCTGGCCAGGATGCCGCGCTCGCGCTCGAAGCGGCGCAGGCTCGCGCGGTCGTGGCCGCGCAGCAGCTTGACCGCGACGACCTGGTCGAAATCGTCGACGCGGCGCGCGCGGTAGACGCTGCTGGATCCGCCGCTGCCGAGCAGGTCGTCGAGCACGAACAGGCCGATGCGCCGACCACGCTCGGCATCGCTGGCGCTGTCGGCGTCCGCTTCGAAGCCGGCGAAGGCGATCGCGGGCAGGCGCTCGGGTACGGCGTCGCGGTGCGTGAGCAGCGACTGCGCCTCGGCGAGCAGCGCGGTGTCCTCGCCGCAGGCAGCGGCGAGCGCGGCGGCCTGGCGTTCGCGCGGCAGTTCGAGCACCGCGGCCAGTACCTCCTGCAGGCGCTGCCAGCGCTGCGGCGTCAGCGCCGGCTTCATGCCGACAGCTCGCGGCCGAGCCACAGGCGCGCCATGGTCCAGTCGCGTCGCACCGTCGCGGATGACACGCCGATGACGTTGGAGATCTCCTCGATTTCCAGGCCGCCGAAGAATTTGAGTTCGACCACACGGGCCTGGCGCGCGTCGAGTCGGGCCAGTTCCTCCAGCGCTTCGTGCAGTTCGACCACGTCGAGCGCGCCGTCGGCCAGACCTTCGGCCTGCGACAAGGTCACCGGTGCCACGCCGTCGCCGCGTTTCTGCGCAGCGCGGTCGCGCGCGTGGTTGACCAGGATGCGCCGCATCATGCTGGCGGCCAGGCTGAAGAAATACGCGCGGCCGGACCAGCCCTCGACCTGCTGCGCGACGAGGCGCAGGTAGGCTTCGTGCACCAGCGCGGTCGGCTGCAGCGTATGGCCGGCACGTTCGCGCGCGAGCTCGCTGCGCGCCAGGCGCTTGAGCTCGTCATAGACAATGGGAAAAAGCGCATCGAGCGCGGCGGCGTCGCCCGCCTGCGCCGCACCCAGTTGCTGCGTGATATCGATCGTCCCATTCATCGCGGATCTCCCCTTGGCCGCAGTCAATCAGGATGGCGTGTTCAGGTAAAGCGCGTCGCGAACAACCGCGTGCGGTCCGTCGCCGCGGCGTGTTCTTTCAACACGCTTTTCCGCCGCCGCCACCCGCGCGGACGGTCGCAATGAATGCGTGGGATCACCGGTTCCGCCGCCGCCGGCGCGATGCACGCCAGCGCATAACCAATCGTCCTAACCGTGGTGCATCGCAACACTTGCCACGGCAAGCCGCCGCGGGCTATTCCTTGCGGCCTGCCGTCCGAGGTGCGAACGATGCGCGCGATTTCCAATTCCTCTTCCGGTGATGCCGCCGTTCCCGGCGATGCCCTGCGCGACGTCGAGTTCCCACGCGCCGATCAGGCCCTGCGCGAAGACGTGAAGCGTCTCGGCGCGCTGGTCGGCGAGATCCTGGCCGACCAGCTCGGCGACGAGTTCCTCGCCCTGGTCGAACGCGTGCGCGGCGCGGCAATACGCCGGCGCGAAACCCAGACCTCGACCGCCGAGCTCGTCGCGCTGCTCGCGGCACCCGCCGCGACGGCGACCGATCTCGCGCGCGCGTTCGCGACGTATTTCCAGGCCATCAACATCGCCGAGCGCGTGCACCGCATCCGCCGCCGGCGCGAGTACGAGCGCGCCGGCGCCGCGCCGCAACCCGGCAGCCTGCGCGAAGTCATTCGCGACCTGCGGCATGACGGCGTGAGCACGGAGGAAATCGCCGCGCTGATCGCGCGCCTGCGCATCGAGCCCGTGTTCACCGCGCACCCGACCGAAGCGGTGCGCCGCTCGCTGCTCGACAAGGAACAGGTGCTGGTCAAATGCCTGATCGCGGACATCGACCGCCAGCGCACGCCGGCCGAACGCCGCGCCGACCAGGAGCGCATGCGCCTGGCGCTCAGCGCCGGCTGGCAGACCGCCGATTCAGCCAACGAGCGGCCGACCGTGCAGGACGAGATGGACCACGTCAGCTATTTCCTCGCCGACGTGCTGTATCCGATGCTGCCGGTGTTCTACGAAGTGTTCGAGGATGTGCTCAGCGAACTGAAAACGGGGTCAGGTTCACTTCCCCATGGGATAAGTGAACCTGACCCCGTTTTCCTGCCGCTGCCGCCGTTGCTGCGCTTCGGCACCTGGGTCGGTGGCGACATGGACGGCAACCCGAACGTCGGCGCCGACACCGTGCGCGCGACGCTGACCGGCCAGCGCAGCCAGATCCTCGCCGCCTACCGCCGCGAGATTGCCCAGCTCGAGCGCCTGCTGAGCCAGTCGCTGTCGCGCGTGACCATCGACGAGGCCGTGCTCGCGCGCCTCGCCGAGTATCGCGCGCGCATGCCCAAAGCCGCGGCCAGGCTCAAGGCGCGCTACGACGACATGCCATACCGGCATCTGCTGAGCATGATCAGCGCGCGCCTCAATGCGACCGCGAACGAGCGCGAGGATGGCTATGCCGATGCGGCCGAATTCCGCGCCGATCTCGAACTCATCGCCGCAAGCCTGCGGGCACACCGCGGCGAACACGCGGGCTGGCTCGCGCTGCGCCAGCTGCTGCAGCGCGTGGATACGTTCGGCTTCCACTTGGCGACGCTCGATCTGCGCCAGGAATCCGGCGCGCATGACCTGGCCCTCTCAGCGCTGTTCGACGACGCGTCCTGGCCGCAGCGCGAAGCAACCGCACGACGCGAACGTCTCGCCGAGGTCATCGCCACGGCGCAGGTGCCTGCGCCCGACGCGAGTGCTGCGGCCGGCACGCTGGCCGTGTTCCGTGCCGTCGCTGATGCACGCCGCGACTATGGCGACAGCGCGATCGGTCCCTACATCATCAGCATGAGCCGCAGCGCGGCCGACGTCCTCGCCGTGCTCGCGCTTGCGCGCGTCGCCGGCTGTGTCGGCGCTGACGGCCATGCGCCGATCGACGTCGCACCGCTGTTCGAGACCATCGCCGACCTGCGCGCGGCGCAGGACGTGCTGGTCCAACTGTTCGCCGATCCGCTGTACCGCGAACACCTGGCCGCGCGCGGAAACCGGCAGATGGTCATGCTCGGCTATTCCGACAGCGCGAAGGACGGCGGCCTGTTCGCGTCGCGCTGGGCGCTGCAGCGCACCCAGGTACTGCTGACCGAACTGGCCCAGCGCAGCGGCACGCGCATCGCGTTCTTCCACGGCCGCGGCGGTTCGATCAGCCGTGGTGGCGGCAAGACCGAACGCGCCGTGATCGCCGCGCCGCGCGGCTCGGTCGACGGTTATCTACGCCTGACCGAGCAGGGCGAAGTGATCCACCGCAAATACGGCATCCGCGCGCTCGCGCTGCGCAATCTCGAACAGACCACCGGCGCCGTGCTGCGCGCCAGCCTGCGCCCGCGTCCGGCTGAACCGCGCGAAGAACGCTGGCGCGAGATGGTCGGGCAGATGGCCGAACTGTCGCGCAGCCACTACCGCGCGCTGGTGCACGAAGCGCCGCGCTTCGCCGACTATTTCCGCGCCGCCACGCCGATCGACGTGATCGAGCGCCTGCGCATGGGCTCGCGCCCGCCGCGCCGCGGCGGTGCGGTCGGTGTGGCCAGCCTGCGCGCGATCCCGTGGGTGTTCGCCTGGTCGCAGAACCGCGCCGGACTGACCGGCTGGTTCGGCATCGGCACCGCGCTCGCGGACGGCATCGCACGCCACGGCATCGAACCCATGCGCGAGATGACGCGCGACTGGCCCTTCTTCGCGACGTTCATCGAAGACGTGGAGATGCTGCTCGCAAAAAGCGACATGGATATTTTTGCACTCTATTCGCAGCTGGCCGGTCCGCTGCATGCGGAGTTCCATCCGCCGATCGCGGCCGAATTCGCCCTGACCCTCGCCGCGGTGCTGCAACTCAAGCAGGCCGACCACCTGCTCGCCGGCGACCGCCGCCTGCGCGAGTCGATCCGTCTGCGCAATCCCTACGTCGATCCGATCAGCCTGCTGCAGGTCGACCTGCTCGCGCGCTGGCGCGCCGCTGGCCGCCCCGAAGGCGAGCTGTTCCTCGCCCTGGCCGCGACCGTCAACGGCATTGCGGCGGGCGTGCAGAACACGGGTTAGTGCCTGCCGTCACCCGACATTTCCGCCGACCGCTGCAGCGCCGACGCCCAGCCGAAGATGCGGTAGATGCCGCCGTCGTGCACGAGCAGGATCAGGCGGTCGACGCCGCGGGTTTCGCGCGTGCGCTGTACGAGCAGGGGCACGTCGGTGTTCTTGAATTCGTTCGCGGTGATCTGGACCATGCGGGAAAACGCCGCCGTGTACAGCGGCGCGGTGAGCTGGCCGTAGGAGTCCGACACCATCAGCACGTTTTCCGCGCGCAGCGGTGCCGAGTTTTTCCAGCCGTAGGTGATGAAGCGCGGATTCGGGGTGAGGTCGGCGATGGCGGCGCGGAACGCGTCGTTGCCGGCCGCGTCCGGCTGCACCATATCGTTGTCGACCTGCCAGCCCGGACGCAGCAACGTGAAGCCATGCATTTGCAGGATTTCCGACGGCTTGTCGATGCGCGTCAGGCGTTCCGTCGGCGGCGGTGACAGACCGAACTGGCGCAGATAACTGTCGCGCGCGACCTTTGCGCTGAGACCGTTCGCATGCCAGTCGGCCTGCGGAAAAAAGGCCGGATCGTCGCGCGCGGCGCGCAATTCGCGATACGGAAAGCTGTAATGCAGTCCGGCCGGCGCGATGACATCCAGCAGCGGCGATTCGCCGCGCGCGCGTGCCGCGCAGGCGTCGCGGTAGACCTGTGGTATCGAGTGGGGCAGACGTTCGGGATACATCGTCAGCAGGGTCGGCAGCACGATCACGTCGACGGCGATGCCGCTGCGCTCGCTGTACTGGGCGAGTTGAGCGAGTGCGCGCCGCAGCGCCACACCGGCCTCGGCGGTGTGCGCGTTCATACAGGTGCCTTCGATGATGCTGTAGCGCGTGCTTTCGTCGACGCCGGTGAGGAAGATGAAACCGTCTTTGCCGAGCACGATGTTGCCCTGTGGCGAGGTGTGCAGGACATGCAGCAGCAGGCGTTGGCGCCATTGCGCGGCATGCCGTATCGGGTAGACGCGGTCAGTCAGCCAGGCTCGCGCCTCGCGGAACCAGGTCGTCGGATCGCTCAGGAAGGCACGGTCAGCCGGCCACGGGTTGAGAGTGCGATTGTGGAAGTGTTCCAGTCGCTGCGTCGCCTGCAGGCGCAGGCCGGCGACCGGGACGAGCAGCGTCAGGGCCATCAGGCAACTGAGCAGACGCGCGCGGCGGGAAATATGCAGCATGGCCGGCCTCAGAAGCGGAAGTAGATGAACGGGCTGTACGCGCCGGTCATGATTTTCAGCAGGGACAGCAGGAACAGCGTGAACGCGAGGATGAGGCCCAGAGCATAACGATGCCGCGGCAGCGGCTGCGCCCAGGCGCGCCGCGTGGCCGCGCGGTTTTCGATCGCCGGATCACGCGCCTGTACCGACTCATCGCCCATCGAGCCTGCGCCTGCGCGCAGCCATTGGCCCGCCATCAACGGCATTGCGACGCAGCGGCCGAGCAGCGCGGGCAGCAGCGGCAGCGCGAGCAGCGCCGCGGCGCCGAGCACGAACGCCTGCTCGCCGTTCAGGACCTCCCAGGCGGCCATGTCCGTCACGTTGCCGGCGCCGAACAGCCGCGCGAGGATGCGCCCGGCTTCGGTCAGATCGGCCGCGCGGAACAGTACCCAGCCCAGCATCACCGCGAGCAGCGCGTAGGCGTGCTGGATGGGCCGCGGCAGGCGCGCGAGTCCGCGCCCCAGGCCCAGGCGTTCCGCGACGAGCAGCACGCCGTGCCAGGCGCCCCAGAGCACGAAGGTCCAGGCCGCGCCATGCCACAGCCCGCACAGCAGGAACACGATCAGCAGGTTGCGGTAGGTCTTCGCGGCGCCTTCGCGGTTGCCGCCGAGCGGCAGGTAGAGATAGTCGCGGAACCAGCGCGACAGGCTCATGTGCCAGCGGCGCCAGAACTCCGTGACCGAACGCGCCACATAGGGATAATTGAAATTGCGCGGGAAGTGGAAACCGCAGATCCAGCCCAGGCCCAGGGCCATGTTCGAATAGCCGCCGAAATCGAAGTAGATCTGCAGCGTGTAGCACAGCGTGGCTAGCCAGGCGGCCTGCGTCGACAGTGTTTCGCTGCGCGCGAACAGCGGGTCGGCCACACCGGCCAGCGTGTCGGCGAGCAGCACCTTCTGGGCCAGCCCGAAACAGAACAGCATGACGCCGTAGTACAGATGCCGCGCATCCACCACGCGCCGGCGCAGCTGCCGCGCGACGGTGTGGAAGCGCAGGATGGGTCCGGCGATAAGCTGCGGGAACATCAGCATGTACAGCGACAGGTTGACCAGGGAACGCTCGGCCTTCGCGTCGCGGCGATAGATGTCGACCAGGTACGAGATCGCGTGGAAGGTGAAGAAGGAAATGCCCAGCGGCAGGTGAATGCGCAGCAGCCACGAATCCGTGCCGGCGCCGAACAGGCTCTGGGCAAGAAATCCGGTGTACTTGAAGAACACGAGCAGGCCGAGATTGAACGCGACGCCGGCAGCCAGCAGCAGACGCCGGCGGCCGGTTTCCTGTGCGGTGCCGACGCCGAGCCCGAAGCCGTAGTTGGCGAGCGTCGAGACGACGATGACGCCGATGTACCAGCCTTCGCCGACGAAGTAGAACAGCAGCGAGAACAGCACGAACGTCAGGTTGCGCCACGGCAGCAGGTTCTGCGCGAGCAGGAACAGCGGCAGGAACAGGAATAGGAAATCGACGCTGGAAAAAACCATGGGATCGTCGTGTCGGCGAGGCGGGCGGCAATCACGGGATTGTTTCACGAGCCACCGTGCCGCTACACCGGGCTGTGTGCGGGTCCCGCCGCGCGCGGACACACCGGCTTCGGTCGCTTCCAAAGCCTAGCCATACGGCCACGAACGTGCACGGCAGCGGACGGCACGTGACAATCGGTGTTCTCTCCTCCGACGGCGCCATCGACAGGGCGTTCGGCGGCCCGGCGCACCGCTACGTCAGGCCCCGATCCGCGCAGAGCGGCGCGCATCGCCGCCGGTGGCCGCGCGCCACGGCACTGTCGCGGTCTTGCACTCTCCCGCGCTGGGTCGCAGCGGACTACTCCGGTGATCGCCGTTGCCCGGCTGCGCGCCGGCCGCGGTTCATGCGCACGCCAGGCGGCGGCATGGCGCGCGCATCGCGTGAGCACTTTTTTGCATCGCGCGCCGATGTCGCTGCGGCGGCGGCGGACCGTAGTTCTTGCACGAGGCATTGCTGCAGCCCTGCGGCGCATCGCGATGTCCGCCGTCGTGGTCGGATTCGTGTCGACCGCATTGAACAATAAATGCACTTACATATGAGAAAACAATGAGCACATTTACCCAGAATCGCCACCCGCTCGCTCTGGCGCTGGCCCTCGCCGCCGCCGCCGGTTTTCCATCCATCGCCGCGGCCGACGCCCTGCTGCAGGCCGCCGACGCTGCCATGATCGCGCCCGACGATGTCTACCTGCTGCCGGCTCCGGAATTCTCCAAGATCGATCCAGAGCCGCCGCGCAAGGGCAAACCGCTGGAATACGGCGTCGTGATTCCGCAGCCGATCGCCGCGCTGCATCGCCATTTCGGCGACTGGACGAACCTCGGCAACGGCCGCGCGCGCTGGCGCTGGACCGTCGCCTCGCCCGGCGCGCTCGCGCTGGAGTTCCAGTTCGCCAAGCTCTGGCTGCCGCATGGATCGGTCCTGACGCTGCGCGGCGAGGACGACTTCGCGGTCCGGACGGTCACGCCGGCCGACCTGTCCTCGTCCTACTACCGCTCAGCCTACGTGCCCGGCGAGCGCGTCACGCTGGAACTGGACGTGTCTTCGGATGCGCGCTATTTCGCGGAGATGGCGCTGGAATCGGTCACCCATGTCCACCGCCTGCCGTTCAGCCGCGACGGCGGCGCCAAGTCCGCCTCATGCCATGTCGACGTTGCCTGCACCTCGGGCAACCAGAGCCAGAATCAGATCGCGTCGGTCGCCCACTACACATTTCTGGACGGCGGCCTGAGCTATGTCTGCAGCGGCACGCTGATGGCGAATGCCACCATGGATTCGCGGCCGTACTTCCTGACCGCGCACCATTGTCTGGAGACCGAAGTGGTCGCCGACACGGTGGTGGTCTACTGGAACTACGAGAACCACACCTGCCGCGTGCCCGGATCGGCCGCCAGTGGCACGCCGCTGGGCTACGGCATCGGCTCACATACCCAGTCCGGCGCCACGCTGCGCGCCACCCGCGGGAACACCGATTTCACGCTGCTGGAACTCGACAACGACCCGCCGCTCGGCGCGCTGCCGTTCTTCGCCGGTTGGGACCGCAGCGTGGTCATGCCGGCGTCGAGCTACACCATCCACCATCCCAACGGTGACGAGAAGCGGATTTCGCGCGACAACAGTGCACCGGCGCCTTCGGGCTATTACCTGGCCGCGAATGTCGGCAGCAGCCATATCCGCGTCGATGACTGGGACTCCGGTTCGACCGAAGGCGGCTCCTCGGGCGCACCGCTGTTCAATCCGTCGGGACGCGTGATCGGCCAGTTGCACGGCGGCAGCGCGGCCTGCGGCAACAATGACCCAGACTGGTTCGGCCGCCTGTCGGAGTCCTGGGACGGCACGGGCGCGAACAAGCGGCTCAAGGACTGGCTGGATCCAGGCAATACCAATGTGCTGAACATGAGCGGCCATCACGGCGGCACGCGCTACCAGAACTCGACCGATACCATGATTCCCGACAACGGCACGTCGGTAGACATACCGATCAACGTGCCCGCCGTCGGCAACGCCGGCAACGTCGGTGCCAACAGCAGCATCCGCGTACGCATCCAGCACACCTACATCGGCGATCTAGAGGTCAAGCTGATCGCGCCCGACGGCGACACCTATGTGCTCCACAACCAGACCGGCGGTTCCAGCGACAACCTGCACGAGATCTATCTGCGCAATCTCAGCGGTTCGCCCAAGGCCGGTGCCTGGAAGCTGCGCGTCACCGACAAGGTGGCCGGCGATAGCGGCTGGGTGGACTACGTAGGACTTGGCGGCACCGGCTGGTACTGAGCAAGACATCGGCTGGGGCGAAACTGTCCGTTCCGCCCCAGCCGACGAAGGGGAAACCCTGTGTGGTTCGACCCTGTGCCGCGCTCGCGCCGGTGCCGGCGGATCGATGCCAGCCTCGTGCGGCAGCGCCGTTGCGCCGTTTCCGGTGCAACGGCGCTGCTGCCGCGTCAGAACTGGATGGCCCAGTAGTCCAGCAGGCCGACATCACCGCCGGCCGTATCGCTGATGCGCAGCGTCCAGAGCCCATTCTTGGGCGAGCCGCTGAGGTCACGCGAATACTGTACGTGCAGGTTGTCGCTGGAACCGCCAGTGTTGTTGTGGAGTACGTAGGTGTCGCCGTCGGGCGCTTCCAGCTCGACGATGAGGTCGCCGATATGGGTATGGTTGAGGCGCACGCGGACGCGGCTGGTTGTGGCGCCGTTGCCGCTAAGGCCGGCCACAGCGATCGTGCTCTCGGTCTGACTCAGGTCGGCGATTGCGACATTACTGGTGTTCTGATGTATCACCGGAACTCCCTTGTAATACCCGCTGCGCGAGACCGGATTCGCTCCCAGCGGGTCGAGCCAGTCACTGAGCCGCGCCGCCGGAATGCCGCCGCCGTTCCAGGACGCCGACAGGCGGCCGAACCAATCGGGGTCATTGTTGCCGCAAGCCGCGGTGCCGCCGTTGAGTTGGCCCACCACGAGGCCCGAAGAATTGAACAGTGCCGCACCCGAGGAGCCGCCTTGGGTCGAGCCGGAATCCCAATCGGCGACGCGCCAGTAGTTCGTGCCTGAGCCGGTCGCTCCACCGTAGGCAGATATGGTCGGCGCCTGCAGGTCGCGCGTCACCCGCTTCTCGTGGCCGGTCAGGCTGCCGCCGCCTGCCGGATGATGGATGGTGAAGGTTGATGTCGGCGCGACTGCGCTGCGGCTCCAGCCGGCGAAGAACGGCATCGCATATTTGGATACCGGCAGGTCCAGCTCCAGCAAGCTGGTGTCGGTAGGCGTGTACTCGGCTCGCAGCGTTGCACCGGTCTGGGTATGCGTGCTGTAGAGCGCATGCGGGGTCAGCGGCGTGCCGCTCGCTGCCGAGCCGGGCATACGGCAGATCTGACTCTGGTAGTTCCAGTACACCGTGACGTCGTTCGCCTCCGCTTCGCTATCGACGCAGTGGTTGGCCGTCAGCACGTAGGGCGTTGCATCGTTCCCCGTGTTGGCCATCAGCGTGCCGGTACAGCTGACCGTCGCGCCGCCGTTGAGTGGAAAGGTGTACATGACAACGGATGCAACCTGGTCCTGGCGGCCGTTGGCGTCGGAACAGGCGATGTCGACGTGGCAGGCATCAGACTTGGCCGGTGCGCCGGCACCGAACGGCGAGCGGTACACGTGCGTGACCGACTCCAGATCCATCGCGAGCAACGGCCGCTCCCCGGTCGGCAGATCCAGTACCAGCATGACCTTGTCGCCGCCGGCCATCGGCGTACGAAAGCGCTCCCGTGCGACATCTTCGGCGGTGAACGTGCGCACGTCGTCGCGGTCCTCGCCCTGCAGGGTCAAGGTCGCATGCGGTGGCAGGCGCAGCGTCGAGAACTGCAATTCCAGCGCGAACGCGCCCGGCGAGCTCACCGACCAGGTCCAGCGTGACTGGCCCTTCTCATTCGTGTCCCAGCGGCCATGCCGCGCACTGAGGTCGCGAACTGGCTGCGCAATGAGCAGGCCATATTCGAGCGGACGGCCCTTCTCCACGGCGCGGTCGGCTTTGCCGAAGTCCGGTGCGGGCAGCAGATAAAGATCCTCCAGCGCCGCAGTCGGCGCTTCGGCGGCCTGGACGCCTGGAAAGAGTGAGGCGAGCGTCAGCGCTGCGGCCAGCTGTGTGCAGCGGACAGACAGGTGTTTCATCGGTGCATTCCTCAAGTCATGGATGGTGGAAGACAGGGCGCGCAGTCGCGCGCGTTTGAGCCGGCGCGCCGGCACCTAGCGATACGCGGCAGCGCGCCGGCTGCGGCACAGCGGCGCGATACGCGCTGCGCATCACCCGATGCGCAGCGCGCAGAGGAGATCGCGCGGTTCCATGTCGCCCGCAGAGGCCGGACGCGTACTACCGGCCAACCGACGCAGATCCGCTTCGGTTTATCTGCTCTTCCATTTTTCCAACATGTGGAGTTCGCCATGAAACGTTATAACAGGGGCGTCGCGGCAACCGTGCTGGCCGCCGCTTTCGGAATGTCCAGTGCCTGGGCCGGTGATGGCGCTCAGGCCGAAGCCGGTACCAAGCAAGTGCTCGTCGACGCGGCTGATCTGCGTATGGCCAAGGCGCAGAAGACCGCCAGCGCGCTGCGCGCGGCCACGTCGTCGCAGCGCTCGTCGCTATACGGCACGCTGGCCGCGCGCGGCGGCCGCCTCGCCTATGCGGAAATGCCGCTGGCCGTGCCGCTGCCCGCGCTGAGCGACGCCGACGATACCGAACACCACATCGAGCTCGAGCTGCTCAAGCGCGACGGTGATCCGGTGGCGGTGCTCTATTCCCAGGGCGACGACGACGACGGCACGGTCTACCACGGCTATTCGCTGAGCACCGGCGCCTCGCTGACGCGCACCTTCACCGAAGTCAATTCCAGCCGCACGTCCTATCTGCTCGTCGAGACGGACGGCAAGGAACAGCTACGCGACCTCGTCGCCGAGACCAACGCCCAGCTGCCACAGCAGCTGGCTGCGCTGAACAGCGGCGCGCCGGCGAGGATGACCTGGGGCAAGTCCGCTGCCGGGATGCCGGAGGCCGCGCCGCCCGCTTCTACCAAGAACGTCTTCCTGAACAAGGCCACGCTGTTCTCCAAGATCCATAGCATCCGCGCCGACGACCGCATCAAGGCCGCGGGCGACGCCGAGGTCTACGTCATCATCGTCGGCCTCTCGGCCGAGGGCGAGCCGCTGATGGAAGTCCGGCAACTGGAGTACTTTGACCGCCGCCATACGACCTACACGCCGAACCAGAACATCGTCACCTGGGGCACCCGCGACAAAGGCAACGGCCAGGTCGACTGGGATCGCGCGCCGTGGGTCGAGCTGATCTTCATGGAATACGATCGCAAGGAGAGCTATCAGGAAGTGGTCCAGATCGCGCTCGAAAAGATCGGCGAAGTCGCGGTTGCGGCCGGCGCGAATCCGGCAATAGGTCTGGCCGGTCAGGCCGCCTCGGCCATCGTCGGCGCGATCCCGGAATACGTGTTCAAGGGCGAGGACGACTATCTCGACTCCTTCTACCTCGTGCAGTATCAGGAGCTGCAGGGACACGGCGCCGCGAACAACATTAATCTGCACCTGCTCACGGAAGAAGTGTCGTACCACACCGCGCCGATGTTCGTCGACCTCGCGGCCAAGCAGCTCGTCGCCGCCGGTGGCAGCTTCTACCCATGGCAGCGTGTATCGACCTCGCTGGGCGTCAAGAACGAAGGCAACCTGCCGTCGCAGGGCTGGAGCGCGAAGTTTTACCTCGTGCCGACCAATGGCGCGGCGACGCCCATCCTGGTCGCGACGGGCACCGCCGGCGGGCTGAATCCGGGCGAGAGTTTTGCCAAGCAGTTCAACCTGCCGCTGGACGGTGCCGCCCTGACGCCGGGTACTTATCGCCTGCGCGTAGTCCTGGACGCCGAGGGTGACAACCAGGCCAGCAACGACTACCTCTGGAACAATTACAACTCGCTGATTACGGTCAAGCCTGCACCGGGTCCGGGCGACCTGATCTGGGCCAAACCCGACCTCAAGGCCGGCTACATCATCGGTGTGCCAGGCTCGTACTACGCGAGCAGCCAGATCGAGACCTGGTTCGGCTTCGACAATAACGGCGGCGGCACCGGCAACTTCGACGTGCACTTCTGGGCGATCCATCAGAGCAGCGGCCTCGTGAGCTATCTGGCGAAGGGCCAGAGCGGCGGCCTGGCCGGGGGCCAGAGCTACGGCGGCATCGTCAACCTGCCGCTGACCGGCCTCGTGCCGGGCCAGTACAAGCTGATCATGCAGATCGGCGGTATCCAGGGCGAAGCGTGGACCAACAACAACATCGTTCCTTCGATCGGTACCGTGACCATCGTGCCCAATCTGACCGGCGAACTCGGTCAGTAAGAGACCGGATTCGAGTACGGAAGTCCGCAAGCTGCCTGGGCGCGAGTCCCGGCAGCTTTTTCGTGATTGATGCGCGGAGGCCTGCGGCCCGTGCATCGCGCCGGCGCGGCGGGACCTGTCTCACGTCCGCGGGTCTTGGCTGACAGCCCGAATTTGATCGCGTGATCGGCCCGCATCTGGCCGCCGCCGGTGCCCGCGTGGCAAAGCCGGCGTCATGCTGCGGCAGAGTTCCCACGACTTCACGGCCATATTGTGCTGCCGTGCGGCGACCGCGCTTTCGAACAGGATGCGGACCGCGTGTGTCGGTGCGACGCGGCTCGCGCCGGCTGGATGCCGCGGCACGCATTCCGCGAGTCACGCCGAGTCTGCGCGTACGGCCACGAACGTGCACGGCAGCGGGCGGCACGTGACAATCGGCGTTCTCTCCTCGCCGCAGTCCCCTCATGTTCGATCTCGCCGCTCTCGTACTGGCCATCTTCCTGCTACTGCAATTGCAGAAAGTGCGCGCCTTGCTGTCGTTCGTGTTCGAACCGCTGCGCGCACGGCGCATCGCCGCGCCGCGCATTCCCGAAGCGATCGCTGACCTGCATGCGCAGGCCGCGCTGGAACTGACCGCACTGGGTTTCGAGGGGCCGGACTGGTTCCTGATCGACGGCCCTGACGGCGGCATAGTGGCCCAGCCGGTCGCCGCCTGGCGCCAGCGCGACCAGGGTGATGTGCTCTGGCTGTTCGCGCCGCCGGCGCCGGACGTCCCCAACCGGTTGCTCAGCGTATTCGTGCGCCGCCTCGCCGACGGCCGCCACGGCGTGAGCCAGGCTTTCGACTGTTACGCGGAGATCAGCGCGAACGAGCAGGTGCTCGCGCAGACCATCGGCGGCGCGGACTTCGCTGCGCAGTGGCAGTTGCACAAGGACTGGTGCGCGCGCCAGGGCGCAACCGACCTGGCCGGCACCGACGACGCGTCGCTGGACTGGCAGGCATCCGGTCTGCACGAGCAGCGCCTGGCCTCACTGCAGCAGCGCGGCAAGGTCTACCGCGATAGCCAGGGATTGCTGCGCCCGCGGCCGGGCTTCGCCTGGCAGATGTATACGGCGCTTTGGCGCAAGCCCAAGCCACCGGCGAACACGCAGCCTGTGCCGCCGGCGCGGCTGGCCTGGCTCGCGCAGATCACCCTGCGCCAGACCCAGCGCCCGGTGCCGCGGCGCGTGCAGGCCGGACTGTTCGCCTTCAGCGTCGCGCTGTTCCTGCTGCTCGGCGGCTGGTTCTGGGGACTGCGTTTCGCCGCGATCCTGTTCGTCGTTGTCGCGATCCACGAATTCGGCCACTACCTCGCGATGCGCCTGTCGGGCTATCGCAACGTGCAGATGCTCGCGCTGCCGCTGGTCGGCGGCGTGACCATCGGCCACGAAGCCACGCCGGACGCGGCGCGCCGCGCGTGGATGAGTCTCATGGGGCCGCTGCCGGGCATCGTCATCGGCTGGACGCTCGCGATCTACGCGCTGCTGGAAGGACAGATCGGCAGCGGCCTGGTCTACGAGGCCGCGCTGGTCTTCCTGTTCGTCAACTACCTCAATGTGCTGCCGGTGCCGCCGCTGGACGGCGCGCATGTCGTGCAGGAACTGCTGCCGGTGGGTTCGGCCCGCCTGAGCGCGGTGTTCATCGCGACCGCGAGCCTGATTGGCGCGGCGCTCGCGTTCTGGCTCGGCTTCAAGCTGCTCGCCTTCATTGCCCTGCTGCAGCTGCCCGGCGTGCGCAACCGCTGGCAGCTCGGCGGCGTGCTGAAGGCCCTGCACAATGATCCGGAAATGGACAAGTCGCGGCCGGCCGGTGCGCGCCAGCGCCGCGTATTCGAGATCTTCGACCGCGTTGCCGGACCGACGCCGCACGCGCCCTTGCGCTTGGCGTTCGGCGCCGAAGCGTTGCGCAGCCTCGACGTAAAGCCGATGCGCCGGCTGCAGCGCGTACTCGTCGGCGGCACCTATCTGCTGCTGCTCGCCGGTCCGATCGTTGCGGCGGCGGTGTCGCTGAGCCTGTGGCGTTCGAGCGTGACGCTGGAGGCCGACGCGGGCGCCATGGTCGATCGCTACGAGCGCGATCTTGTGCGCCTCGATGCGCAGGCCGCCGCGCTGGACACGCGCGAACTGCTGCGGCAGCTCGCCGCCCAGCAGTCTCAGACCGCAGAAGAGCCGGTCGCCGGTGCCGATGAAGCGGCGTTCGCAGCAGCGCAGGAACGACTCAGCCGGCCGCTGCCGGCGGATCTCGCGGCGTTCTACCGTGCGGTCGACGGCGCCTCGGCGCTGGGCCTGTATCCGCTGGCTCGCGTGCAGCCGGCCTCCGCGGCCGCGGACCTCGATCTCGCGAGCTACGCCTACGAGGGCACGATTGCTTTCCTGCGTGCCGGCAAGAACTCGGACTACATCTCACTGACGCCGGCGCAGCTGAGCGCATTCCTGCTGCTGGGCCACGACAGCGAGCTCGCGACGGTCGCACTGTACGACACCGCCGAGCCGCCGCTGCAGTCGGGCCTGCGCTTCTATTGGCTCGACAGCGAAGGCGACAGCCAGGCCCAGCCCGACCTCCAGTCCTGGCTGCGCGGGCGCTGGTCGGGGTTTCAGCTGATGACCGAGCGGCAACGCCGTACCGAAGCGGCGCAGGAGCGCGAGTAGGCCGCGCTCGCCGACTGGACGGTGGTACAGCTGCTCGGTGCGATCGAACGTCCGGCCTGGTGGCTGCACGTGATCAGCCCCGGAATGAAGTGGCGCGGTGCGGCTGACGAAACACAGATCGCCGCCGTCGTGACGCGCTTCGGTGCGCTGCTGCCGGAAGACCTCGCCGAGGTCTACCGCCAGCACGACGGCATGCCGGTGCTGCAGATGCTGCCGCTCGATCAGTGGCAGGCCGTCACGGCGCTGAAGCCGGACATCGCGGCCGCCTTGCGCGCGCGCCACACGATGCTGCGCGCCAGCGCCGCGGCGGATGAGATCGACGCCTGCATCGTGATCGCCGGCTACCACGACGACGCACAACTGCGCACGGCCAGCCTGCTCTGGTGTCCGCGCAATTCGCCGGAGCAGCGCTACCTCGATCTCGTGCACGGCCACGAAAGGCGGGCCTATGTCGACCTGCTGCGCTTCCATGTTGCGCAGACGCGCGCGGCGCAATCGGCCTGGACGTCCGAAGGCAGCGAGACCGGAGCGGCTGCGCAGGCTCGCTGAGGTTGGGAGCCGGCGCCGGTTGACGCTACCGAGCCGTAGTTCGGTCCGGTGTTGGCCGCCGAATCGGTGCCTCGAAGTGCTAATTTCCCGTAATTCGCACTCATGCGCCGGCGTACGTGTGGATTTCGTCACAAAACCGCTGAGATAATCGCCGCCGTGCCGGCAGTGCTGGTCTGTGTTCGGTCTTCAGGGGTTCTTCCATGGTGGTGTCGTTTTCGCCGGTGGATGCTGGCGATTTTCGTGCATTCGCGCGTCGGGTTCTGGCCGCGCTGGTGTGCCTGGCGATGGCACCGATGGCGTCCGCGCAGGTGCAGCGCACGTTCGTGAACCTGGGATTCGAGCTGCCGTCCGCGGCGCCGTCCACGTGTTATTTCCAGG